>JBIKWF010000017.1:0-53527 GCA_044356455.1 Bdellovibrionota bacterium | reverse complement strand
TCGCCTGCAAATTTGTAACTTTCTAGGTTTCACCAGGATTTTGTTTGCGAATGTTCAGGATTACTAGCAATTATGCTAAGGCACAGAGCTGAGCAAAATCTCGATTCTACCTCCCCTCCGCGGTCTCCGTGTCTCCGCGCTAATCCCTTCTTAACCCCATCCACAGAGTTTCCTCGAACATTCAAGTAGGAAGAGAACTATTTCGTCACGACTCCCTTATTGATCTCCATGGATTAACTTTGTTTTCTACTCTCATGGCATGCGCTAAGCAGGACGGGGTAGCTAAGGACAGGCCAATCTCTACACATCTCTTCACGCAGCTTAAACTCTGGGAGCAGAGGGCCTGGTCCAAATAAACGAAAGTACTCCCACCATCGTAAATACCGCCACGAATTTAAAGGCGATTGGCATCTCTTTAAATATCAGGGGATAACTTATTAGCCCTACCATCATTACAGTTGAGATGACCTTGGCTCGTAGGCGAATCACGCCATGGGCTTCCCAATCCCGAATTATTCTCCCTGCCAGGCGCGTGTTCTGAAGCCACTCGTGAAGTTCTGGCGAGCCCTTAGAAAAGAGAAGCGCGGCAAGCAAAATAAATGGGGTCGTAGGAAGAAGTGGAACGACGACGCCCACCGCTCCCACTCCAAGCGCGCACCACCCGAGAGAAACATAAAGAAAGCGCGCCACAACGTTCCTCTCTTCAGCACGCGCGCGAACCGCGCTACTTTTGTCTATCTCTTGCCGAGCGATTGGACTCGAGGTCTTCAGGCTATCCCCTTCCCTCTTCGCCTCTTGATCGGGCAGTTTATCTCTCAAAGGATACGTCATTTTTTTACAAGAATTGAGAGGGCCCATTCCTCGAGCTCCCCTAGTTCCTCCTCGGAGGAAAACTCAAAGCGTTCCCCATCGGTAAACGCTCCGGTTCCACGGTAGCCGACTTCGGCGCGCTCAACAAAAACAATCTTCGCCTCCTCGGCAAAACCAAGAGAGCCAAGGAGTATATCCTCGGCCCGCTGACGCTCATCAAGAAAGTCGTCCTTGGGAGACATAGGCGCTTACAAGAGGGACAAAGGCAGCCAAAACCTCATTGGTTGAAAAAAAGTCGATGGACAACCACTAAGACCACAGAGACCACTAAGGGGAATCTTACGGGAAGTTCCCCGGGCCTGATTTAGAGCTGCTCCTCGATTCGTCAGCAAGCCTTAAGAATCACAGAAGCATTGGTTCCACCGAATCCAAATGAATTCGACATCGCCGCTTTGAGATCTACCTTACGAGCTTTGTGGGGAACGAAATCAAGGTCACAACCTTCGCCAGGATTATCTAGGTTAATGGTTGGGGGAACAACGCCGTCACGAATTGCAAGGGCGCAGAAACCCGCTTCAATAGCGCCAGCGGCTCCGAGCAGATGCCCCGTCATGGACTTCGTTGAGCTCACGAGCAGGCCCTTATAAGCCCAGTCACCAAAGACCTTCTTTACACCGAGGGATTCAGTAACATCATTATGCGGGGTCGAGGTGCCATGCGCATTCACATACCCCACGTCCTCAGGCTTCATGCCCGCGTCCTTGAGAGCGTCCGACATACACATAAAGGCGCCCATGCCGTCAGGCGAAGGAGCGGTGATGTGATAGGCATCGCAAGAGGCCCCGTAACCGGCAACCTCACAATATATCTTTGCCCCTCGGCGTTTTGCGTGCTCGTATTCTTCGAGAACAATAATCGTCGCGCCTTCTCCAAGAACAAATCCGTCGCGGTCGCGATCAAAAGGACGCGAAGCCTTAGTCGGCTCTTCATTGCGAGTTGAAAGGGCCTTCATCGCACAGAATCCCCCTACTCCGATTGGCGTAACCGCAGCTTCCGCTCCGCCAGTCACCATCATGTCCTGGGCACCAATCGCAATCATGCGCGCAGCTTCTCCAAGCGCATGCGTAGAAGAAGTGCAGGCACTCGTAACGGTGAAATTCACCCCTCTTAAGCCAAATCGAATGGCAAGATTACCGGGTCCCAGGTTGCTAATCATCGCGGGAACAAGAAAAGGCGAAATCTTTCGCGGACCACCCTCAAGAAAGGCTTGGTGGTATTTCTCAAAGATGCCCATGCCACCAATGCCAATCCCTAGGACACATCCCACTCGAGTCGGGCTGTACGGTCCAATCTCAGTGACCTGCCCTTCGGCAGGAGGATTGGGGAACCCCGCGTCTTCCCACGCCTCTTGCCCCGCCGCGATAGCGTACTGAGAGAACAGGTCGTGTTTTTTAACTTCCTTGGTCTCAAGAAACTTGGTTGGCTCAAAACCCTTAACCTCACCCACAATCTGGGTAGCAAATTGCGAGGCATCGAAACGAGTTATCTTACCAATTCCAGATACTCCAGCCTGAGCAGCTGCCCAAACCTGAGGTGTGGTGTTTCCGAGAGGACAAATCATCCCCATTCCGGTGATAACTACTCGGCGCTTATTCATGCGTCTTATCTCCAAGTCCCCAACTACGTAACCACACCCTGCCTAAAGCAGACGGGTTAAAACTATCAGCGTGTCCGGGACCTTAGCAAATCGGAGGGAAAAGGCCCAGTGCTGGGGCATAAACTTAAGATAGCTGAGATAGGGGAAGCAGCCTTTAAGCTGAGGCTAACCAAGCGTTATAGAGCATCCCCAAGGATTGGAAATCTCACTGGTTTTCCGGTTACATGGGAAATGTACTGGACCCGGTCAAGGTACGCCTCTAGCTGCTCTATGTCTCTTGGCAGCCTTCTTTCAAGGAACTCTACTTTCCGATCGCTAAGCGCAATGCCCCTTTGGCGGGCCAGGACTTTGAGCATCTCAGGAACCTCTGATTCAAGCGGTGCACTGATAACAGGACCTACCCCAGGAAGGATCCTGCTCTTTACGTGTTCGTCACAGGGGAAACTCTCTAGCGGTTCAGAACTGAGAAGAACCACGCCTGCGCCCTTAACTCGAAGCGCCTCAATAAAGCTCACGAAATCTCCCGACATTCCTGGCTGCAGGGCTGCGAGGTAATCTTCCGCATCGTCAATGATAAAAACATCGGCCGCGGACACCTGGCGGGAGAGGAGCACCTCACTGAGCTTTAGGTCCTTGGTCGCCTCAATGAGATGAGGATACCTGCCCGCTTTGGATAGTACATCACTGAGGAAGATTGAAAAATGCGTCTTACCCGTCCTTGCGCCGCCCTGGACAAAAACTATCTGAAACTTTTGGTTCTCATTTTGAGTATCACGCAGGAACCCGCTACTCAGGAAGCACTGCGTACTAAGAAGCACCTCCTTAAGCCCCTCGTGCGCGACAAAATGATCAGGTCCGTATGAAACGCAGGGCGTGATATTCAAACTTAATTGAGTCATACCACCTAGCAGCCCGTGAAGAGGAAATCCTCTGCATCAGATGTCTTATTGCGAATGCGAGCTCCTAACCCGGTAAGCTTTTGCTCAAGGCGCTCGTAACCTCGGCGCAAATGGTGCGGCTCTCCAATAGAGCTCACCCCCTCGGCCGCAAGCGCAGCGATGACTAGGGCAGCCGCTGCTCGAATATCAAAGCCCTCAACTTCCGCCCCAGCCAGACGCTCGACACCTTCGATTACGGCGGTGCGCTCACTTACCGAAATATGGGCGCCCATTCGACAGAGTTCTGAGACATGCCCATAACGCCCTTCGAAAACGTTCTCTTCTATATGCGAAGTTCCCCGCGCCACAGAAAGCGCAGCCATGAGCGGCGCCTGAAGATCCGTAGCAAACTGCGGGAAAGGCCCGGTGGAAACATCGACCGCCTTAAGTGGCTGACTTGCTCGAACTGAAATCCAATCAGCTCCGCTATCCACCTGCACTCCCATCTGGTCAAGAATGGAGAGGAACTCTCCAAAAAAGGCAGGAGTGATCCCCTCTGCCCGAACCTCTCCCCCGGTCGCGGCTCCGGCAAGTAGATAGGTTCCAGCTTCGACACGATCGCCAATCAAGTGTACTCGGGCACCTCCAAGCTGCTCCTTCCCGCGGATAGCAATTGTCTCTGTGCCCGCGCCTTCGATATCTCCACCCATTTGATTAATCAGATCGGCAAGCGCCACAACCTCTGGTTCTTTCGCCGCTCCCTGAATGGTCGTGGTACCCGGGGTGAGCGCCGCAGCCATCATTATCTGGTGCGTCGCTCCCACAGAAGGAAAGCGGAAGGAAATCTTGGCTGGCCGCAAGCCCTTGGGAGCAGTGGCAAACACAGTACCGTGTTTCAGCTTGAGATCCGCCCCCATGCTCGTAAGTCCCGCTAGGTGCATGTCTACCGGGCGAGCCCCAATAATATCTCCGCCGGGAAGAGCAACCCGCGCGGCCCCCCCGCGGGCCAAGACAGGAGCAAGAACCCAGAAGGAAGCGCGCAAGGCCTTCACCAAACTATAACTGGCCTCCGTCGCCACAAGCTGTGGTACCGCCACTTTGGCGTGGGACCCGAAAAACTCGACTCGCCCACCGAAGTGCTCGAGAAGATTAAGGGTAAGATTGACGTCCTCAAGATTGGGGACATTTTCAAACTCTACGCTCTCTGACGTAAGCAAAGAGGCAATAAGCATCGGGAGCGCAGCATTTTTTGCGCCGCCAATTCGAACGGTTCCCCGGAGGGGAATACCGCCATTTATCTCAATAAAATCAGACACCTAGATTCTCCACGAGCGCTAATCTTGGGAGGGTAGTCGCTCTTTTGTAACAAGTCAAAGCAACTTTCGCTGAGTTTTTCCGAGAACAAAAGGCCAAAGGCAAAAACTTTAATCGAAAGGCTCGAGATTTTTATGACAAACGTAAAGACCAGCTCCAGTGACCTCGCCTCCCGAATTGGAAAATCCCTCCGTGATACCGGCAAGGACGAAGAGATGGGGGTTAAAATTGGGAACACTCTCTCCTCCATTGAAGAAAAGTATATGGAAGCGCTTGGCAACCCAAAAGCCAAGGAAGGCGAAACCGCAAAACTTGAAATTCAGTACCGCAGAGCAATGCGCACCTACGAGGCGTTTCAGCGCCTCATGCAAAATGCGCATGAGATGATGATGCGCGCGATTCAGGGACTTGCAATTCGGTAGCCTAGATTTTAGCGGGAGGCGATATGAGCAGCAGCATAGGAAGTATTTCCGATTTTGTCAGAACGCAGCTTGAGAGAGCGAATCAAGATGAGCAGACCGGCGCTCAGATTGGCAATAATCTCACGAACCTCGAGGATGGCTTGCTTGAACTTTATGCGAAGGGGGAATGGGGCGCCTCGGAAACAGCCGAGACGCGCTACAAGTACCTCGAAGCGCGGGGACTCACTGACCTTATTGACACCAAGACCGAGGGGAAGTCGCTCCTTGAGCGCATCCCGTCTATGGAAGGCGTGAGAAAAGCAGTGGAGCTTAAGTACCAGCGCGCTTCGCGGGCCTACGAGGGGTTCATGACTCTTCTCAAGAACACGAATGAAATTATTATGCGGGCGATTCAGAATATTCGGGTGAATTAAACGTACCCTCACCCGCCGCCCACCGAGGTGAGTTTTTCAGAAGTTCCAAAGGTAGGGCGCCCTGTCCCCAGGGTGCCGCAAGATCTCTCACACGAGCACGTGGCCTCTAGTTACCCACCTCGCTCATGGGCAATCTCAACCTCTCACGGGTGCCCCGTAGCGAGTGATTCGGCACGGCCCTACCTGGGGAACCTCTGAAAAAGCTAGAAATTTACCTTCTTCTGTCCAGCTTTTTCTCCGCGTACTCAGCGCAGACGGCTCCGCGTTATTCAAGACCTTTCGAGTAACGCGAAGGACACGAGGGTCGCGAAGGAGGTCGAGTCGTTACCTTCGCGCTCTCGGCGTCCTTCGCGTTAAAGTTTCCCTACAAGTCTTCAGAGAATTTGCAACTCGCCACACTAAGTCTCAAATCGCAGCACTCGATCTTTCCCCGCAAGATCCTTGATTACGGATCGCGCCGAGAAATCGGAGGCAAAACGCTCGTCCGACGCGACACGCCCCTGACGATAGCCGCACTCAAGCAACACCACCCCACCAGGCGCCAAGTAGCGAGGCGCTTCAGCTAAAATCCGCAGGATATCATCAGTTCCTTGAGGTCCCGAATAAAGAGCAGCTTCGGGTTCGAAATGAACTTCGCGAGATACTTCGAGACTGCCCTCTTCAACGTACGGTGGATTTCCGACGACAAGGTCAAAAACCTCGCCGCTTAAAGAAGAGAACCAATTACTTTGCAGGAAGCGAATCGCATCTCCGCCGGGATGACGCGAAGCATTCCTCTTCGCAACGGCAAGCGCATCTGCACTTTTATCTACCGCAGTCAGCTCGGCTCGAAGCCCTCTACGCACAAGTTCTGAAGCAAGGGAAACAATCACACATCCGGACCCGGTACCAAGATCGAGAACACGCCGCCGTGAATCTCGGCGCGTCAACTCGAGTAAGGCCTGCTCAACTAAGAGTTCTGTTTCGGGACGCGGGATTAAAACTGCGGGAGACACCTCGAACCTAAGTCCATAAAACTCTTGCTCACCAAGAAGGTAGGCAACTGGCTCTCCCCGAGAACGGCGCTCAAGTAGGGTTCTAAAGCGGCTCTCAGCTTCCGAAGGAACAGATTCATTTGACCTTGCAATCAGGCCTAGGCGCTCGCATCCAATAACTAAACAGAGCAGTAGCTCGGCATCAAGACGGGCGCTTGAGGAAGCGCTCAGCAACGACTTTTCGCCTTCAATAATTAACTCTCTCATGCTCGTCATGCGCCGATCATGACAGACCTTTGAGGCCAATTAAACGTAGCGATCCAAAAAAATCGGGCCAGTGCGGGAGGAATCCCGCCCTGGCCCATAGCAATTATCCTCAAGACTCTTGCTCTTTATTTATGAGCGGTCTCAGTTCTTCTCGACCCTTAGGGATACATTCCACGCAGCAAGAGGTCTTAGAGTCACCACAAATGGGTCAATATAGCGACTTGTTGCGGAAGCAGAGTTGATCTGCGCCGGCGCAACATAGCCGCTCGGGCAACCTGACCTATGATTCTGGATATAGAAGAGATTGGAGGGCGACCAAAGGGTCTTATTGTCATCACCCGCCTGGCCTATAAGCGCCTCATTCGCGGCAGCCACACTCGCCCGCGCCGAATTGACGGGCTGACCATCCGTTCTAAAGCGCATCTCACCAGCAAAGCCGAGTACCCGCACTGCAGCAACATCGGTGCTCAGCGCCTTAAGGCTACATCCCATGATCCCAGAGCACATCTCACGCAGATCGATAGTCACGCACTGTCCCGCTGCTGCGCTATGAAGATTTGCATCAACTCGCCCTGCAGGTCCTTGGGGCCCTACCGCTCCAACTGGGCCTTGCGGACCCTGCGGACCAGTAGCACCCACTGCACCTTGAGGGCCTACGGCACCTGATGCCCCTTGCGGTCCTACCGCACCAGTCGGACCTTGTGGGCCCATCGCACCAGCAGAGCCTTGAGGGCCAACGGCTCCGGCAGGACCCTGAGGACCCACGGCACCCTGCTCCCCCTGCGCGCCAATTGCACCAGGAACTCCTTGAATACCTTGAAGCCCTCGCTCGCCCTGAGCACCACGAGCCCCTGCTGGACCCTGGGCGCCCACTGCACCAGCAGCTCCCGTATCTCCTTTGTCTCCCTTGTCTCCCTTGTCTCCCTTCAGTCCCTGAGGCCCTGGGACAAGCGCGCGTGCATCAACTTGAGCTACTCTTGCTTCAAGCGCGACCACTCTTTTGCTTACTTTACTTATAGCCTTACGAGCGCCTGGGTCGGTTACAATCGACTGCGCATGTGCATCGCAAGCTGAAAATGCTGCACCCGAGACGAGCGCAAGCGCAAGGAAAGGAGATACTTTGGGAAAGAAACTAATCTTTAGAGAAGACGCGCGAGAATTCGCACGCAGAGAGGACGACGCCTTTACGGCGCGATTCAAAAACTTCATAAAACCCCCACCAATCAACAACCAATATACCTTCAGGCATCTTTGCCCTCAGATATCTGTACCTATTGTGGTGAATCAGCGCCCCCATGTGCTCTAGCGAAGCTAAAACGACCCTCTTTCTTTCCGATCTAGGAAATCTTAGGACGTGCCCACAAATTGCACCAAAGATGAGCCGTAGAGCCTCTCCCGCAGAACCCTCTCTCCACCACTTCGTGTAGCGAGGATCTGAGTGACTGTGCCCGTAGCTAATATTTCTGCTTCTATGGAACACGCCCCTAGGAGTCTGTCCCGTAGAAAAATTCTACCACTACATGTTGTGGTGGCAACGGGACAGCCCCCCCTACGGATTGTGTCCAAAATGAGGATTTATGTTTCTACGGGACACACTCCTAGGCTAGCCTCTCGCTCAGGCCCGAAAGGGCAGCCCCTAACCTTGTGTAATTCTGTCCGGAGGCCTCATGTCCCGACTCGTGAATACCTCGCTCGCACTTACCTCTATTTTCTTGGGGAGCGCTCTCGCTTACGCGCTTGTCACGGTGGGCACGATAACTAAAATTAGTGTGAACTCCTCCGGGGGCCTCTCCCAGGGCGTTGCTTTCATTCCGCGTCAACCGGCCAATGGCGGCTACGTCGCTTACGACACCAATGCCACAGACGTGATCGCAGGGGATTCGAACTTTTCCAGAGACGTGATTCTTAAAGACCTCACTTCGGGAGCGGTTTCCGCAATTGGCGTTGATGACCAAGGAGTGCTTGGCAATGCTGGCTCACAAGACCCTGCCATCAGTGCGGTGGCTTCAGACGGATCTTTTGCCGTAGCGTTCGTTTCAAGCTCAACGAATCTTGTGACAGGACTTACCGATGGTAACGATGTCGCCGATATTTTTGTGCGACTGCCAAAGACTGGGAAGACCTACCTCGCCTCGTTCTCGAAAGACATCGATTCCGGAGGTCTTGCTGAAGCAAATGACCGCAGCGCACAGCCAGCAGTTGCGCTAGTTGAGGCGAAGAAGCAGCTTGTGGTTGCCTACCCTTCCGATGCGACGAACTTACGTACTGCCGATACCAATGGAGTTGCGGACATTTACCTCTCGATCTTCGATCTATCAAAAATCAGCTCAGCGACTGACCCACGAAACGCCGTTACCTTTGAAAGCATTACCTCAGGGGTTGGCGGAGCGGAGCCTAACGGACGGAGCCTGGCTCCGAGCATTAGCGGCGACGGTCGTTACATTGCGTTTCAATCTCTCGCAACCAACCTTGTCCCCGGAATCGTTTCCTCGGCACAGCAGATTTATCTTTACGACCGACAAACTGCGAGTATTTCCCTTATCAGCAAAGGCGCTGACGGGGTCGAGGGAGACGATGGCAGTATTTTCCCTTCGATTAGCTTTAGCGGACGTTACGTGAGCTATATTACGAATGCTTCGAATATTGTGGGCGGAAATCCTTCTCACCTTCAGATCGTAGTTCGCTACGACATTGCTACCGGAACAAGCGAACGCGTGGATCAATTAAGCACGGGCGAAGTCGCGAACGGTGCTGCGTTTGACAGCTCAATTAGCCCCGATGGGCGCTTTGTAACCTTCGCCTCATTCGCTACGAATTTAGCATCTGACGACACCAGCAGTATTACCGATGTGTATTTTAAGGACATGACAACTGGCTCCATAACCAGGATTGGAAGAGGTTTTGACGGAAGTGAAGCTAATGGCGAATGCACTTCGGGCTCGTTCGCCCCTCAGGGTTTTAGTGGAACAAGCGGAGTAATGAGTTTTCTCTCTTCCGCCTCAAATCTTGTGGCTGAGGGCATTGCGGACTCTTCTCGGGATGTCTACACAGTCCCAATCACCATATCCTCCCCTGCGGTGACCTCCGACACCACCATTGAAGTCCCTCCCGATGTCGTGGTCTCGGGGCGTCCCAATAGCCGCACCATCACGGTCTCAGTCCAGCAATTCTCGGCACCTGAGGAGGCTCTCGTTGCAATGTTAGAAAACGAAGGAGACTCCCCGCGGGCCGAAGGCGCAAGACGCAAGACCGTGGTTTACGATGTAAGAATTAAGCGGCGCGGAGACAGAGACGAACAAAAGAAACTGTCAAAGCGCAATCAAGTTGCCTTCAAGAAACAAAAGGCCGGATCTTACACCGCCCGCTATAGGGCAATAGTGATGCGGGGGAAACGTGTGATTTCTCGCACGCCATTTAGCCCGCGGCGCTCATTCCGGGCATAGGTATCGCTGGTAGGTTTTATAGTTTGGGAACAGCCCTTCACCCACGGATATTACGTTAGGCCTTTTGTCTAGAACCTCGCCCATCTCGCTACCCTCTTTGTCCAACATAGAAGCTACAAACTCAACGGACTATCGATTCTAAGGCAAAGAGAGCAGCGAGATAGGGAATCTCTGAAAAACCCGTTGAGCTGAGCGCAGCACGCACCCGCTCACGGATTTTTCAGCGATTCCCCTACGGATGAAAGCTTCAGTGAGGCAATTTGAGCGGTAAGTTTAAGAAAGTACCTCGTTCTGGGGGTAGAAAGTTAAGCAACGGCAAGCTTGTGCCTGAGCCGAAAAACGTTGGCCAAAGCACAGAGCGAAAAGAGCTGATAGGTGCTCTTAAAAAGTCCTCGGTAACGAACCTTAGTATGACGCCAGAGGCATTTAAGAACGTGAACCAGGTGCTCCCCAAAAGCACGCACTCTGCTTTGAGCGCGACTCCATAACTTGTCACGCAGAGAGAGGGGTGTCCTGGTTCTGCTTTGCGAGAGACCCGCCATTTGCCTCCTTCGGTCTCGTACTACTTTTTGCGCGCGGCATTGACGTAGGCCCTATCGGCATACACCTTGTCTTCTTCCACATGGAGAAACTCCAACTTTCGCAGAATGATCGGAGACTGGCAGTAGTTGCAATTCCCCTCTCTACCTCAGCAGCGTAAGCGCAATAGTCGGGGTCTGGTTCGCCTGAGCTAGAATTGCAGCGCCCGATTGCTGCAAGATCTGCTTTCTCACAAGCTCCGCCGAATCCGCTCCGAGATCCGCATCCATAATTCTTGATTCAGCCGCCCTACGCGTTTCTTTAGCCTGAGCAACCAGATTAAGTGCGACCAAGAATCGACTCTCCGTTGCACCAATGGTTCCACGAATTAAACCGAGTTCAGCTATTTTATTCCTCACCACATCAAGTGCATTTCGAGCATTCGTCACCGTATCAACCCCGGTAAACTCAATCGCGGTGGAGCCCGACTGAGAATTATCTTGGAAAAGAAATCCAGAGAAGTCGGTAAGCAGCGCGCTGCCGCCGTCGGCGCTGTAAGTTGTTATGGGATTTACAGACGTAACAACCCCCGAACCAGGGTCGTACGAGATCGCGCCACTACCGATCGTGTCGAAATCGGCTGCATCCAGATAGGTGAAAAAATCACCAACGTAGTCTCCATCGACTTGTTGTTCAATAGCGAAGACTCCTATCGTATTATCGACTTTACTTTTTAACAGAACCACTGCCACGTTCCTGCCGCTCGCAGTGTGGCTTCCATCTAGAAATACTACGTTATTACCGAACCCCGCTCGCAACTCCGCTTCGGTCCCACCTTCTGCGAAGAGATCGAAGTCGAAGTTATTCTGATTGCCATCGCCATTAAAGTCGTATGTCAGCGAACTGACATCAACGGTCCCTGAGAGCGTCGCGAGATCGACCCCTGCGAGCCCGATCCTCGAGTTTGCATCGCCGCGTATACCCGCTTGAATATTGATCCCACCGCTCAGATTGCCTCGATTACCACGCAAAAGATCGAGCCCATTAAAGGTAGTCGTGTCACCGGTGCGACCAAACTCTTTCACTAATTGCGCATACTCTGCTTGCAAAGTACTGCGCTGGGCCGAGGAAAGACTGCCATTGGCTGATTGTTCAGCGAGCTCCGACAATCGCCCCAGGATATGCGATTGTCCGTCGAGAGCGGCGCTCATGATCGAGATCACGGAGATCCCATCGTTTATATTTCTTAGCGCAGCACCAAACACGCGTTGTTCTGAATTGAGAGTTGAACTTACAGCGAGTCCAGCGGCATCGTCAGAGGCGCGATTGATTCTTAGACCGGAGGATAACCGCTCGTAGACTCGGCTGAGATCATTCGTCGTAGCCGACAGCTTACGCTGTGCGGTCAACGACGAGATATTCGAGCCAATACTTACAGCCACAGAAACACCACCACACACCTCCGCACACCTTCGATGTAGCGCGGGGGTACCCGGGCAAAGATCAAAGAGTTGCTCATTGGTGAATCGGGATATTTATCAGCTTTATAGAGCGGTTAACGATTGATAAGCATTAAATGTGGGATTTCATGAGCAAATCACCATCTGCTGCAGAGGGCGGCATCCCGTTGGCTATGAAGTTTTATGATGAAAATCAGATAGTTGAGTGTTCAATAGTTGTAGCGTTGGAGCGGCTCCAAGAACCTTGTAGTTCTGTTTCCAAAATCTCATGTACCCAACTCTCGGAGGAAATAGTTACACGGACCACATATTGGTATCACGGATTTGTCCACCCCAACTACCTTATCAGAATCGCGGGACGTTGGTCATGACCAGCAGGGCTACCTCGTCTGTGAATTTCAATTCGCAAAGCAAGAGAACGTGAAGCCTTAGGCTTAGTTCGCATCTTTCAATGCTCCAAATATCTGGACTAGATGCTGCTCATAAGTAGTAGCAATGATCGCGCGCACACGCTCCACCCGGGCGGGATTTTCCAGCAGATACTTGTTGAGCGTGAGAGTCGCCGTGCTACCGTTCGAACGATCGATCTTACTCAAGTCAACTACAGCGGGACCAGCCTGAAGTACCGCAGCGACACCCTTCTGCATGAGCTCATAAGAAAATTGGTAAGACTCGGTCGAGGGCTCGGCAAGCTGATGAAGCATGAGTACAAGATCGGGACCGTACCGTATTGAGACATAGTCGGAAAAAGCTTCATTTATCTGCTTAAAATTAAGTGGCTTCCCCTTGCCATTCGCTGCTCCCGTAGGGTCGGCGCTTTCGGCCTGCTCTTGCAGCGGATCAAGAAAAGGATGCAATGCCGCATGCCCGAGCTCATTTAGTAGCGCTGTCTTAACAATTCTTTCCGAATCAACGCCCAAATGGATGGCTATGTCTCGAGCCACTTGAGGAGAGACGAGAACTAAGTTGACGCTGCGTTCAAAGACGCCCAGGGGAACTAGCTCCTTGCCTGTAGCCAAATTTCCAGCCGTACGCTCGTACCGATCGCACAGATGTTTTTCGATCGCTCGGGCCTGAACGCCTTCCGGCACAGGGAATCGGAACTCTCCTGCAACAAAAGTTTTTTGCTCGAATTCGAGAGGCAGATCGCTCAATTTCAAGATCTCCACCGATAGGTAATATTTACTATTGGCGAAATCGACTCCTACATCGACAAAATATCCCAGAGGAAGGTACTCACGTTGCAACAGGTCTAGACTCCCCCTTAGAGAGGCGACATCCATCGGTCGATCAAACTTTCGACCAGGGAGCGCGCGGAAGAGACCTTCCTGAAGTTCATTGATTTTGGCGAGCACTTCCTCGGCTGACACTCCCTTTGCAGTCGATTGACGCTTGTAAAAGTCTTTTGTACGCAGAACTGCGTCCATTATGGATTGTTCAACGCCAACCGGCCACGGTGAAGGGGCTGATGCGGGGGACTGCCCGGCAGGCGGCGAGCTCTGATCACAACCCCCACTCCACACAGCGCCCGCTACTGCGGCCGACGCGCCCAAAACTCTGAACGATCTCTGGTTAAACATGTCCTTAGCCACCGTTAGGGAAGAGATCCGCTGCTTTAAAAGCTACCGACCTCTCTGATTCTTCTGAATTGGTATGGATAGAATTGAGACGAGGCTACGTTACTTGGGCTTTCGGCCAGACACCGACATGAGTCAAATAGAATGTTACCGAGGGAAGAGTACTGATGGTGGGGTTCATGTTCGAAAGGAGTAGGTTCGGATCAGTACGGCGAGGCCGGCATCGAGATGAGAGAGGGCGTTCTGTGAAAGCGAAGACCAGGCGATAACTACGCTATTTCTCTCCGATGCGATTGCGGAGAGGAAAAAGAAGGCGGCGTAGGGCTAGGAATGTGCCCCACTACCAACACAAGATGTAGTGGTAGAATTCTCTACGGGATATACTCCTAATCGTCTTCTCTCAGGGGCCCGAAGAACTCCCGTGAAGGATGACGGCTCGAGGAGGCATCTATGTTTCTACAAAACCTTATCACTCAAGCAAAAAGCCTAGGAGCCAGCGACTTGCATCTGGAACCGGGACTGCCGCCTGCCTTCCGCCTCAATGGAACGATTCAGATACAGGAGGGGCTGCTCTCTCGTGAGGTGCTCCTCGAGCAAGCACGCAGCTTGCTTGGAGATGACCGCTGGGCAGAGCTCGTCAAACGCGGCTCCTATGACCTTTCCCACGTAATTGCAGGACAGCGCTGCCGTATTAATATTTTTCGCACCATGCGCGGGATCGGATTTGCCGTCCGCTTGTTGCACACCGCAAACCTCTCCCTTGAAGTCTTGAATCTACATCCTTCTTTGCTGGACTTTTGCCATTTAGAGCATGGCTTGGTCGTCATAAGTGGGCCCACCGGCAGCGGCAAATCTTCGACACTCGCGGCGCTCGTAAATGAGATCAATGTTTCTGAACCGCGGCACATTATAACCTTAGAGAGTCCGATCGAGTATTTTATCAAACCTCGCCGAGCCTACATTCGGCAACGTGAAATAGGTCGCGATTCACCCTCGTTTTCTCAAGCGATCCTCGACTCGCTGCGCGAAGACCCGGATGTATTGGTGGTTGGGGAGATGCGCGATCCCGAAACGATTCGGCTCGTTCTCACAGCTGCCGAGACTGGACATCTGGTAATGGTGACCTTGCACTCCGGGAGTACCTCAGAGGCGGTAGAGCGAATTGTTGGCGCCTTCGCCCCAGAGATTCAGCACTCGGTTGCGGTGCAGTTGGCGGACTGTCTACGCGGAGTGATTGTGCAGCGCTTAGTATACCAGGAGAGTGCCAAAATCTTGGTGCCCGAATGTGAGATTTTGCGCCCTACCGCAGCCGCACGTGCTCACATCCGCGCGCGTGAGCCGTTTAAACTCGTTACCTGCCTTGAGACGGGGGCCGACTCCGGGTGCTGGACATTCCAAAGATATCGCGCTTGGTTAAGAGAAAGAAGCAGTTGGTCGGTCCAGAAGAACTCCGCAGTACAGGAAGACGAATCTCAGCAAGGAGAGAGTGCGCTGACAGCCCCGATTTTGAGTGTTCCCAAACAAAATGAGCCTCTCGTTACTAAGCGACCTAAGACCTCGATTGGTTCTAACGACGAGGAACGCAGAATTGAGATTGAGCCTTTTCAAGGAGATATTAAGGGCCTGCTGAAGCCAAAATGATTCTTTTTATGAAGCATGCGACCTCAGGTTACCTAAGGAGCCTCTGAAAAACTCCTCCTCCGCGTACTCAGCGTCCTCCGCGTTACTTGAAAACTATTGAATAACGAGGAGTCGTCTACGCCTTACGGCTGCGCCGAGCCAGGCTTAAGTGCGGCCGCGGCGCAGCTTTGGCGGAGCGGGGTACGCGGAGGAAAAACGGGACAGAAGAAGCGCGATTTTTAGGTTTTTCAGAGGTTCCCTAAGCCCCCCAGGTTTTCGTTTGACCCGCTACGTTTCAGGTCGTAAGTTTCCAGCATGGCACGCGTAGTACTTTTTGACATCGACGGCACCATGCTCCACGCAGGAGGAGCAAGCAGGGCTTCCTTTCTTCGCGCTCTGAACGAAACGCTGGGAGCCTTGCCCAATGATTTTGCCCCTGACCTAAGGGGCCGCACGGATCCTTTGATTCTTGAACTTGCAGCCCAGGCGACTCTCGGCCGGCCCCCTACCCCTCTCGAACATGTACAATTTAACGAGCGCTTTGTTGAGCACTTCAAAGGGGAGATAGAAAGAAGCATTGGATTCCGCATACTACCGGGCGTGCCTGAACTCGTCCGTACCCTCGCTTCGCACGAGGACGCGTACCTAGGTGTTCAAACAGGCAATCTCGAATCTACCGCTCGCCTAAAACTAAGAAGAGCAGGGCTCGAATCCTATTTTGAATTCGGCGGATATGCCTCAGACCATCCTGAGCGAGCCTCGTTTATGCGAACTGCCTTGGAACGCGCATGCACCCTCCACGGCGAACAATTCTCGCCTTCCGAGGTAGTCGTCCTCGGCGACACCGTATTTGATATCCAAGCGGCAAAGGCGAATGAGTTCCGAGTTATCGCGGTTGCCACGGGCGGAATTCCGCACCAAGACCTTACCGCAGCGGGCGCGGACTTTGTGCTTGACGATTTATCGGACTCGGAGAGAGTACTCTCTTGCATTTGGGGGTAAAGGAAGGAGAGCTCACGTGCCCATGCTTTTTGGATACGGATTATCACAAGTAATCCTGCAGCGATCCTTGGCGTGTGCGATCTTTTTCGCCGCGGGGTTGCTCGCGTGCTCGCCCTCTATGACTCTCGGCGCGCTGGCTGGTCTTGTGATCAGCACAATCACTGGAATCATGCTCGAGAAGCAGAAAGGAAAGGTAGAAGACGGATTGTACGGGTAAAACGGTGTGCTCGTGGGCATTGCAGTGGTGTTCTTCTTCGGATGGACTCCGCTAAGCACCGGACTTTTAGCGGTGGGAGCGGTGCTCTCAAGCGTGATTCAGTGGTCCATGCTTCAAAGAGGCATGAGAAGTTATACCGCCCCATTTGTTGTAGCGACTTGGCTGATCTACTTCGCTGGAACGGCGCTTCATGCTTCAGCAGCAAGCCACAAAGCCTGGCTTAGCCTAATCCCAGATTTGCCTCTTCTCGCGCCCTTTACCGGCGTGGGTCAGATCATGTTTCAGGGCACCGCTCTTAGCGGGCTTCTGTTCGTAGTGGGAGTGGCTTGCAGCTGCGGGACGCGAAGCTTGTGGCTTCTCGTCGGAGCAGCGCTCGGAGCTGCATTCGGACTCAGCTTTGGACAGGCGGCTTCAGCAGTGGACGCGGGATTATTCGGATTCAATGCTGCACTGACCGTGTTTGTGCTCATGAGTGCGAATCGCCACGCATGGCGCTCGGTGGGAGGAGCCCTAACAGCAGTGCTCTTCACCATGGGATTCAGCGCCCTCGGCTGGCCCGCACTAACCGCCCCCTTCGTCCTCTCCACATGGCTGTTCTCGATCGAAAGGAAGGTTCAACACTGAAAAACCGCGGGGCGACCCCAACAAGTCGCCCCGCCCCACTTCTCAGGCGCTACTCTATCTCGGTTTTTTGGGGAGCAAGGGCATCTTTTGAAAATGCACTAAGCTCATTGGCGCGAAGAAGATGAAGGCGTGCCTGGTTTTTTCTAAGAAGGGCCGCACGCACGCATTCCTCTGCATAGGCGAAAGACGGGAAGTCAGTAACAGAAATGGCAATGACCTTCTCTTTCTCTTGAAGAAGCTTCAAAGCATTTCGGTGGATGTCCCACATCGAACCAAAGTCCCTCCACGTGGGATTTGCTTGCAAGTAGAGCTCGTCAATGTTCGATAGGAAAGTCCCAGCGGTGTTTATGGTCAGCAAAACTGTTTTATCTTTAAAGCTTGATTGGATGGCGAGTGCTAATTCGGTTCGCCCGGTGAAGCGCGGGAATGGCAAATAGATCGAAAGGGAGTTTAGATATCTTTTAGTTCGGCAATGAGTGAAGACGACAACGCTAAGGGAATCTGATGCAAGAAAAACTTTTGATATTGTGTCGGCACCGCCTAACTTTAGTTTTAAGCTCTGCGTAGTAAAACCTTCCCTAAAGGCGTTGTCTTTGAGAGCCGCAGCGTGTTTCTTTATAAATCTTAATAAAGACTGAGGGAGGGGACCGTTCTCTAATTTGGTGGCGGGAATTAGGAGGAGCTCATTTTGTAGTTCCATTATCTTTATGGAATTTGTGACATGCCTTGCGAGAAGGAACTTATTGATAAGCCATTTTGTGAGGAAGACTCCGAACAATACGGAAAGAAAACTTGGCGTGCTTTCATAGAATTGAGCCATAAGTGTTTGGCGGCTTACGTGCTAAAAGGCCTACGAATTCTTATCGTTCAGTATGAGGGAGTTCTTGACGTTTTAGTATTAATTGAAAGAGGAGCACTTACCGTGTTCTACGCGCATTTAAAAACATGGGGAGTTAGAGCGCCCTAGGCTTGCTCCCGAAGCGCCCACACCCAGCCCCTTAACGGTAAGCGCCTCTATGAAGCGGCTCGCCCCGGGAGAAAGAGACCCTGCGGCCAGAGACCTCGCAGCCATTCCCCAGCGAACAAAAGCCTGCCTGCAGCAATCGTTTCGGTTTCTTTCATGTCCTAATTGAAGGCACCGGTACCTACAATGGCAAGCAATTATCGAGCCCCGCTTTCTTAGTGGTCTCTGTGGTCTTAGTGGTTGTTCTTCTTAAACACTCCTTCAGCAGTTCCCTAATTAACCGCCGTCTCTCCCCCACGCCCCTCTTGTAGTGCTTCAGCCTGAAAGTACGCAATGAGCGGATCAATAAGCTGATCAAGATCTCCGTTCACCACTTCCGCCAACGCGTACACGGAAAGACCAATGCGGTGGTCGGTGACACGGCTCTGAGGAAAGTTATAGGTTCGAATTTTTTCTGATCGGTCGCCGCTTCCTACTTGGCCCTTACGATCCGCGGCCCGCTTCGCATCTTGCTCGGCAATCTTCATCTCAAGCAGGCGAGAGCGTAGAACTCTAAGTCCTTTATCTCGGTTCTTATGCTGAGATTTTTCATCCTGCATCGCGACAACGAGCCCTGTCGGCAAGTGGGTAATACGCACCGCAGAATCGGTCGTGTTTACGCTCTGACCTCCGGGACCACCCGCGCGATAGACGTCTATGCGCAGATCTTTATCTTCAATCTTCACATCGACTTCTTCTGCCTCAGGCAAAACGGCGACTGTGATAGTTGAGGTATGAATACGACCCTGCGCCTCAGTCTGCGGCACTCGCTGCACCCGGTGCACTCCTCGCTCATACTTAAGACGGCTGTAAGCTCCTTCGCCTGTAATCGTGGCGATAATTTCCTTGTATCCGCCAGCAGGAGCATCCGAGGCCTGCATCATTTCGACCTTCCAGCCACGCAGCTGACAATAGCGCATATAGGCGCGGAAAAGTTCGCCTGCAAATATACCCGCTTCATCGCCGCCTGCTCCGGCGCGAATTTCCATAATGACATTCTTGTGGTCATTGGGGTCTTTAGGAATCAGGGCAAGTTTTAAGCGCTCTTCAAGCCCCTGAAGCTCCCTTCCAAGAAGAGCAGCCTCCTCCTTTGCAACCGCAATCATCTCGGGATCGCTCTCTTTTGCGATCATGTCCTTACTACCCTGAAGCTCGTCCTTGGCTTTGCGATAGGCACGAAGGGTCGCGACGACCTCGGAGAGTTCTTTATGCTCTCTTGAGTACTTTGAGAAAAGTTCGCGGTTCTTGATTACGTCTGGCGAGGAAAGAAGGGCTCCAATTTCTTCATAGCGCCGCTCTACGGCTTCTAATCTATCCCACATGGCGAGCTCCCTTCTCGAGTGCGGTAAGGATGCGCTTATGAATCTCGGGTCTCACCGCGAGAAACTTCTTATTATTTCTGCTTGGGCACACACGATTAGAAAGCAGAATAATTTCTAGATCGAGGGCCGGGTCAAGCCAGACCGAGCATCCCGTAAATCCGTGGTGGCCCACGGCATGGTTAGAAAATCCAATCTCTGCGACGCCGTTCTCTCTACTCGCGCTATCCCATCCGTAGCGCCAGCCTTCAGCGTAATCTCCTGCGCCCTTCCAGAACATACGCACCACAGGGGCCGCGATAAACTCGCTTTCACCGCGCACCGAGCGTAGCAACTCGCGGCAAAGCACGTGCAAATCACGAACAGTCGAGAATATGCCGCTGTGCCCGGCAATGCCGCCCATAGCCCAGGCATTATCATCGTGCACCTCTCCGCAAAGAACACGCTCTCTCCAAGGGCAGTCTTCTGTGGGAGCGATAAGATCAGTAACGGGGTGAATCCCTCGGCGTTTAATCATCGAGAGGTCAACGAAACTAGTGCTCTTCATGCCGAGCGGCTGGAATATCAAACGGTGCGCGGCTTTCTCGAGACCAACACCCGTTAATTGCTCAATGAGATGCCCAAGGAGCATCATCCCTAAGTCGCTATATACCTGTTTGGCACCGATGGCTGATGGCTTTACCTGCAGCCTATTCATTGCCTGGAACACATAGTCCCTCGCACCGCGGCTCGTAATAATTCCGCGGCGCGCTCCCGCATTTTCCCGCAGAAGGTCCTCAAAAAAAGGCATCCACGCCGGCAAACTTGAGGAGTGATTCAGCAGGTGACCAATGGTTATCCCGGACTTACCGAGGACTCCGAACGACTGCGCGTAGCGACAGACTCTATCTTCAAGTGAGAACATCCCTGCCTCGACCAACTTCATGGCCAAGGTTGTCGTAATTACCGAACTCGTTACCGAGGCGATATCAAAAACCGTCTCCTCACTCATCGGCTGAGGATCCGGGAACTTTGCGGAGCGTGGGGTTCGCGAACCAAAGGCCTCCTGCATGAGGACACGCCCCCCCTGTGCAACAAGGAGCACGGCGCCTGGAGTAGCGCCGTCTTTGATTGCCTGCTCAACGCACTCTACTACCGGACTAAATTCTGAGTTCGCCCACTGTGTCTGGGCGCGCGACGGCCCCGTGCGTGTCGAATCTGACTCTGCCTTGACAGAAAACATATCACCAAAAAGTGACTCGGCGGTTTGCATAGGGGCCTACTCCAGAGAAGCGGTGAGTATACGGAACTTTCTAAGGAAATTCCAACGGAAGACCAATAGTCACTGAGGTGTCAGGGAACCTGTGGAAAACTCGCCTCCGAGTACTTCAGGCTGAGCACTTCCCACTGCACGATCTCAGGCGAACGTGAACCTTCCAAAGATTCTTGAGAAACTCTGAAAAACCTTCATTCTTAACACACCTCTGTGTACCTCCGTGTCCTCTGTGGTGAAATTTTCATGAAGGAATTCACCACAGAGGACACGGAGGTACACAGAGGAGAGTTTTTCGGAGAATCCTTTAGATGAGCATTACGCCGAGGCTGGGGCCACCACAAGCGCCGACTCGGCTTTATGTCGCTCAAGAGCTAATTCGATAAGCTTACCAATGAGCTCGGAGTACTCTACCCCAGAGGCCTTCCACATCATCGGGTACATGCTGATGTTGGTAAATCCTGGGATGGTATTGATTTCATTCACCAAGATGCGCCCGTCTTCCGTATAGAAGAAATCGACTCGGCTCATTCCCTCACAACAAAGCACCTGAAACACCTTCACTGCGAGAGCTTGAATCTCCTCAGCGACTCCCTTGGGAAGCTTGGCGGGAATTTCGATACGCTGCCCTTCGCAATCTACGTATTTTGCTTCATAGGAATAAAAATCGTGCTGATGACCCGCGATAATCTCACCTGGAAGGGAGGCCTTAGGAGTGTCATTCCCAAGAACAGCACACTCAATCTCGCGACCTTTTATAAAGGCCTCAATTATCACTTTACGATCAAACAAGAAGGCAAAATCTACCGCGGACTGGAGCTCCTGCGCGGTCGAAGCTTTGCGAATCCCAACCGAAGAACCCATGTTCGCAGGTTTCACAAAGACCGGCGATCCCAAAGACTTAAGAAGCGCCTCGGGACTCCAGGACGACCTATCCCGAGCATGGAGAACTTCAAAACGGCCAATCGGAATCCCCGCGTCGCGCATAAGGCGCTTCATTACGTCTTTATCCATCCCTACGGCGGACCCAAGAACACTTGGCCCGACAAAAGGAATGCCCGCGAGCTTAAGGAGCCCCTGCATAGTGCCATCTTCCCCATTTGGCCCATGCAAGACGGGAAACACGACATCAAGATTGGCTAAAGGCGCGGCACTCCCCGCGGTAACAACTGAGCCGCTTCCTGATTTAACTGCAGGAGCAAGCATGACGTTGTCCTTGTCACTAATGGCATCCACAGTTGGCTGACCAGGAGCAAGCATGAGGCGGCCTTCATTGCCTAAATGCCAGCGCCCTTCTCGGTCAATCCCGACTAACACGGCCTCGTACTTGGTCTTATCAAGGGCAGCAATAATATTACGGGCAGAACGGACAGAAACCTCATGCTCCGCCGACTTGCCGCCAAAGATAACTCCCACACGAATCTTTTGAGCCATGCCAACCTCTATAGTCACTTATGAAAACGAGAGCTTCCCATGTCCGGAGCCATCAAACTGCACCCCTACCGGCACCCCAAAAGGCAGCGGAATATTAAGAGGAATATGTCCTGCGCTTAGTCTACGAAAGACCGGCACGCCAAGGGAGGAAAAAATATCGAGCAAGACCTGGTCGAGATCAGGCCCAAGGCCCTTGTCGTGGACGCAGCCAGTAAAATCGCCGAGAGCGACGCCCGCGAGTCCTTTGAACATATCAGCCAGCTTCATCTGAAGCAGCAAGCGATGAACGGCATAGGGTTTTACGGAGACATCCTCAAGGAATAAAATCTTGCCCGCGAGCGAAGGCTGATAGGGAGTGCCCACAAGGCTCGCTAGGAGCGTGAGGTTTCCTCCCGTCGCTATGCCGCGCACATGCCCTAACTTTGGAGCGCCAAGGAGAGAGACGGAAGCTCCCTCTAAGGGAACCTTGCCCTCCTTAAGAAGCCCAATGAGCGCTTCGGCACTCGCGCGATGATCCTGACTTTCTCCCGCCTTACTAAAGGCCGACTCTAGGGAGGGGCCATGAATTGTGGGCCAACCTGATTTATCAAGCAGCGCCACCAAGAGAGCGGTAGTATCCGAGAAGCCAATCAAAGGTTTAGGAAATTGTTTAAGGGCCTCAAAGTCCAAAAAGGGCATCATCTCCATGGCCCCATAGGCCCCGCGAGCGGCAAGAATCACTCCTATCGATGGATCGCGCGCAAAATCGACAAGCGCCTGCGCCCTGCGCTGCGGAGTATCGCTTGAAAATAAGTGGTCCTTTTTCCCGTAAGCGGCACTAGGGTCGAGCGCCACTCGAACTTGAACACCTTGCGACTCCAGATAGGCGACGCCCTTTGCAAACCGAGCTGCTTCGCTGGGGGCCGAAAGGGCAATGACACCGACCGCCTTGGGTCCTGAAAGATATGGGCGCATATCAGAAGCGAAAAAAGACGCCGCCATGAAGTCCTCGAGTAGTTACCCCACCATGTCACTTTTATCAAATCGTTTCAAGCAATTAGGGGCAACTTTAAACCCCCTGAACTTCTTCAAAAAAAGATGCGCCCCTGCCCTTGTATTTCTTCTCCGCGATGCGCATACGTTAGGCGCCTTTGAAGCATATAACCGCCGCTCGCGCAGCGGGCCTTTAGGCTTCGTTTCAAAAGGTATCACGTGCACTTGGATTTTCGCCTGGCCCCTAAGGTCTCGCTCCCCAAGTTCCATTGCTCCCTAGGTAAGGTACCGAAGGAGCAGGATTCGGGCAGAGCAAGAACCACAAGAGCTAGGACTCCAAGAGCGCTTCGCAAGACGAGCTCGAACGAGCTCATGAGTTTTTAAGGAGAAAAGTTAAGATGGCAAGCAATAAGTCCAAGATTCGACCTCTGCATGACCGCCTCATCGTCGAGCGCCTCGACGGAGAAGCAAAGACCGCAGGCGGACTCTACATCCCTGACACCGCGAAAGAGAAGCCACAGCAAGGTCGTGTGGTAGCCGTTGGCAAGGGCCGCGTTCGCGACGACGGCACCGTGCAAACTCTTGATGTAAAAGCCGGTGATAAGATCCTCTTCGGAAAGTATTCCGGCACTGAGATCAAGATTGATGGCAACGAGCTCCTCATCATGCGTGAAGAGGATGTGCTCGGAATCGTCGAGGGCTAACTCCTGTTGGGGGCTAACCCCTTAGAGTGAGTACTTCAGTATTTTATCTTCGTTTTGTTTTAGAAACTAAGTAAGGAAACATAATCATGGCTAAGAAAGTCACTTTTGAGATGGATGCCCGCGAGCAAATCCTCCGCGGCGTTAAAATCCTCTCTGATGCAGTTCGCGTAACAATGGGACCCCGTGGTCGTAACGTAGTTATCGAGAAGAGCTTTGGCGCGCCCACTGTCACCAAAGACGGCGTAACCGTAGCTAAAGAGATCGACCTCCAGGACAAGCTTGAGAACATCGGTGCTCAGCTCGTTAAGGAAGTTGCGTCAAAGACCTCTGACGTCGCAGGCGACGGAACGACGACTGCAACGGTACTTGCCGCTGCAATCTTCACCGAAGGCTTGAAGCTTGTTGCTGCCGGCCACGATCCTATGTCCTTGAAGCGCGGTATCGACATCGCGGTGCGAGAAGTAACCGAAAGCCTTCGTGGCATGAGCACCCCAACCAAGGGCAAGAAAGAAATTGCACAAGTTGGTTCTATCTCCGCTAACTCAGACACTGAGATCGGCGAGATCATTGCTGAAGCCATGGAGAAGGTAGGCAAGGAAGGCGTTATCACGGTTGAAGAAGCCAAGGGCCTCGAGACTACCCTTGAGGTAGTTGAGGGAATGCAGTTCGACCGCGGATACCTCTCTCCTTACTTCGTCACTAACCCTGACCGCATGGAAGCAGAGATCGAGAATCCTTACATCCTCATCAACGAGAAGAAGATCTCAGCGATGAAGGATCTCCTCCCTGTTCTTGAGCAGGTTGCGAAGTCCGGACGTCCTCTCCTCATCATTGCTGAGGAACTAGAGGGCGAGGCGCTTGCAACTCTCGTCGTGAACAAGATCCGTGGCACGCTCCAAGTTTGTGCGGTCAAGGCTCCTGGATTCGGCGATCGTCGTAAGGCGATGCTTGAGGATATTGCTATCCTCACCGGCGGAAAGTGCGTCACGGAAGATCTCGGCATCAAGCTTGAGAGCGTGACCCTGACTGACCTCGGACGTGCGAAGCGCGTAGTGGTCGACAAAGACAACTGCACCATCATCGATGGAAACGGCAAGAAGGACGACATCAAGGCACGCGTTGAGCAGATTCGTGCTCAGATCGACGCCACCTCCTCTGACTACGATCGTGAGAAGCTCCAAGAGCGTCTTGCGAAGCTCGTCGGCGGTGTTGCGGTCATCCATGTTGGAGCCGCCACCGAAGTTGAGATGAAAGAGAAGAAGGCTCGCGTTGAAGATGCACTTCATGCGACCCGCGCTGCCGTGGAAGAAGGCATTGTTCCTGGCGGTGGAGTTGCCCTTATCCGCGCAATCGAGAAGCTCGAGAAGCTCAAGATTGACGACGAAGAGCAACGTTTCGGAGTCCGCATCATCCGCAATGCGTGCGAGGCACCTCTTCGCACCATCGCTGAGAACGCAGGCGCCGAGCCAGCAGTAGTGGTGAACAGAGTTCGCGCTGAGAAGGGCGGATTCGGATTCAACGCCTCGACTCTTCAGTACGAAGATCTTGTGAAGGCTGGTGTTATCGACCCCGTAAAGGTGGTTCGTACGGCTCTTCAGAACGCAGCATCTGTGGCTGGGCTCATGCTCACCACCGAAGCAGTGATTTCTGAGCTTCCTAAGGAAAAGGAAGAGCATTCACACGGCGCCCCAGGCGCTGGAATGGGCGGAATGGGCGGCATGATGTAAGCATCGGCTGCTAAGTAGCTGGACCGACGCTCATAGGCATGTGCCATGATGCGCCGGTTCCAGCCTCTGCCAAAAGACCCCCGCTAGGATGGAAACATCCTAGCGGGGGTCTTTGTTTGCGCAGCTACCGCTACCCCTTTTATTTCTAAGAGGGCCATGCGATCACCCGTCAATGGTTGCCGCCCGCCTCCACGCTCAACTACCGCGCCCTAGCAGCAAAAGCTGCCTTCAAGCTGGCGCACTTCCTATTCCTCTTGAGGAAATCCTGAGATAAGCTCCTGCTCCTCTTCGCTTACGTGGTCTCATAACGAAGTTGTTCTTGCAGTAGACTCATGAACCAGCCACAGCCCGGGATTCCGGGAGCCCAGCCAGGGACTCCGGCCGAAAGAAGACTTATCTTTCCTTCTGCGCGCACGGGAATTCTAGCAGGAAGTAACTCTGAAGTGCTCGCTGGGCTTCGAGACTCGCTTTCCCTCTCATCAGCTCAGTGTTTGCCAACCGTACGAGAAGCCGTAGCAAAGGCGCCCCTCACTGCGCGCGCCTCAGAACACATCGCCATATTCCGAAGAGACATAGAATCAATTCTTACTGGAAAGGACTCCCGGCTATTGGTTATTGCCGGCCCCTGCTCGCTACATGACCTACAAGCCGCAACTACGTTTGCTGAGCGCTTTGCTGAGCTCCAACGAGAAGTCTCTAGTTCCATGCTCCTTGTAATGCGCGGCATGTTCGAGAAACCACGCTCCTCAGTCGGATGGAAAGGATTTGTCCATCAGCCAGATGTCACCGGCGCACCGGACATGGCAGGCGCAATTACGCAGCTTCGAACCTTCTTCGCCTCCTGCGCGGACCTAGGTGTTCCGATGGCGGCAGAGGCCCTTGATCCTGCATTACAGCTCTATTTCATTGACGCCCTTTCATATCTCACGATCGGAGCTCGCACCACCGAGAGTCAAGTCCACAGGCAAATGGCGAGTCTCTTTAAGCTTCCGGTTGGCTTTAAGAACCCAACAAGTGGCGACCTGAAAATTGCAGTAGACTCAATTCATGCGGCGGCGAGTCCTCAGCCCGCTGTTCTTGCCGATCCAGACGGCTGCCCCCTGCAAGTCATGTCCAATGGCAACTCCCTTGCCCACATTGTTCTGCGAGGCGGTCTCAATCGCTCTAACTATAGCCCCCACGACATTAGTGCTGCGCAAGCGGAAATATCTGAGCGTAGCCGAATTACTGGCCTGAGCCTCTTAGATGCGATAGTGGTGGACTGCTCTCACGGCAATTCTGAGCGCGACTATTTGCGCCAACCCTTAGTTTTTCAACATTGCATTGAGCGGCTCTGCGACCCCACAGAGACCCGCGTGCGCAGCCTAAGGGGACTCATGCTCGAGGCAAACCTGGAGCCAGGCAAGCAGCTCCTCAAAGCTGGCCCCCTCGATCCAAAAGTCTCTGTGACGGATGCTTGTATCGGATTTGAGACGTTACGTGCCGTACTGCTCTCTGCCCACGAATCTCTGACCGCTCGGAATTAGTTCTTTAGGGCGGCGACGTGGGAGCGGCCTGAGTCCTCACTCGATTATTGATTCGGCGAAGCCAATCAGTATACCACGCTGGCGCCTCCCCACCCTGCCAGGTGCCACCGCCATCAAGGATCTGATGCTGCGCCTCGGGAAGTGTTTCACTTTCAGACAAAGCGCGCGCGGCAACTACGTATTTGAAAGATACCGTGTCGCAAAAACTACTAAGCGCCGCAACCACAAGGAGCGTACCGCCGGCAAGAAGCAGCGTGGCTTCGACAAGTGAAGATCCTAACTGTGAGCGGCACGCGCGACGTTTCATAACCCCTTATCGCCCGTAGATTCACTCTTGCTTCAGTCCTCACTGAAACCAAAGCTTCCCAGCACTACCGAACGTCCTGCCTGGGACAACCTCGCGGGGTCTGGGTTCACATCAGCATCAAACTCGGAGACGAAATCCCGAATTTTCTTATGAAACCTACTACCTTCTCGTAGAAGCCACGCTCGAATATGCGGAATCTTGTCTGCGTAAATGTTGTCATACTCCGTTCTTAGATGCAGATGTGGCGTGGCATCCGAGCTCGTTAAGTTCTGTTCAGTAATTCGCAGCAAGGTGGAAAGGTCTCGAGCGCAAAGCCCAAAAAGCTTTTGGGGATCGCTTCTTAGCTGCTCTACTGGGCGAACTAAATGAACGTAGTCCTGCTTAATAGTCACCATTCCTAAGCGTTCGAGCTGGAATAGTATGGTTCCTGGGGTTACATGCGTATTCACCGCGCGTACGAGAGCTTCAAAGCTCCCCTTTTCTCCCGACACCGTAAGACGCCGCGGCCCCCTTCTGGTCGAGTACTGAGGGTCTTGCTCCCAGTGCCCCACAAGCTTTCCTATGAGACCAAGCGCGGCATCTTCATCATGAGGCGAAGGCTCAAGCAGCCTATTAACCTCCGCCCTATGAAGCCCCGTGGCTGCCATAATGCGGCTGGGGTTTACTTTAACCCCGTCTTTCTCGAATTCCTCTTTGGCCGCATGCACAAAGGCTCTTTTGGCAATCTCCGAGAACTCCTGAAATGCGAGTCCTTTTTGGAGAAAAAGCCGCGCCAATGGCCTGAGGACCAATTCGAGGCACCCTGCTAAAGACTCTGCACCCATACATCCCTATCGACGCAAAAATATTGCGCCTTTAGGGTATTGAACGAGGCAGGAGGTGGCAAGGGTGCTTTGATGAGACTGCCTGCGACTCAAGTGAAATAACGTCCTGATTCAAGCGCTCATTTGGCCTGAATCTCTCGCAGCCTTTTGGGGCCGCAAAAGATTCAGGCGATAAGCACCGCAAGACCCCTTCTTTAACGAGTTACCGGCCCCTGCCCAAATCCCTCACGCACGTAATTGTTGATTGCATCTGCGCTGAAACGCTCGTCCCAGCCCACTTTCGACTGCCCCAACAGGTTATCTACGTACATTTCAATCCCGCCTCCAATTCCTAAATGCGTCATATAGGTATCCACATTTCGGTTCGGAGCCGGATATTCAACTTGATAAAACATATCTTGGCCGTATCCGGTACGCTCAACCCACTCCGAAAAATTCAGCGGAGTGTTGAAAGCATACATCGGGTAGTCATTGGGTCCGCTCCAAATTCTATTGTCTCGAAAGATGAACGCGTCCATCAAAATAGCTGGGGTCGTATCAATCGCGACTGCCCTCCCACCTCGTGGCTGCTGAAACTGGTTGTTCGTGTAGCTAATCGCGCGAATTCCAAAGATGGTAGGATCAGGCGAGATAGCTGCCCCCGCCCCTGAGGCGGTAGACCAGTCGTATACCAAGTTTGAGTCAAATTGCGTGTCAACTACACAGGGACCTGTCACGAGCGCACGAAGGTTGCCCGTAGCAGATCGATTGTGAGCAATAATGTTGTCTTGCACAAGAATATCAGAGGCAGAAGTCGCGCACTCACGCACGGATTCTCCCCCTACCGTGCGGTAGCGCGTGCTTCCCGTGACGGTAATGCCCCAGCCTAAGGGATGATTCGCATTGACGTCCCGCGCACCGAGGATCAAATTCTGACGCACCACTCCTGACACTTGCGAGCCAAGCTGATTACCCGCATGTCCCAGACTAATTGAAGCGGGAGCCTCAATCATGACATTACGAGAACAGTCGCTGCATCCTCGCCGCGCTTGAATACCTCCGGAAGCGCCGAGCACATCCACATTTCCAATCACTCGTGTATTTCCTGTTCCAGACGAGAGATACATACTTCTATTGTAGATAGTGGGACGAAATCCTTCCCCGCTCTTCACCCCAGTCACGGGGACATCTCCCAGAGTGCCAGGTGCCAGTCGAATCGCATGGGGAGAGACAATTGCCTCGACTCTCGCGAGCGCAGCAACATGAATTTCGAACTGGTCGGAGGCACTCGGAACGGCATCGAAGCCCCCCTCCACTCGAAATCTTCTATTGGCCCCGTCATAGGAAACTACTCGCTTGAGCTGAGTGGACTGCCCCTGAATAAGCTTTACCAAACGATTCACATAAGCCCCATCCTGTGCGCTCAGTTCGCTACCACCACTGAATTCGTAAACTGAATTCATGGCCTGGGAACTTGTGATAGCACTGGTCGTAATCAGTCCCTCGATAATCTCGATAGTGTCGTCTGCCTGCACACTCTCATAACTCGTCCCCGGCCCAGCCCATGCTGCTCCGCTTTGAGAGAGGATGCGAGTCTGAGGATCCCAGGCCGCACTAACCAATGGAACTACGACCGCACCAGGTCTCCAACCGTTCCTCACCCACACATTGTCTTCAAGCAGGAGTCCATCAACCCCGCTTGTGTACATCCCTTGTGCATGGCCCAAGTTCGACCATTGATCGGAAATGACGGAGCGGCGCAGAGAGAAACGAGAGATTGGACCCACATACTGCTGAACTGCAAACGCACCTCCGAATCCGGATATCTTTAAGTCTTCGGCCAGCACGTCTGAAGACTCACTCAGAATACGAATGGCAGTTCCGCCTTCAAACCACTGACGGTCAATTTGACGGAGCTCTAGGCCCATCAAAACCACATTTCTTGTGGGAACACCAAGCGTCATGATTATCCCACCGCCATTGGTATTATCTATTCTAGGTCGCTGGGGCGAGGATCCATAACTAGACACTACGAGAGGCTCAGTAGCAGAGCGTCCGCTTAAACTAAATTGCCCATACTCGTCACCAATCATCTCATTGACCCACACATCCCCACGCTTGAGAAGAATAAGATCAGGAGTCCCGGTGAGTGCTTGCCTCGCTCGAACAAAATCATGGGCGCGGCGCAGGGTTCGAAAAGGTGTGAGTTCGGTGGGATTCGAGTGAGCATCGCTGCCGCTCGTACTGACATGAACAATGAGAGAGTCTGGGGAAGGATGCACTACCGTAAATCCCTTGTGATCTTTTTGCATCGAAGGCACTAACCCGGCAGCCTCACTCTGATTCGGACCACTACAGTCAAAATCATTCGCATCTATCACTCCGTCCGAATCGTTATCGATTCCGTCGAAACAGGTTGAGTACCGAGAGGCGACCACCTCTGGTGGCACAACTTCGGGAGGAGCAGCTTCAGGAGTAGGCACGGGGGCTGTTTTCGTAGGACACAAGGCAAGAGCTTGTCGTAGCGCGCGAATTTCTTTCCTTCTTATTGCGGGGGAAAGTCGCTTGTTTTTTTGAAGTTTATTAAGTCTCTTCTCAATTTGGGACTTGGTGAGAGCAGTACTACGTGGCCCTGCTTTTTTGCCCTCAGCATAGGTGCCAACAAGCGTGCACTCGATTCTTGATTTGTGTGCTTGGGCCTCCAAAGACTGGCCCAAAAGAACCATAGCCCCACACAAGAAGACAAACGGGCGAATAACCATAAAATCCTCATCAAAAAGTAATCTACCCATACTTATGTCGGACCAACGGACAGGGGTGCTCCAAAAACGCTAATTTTTTGCGTTTTTTAGAATAGGCGTTCCTGGCCGATTATTATAGGAAGAGGCAGGCCTTTTCCCTCACTAAGGCTGTCTAATCCAATGAAATACCAGACAAACCCAGAGGCTCTGGGAATCACGAGAGCGGCGCGAGTCCTGTGCTGCAAGGAAAATTCTTAGAATCAAGAGGCTTCTTTTCTTCGAACTATACTTCGGGAAACTGGCTGAGCGTTGCATTTAAAGGCGCCGCCACGCACCAGGGGCACTACGAAAGCAACGAGTGCTCCGGGCTCACGCCCCGACCATGAAAGCCATGTGACTTTGGAGAAGAGACCAGAGAGCACGAGGTAGTCATGATAAGGTTTGAAAAGGGTTTTAGTATGACAAGCAGAATCGTTGTATGGGAAGCGCTTGGTGTTATCATGGTTCTTTCACTAATCGCCTACCTTGGCGGCGCTCGCATCACTGACTGGTCAGCAGCATGCGGAGTTTTTCTCGGGTTTATTCACACCCAGATGTCCTTTAGCCTTGCCGAAGGCCGAATTGAAGAACTTCCCAATTCTCCCGGGGCGCTCCTTCGAAAGATACACCTACTCAAAGAAGCCTCGTGGATAGCAACTTTTTCTCTTTTAGGTAGCTGGCCACTTCTTTGTGGAGCAGTCTTATTTCTTTGTTATCCCATGCTGCGAGTTAGACTACGGCCAAATTCCCAAACTCTGGGGGGATCGCATTCCGCATAGACACGTCCGTTCCAGGTCCACATAAATTCTTTGACAGGCATGCATCAATCTGGTTGGATAGCGACATGGCCGCCCTGCGTTCATATCTCCCTTCCTCATATCCACTCCTCAGAGTGGAATAATCTTGTTTGCCCGCATAGACCTCTAAACTTTTCACCACCTTGGTTATAAGCCTTGAGGCTCAAACCTGCCGTGTGCCTTTCCCTTAGAAAGGGAGACATGCAGTTCTGGTCGGATGAGCGCGAGTTGGCTCCTAGTCGAGAAAATCGCGGATTACACATGGACTCGATGGACAAAATTAATTCTGAAGTACGAGAAAGCGAAGAACTTAATCTTCCTACAAATCATCCCGGACTTAACGACACCGCCTACCTGAGAAGGAGGCGCATGTTTTTCTACCTCGCGCGGGAGCACCGCCTTAGAGAAATCGCGTCACCGGTGCTTGAATACACGCCAGCCGAAGCTCTTCTTTGGAGGGAAACGTACCTAGAACTCGACGAGCTGCACCACCGATGCGCTTCTAGTCTTTTTATGGAGGGGAAACGAGCCTTAGGTCTAAGCTCAGGAGAGATCCCACAACTTTCGCGTCTCGAGCCACACCTCAGCAAAACTACGGGTGTGAGGCTTGTGCCCGCAGAGGGACTCCTCCATGGCAAGATTTACTTTGAGTACTGGGCGGAGCGAATAATGCCGTGCACGCAGTTCCTTCGTCACCACGCTCAGCCTCAGTATACACCCGAACCAGATATCATTCATGACGTGATCGGGCATGTGCCACCACTGATGAATGCGGACTATGCTCAGCTCATTGAACGGATTGGAACGGCCGCTCGCGGAGCGTCGCCGGAGAAACTTGACCGTATTGTGAGGTTCTATTGGTTTTCTGTTGAGTTCGGTCTTGTGGAAGAACAAGGGCAGCTTCGCATTCTGGGCGCGGGGATCTTATCTTCCATTCAAGAGACGAAAAACGTCCTCGGAGGCAAACCGGAACTAAGAAAATTCGATGTAGAGGAGATAATAAATAGAACTTTTGACACGACGCATCTTCAACCGGTGCTGTATGTCGCTCCGAATCTTCGGACTATCGTGGATGCGGCGCGGGTGATTCTCGGTGATGAAAGTCCTGTCCCATAGGGACGTCTCGCGTCGGCGGTGGCAAGTATGCCGTCTCCTCGGATGTTATCGTTGTTGTTCGACACGCTGAGGACAGCGCGCCCTACCCATTGGCGAGGCATCTAGGGAACCCTGTGTACCTTCGTGTCCTCTGTGGTGAATTCCTTGATGAAAATTTCACCACAACAGACCAGAGGTAAGTTTTTCAGAGGTTCCCTAGGTAGGGCGCCGCGTCCTCGCGGTGCCGCATGATCTTCCGACCTGCCCCATGGTGGCAAATTGAAACCATTTGGTAGGGGCTAGCAGATCTTTCGGCGCGCTGAGGACAGCGCGCCCTACCCATTAGCGAAGCATCTAGGTAGGGCGCCGCGTCCTCGCGGTGCCGCATGATCTCTCGCCGTAGCACGTGGCGTTTTATTGCCACCTAGATCACCCATAACTTGCGACTTGAAATAGCCCTCGTTAGTAGAGCGCGGCAAAGCAGCCGCGGGAGAAGATCGAGATTTTCCTTGAATAACACAGCGAGAAAGTTTAAATTGTGGTCTCTTGGGAATCATCACATGCGAACCACAAATTTCTGCTATTTCAAAAATCTCTTATATTGCGCCTAGCGAGCGTAGCAGACACCCATTCCCTTACATAACAAAAGCCGTCCTTTAAACTTCTCTGCCGGGTTTGGTCCTCTCATGAGGACCTACCCAATGCGAGAGCTCTGGAATCTTGTCGTTTGACAACTCCTTTGGCCATTCGCAAAACATACTTTAATCACGTGGTTCCTTTTATGAATCCTTTCGATACTGCTCACCCACAATCAGAGCCTACTCCAAATTCTGAAGTCCCCCTGCAACACAAGGGCGCAAGTTTTAGTCCTGACTTGCTTTATCCATCGCAAGACTGAGCGGATCGCCGACATCCTGAACCACATTCGGCTCAAAGGTGTCACCGAGGAGACAAGCTGGTCAACGCGTGCGGCTTTCAGCGAAAGGATTCGGCGGGTCTTAGCCGCCAATCAGTCACTAGAGCTTGTATTGCCTGCATTCCCTTTTAAATCTCCGAACCAGGTTGATAAGGTGATTGGCAATTTGCCTGACGAAGGCGAAACGCGAGCAATTCGCCGGCTCGCGTGGCTTAGCCGCACCATAGGAAGAGTCCACTCCAAGGGAGCTAAGCTGATCGTAGTGTCGGATGGTCGTGTGTACAACGATATCATTGGTGTTCCCGATGAGACGGTTACGAGATACGGCTCCTGGATTGGGAATCTTTGCAAGCAGCACGGGCTAGAGTGGGTCACCCTCGAAACTCTCATTGGGGGAAGGTCTCCCGATGAAGTTCGCACCAGACTGAGCGAACGAGTTCGAGACAAGGAGACGGAGCTCCTCGCGAAGCTGGGGAAAGATACGGAACTTACGCGACTCTATGTCGGCTTCACCCAGTTTCTGGCAGAGGACATTGCAGCGCCCCGCATGTTGAGTAAGAACGCCTTTCTTCAGCTTTGCAAGGACAAGGCGCGGCAGATGATTGTCAGAAATGAGGCGTACAGCGCGGTACTGCGAGAGTCGTTCCCAGAGGCGCTTCGGCTATCGATTCACCCGCATCCCCACTCCACTGAGAAGCTCGGAATCTCGCTTCTCAATGATGGATCTGGGGCTCCATGGCACAACGTAGTTGTTCGGATGAAGAATGGCCGCGTGCGGGTCATGCGACGCAGGGAGGCGGAACAGCACGGGTTTGGGCTGGTTATTAAGGATGGCCGACCATGGTGTTTTGAGGAGCGGTAGATGATCCTACCTTTTTAAATCGGCAGACTTTTGGTGCAGTAGAATGGTCCCGTCCTACTTTTTTGTCGAGGCATCTAAGTGCGCTGGAAAGGTGGCACACTGCGGCGGCGATATGTCGGGGCGCTTTCTATGGTCAATTACAGCCACAGACATCTAGGAACGTCTCGCGTCGGCGGTGGCAAGTATACCGTCTCCTCGGATGTTATCGTCGTTGTTCGGCACGCTGAGGACAGCGCGCCCTACCCATTGGCGAGACACCTAGTGAACCTCTGTGTACCTTCGTGCCCTCTGTGGTGAATTCCTTGTTGAAAATTTCATCACAGCAGACACAGGGGTTCACAGAGGTAAATTTTTCAGAGGTTCCCTAGGTAGGGCTCCGCGTCCTCGCGGTGCCGCAGGATCTTCCGACCCGCCCCATGGTGGCAAATTGAAACCATTTGGTAGGGGCTGGTAGATCCTTCGGCACGCTGAGGACAGCGTGCCCTACCCAAAGGCGAGGCATCTCGGTAGGGCGTCCTGTCCTCAGGGCGCCACATGATCTCTCGCCGCAGCACGCGGCGTCTGCTGCGGTACCTGAAACGCCCTACCGATACAACATTCCCAGCCACTTGATTACCCAGCCCCGTGCGATAGGCTACCCCGACCTGTGCAAGTAGTATCCTCAGGTTCTTCATGCAGCCAGAGCAGTTTGATAATCGTCCGCTTAACGACCCGTCTCCAGGATCTCCTGCGAACTCTCCGCATTACAGCGCCGCCTTGAATATTCCAGCCACTCACGTGGGAGGAACTGACGCCGCGAAGTCGAGCGCCGCCACTTCCTTGGAAATAGACGCAGCTCAAGTGGCAGAAGAACTTCTTATCAATGAGTTTGTAGTGGACCGCACCACTGCCATCAAGCTATTCGAGCAGGGGAAATTCGACGAAGCGTTGGCCGCCATCCTCCCATGGAAGGACCTGCTCAAAGGGAATTCGCCTTCCATTCTCCCCTTTCAAGCGGACCTTTATCTTTCCCTGGGCGCTGCTTACGAGAAACTTGGAAATACCAATGAGGCCGAAATATTTACGGGGATGGCCCTCGCAATTTCTCAGAGGCTGGAGAGAGAAGGACGGCACTCCCCCCACTACCGAGCGGTTCTGCTCATGAATCTCGGAACGATTCTTAAAGATGCTGAAAATTTCCCAAATGCAATCGCTACCTTTGATAAAGCTCGCACACTTCTGCGTGCTATGAGACCGCTGCCATATTCGCTCCTAGCTCAAGTAGAACTTCAGCGCGGACAATCTTACCTGGGAAATTCGAGCGATTCGGGCGGGGATGTTTCCGCCGCCTCACGCGCCTTCTCTGCAAGCCTCTCGCTAATTGACGCTGGCTGCCTTGCACGTAGCCTGGGCAGTGAGCAGCTTCCCGAGGTAGGACGAACCCCCGTTCCAAGAGGATATGAGGGAATCGCGTGCTTCCATCTCGGGCTTTTTGCATTAACGAGAGGACATTTTCTAAAGGCATTCAACTTTCTTAGTCGTGCAGTTCAATCCGGAGAGCGCGATTTTTCCCCCTCATCTGACTCTTATCTCCAGCAACGACAGGCTCTAGGGGTTGCTTCACTCTATATCTGCGATTATGAAACCGCTCTCTCCCAGGGAGTTAGGCTTATTGCCTCGACTCAAAGAACAGAGGTCGAGGATAGCCCGTCTGAGGCTCAAGCTCATGCCCTGTTTTGGGGACTCACGCTCCGGGGCGTCGTTCGCGGCGCCCAAGGAAAGACCTCGGATGCAATTCAGGACTTCCACGATTGCAGTGAACTTGAAGTAACCAATCAGGAAATAAGTTCCAATGAATTTCTTAAACTTGCGGGCGCAGCAGCCGCAAGGGCAAAACAGTGTGGCAAACTGCGAGCTGCTCGAGGACTGCTCAAGATCATCGCGGAGATCACAGGCGACTAGTAGGCGCTCCCCGCAAGTGCCCTAAATTAATCACAATGCAGGTTTCGCAAGAGCCTCCGGTGCACCCCTGGTCGTGCCGAAGGGCCCGGCTCTCAGAAAGCGATCTGAGCAGCCGCAAGATTTCTAAACCCAAATCAACGAGGAACGTGTAAGATATTGCACATGCATTCCGCAGCCTCCCGCATTCTCACCCCTGCCGCGAAAGAGTTCCTCACGCATCTCCACGTCACCTTTGAAAAGGAGCGCCAGCACTTGCTTGAGGCAAGACGCGCGAGGGCTCTTCGCCTTTCCCAGGGAGAAAAGCCTCACTTCCTCCCTGAAACGGCAAACATACGTGAGTCGACGTGGAGCGTGGCGCCTGCACCAAGCGACCTCAACGATCGGCGCGTGGAGATTACCGGTCCCGTTGACGCAAAAATGGTGATTAATGCGCTGAACTCAGGCGCTAAAGTCTTCATGGCAGATTTTGAGGATTCAAACGCTCCTACCTGGCACAATACCATCGAAGGTCAAGAGAATCTCTTGCGGGCGAATCTGCGCACTCTTTCTTTCACCAGCCCAGAGGGCAAAAGTTATAGCCTTAAGGACTCCCTCGCTACGCTGGTAGTCCGTCCTCGCGGCTGGCATCTCAGTGAGAAACACTTTGAGATTGATGGCGTTCCCATTTCGGGTTCGCTCTTTGATTTTGGTCTTTATCTTTTTCACAACCATTCGCCTCTTGCTGCTCGTGGCTCAGGCCCCTACTTTTACCTGCCCAAGCTAGAGAGCCATCTCGAAGCGCGGCTCTGGAACTCGGTGTTTATTGAAGCGCAGCGTTATCTTGGCATCCCACGCGGAACAATTCGCGCCACCGTTCTCATCGAAACCATCCTCGCCGCATTCGAAATGGAGGAGATTCTTTTTGAGATTAAAGAGCACGCAGCCGGTCTCAATGCGGGTCGCTGGGATTATATTTTTAGCATCATCAAGAAATGTCATGGCTGGCCTGGCTTTACTCTTCCTGACCGAAGCCAAATCACTATGACCGTTCCATTCATGCGCGCTTACACAGAGCTACTGGTAAAGACCTGCCACTCTCGGGGCGCACATGCGATGGGAGGCATGGCGGCATTTATTCCTTCGCGCAAAGACCCCGAGGTAAACGAACAAGCGCTCCGTAAGGTTCGAGAGGACAAACAGCGCGAAAGCCAGGATGGGTTTGATGGCACCTGGGTTGCGCACCCTGATCTGGTACCGATTGCGATGGAAGTCTTTGATACGGCTCTAGGCGTCAATCCACATCAAAAGCAGCGCTTACGAGATGAGGTGCGCGTGACCCCGGAAGCCCTCCTCTCCTTCTCCGTGCCCAATGGAACTGTCTCTGAAGCTGGCATTAGAAACAACATGAGTGTGTGCCTCCAATATCTAAGCGCCTGGCTACGCGGGAGTGGAGCGGTAGCGATTTTTAACTTGATGGAAGACGCGGCAACGGCTGAGATTTCCCGTTCACAGCTTTGGCTGTGGCGCGCTCGCGGCGTCAAGACCCTCGAGGGTTCAACTTGCACTGCCGCGTGGTTTCGCACGATCCTGCAAGAGGAATGCGCCAAGCTTGAAAGTCTCCCACGGCTTACTGACGCCAAGGGGCTTTTAGAAAATTTGATCCTGTCCGAGGCGTTTGAGGAGTTTCTAACCCTCCCAGCCTACCGCATGCTTAGCGAAAGCGTTCCGTAACTGCCGCGCTCGCAAAGTCATTCACCGATGAATTTTTCTAATGAGGAAGAAATGGGAACAACGGAAGCCGCAAAAAAACTTTCGACCGAGTGGCAAACGAATCCGCGCTGGAAAGGCATTCGTCGCACCTATACTGCCGAGCAAGTTATTGCCCTCAGGCCAAGTATCCACCTCGAGCACTCCATCGCTCGCCATAGCTCCGCAAAGTTGTGGGAATTGATTGCAAAAGAACCCTTTGTTGCTGCACTCGGAGCCCTCACGGGATCACAAGCGGTTCAAATGGCACGCGCAGGTCTTAAATCAATCTATTTGAGCGGGTGGCAAGTCGCAGCGGATGGCAACCTGGCTGGTCAGACCTATCCGGATCAATCGCTCTACCCCTCCAATAGTGCCCCCGCACTGGTGCGCCGCCTTAATCAAGCACTTCTTCGCGCCGATCAGATTCAATGCTCAGAGGGAAAAGGCTCAACAGATTGGATGCTGCCGATTCTCGCAGATGCGGAGGCAGGCTTCGGCGGGCCCCTACACGCCTTTGAACTCATGAAGAGCATGATTGAAGCCGGCGCAGCCGCAGTTCACTTTGAGGATCAACTTGCCGCTGAGAAGAAGTGTGGTCATCTTGGTGGCAAGGTGCTGGTGCCCACAAGTGCTTTCATACGAACCTTGATTGGCGCCCGCTTGGCCGCCGATGTCTGTGATATTCCGACGCTCCTTGTCGCTCGAACGGACGCACTGAATGCAACTTTGCTTACGAGCGATATCGATGAACAAGACAGGCGCTTCGCTACGGGCACAAGAACGAGCGAAGGCTACTATGTAGTAAAAGGCGGCATGGAGAGCACGCTCGCGCGGGCCTTAGCATATGCTCCGTATGCGGATCTGCTCTGGTTCGAAACTGCAGAGCCAGATCTTGCTCAGGCCAAGACCTTCGCGGAAGAGGTGCACAAAGCCTTCCCAGGAAAACTTCTTGCGTACAACTGCTCGCCTTCTTTCAATTGGAAGCGGCATCTAGATGAAGCTACTATCAAGCGTTTCCAGACCGAACTTGGAGCCATGGGCTATCGCTATCAATTTATTACTCTCGCAGGCTGGCACTTAATTAACATGGGAACTTTTGCGCTCGCTCAGGGATTCAAGGCCGAGGGGATGCCTGCCTATGTTCGGCTTCAAGAACAGGAATTTGCGCGCGAGAAAGACGGATATACAGCGACCAAACATCAGCGCGAGTCAGGCACAGGATACTTCGATAAGGTTCTCATGACGATCACCTCCGGGGAGTCCTCTACCACAGCCCTCAAGGGCTCGACCGAGGCAGAGCAGTTTAAATAGCCGGTGAAGACAAATCCCCATGATACGGGGTGGCCCGGGAACCGATCTCGATAACCCGCTAGAGAATAAGTTAAGTCCTACCAAGGCGTTATCCGCGATTGCGAAATACCTAAGCGCAATACTCATATTCCCGCTGGAATTAGCCGATAGGGTCTTTCAAGCCCTTTGGCTAACTCCTTGAAGGAGACTGCGCCTCATGAAGCAACCTGACGCAAAACCCTGCGTACTTGTAGTTGACGCTGACCTGGCTACACAAAAGTCGTGCCTTGAAGCTATCGGAGAAAGCGGTTTTGAAGCCCTCGGCCTTAACGATGGTCAAGCCCTACTTCGAGCAATGGAGAATAAGTTTCAGAAAGTCCGCCCTGCGTTTCTCCTCATAGATGTTAGCTTACCAATGTTCTCTGGATTTGAGCTCATTAGAAGATTTCAAAATCATTACGAACGCTTGAAAATACCCATATTCCTCATGAGCAAATATGAATCTAACGAGGACAAACTTGAAGCTACCAGCGCTGGAGCTCAAGCCCTGCTGGTAAAGCCAGTCTCAAAAGTAGCCTTTATGCAGGCAGTGGAAAAAGTTCGCATGAAGGATCTCAAAGGCGAGATAACAACCATCGCCCTGAGCAAGGACTAACCCTGAGCCCTTGAAGGCTGTGAGCAATGCCTGCTAAAACAAGTAGGTAAAGGGGTGGGGCGCCAAGAGTTCCTATAACCCTTCAGAATTATTGCAAATCAAGTCACTGCTTTCGTTCGGCCCAACCCACAATCCAAGTGCGCTTTCTTTAGCTTAGATCGCTTGAGGGTGATACAATTTCGCTCGTTCGAGCTGTCTGAACTAATTTTTCCCCTTTTTTGGAAGCCTTATTATGGCGCTTACCTCACGCTCACTCATTATATCCGCCCTGATTGTTTGGTGCGCAGTAGCTCCTCATGTTTCCTTCGCAGCCCCTTCCTCTGCCGTACCGACAGGAACGATGAAGGCCTGCTCTGAGCTTTTGCGCGAATGCATGACGGCTCAAGACGATGGAAGAACAGCCTGCCTTCAGAATAGCGCTTCTGACGAACGGTGTGCGGGGACTGAGCTCGCACGTCTCGCCTTCATGAGAGGAACCGCTTCCGCAGGCTCAGGGGGCGACGACTCCCTTGCTCTTCTTGGCCCACAGTTCATTGACAAGGACTGTCTCAATGGCTTCGACAATCAATTCTCTGCAGATCTCATTCGTGGCGTAATTTCCCGAGACGAGACGAATGGACTTATTGAACGACTCGAGGCATGCCGCAAGGATGGGGCTGAAGAGGTATTTCGCCCCTAAAAGACTGCCCTGCGGGAAACTCCTTCCACCAGATTTGGTGGTGGCGACGGGACGCACTCTCAGTTTTGTATGTCACGGAATCCCTTCGGGGGCCCTGGAAAGTCCCTGCGAGAAATCAACTGTTCTGCACTTCATTAGAGGTGAATGTCTTCGGAGCATCGGTCCTGATTATTCTCCAAAATCATCAAAGTTGAGCTTAATCGCTCCTCGCCGGCCGCAGCTAGTTTAACTATTCGTCACCTTAGGCACGAGCACCGAGGCATGCCCTTTCAGGCACTTACCCTCACTTACTGAGGCTCGATACTTTTCCTCTGTTTGTCTACATGTGATAAAACGACCAACCCATGAGCAGAAGTCGCCCTATAGATTCTCATAATACGATCCCCAGCTCCCCTGGAGCTTGGAGGGTGGGCCTCGCTATTTCCGTACTAGTTCCCCTTCTTATGTTTGGTCTTCTCGAGGCTACCTGCCGAGTTTTCAAACTTGACCAGAGCGACAAGCCAAGAACCTCAGCTCCGCAGGCACTCGATATGCCTACCTGGATGCTGCGTGAAGACAATTCTCGCGCGCGCATGAATTTCCAAAAGGTAGATAAAGAGGCCCTCGAGTGGATCGGCATGTTCGAGGAGGGGGATGGTTTTCGGGTACGCCTTACTCCTTCAGCTGAACGTTCGGTGGTGAATACGTTTAGTCGCATTCCAACCGACAGGACTCGCCGCTATGCTATTCGATCTAATTCCCTCGGCTTTCGAGGCCCCGAGATCTCACCAGAAAAGGCTCCTGAAACTTTTCGCATCCTGGTATTCGGAGATTCAAGCGCGTTTGGTTGGGGAGTAGACCAAGAATCAATGTTCTCAGAGTTACTACAGCGAAAACTTCAGGACGCCGTGGGAACCAAGAAGCGCATCGAAGTAGGCAACTTTGCGATTCCAGGGGACTCCTCAGAATACGGTAGGCTCATCTTCGGCACCTACGCTCCCCGCTTCTCTCCGGACCTTGTTATCTTGGGATTTGGGGCTAATGATGCAAAATCAGTCGTGACTCCCCACCGCGGACAAGTGGAGGCGTTCACCAATACAAGCTCACTCTTTGCTCTTAGGACCCTTTTCAATCATAGCGCCTTAGTCCGCACTTTCGCCCGTTTACTGCAGAAACCACCAACCACCACCACTACGCTTGATAGTCTACCACCGCTTCAAAGAGCAGTTCCTCGTAAACGCTTCAGCGCGAACCTTGCGGCCATGGGCCAAGAGGCCCGAAAAGAATCAGGTGCGAGTACACTAGTCCTTACACTCTGTGCACCTAAGAACTACCGCAGCGCAGCCGAAAAGACTGCGACTAGAAACGGCATGCTTTTTGTTGATGGGCAACGAAAGCTCCTTGAAAGCATCCCGGCACTTAAGTCTGGCCTCATATTCCCTTCCGAGGTCAACGAAATGCGGCGTGAGTATGGTGCAACGCTCGCTCAGAACGATCTTTATTACGTCTCTTCTGATGCGTGCCACCCCAACACGATTGGTCATTCGATCGTCGCCGATCAGCTTGCGAAAACAATCTTGGAGGCAAATCTCTTGTGATTGTTCAGCCATCTGAGGAGTCGATAGCACGCGCCGCAGAGATCCTCCGAGAGGGAGGACTTGTCGCTTTCCCCACGGAGACCGTTTATGGCCTTGGCGCCAATGCCTTCTCAGATGATGCCACCCGAGGCATTTTCAAAGCCAAGGGACGACCGTCCTTTAATCCGCTCATTGTTCATATCGCCTCGGTTGATGAGATCCCATTAGTAGCGGCACTACCGAATTCTACCATGGTAGAGAGAAGAATTAAGCTTCTAGCAACCTTGTGGCCCGGGCCCCTCTCCATAATTCTACCCAAGGCGACTGCCATCTCCTCTGTGGTTACCGCGGGACTCTCAACAGTTGCCGTGCGTATCCCCGATCACCCCATTGCGCTAAGACTTCTTAAGGCTTGCGGGCTTCCCATCGCAGCTCCAAGCGCAAACCCTTTCTCTGGCATAAGCCCAACCACCGCTCAGCATGTAGAAGAGGGGCTCTCTGATCACCCGCCTTTTATTCTTGACGGCGGCCCGTGCCGCGTTGGTCTCGAATCAACTATAGTAACGATTCTTGAGCCGAAAGTACGAATCTTGCGGCCTGGAGGGATTACCCGAGAACAGCTTACCGCCCTACTAGGCGAGCAAGAAGTTGAGGGCCTCCAGTCTAAGCCCCGTGGTGGAACGAAGTCCGCCTCTGAGGGGGTGACGTCTCCGCAGCCTCTCGCGCCCGGGATGCTTGAGCAGCACTATGCCCCACGTACACCTCTCGCCTTTCGGTCGGATCTTCCGCAAGGGGCGCTTCCCAAAAAAGTTGGACTGCTTTCGTTTCGAGAGCCCCCGGTAGGCGAACCAGGAAACGTGTTTAGCTCTGTGTATGTGCTCAGTAGTGAGGGAGACCTCGAAGAGGCTGCGGCGAATCTCTTCTCTGCATTACGAGTTCTTGACCGCCAAGACTTAGACCTGATTTTGGTAGATTCATGCCCCGATGCGGGGCTAGGGCTTGCAATCATGGATCGCCTCCGCAGGGCCTGCCATTCGTGACATTTCTTTTCGTCTGTGGTTACTTAAGGAACCTCTGAAAGAGTCCGCTCTGTGCTCTCTGTGTCCTCTGTGTCCTCTGTGTCCTCTGTGTCCTCTGTGGTTGATTTAAGAATTGGAAAAACCACAGAGGACACAGAGAGCGCAGAGAAAAAATGAAGTAGCGAGGCTTTTCAGAAGCTCCTTAGGGAGCCTCTGAAAAAGTTCTTATTCGTAGTCTTTGTGGTGCAGAGGGGAGATGGTAGTTCGCCGAAGGCACGCACCCACCGCAAACACTACTTAGGTCATATTAGGAAGAGATAGTATGTCATCCGCTGCGCCCTCCTCCCACCTTTCCTCCGAGAGCGATTCGCTCACTTCGGGTTCCCCTCTCATAGAAGGGGTAATTGTTAAGCCTCTCAAAACCCATCGCGACGAGCGCGGATTCTTTCGTGAAATTGTCCGGTGCACTGACCCCTTTTTTGAAGGCGCTGACTTTGCGCAGTGGAGCCATAGCCGCATGGTTAAGGATGTGGTTAAGGCATGGCACTATCACCACGTACAAATTGACTGGTGGTACGTGGGCGTTGGCTCAATTCACACCGTTCTATTCGACAATCGCCCGGAAAGCCCAACCTACCGCCAAAAAATGTCCTTTAATATGGGCGACGCAACAGAGTCGTACCCTCAGAGTATCTTTGGGAGCAGCCGTGTACACGAAGTCTGCATAAAAATTCCACCGGGTGTTTTGCATGGACTGAAAGTTCTCAGCTCCGAAGCCCAACTCTTCTACATCACAAGTGTAGTCTACAGCCCCAACGAAGAAGGTCGCTTTCCTTATAACTCAGATACCGTTCCCCACGACTGGGGCACGCCTGCTCTCACTGTCGAAAATGACCGACGTGCATTTGTACCCACCTCAACGAGGATCCCGATAAGATGAGTCATCGCGCGCGGGGCCGCGCTTGGTTGTTTTGCTGCCTCATAGCAACCGCGAACCAGCCCCTCCCGCAGGTCTGCGAGAAATAAAGGCGGATTCTCGCATATCTGGCGCCAAGCCATTCACTTCTCTCATCAGGGGGCACTCCCAAAAAAAAGCACATAACATACTGTTATTGCTGAGCTTTGCTCCGAAGGCGGCACCGGCTCATTCTTGATTTCTTGGCGCACAGAGTTCTCAACATTTACCGGATTCTCGTCGATATGACCCTTGAGGGTTGAGCCGGGATTACCTGCGCTCGCGATTTCTACGGGAAGAAAAGGCCTATGAACTGGACTGTCCCCTTTGTCATTTACCGCGTCAGCGCTGACGGCAAGTTTGAAGCCGTCTTCCAATGCGAAGATATGAAGAAGGCAAAGTACTGGCTGACCTACATTGCTCAGCCCGGAGACGTACTTTGCCGCACCCCGGCACATCCTAAACATACCAAAGCAACTCCACGCCCGGAGTATTGGTGTCACAAGGAACAGAGCGGGTCCTCTTCCCTTGAGGAGGAGAAGTGGAAAGAGTTTGTAAAGCAGAAAAATTGTGAACTCATTTTTCCGGAAGAACAAACCGCCGTCGGGTAACCGGGCGGAGAGTAGAGATACGCGAAGGTTTTAAGCGGGGAGTGGAATATGTCAGTACTAAATAGCCTAGACAAAGCAATGCCGATACTGGTGGTGGACGATTTCTCTACGATGCGACGAATCGTCAAAAACTGTCTCAAACAGCTTGGCTTTGAAAACATCACCGAAGCCGAAGATGGATCCGTTGCGCTTCAAAAACTCGGCGCCAATGAGTTCAAGTTTATTATTTCTGACTGGAATATGCCGAACATGATGGGAATTGATTTGCTTAAAGCAGTGCGCGGCGACGCAAAGCTTAAAGCAATCCCTTTTCTCATGGTGACAGCTGAGGCACAGAAGGAAAATGTCATCGAAGCAGCGAAGGCGGGCGTCTCAAACTACATTATCAAACCCTTCACCGCAGACGTGCTGCAGACCAAGATGGAAGCAATCTTCAAACAGAAGTAATTGATTCTGAATACTTGGTTCACTACGCACGACGGGAACGCGCTGAACCCGAAGTCGTAGGATTGTAGAGGAGATCATGGGTAGCAAGCACGAGACCGGTGGCACCCCGCCAGCGAAGGCGGACCCTTCCGCTTCGGGATGCAGCATCTTTGAAACAACCGCTCAAATCCTAGAAACTCATCACCTCAACTCTAGTTCAGGGGAGCAGGTTCCCATTATTGTTGCCGTCCGCGACTTACTGCGCGCGCTTGGCTCCGGCGATCCCACTCACGTGGAAGAATCGCTCGTGAAGCTTGGGGGCAAAAGCAACTCCGAGCTATTTTCTCGCGTCGGGCAAATGACGCGGGCTCTCCATGATTCCCTGCGTGACTTTAAGACAAGCCTCGACGTCAATAGCGTTACTCTTACGACCACCAACATCCCTGATGCCGCCTCGAAGCTGGAGGCCGTTATCAATGTGACCTTTGAGGCTGCCAACAAGACCCTCGAGATATGCGAATCAACCGATGCGCTCCTCAAGGGCGCCGAGCGTCGGCATGAGAAACTCAAAAATGCCGCACAGGCAAGCCTAAGCGAAGCGGAACTGCGCGCAGCGCTCAATGAATTCATAGCGGAGGACAATCACTTCCTCCAAGGGGCCCGGCGCCTCAACGGCGAAGTTTTAATAGCACAAGGCTTTCAAGACCTCACAGGTCAAGCACTGCGGAAGGTGATTACTCTGGTGACAGAGCTCGAAGCCAACCTCCTCTCACTCATCAAAGTCTTCGGGCACCCGGGTTCTCCAACGCCCGTAGACCCCTCGCAAGCGACAGGTAGCGGCGATGTCTCAGGCAACAAGCTCGCTCAAGACGACGTGGACTCAATGCTAAGCAGTCTGGGCTTCTAGCGCGGATTCAAGTCCTTAGGAGCAAAGCTCAACATTGGCTCGTGGAATAGTCACTATGGTTCCGCCTGCAAGCTTCGCCCGAAGCACACGCGCATGGGCCCCCGTCGGAATTTCTTCCATCGCATGGGGAAGCTCAACAACCTGCCCCCTTTCCCCAAAATAAGGCACGCGTATAAGTCGCACATGGCTACCAACCTGGAGCCCCCCTCCCCCAAGCTCTGAGGATAGATCGGAAACCTTATGAACTCCGCTCACCTGATTACTACTCTCTGGCACTACGAGTTCAGGCCTCACGGCCCCTGCCCTAACCTGGGTTGCGCCATTAATAGACACGGGCATCCCCTCATATGCCTTAAGCAGCTGAACAATACGCGTGGACATGGCAAGCGAGCCAAATCCCTCAGTGATGATAAGCGTCATCGGAATTTTTTCGTCGCCGGTGAGAGCAATACCGATATCATGCCCCACGTAGCTCTTAAGAGACTGATCGTCCACAGAGCCCACCATAAACCCAAGGGCACCACGAGCAGCAGCCTCCTTTAATACTGCGGCAGATGCTGAGGCACCTCCCACAAGTATGAGCCCGCGGCAGTCCGGGAGAAGATGCGAGATTTCAACTGCCTGCTCTTCCGTAACAGGCAAAAGCGCAAGCACGCCACTTCGCTCCCCTCCCACTCCGAAGATTCCCTGCACCAGTGCGCCTGTGGTTTGAATTGTCACAGACTTCTTCGGCTCAACCGCGACCACTTCTCCAGATATATAGGCATTGAGACTGACGGGCTTAGAAGCCGAACGAACACCGATATGGCCCGTTCGCTCAGAGAGGAACTCGACGACCCCTGTTGCAGTAGAAAAAAATCTTGTCTTTAGCCAACCGAAAAAACCTGCATGCTCGCATAGGAGGTCGCCCTCAGAGACCTCGTCGCCCTCTTTTACCTTAAGTCCTTTGGTTACTTCGAAGGGCTCGAGTCCCATCTTTTCTGGGAGCCGCATAATGTGCAAATCCCCGGGGAGAAACGCGCGCGCCACTTCTTGATCCGCGCTCACTCGATCTCCGAGCTTCACCAGAATTTCACCCGCCAGCGGGAGCTCCCGCAACTTTCGCATGACAATTCCGCTGCGTACGGTAAGTCCTGGAGTAAATGCTTGTGCCATACGTTACTTCCTTGCTGCTTCAGCAGCGCTCACGTAATCGCTCACCCTTGCCAGAAAAGCTCCGCGAATTCTCACCTTTTCCTCGCACTACCAATCCCCAAGGCCTCAAGTATCTCGCACTGCTCAGCGACTCTCACCCCAGGATCGGAAGATAATCGCAAAGGACGATTCCTGCCGTCGAGGATAAGGCCATACGCCCCGACAGTTATGGTTCGCTCCAGCACTTTCCCAGGCCCGGCGCCCACATCAACTGAGCTGTGCACCGGCTCAAGAACCAGTCGCACACTTTGATTCTCCTGGCCTGGGAGCTGCGCAAGCTGCACCTTCCCGGGACGTACGAGACCAACTTCTTGTCCCTCTACAAGCACGCGAGCCAGAGAGGTAAGACTCACCGCTCCTGGCCAGACCGGTACTACCGCATGGGCAATATTAACGAGGCAGTTTTTTACGAAAATCTCTTCGGCGGCTCCGGGATGCACGGAGGCGAATACCCCAAGGTGCGGCATCATAAAAATTGAATCGACAGTAATCTGCGTGAGCCCCTCGAGGGCAAAACCATCAATCATCATAAGCGCCGCTTCGAGGCGATGCGGCGCATGGCTCAGCACGCCTCCTGAGCCAATGACCACATCAAGCTGCATCATATTGACGAGGTCATAGCGGTTTTTCTGCTGCGAGAAGATATCAGCTATTCCACGACGCTGCTGAACGCCGCTCAAACCAACGGCAAGGGATCGATGATGGTCGAGAGAAAGCCTCAGCGCCTCGCGGCACACTGCCTGCTCTAACCAAAGGTCCTCTACCGTTTGCGGAATGGAGGTCGGCCGAATCATTTTATTGCGGAGACGATCGCGTAGCTCTGAACCACTTAATTGGTACGGGAGCCAGCGGGCAATCGCATCTTCTCCTGCTTCAATGAGAACATTGGCGATCGAGTAGCTCATCCCATAATTGGCAGAGACAGTCCTATTGAATATGGGCGCCTGACTGTGATCTTTAAAAACACTGAACACATCAGTAGTCGCGCCGCCAATATCAGCGCACAGCACCTGCAAGCCATTTTTTGCCGCAAAGGTTTGGACCACATTTCCCACTGCTGCGGGGGTAGGCATCACAGGCACAGGGCTCCACGAGAGAAGCTTCCCATAACCAGGGGAGTGGCTCATGACATGGGAAAGAAAGAAATCGTGAATTGCCTCACGTGCAGGCCCCAAGTTTTCGCGCTCAAGTGTGGGCCTCACGTTCTCAACCGTTTGAACCTGGGCAATCGGAGCCAATATTTCCGCGACTTCGGCGGCCGCGTCCTTATTCCCGGCATAGATAACCGGAAGTCGCAGAGTATCGCCGAAACGCGGCCTGGGCGACGCTGAAAGAACCAGCTCCGCAAGCTCCACGACATGCGACCGAGAGCCACCATCAGTTCCGCCTGTAAGGAGTACGATATCAGGTCTGAGATGCCGAATGCGCTCTACTCGCTCGAAATCTTCGCGTCCGTCGTCTGCGCAGAGCGTATCCATAACAATCGCGCCCGCCCCTAAGGCGGCGCGCTCTGCCGACTCTGCTGTCATTTGGCGCACTACACCGCCCACCAGCATTTGGAGTCCACCGCCTGCTGAACTGGTGGAGAGATAGAGATCAATCCCCTCCCGGTTTGAACCGTTATCTTTAATAAAGGGAGGGTCGGACTCCTGTAGGAGTGGCCGCCCGCTCAATTCTTGCACCTCTGCAAAGGCGTTGCGCGCACCTACCGTCACATCTGCCACGGGCTCCTCTACGGTAGTCGGCGCCTCACCACGAAAGGTTTGCCGCCAGCCCTCTTGTGTTTTCTGAAACAGCAGCGCCTTCGTGGTAGTTGAACCACAATCCGTCACGAGTACCGTGGTTAGTTTCTGAGGGTCCACCTGACTCATACACCCGCCACCAAAGAAGCTGCCGCCATGAGCGCCGACTTCCAATCAGTAAGAAGAAACTGGAGGCGCTCAACAAGAAGCGCCATACGTGCCATCACCGTAGATCCAAAATACGCTCCGAAGCATACCATCATGAGCCAGCGGCCAGAGGCGGAAATGGCGGGCAAAAACTTTGACAACTTCTGGCCTTCTGAAGGCCGAAAGGAGAAGAAAAAGTAGTACATGACTGCCAGCAAAGTGAAGACAAAGAGACTATTGTTAAGGCTCTTCACGCCTTGAAATGCGCCCCCTTCATACACGATAAGCGGTTTAAGGCTGCCATCGAGCTGGGGAATGATGTAATTGAAAAAGCCCTCGAAGGCCATTCCTCCACTCATACCAAGGAGAAGCCCAATCACCAGCTTTGCCATCCATGAATACCGAGGAGAATAGATGGTATAGAAAAGTAGCCCAAACAATGCCGGAGCTAGATACAGAAGAATGAGTGGATTATATTCCCGAGAAAAAGTTCCGTCAGGAAACTGAACGATATCCATGCCCAGCATGGGTTCGAGTATCTTCGGCCACAAGAAAACTTTAAGTGGAAGAATAATCCCAAAGCCAGCCGCGATTCCGATATAGAGATGCTCAAAGAAGCGATAGAACCCATTTTCCTTGATCAGGAATGAGAAAATCGCAAGCGTAGCAACCCCGCCCACGATTACATTAAGAAGCACCCAAACCTCAGGAGAAGTCATGCGTTCCTCCGCGAAGCTAGACCCGCCGCTATATTCCCCAAGACTACGAGTGCAATGACCACGAGATGCGCCACACCAAGCCCTGTCATCATTAACGAGGAGCGATCGGGTTCACGCCCAGGATACTTCCCATCTAAGAGCGCTGAATACGAAGCCGCGCCTGCAATGCCCTCGAGCAGGCCTACCATTTGTCCCGAATCAAGAAAGATATAGGCCGCTGGAATTGTAATGGAGGTGCAGCCATGCAAGAGCGGAGGACGATATTCGTCAGTTTGAAAAAACTGCAAAATAGTCTCAAGCGCTCCTGAGAGACTCGAGAACTGTGCAAGCAGCGAGATGCTCCTAATTCCTGCAACACCATCGAAAAGCGGCAGTGTGGAGATATCATTACCCCGTGCGTCCTTCTTTAAAACTTCACCAAGCCGCTCCGAGCGCACAAGGCCCTGAATGAACAGTGCGCCGCCTACTCGATAACCAAGATTGACCCAATCTTTACCATATTCCCACGTCCGATCTGGGTCTTCACGCGATAGGCGTGCGGCCACTCCAGCAGGGATGAGCTCAAGTAGCGGCTCAGCCTGCAAGTATTGTGAGTAGACCGCGAACGGAATGCGTCTTCTCATCAAATGCTCTACCACTACCTCAGTTTGCGGAAAGTTTTCTGCCTTTGAATTCGGCCCGAAATCAAAGACTAAAAGCACAAACTTCCCCTGCTCCGCTTTCTGCGCTTCAACGACCTCAAAAAATTTTTGTGCTGATTTGAGAGGTACGGTGTTCAAATGCACCTTAAGCACAAGAGGGACGGCAAGCGCTACAAGGATCAAAAGATAGACGAATCGGCGATCTATGGTAGCAAAGGAGAAACTCATTTGAAGGACTCCGATTCTATGGAGAGCCACATGCGAAAGGCCATCACAAGTCCCGCAAGTGAAGCACCCATATCGATAGCTCGAGCGGCGGCAGCACTTGGAACCTGCAAGAGCCAAAGCCTAATTTCAGGGAGAGAATCAGAGATCCAAAGCCCAAATGGGATTTGCCCGAGCATTACAAAGAGCGCGGCAGTCATCATTAGAACTGATTCCATGGACTTCACGCGGAAAGCTCGGTACGCCGCAGCTGAAATGTAGAACCCAAGCAGCGAGAACATCGCCGCGCCCAGAGAGATGTAGAGCCCCTCAAACAGAAAGTCATAGAGATGCTTAGTGAGCGAGGTGCCGTACACAGCCATAGCAACGCCGCGATACGAAACGCTGAGCGCAGAAAGTGCCTGAGAAAGCTGCTTGAGCGGGGCAGGATCATATCCTCCCCCCCGAGATTGCATGATCCCCGATAGTCGGGACGTTTCCTCCAATGCGGCTGCAAACTCACGCGAAAAGCGCTTACGCCCAATTTCACTTGGGGTCTGCGGCTCTGCTGGTACCATCGCAGAGAATCCACGCTGTTCTTCCGCCAATGACCCAAGGAGTGGAGCCAGGGCATCAAGGAGGTATCGTTCTCTCACCTCAGCAGTGAGGGTCTTTTGCGCGACTATGGGCACTATCCCCTTTTCTTGATCTTGAAGAATGCGATCTGCAAAATCCTTTAGAAGAACTACGCGCTGGACGGAGGCCGAGACACGCCGCGTCTCCTTCCAATCAAGCGCCGTAATAACCATCATGAGGGAAAGCCCAGTGAGAAGAGCAACACTCGGCCCCCAGCCCCTACGGCGATACAAGACTTTTCCGCCATGTACCATTAAAAGATTAATCAGCCCCAGCGCCAAAGCCATGGCGCTCACAAGCGCAAACCCTTCAGCAATTTGCGCATGGTAGGCCGCAACTCCCCAACTTTCTGGAAGCACAAATTTAAGGAAGAAATAAATTCCTCCCAAAAAAGTAAAGACTCGAATGAGCAGAGATCGAAAACTCATACCGCTACAAGAGCTCCCCGCGAAGCCATTCAGTAAGATTCGTAAGATCCACGCGAAGCCATTCCGTCACATTCGGAATTGCTGACATGCCGTAAGCCGCACCCACTGAATTATATGTTGCTATGAGAACACCAATAACAATCAGCGCAAAGAATACGAGCTTTGCTCTATCTTGGCCGTACAAGCTGCCTAGCTGAATTGGTTCTCGGGTAAGATAGGCTGCGGCGCCGTAGAGTTCCTCGCCGATCAGCGTGTAGTCACAAGTACATATAAAATAGGGCACTTGCTCAGGCGTGAGGCTTGCGGCCACCTGCATGGCCCCAATCTGCTGACCTGCTTCAGCAAGCATGAGCGATTCGGCAGCAAAGACACCAAAGAGGAACGCTGTTGCTACTTGCTCCCGCTGCACCATTCCCATGTAACCAGCCGCAAAGGCGAACTGATCTTCAGAGAGAAAGACCACACTCCTTGGATCATAGAGTTCAGATCTTCCCTCCGCGCGGTAGGCGTCCCTCAAGGTGTCCTCTACGACGGCTACTACTTGCGGGTCGTTTTGGGGAATGACTAGGCGAGAGTTATACCGGGCAGCTTTTTTGGTAACGTAAAAAAGTACCCCAAGGCACGCATAGAGGGCCGGAGAGATAGAGGTCAGCCCTGTTGAAAAGGATATCGGCCTTCCAAGTTCCGCCGAGCGCCCCGTTGCTTCATCAATCGCATCAACTCCTGCAATCCGACGGATGTAGAGGTCGTGGCCTTGCCGGGCGACGCGGATATAATAAAGCACAGGCCCAATAAGCAGGACCATGAGCACCATAATTCCAGGAGTGGCGTGCTCAAACCCGCCCATGTGGTGCTCCTTGAGAAGCTGTAGGGGTAGGCCGCGATTCTTCTAATAGCTCGAGGAGGCGATCGAGCGATTCGGGGTTTTCCAAGATTCTTAAAATTGGGGACGTCCGCCCCTCTCCAAACACAAACCGAAGCGTGGGCTCGAGAACAAGAGCGCCCGCGTGAGCTACCCCGCGAAGCGGCCGGTGCATCTCCAAAAAAGCGAGCACCGGCACCACTAAGCCAAGGGCACGAATACGCTCAGCGATATGGCGCAGCATCCCCTCGTCATGAGGTAACATTTTATTTAGAGATTCTCCTTGGCTCATACAGCCCAAGGAGGATACTCAAAGTTTCAGCGCCCAGCATCAAGCAAAGTCGAGGATCGAAAAAAAAGTACCATGAGCATTCGCTAATCCGCTGGCGACCCAGCAGCGATGGTAGGGCGCCCTGTCCTCAGGGCGCCGCAGAAACATTACCCATCTATCCAACCACCAAAACCTTTAAGTCCAATTGACCACCAACGTCTG
>JBIKWF010000016.1:0-53984 GCA_044356455.1 Bdellovibrionota bacterium | reverse complement strand
CCGTCTTTGTTGGCAGCAGAGAAACACAGCCAATATCCTTCGCCCTCTTTGTACCGAATGGAGTGCAGACGAGGGTCGCTTGATGGTTGGGGGAGACCGATTCCTCGCGCACTCCCGAGCTTTTCCCCATTCGGGAGCGGAAAAGTTCTTTTTGTTACTCCGTTCGTTCCAATCAGCTCAGGGCATGGGAGGCCATGACATAGGACCGGGCGTGAAGGGTCTAAATATGCCTCTTTGTATCCCGCAGTAAGAAATAGCTTCGCTGATAACGAGGCATCCGATGCACGAGCAGGAACGTTCGCCTTATCAAAGTCTAGGGGGCCAGTAGGGCTAGGGCCACTTTTGGCTATAAGCAGAGACTCTTGGTGACGCATCACGTGAGCTCCGGCAACAACAAAGTTTCTGGCGCAACTGAGCGCACGACTTTAAAGCAGGTCGCCTGCGGCTTGGCTGGCTGATTTTTTGGTCCCCTTATCCGCATTTCTCTGGCGTCATTCCGGCGCATCGCATTAGGCGACATTAATCCAAGGGGTTATGGCGAGAACGACACATCTAGATGCATTTGCGCCTCATAAAAAAGGTTACCGAAGAGAGCCGAAATTGATGGTCGAAACCTCAAATAGGGCGTCCCCAAGCTTTCGTAAGTTATTGGTATGGCTGAGAAAATTGAGCAGAAAAAGGGACGGAAGGAACTACCCCGGCTTTGAACCCTCTGGCTCAGGAAGAGGCCTGGTGAACGGAACTATTGCCTCTCCGGCGCTGGTCTAGCGAAGGCGGATATTTGGGATGTGCTGAGACATCTCAGCGAGAGAATCTAGAGGGGTCTGAAAGGGACCCAGGACACCCAATTCTTTGAGGTATGGAAATTGAAGACAGAACCCCAGCCTTGCAGTTTCAGCTATTTAGCCAGAATGTAAAGGCACTGAATGCTTCCGACATTTCGAAGAATGCGTGTCCCAAGAGTCCCATATGCCGCACAAAGTAGCCTATATCCTCGGAACCTCGCGCAGCGACGGAAACACTCGCCGAGTGCTCGATCATATTAATGCGAAAGCAAAAGCGCCTCTTTTTGATTTGGCCAAATTGAATATCTCGTACTTTGATTACGAAGCCAGAAACCTTAGTGATGACTTCATTCCCCTGATTGAATCACTTCGAGATGTTTCAAATATCGGCTTTGTAAGCCCGATGTACTGGTACACGGTGAGTGCTCAGCTTAAGACCTTCATTGATCGCTTAAGTGATTTGCTTGGTCCCAGGAAAGATTTAGGAAGTATGTTGCGAGGGAAGGGCACTTTTCTCCTTGCAACAGGGAGCACCGAAAAACAAATTGCGCCTGGGATGGTGGAGTTGATCAAGAGAACCTCGGAGTACATGGGGATGGTTTATCGCGGTGCTCACTATGTGCATGTCCAAACTGATTTGGTTCTAAGCCCGGGACAGCTCAAAGGTGCGGAGGCGTTTGTGGGGGAAATTATGCATGAATGAAGGAACTAAGGCGTCTCTAAAAAACTAGGGAACCTCTTAAAAACTTACCTCTGTGTACCTCTGCGTCCTCTGTGGTGAAATTTTCATCAAGGAATTCAACACAGAGGACACGAAGGTACACAGAGGTGTATTAAGACTGGAGGTTTTTCAGAGGGTCCCTAGCCCTCCGCGTACTCAGCGTCCTTAGCGTTGCAATCGGTGGCTCACACAGCCTCGGACACTGGCTGCAAGATCAAGTCGCACCTTTCACTTTAGGGCCGTGATTACTCTCAGCCAATTAGGGCGGAGAGCAACCACGGCCAAGCGCGTGCGAATCAAATTGCCTTAACGCACCTTCCGGCAGGCCTTTTGCCATTCCGCAGGTTTAATTTTGGCGCCTCGGCTTAAAAAGCCAATTACCAAATTGTAGTCGTCAAAATCCCTGACGCCATCTTTGTTCACATCTCCTCGGGCGGTTGTAATCCCAAAGGTAGGATGCGCAGTCATTGCGTCGCAGTTGTCGATGCGCCCATCCCGGTTGAGGTCAAGACTCTTTGGTCTTAGAACGCTCAGGGTTCCCCAGCTCGCTTGAAGAATATCCGTGTCGACTTGGTCGATGAGTCCATCGCCGGACAGATCGTAGGCCGCAGTGCCTTCGGTGACTGAACCAAAGCCGCCAAGAAGAAGAGCCAGGTCGACGCCATCAACTCTTCCATCAGCGTTGAAATCAGCTCTCGCTGCGCACTGCCCGCGTAGTCCTGCAACGGCTCGCTTATCTCTTGAAGATAACAGCATGTCGCGGTTCACATCGAGCGCCATAACGTTGCTCGAGGTGTAGGTGATGGCGTCAATATCTAGCCTGTCAACGACGCCGTCGGCGGTGATGTCTCCCGGACATCCCCTAAAGCGATTGAAGGCACCCTTATCCTGCGCGCTTGCGAAGTTGGGGGATGCGCTCAGGGTAAGTGCTGCGCCGATAACCGCCAATTTTTTTAACTTGAGTAGAACCTTAAGTGTGCTCGTTTTCATACATCCTCCACGTTCTTTGTGTTTGGAGAAGAACCCGGGAATCGAGACCTCACCAAAACATAAATATGTGTTTAAAACACATTTTAATGGTAGCCGTGAAAGACTTACTAAGCAAGCTTTGGGCGATATGGCTCGCGTAACAATATGAACTGGCAGTCTTATTTCTTATTCTGCCTGAGGTGACGGCTGTGTCTTTTGGATGCGTTTTATGCGCATCAGCGACATGGTGGCTCGTGCTCTTGAGGTCGAAAAGGGCTTCTCGCGCACGGACTCGGCTTGAGGTGATTTTTGAGCGGGGTAGGCGACCACTACTCGATCTCTAGGGAACCCCTGAAAAAGTCCACTCTGTGAACTCTGTGCCCTGTGGTTGATTTGAATTGTTGAAAAACCACAGAGGACGCAGAGAGAAAAAACAAGATAGCAAGGTTTTTCAGAGACTCCCTTTGGTGCTGTGTTCGAAAACTAAAGATAGGCCGCTGTAGATCGTCTGTGCTCTTTGTCCGAAGAAAGGAGTCGCAAGTTGCTACGTAAAATTGAGCCCCGCTCATCTCCTCTCGTTCGGTAGTTGCTTCGAACGAGTGATGAGCCGGGACGGTGGCTAGAGATGAATTCCAACCAACAATCGAACCTCGACTTGCTCCTCGTGCTCTAAATTACGTCCTCCACGGCTTCCATCTCCATTGCCCCATACTTGAGGAAGCACAGTGAATGTTGCCCACCACTTTGGAGAGCCATAATGGACGTTTGGGCCCACGTTCCATGTTTGGAACTCTTGGCCGCTTAGATTGAGGCCATCTGGGTACGCAGACTTATTGCGAGCCTCAATTCCGACCGACCACTGGGGCGAGAGCTTGTACGCGACGCCGGCGAGAAGCTGCAAAGTCGCTTCACGCTCCGTTTTCCCATCTTCGCGTTCCCATTCAGCCTCATAGACTGCGTTTGCAGCAACCACGAAGTCTCGGAAGGCTTTGCTAAGCAGGATTTTACCTTCAGCTTCGTAGTCGATTCCGTCCGAGGTGAGTTCGCCGTAGAGTGCGAGGCCTACAGGGTCAAGGACTGGATTTAAAAGCTGGTAGGTCCACTCGGAAGAAACGCCCTTAAAGTCTGTTTCTTGAGTGTCTTCTTTACCGGGCATATTCTCGCTGCGGACAGAATCCCAGTTTAGGTAGAGGGCGGTGGTGAGGAATGGGGTTAGTCCATACTCAATTTCTGATCGCAAGTTCCAGGCGGCATAGTCGCCTTCCTCTCTTCCGTTTTGGTGGGTTACCCATTGTTCAAATTCCCATTTGCCCTCGGCCATAACATCGGCTTCGTAGACGTAGCTAAAGTAGCGTTCGTCAGCCTTGGCTTGAGGAGCTGAAAACAGTGAGAGCGCGATAATCGGGAGTGCCAAAAGGCGGGTGGTTTTTGTAAGCATTTGATTATACATGGTTATTTACACAGTCAAGGCATGGTTAAGAATGGTTCGCCATGCGCAAGTGGTCTATGTATCTTTTTTGCTTGGCATGTCAAACATGCGATTGAAATAGGTGAGTAAAACTGAAAAGATTTGCAGATGCGTAAGATGAATTTGTGAATAAGAGATCTGCTGCGTTACTGGGGGTGTGTTCGTTCTTGCCGCTGGCTCCCATAGTTTGGGTGACAGAGAGTTATGCCCAAAAATACCTTAGTATTGAAGAGGCCCAGCAACTCTGCTTTCCAGAGGCAACGCGCTTTGAGCCTCTGGAACTCAGTCTTTCCGAAAATCAAAGAGACAGCATCGAACTCGCGTCTGATGTGCCCGTGAAAAATGAGCACGTCAAAATGTGGCGAGTATTTCACCATACGGAAGAGCAGGGATTCCTCGTGTTCGATCAAGTGATTGGTAAGCATTTACTTATTGATTACGTAGTTGCCATTTCGCCAGAGCGAAAAGTTAAGCAAATCGAGATTCTCGAATACCGGGAGAATTACGGAGCTGAGATTAGAGACTCTGCGTGGAGAGAGAATTTTGTGGGGAAGACCTCAAAAGATTCTCTCAAGCTTAGGAAGGATATCCCTAATATTTCTGGAGCGACTTATTCGAGTCTGCATGTGACCGAGGGAGTTCGCAGAGTTTTGGCGATGCTTGATGTGCTCTATCCATAGCGACATAGCGCCGCAGGTGAAGCGCGCCAAACCGCTGCTCGGTACCGTGGTAAGCATAGAAGCTGAAGGTTTAAGCTCGACTTCAGAACTTCATGCGGCAGTCAATGATGCCTATACGCGCGTCTTGCAGGTCCATGAAGTCATGAATTTCCACTCGGTAACGAGCGATCTGCATCGGCTGAACAATGCTGAGGTTGGGGAGGTAGTGAGAACTCACCCTCGCTTGACGACAGTTCTTGAACTTGCCCTGCGGCTCCATGAAGAAAGCGAGGGAGCATTTGATCCTGGAGTGAGAGCTTCAGATTCCCGCGCATCTTATTCGCAGAACCAAGAGGTGAGCAGTGTGCGGAACATCTGCATTCTTGAGCCTGGAGTGGTAAGAAAGCTCGGACCTGCAGTAGTAGATTTAGCAGGCATTGCCAAAGGCTATGCGGTTGATGTGGCTCTCGAAGGTTTGATTGCTGCCGGCGTTTCCTCAGCTTTAGTGAACGCAGGCGGGGATATGCGCGCGCGGGGAACTAGAAAATTTCCCTTCCAGGTGCGGCATCCCTTTTCCCCTGGAGTGCTGAGTCAGGTTTTCTACCTTGGCAATGAAGCCTGCGCTACCTCAGCAGTGCTCCCTGATGCACTCGAATCTCCTTTCGTAGACCCTGGCTCTCAAAGCAAGGTGAAAGATGTGTGTTCTGTGTCCGTGATTGCTCCCCACGCCGTTTTGGCTGATGCCTTCACTAAGGTATGTATTGTAAAAGGCATAGAGCCTCAGGCTCTTTTTCAAAAGTATGGTGCAAGAATGCTCTTTGGAGGAGAGGTGGGTTCCTGGATATGGAACACTTCTGACATGGCAAGGGAGGTTGTTTTGTGAAGCTAGGTCTTCTTCATAAATGGCTCGTGTATTGTTCGATTGCGTTCTTATTCGCCACCGGCGTATTGCACGAGCTAAGTAGCGCAGCCTTGTTTCCCAAGTTCCAAGAGGCGAGTGCAACCTATGAATGGGAACACTTGCTCCTTTCCGCCCACGGTGTAGGCGCCATGATATTTTTGCTCGTGTTCGGCTCGCTTTTCCCTGTTCATATAAAAAAGAGTTGGCATGTAGGGCGAAACCTTCTGTCCGGCAGCGTGCTGCTTGCGTGTAACGGGGTGCTAATACTCACCGCTGCGATTCTCTATTATGGCTCAGTCGATGGCGTGCGGCCAATTGCAGAGCTGGTTCATTTTTGGGGTGGAGTGCTCCTCCCTTTCTTGATTGCAGGTCACCTCGTGTTAGCGAGACGCCAAAAAAAGCCCCTCACGTAACAGGTCCTGCCTTTCTTGCTCATCAAGGTCAGAAAGCCTGCCCGAGGCTAATTTTTTTCTTATCTCAGGCGTCACCGTAACTCGCTCTCCGCGAGCGGTGACTGTGGTCTCCGACGTTTGAAGAAACATTTTGGTAAGATAACATAGGCGCGGGCTTGCAGTCGTGGCCACGGGTAGGGGCTGGCCGTATGCTAATACAAAGCCTGCGCGCACAAGTTCGCAAAGTATCTGAGCGATGTCGGGCTCGCTCGCCGCGAGTTCGCGAGAGACAGCGGTCCCTGTACAATAACCGGGGTGGGCGTTTACCAATACCTTGAGGCATGCCGCAGGGACGCCGGTGAGGGTAATAGTTGGGCTATTAGTTTTACTAAGCTCAAAGCCGCCGGAAGATAACTCATTTAAGGAAATCCCAGGCGCCAGGCAAAAGAAAAGCCCGCTACTCTTGGTATAATCGATGCTCCGCTGCCCCTCGTTTGCTGAGCGAGAAAATAAAGAGCGGCGAAATGCGGGACAGCGCATGAAATCAAGAAATTCCTCTTTCAGTGGGGCGTGCGGAGCAAGAGTCTCTAGCCTTGTTAGACTTTCGCCAGAATAATCATAGGTGGCGTTCGCAGCCGGATCAGTTTCGCATAGATACTGCAGGCCGCTTTGACCTAGATCGTGCACCACCTCCTTAAACCAAAAGGGCTGATTCCACTCCGAAAGGTACTCGTGAAATAGGTAACTTGGGTCGGAGCTTTCTAGCTTCTGCAGCAAGGGCAGGATCCAAGAGCGCGCAGGGTTAAAAGGGCTCACCACTGACTTTACGGTAGGTAGCAGTTCCTTGAGCCGCGCAAGTCTGTCTGCATTTGGCAGGGTAGGGGGCGCTATGTGTAAGAGTAATTCTCTGATGTATCCCTTAAACATCCAGCCGGGAAGGCAATTGTAGCTTAGATAAACGATTCCCTTAGGTGAGAGTGAGTGCGCGATGAAGTTAGTGAGGCTTCTTCTCACCTCCGGAGGAACCCACGAGTAAAGACCGTGGCAGAGAATGTAATCAAAGGGGGATTCCTCTTTAGAGATCTCCGTGAAGGAGCCTTGGAGAACTCGCACATTAGAAAGCCCCGATTCTCCTATACGCCTTTGAGCGGTGTGCGCCTGGGACTTCGAAAGTTCAATTCCGGTAAACTGCAAGTGCGGGGCCGTTTCGGCCATAAAGAGCAGATTGGCGCCACTGGCGCAGCCAATCTCAAGGACACGAGCTCCGAGAGCGGGGGGAGTTTCAATGCCCCAAAGCTGGGCCAGCCCAGCAATATGAAACGGATGCTGGTCAGCAAAGGTGAAATCGGGGTAGGGAATGTCATCATAGGCCTCAGCCATAGCGCCTCACGAGGTGTCGAGGGCCTTTTATAGCTCGGGGTAAGTAGCCCTGCCTACCCAAAAATTTAAGTGAAATGTCTGGAGGCTCTTTGAAAGAGAAAGAAAGAATTACTCAGAGCAAGCCTGGCGAAGATATCCAAGGCATCTATCGTCACTACAAGGGAGGACGTTACGAAGTACTTGGATATGCTCGGCATACGGAGTCCGATGAAGAGTTGGTAGTGTATCGGCCTCTCGATCCTCAGGGGGACTCTGGTCTTCCCGATTTCTGGGTTCGGCCGAAGGCCATGTTCTTCGAGGAAGTGCAGATAGACGGAAAGCCTTGCCCGCGTTTCCAAAAATTCTAATTCGTCAGCCTGCCGCAGAAAGCTCGAAGAAAGTGGGCTGCGGAGCTACGTTCTGAATATGGTTGCTATGCTGCTTCGCCCTTGGCTTTTGCGCGAGTTGGAATAAGCACTGAACTAATATCCAAGTAACTTGGACTATCTTCTGGCAAGTTGAAGCCAGCGAATCTGTCAGCTGCTGACTTTGGGACATTGTCGAATGCTACTTTTAGCCCAGCGTCACACGCCACCCGGTTTATGTGAAGTAGTGCTGACAAGACTTCCATACTTACGGAGTGTTGAGATAGCGCCTGGACGTCTATGCGGGCGACGGTGCCACGTTTGCGGGCCTCGTGAATGCAGGCGTCAAGTTGTTGCTCCCAAGAATCCGGACCGTCTTTTGAATGTCCTCGGGGGCGAATCCTAACATCGGGCATACCTCTCAGGGTGATCGTAGTAACGCCCCCTTTGTTCCCTATTTCGAGAATCTGCCCAAAGGTCTCGATTCCTCCTTCCACCCCGAAAGCGCCAGCGAGGTGCTCAAGTCGGGCTCCATCTTCTCGTGATCCTGAGCCTCGCGCCCGTTCGACCGTATCTCCGGTTCTGGCTTGAGGGTGCGTAAGTGAAGTGGTTGCGGTCATAGGATTCTCTCTCCCTAACCACTTATTATGAAGGGGGAAGCTGGCTGTGTGCCTGTTTGCGTGGCCTCTTGGAATAGCTATTCCCTTAATAGGCCTACTTCACTTGAACCTAAAGAGTCATAAACTATTTAACGGCTTACGGTCTTGCCTACGAGGAAAGCCTACGCGCGACTAGCTGAAGGAGCGGTATAGTTTCAACTGTGCGCTTATGGGCCGGGGACGTCGCTCAATCGCGAATAGTGTTATCCATGCGCTTAGCAAGTTCCGGATTCGCGATCAGTCGTTCGAGCGACGCCCGATCCGCTTTCCACGAAACATCCCGGTAATCCCGAAAGTCGCGTTCGCGGCGCCTGACATAGTCTGCGAAGGTTTCGTTTCCTATTTCCAGAAGAGTCTTGAGTTTCACGATCGTATCACTTAGTGGGACAGTTTCTCCCAAATTATGTTGACACACAGCGAGTCCCACGAGCGCTTGAACGTTCTCCTCACTGCGTGCCGACTTTGTGATGTCGCGCTTTGCCCTCGGCTTAACCTCGATTTTTTTGCCATCCATGTCAATTTCGAGGCGAGGGTATGACTCCTCGTACGCGCTTGGGGCGAGCACCATTTTGAAGTCCTCTCCTGCAAGTTTGTAGTAACCGCGTGCCGCCTCGCCCTCTCCATTTGTCATGGCTATCTCGGCCATCTGCAGGTAGATCAGCGCTCTTACCTCTAAGGCGTTCCGCGGGGAGGAAAATGCCATGTCAACGGCAATTGCTCTTCTGAGCGAATGCTGGCTCGAGTCAAGCTTTAGGAGGCTATTTGCCAGCCTTGCTTCAGCAGCGGAGGTAAGACTAGAGCCGTTCTTTGCCTCGGGTGCGAGGGAATCTCGGACACACTTCTCAATCTCGCTGTTGACCCTTTCTAAAAATCCGTTGAGTTCCGCGGCGCTTTTGTGCGCCCGAGCGCTCGCAAAGGCCAAAGGTGCGCGCGTTCGAATGGCACCGGTCTCGAGTAACGCGGCGGCCTCAGCACGCAGAGTAGCTACCTCGGCGGCATCGAGATCTTTTTGGTCCTCGGTTATCTCGTATTTCGCCAAATATAGTTCTGCGAGATCTGGTTCCCAGGAGTGCTCTATCGTGATTCCAAGAAGCGTAGAGGGTCTGTTGGTGAGGCCTTTTTCCTTAAGTTCTCGGACGTAGTTCAGCGCCTCATTTATGAGAGCAAGTCTCTTTCCCTTATCCGGCTCGCGGTCAGCTCTCATACGTAAGGCGAGTAGTTGGGGCGTGGGGCTCTCCGGATCTATTTCTAGAGAGCGCTCGGCGCACATACTAATTTCTTCGAAGATGGATGAACGCTTTTCTGGATTCGACCCAAGGGTAGAAATTAAAATAGCCCCTCTGAGTTGGTAGGCACCGACTGTTTTATCCAGCTCTAAGCGAATTTTGGAATACAAGAGTGCAAGTTCAGGGCTTCCGTCAACCAATGCGATCGCAGAGTTGTGCAGTAAGGATGCGAGGCCGCAGGTGTCAAGGCTCATCGCCTTGCTTGAGCCAGCGTCTATGTGGAAACTCTTCCGATACTCTTCGTCAGTTATCACCTTGCCATCTGCGGTCAATTCAACATTCGTTTCTCTATCGCCATCTTTCCAACAGGCAAAGACGTGACCGGGGGCCTGCTTCGCGGCAACCTCAAACCGGAGGCCTTGCCGCGCCAGGATATCAACAAGGGAAAGGTAAATCCCTGTAACGTCAGCACAGACTCCATTTTTTTGGTTAATCGCGGAGGAGAACGAAATGCGCTTATTCTGAAATTCGAAGCGGAGCATCGTACTGGTACCAGGAAACTTGAAGTTTTCCGCCGTGAACAGGACGTGATTGAACGCGGCGATACATTCCTCCGTTGTTGCGCGACGTGCTTCCTTATTTTCCACTTCTTTGATTCTGGCACCAATTTCGTTCGCCATTCGAAACAGTTTTTCGCGAGCCCTCTCGCGGGCGTCGTCATTGTTATCAACGGTAGTTAAGATAGTGGCATTATTGGAGACGAGGTCTTCGTCCACGCGAAAGAAAATATCACAGAGAAGAGGGCGCTCGGGGGCATTGCCGCAATAGGAATGGGCTGCCGCACTGATGTCCTTCCCCTTCAAATCATAAGAGGGATGCTTCCCCGGCAGATAGCCAGCGCTGCGAAAAGGCTCGGGAGACGCGGGCGACACCAGAGAGGGCTCAGGCTGCGCATGATGCGCCGCTGAGCTGTGGTGAGAGAAGAAGCTAACGGCGAGCGCCGCACCGATGGCGGGGAAACTAGGGGGAAATCTGGAATTTTGGATGGTTGATCGCATGGCTGCTATTTTCCTAAGGCCTCACACTTTTGGCTCTCTCTCCCGGGCAGTGGGCCTCTTGAATCGTAGGCATTCTAAACGATGCGCAGGGGTTCTCAAGGAATAAGGCAGAGCCTGTTTTGAATATGTTGAACGAATTCGCGTCTACTCCATCTTCTAGCTGCGATTGCGCACAGAGCCGCCGGGCCGATAACAATCGCGACCGAAGGAGTCCTGTGAGACATAAATGTTAAAGCAAGGCTCGAAGTCCCTCGAGCTGCCGGGATGCCTCCTCAATCCGAACGAAGTCTTTCGGGCTCTGAGAGAGGAAAGCGGTGAGCTTTGGTTCGGCATCAAGAAATCGCTTGAGTTCTCCATCGGGTGTTCCACCAAAAAGCAGCAAGTCTTTGTCCTTCTTTAGTCGTGCAAGCGCTTTTCGCAACGAATTTGCAGCTGCGAGCTCATCTCCAGAACGGACGCGGCTCATAAGACGAGAAACTGAGCGTAGAGGATCTATCGCTGGCCGTATGCCTCGCTCAGCAATCTTAGAATCAAGATAGAGATGCCCATCAAGAAGGCTTTTCGCTTCTTCGGCGAGGGGATCGGTTTCGTCTTCTCCGTTAGTAAGGACAGTATATATCGCGGTGATTGAACCGTGAGCATCATTTCCGCTGCGCTCCAGGAGGCGCGGAAGTTCCGCATATACGGTAGGCGTGTACCCTTGGCGCACAGGGACTTCTCCTGCGGCGAGGGTCACCTCGCGAATCGCGCGTGCCACGCGCGTCAGTGAGTCGACGAGGAGTAATACCTTTTTCCCCTGCGCACGGTAGTGCTCGGCGACTGCGGTAGCGCTGTGAGCGGCCAAGGAACGCCGGAGGGCGCTTTCATCACTGGTGGCCACAATGACGATGGACCTGGCGATTCCGGTCTCACCTAACGCATCATGCAGGAACTCTCCAACCTCGCGGCCTCGTTCCCCGACGAGCGCGACTACGGCGACATCACATGGGCTATTACGCGCAATAGCTCCAAGGAGCGTTGACTTTCCCACGCCTGCGCCGGCGAAAAGTCCGATGCGTTGGCCTACGCCAAGAGAACAAAGCCCATCAATTACCTTTATTCCCGTTTCGAAAGGCTCCGAAATCGGTCGGCGAGAGAGTGCTGCGGGCGGGGGGCGATGAAGAGGGAGACGAAGAACGCTGGAGGGAGCGCGAGGAGCCGCCGAAGTTACCAGTGGTTTCCCAAATACGTCATAGACACCCCCGAGCGGTAAGTTAGGAAGCTCCATCATGGGGCGTAGCCCAGCACTAAGAACCGGGGAACCGGGAGTAATTCCGTCGGGCGATTCATAAGGCGCCAGCCTGGCTACATCACCCTGGAATCCTACCACCACAGCCTGCAAGGTCTTGCCTGTGCGAAGAGTGATGCTGCATAGGTCGCCAAGGCCTGCGAGCGGGAGCCGAGCGGAAACCACGGGGCCTTCAACAGATAACACCACGCCACGTGTCGTGGGAGAGGAGGGGGTCGCCGCGGAAGCGAAAACTTCGGTAGAAAACATAGACTACTCCGGATGGGAAGGTGTTGATGCGGTAGCTCCTGCATCGTTCAAGGAGTCCCGAAGTCTGCGTTCGATTTCACGCAGTTCGTTTCTCCAGTCTACCTCGATGGAGCTGCTTTGAGATTCAATAGCTACGCAGCCTCTTTCAAGAGCTGGCGAGGACTCGATTCGGAGGTGCGGATGGCTCGTGCCGAGCGCTTCACCAAGGCGTACGCGTTCCGTCTCTGCAGAGTGAATTGTAATAGCCTGTTCGGGAAGTGCGGCGAGAAGTCTTTTTAGTTTTGTTATGAGAGACTGCGAACTTTCACTCACTTCTTGCTGAAGAATGCTGCGTGTAATCTGAAGGCTTAGCTCAAGGAGCTGATCTCGGCCGCGGACGAGTTCCTCCTCGAGCTTTCGGTTCATCTTCTTGCGATAGGCGGCGGTGTGTTTTTGCACGCTTTTTGCAACCCTTGCACGTAGGGCAGCGCGGCTTCGCTTGCGTTGTTTCCAAAGACGAGCGGCGAGGCGCTGCCTCTGAGTTTTGAGACGCACGCGTTCCTCTTCTTCTGCCTTTAGGAGATTGGTGAAGGAGGTCAGAAAGTCAGCGCTCGCAGGTCCACTGACAGGCCTAAAGGTAGCCTGAATCACGGGCTGCTCTTGGGGAGCGAGGAGTCGCGGTTCTCTCATCGGTAGAAGTCTTCCTTTTTTGGCATCAACGGCCTTCCCATAAATGGCGAACTTGCGAGGGCCTCTGCCGTAAGGTGCCGGGCGTTAATGCTCCGGGTCCTTATCGGAGAATTTGGGCAGAAGTTTCCTAGGGAGACTCTGAAAAAGTCCCCCCCCTCGTGCTCTTCTGTGTTTTCTTTCTACTTGAGTGTTCGGGGAAGTTAGATTTACGCGGCTAAGAGGGGATTAACGCAGAGACACGGAGACCGCGGAGAGGAGATAGAATTGAGACTTCGCTCAGCTCCGTGCCTTACTGTAGCTCCTCGCTCTCCTGGTTATTCGCAGTCATATTCCTGGAAAGACCGCCGGAGCTACGAGTTTGCATCTGGACACTCCTAGTCATGTGTTCTGCCAGCCCTCGCTTAGTAACATGCAAAGTGAGGCAACTTCCCGACTGTGCGGGTTGGCACTCATCAGGCACGGGGGTTAATAACCCCTATCTGAGAAGTCCGGGCAAGCTCCCGTCAGGCCGACTACACAGGGAGGCTCGTCGGTCTTGGGGGGCAGCCGGCATTTACTACCAGCTCTTTAAAAAACGAAGAATCGAGCGGCATTTGAGTAATTGGTGCTTAGAAGTTTGCCTTTTAATTGGATTATTATGAACCGACTCTCGCAAGCCGAACTGGGCTGTGACAAGGTTCGGTTGAGATTTGTCCCAGAATCTGGCGATCTTGGCAGCGACCTCCTCTCAATTTTAGACACGTATACCTCATCTTCAGAGGCCAGATTTAGGCGAGCGTCAGCGGGCCACCGAAGGAGGAAAATTTAAGCAGCGTCACAAGATAAAGTGCTCACCACATGCTCCCCGAATACTCACGAGTCATCCATCGATCGCGAGTAATAAGGGCGCACTTTGCTGCGAGCGCTGTTGCTAGAATCGCTCTATCAAAGGGATCGCGGGTGGTGAGCGACATCGCTTCTGCCAATTGCTCTATGCCAAATGGAACGAGAGAGACGTTCAGCTGAGTGGCAAGAAAGGCAAGCGCCTCACTTATGTCCATTTCAATTCTTCCGATTTCGATCAAGTAACGCAGCTCAAGCACCGCCATAATCGGCACCAGAATCTCAACCGTGTCCCGGCGCAGCAACTTACGTGCCTTTGGCCCCAATTTCTTTGGATCGATCAACCACAGCACCAAGGCGTGAGTGTCAATTACTACTTTCATTAAGTCCCTGCTCGGTAAGTCCCTTGTCGGTGAGTCACTGCTCAATAGGTAAATGAACTGTGATTGCGAACAAACGTGGCTTTTCTACTTAGGAAGCTTCAGATGAGTCTTGAGCGCCTTCTCCGCAGCACTCAACGTTCCGCCCCGAATCTTTCCGCGCACATTCTGGCGCTCAAGACTCATCTCCCGAGTAATAGATCCGCCCAGAGTCTCGGGAACAATTAGCACGACTCCAAGCTTAGTGCGCACCTTGACCTTTAGGCCGCGCGCGACACGCTCTAGGATCTTAAACAAATTAGCCCGCAATTCGGTTGGCGTAGTGTCGTCCATATGTACATATTATATGTACATGTCTTACGTGACAAGGATGATATGAAGGACCTTGGCGGAGTGGAGAGTTGCAAATTCTCTCAAGAATTGCGAGGCAATTTAGATGCGAGGGGTACGAAGATAACCATTTGAATTCCTTCGCTCCCCCGCGTACTCTGCTTTATTCAATAGTTTTAGTAGACGAATTGGTGCACCCCAACTCAAACGAAGCTGCCACTTTGCAGAGGCCTCGGTAAGCAGTTGAGTTAATAGAGGTTGCCCTGCGGTCTCGCGCAGAGAAGTTCGCAGAGGAGTTGGGTGCACCAATCCGTGCCGGCCACGAATGTTAAGGTCGCACGAATTTCATGATTTACCCCCCCCCCCCCTTTGCGCCCCACTCCCCCGGCTGGGCCTGTCCAATCCCCACATCCAATTTGAAAGATTTCGGTAAGGCGTGATGAGAAAGGCATTCATCGATAACGCCAGCGGTATATGCGTTGCAAGTGCGGCTGCGCCGGCAGACAATCCAAGGTGATTTACCAAAGCCACTTGAGTAGGAATGATGGCGGCAAGCCAAATTCCCTCACCCATTATTGTCTGTGTGACGCGGCTTCCCCAATTTCGAAAGTTCGCGCCCTTGTCCCCCTGTTCCTCTAGACGCTGAATCAGCTGCCGATCACGGAAGAGGTGATTTAGTGCAAAGTAGGTCGGGTACCAAATATACGAGGCTACGGCGGCGGCGCTGGCCGCAAAAAGTGTACTCTCACCCGCAGCCGACACGGCCCATGCGGTGAGAGCTGCTGTCGCTGAAGAAATCCCGGTGGGAACAGTAGCGAGTCCAAATCCAACCTTGTTCCCTCGATAAAGAAGCTGAAGTACACTCTCACACTCTGGCTTATGAGCCTCTACAATCTTCTCTCTAAGTTCTGGCTGCTGAAGCCTACGCCACTATCCGCGGCGCAAAAGTAGATGTCGTCTTCTTTGAGATCAAACACGTAGCGGTGAGTAACGGCCGCATGGAGAAGATAGCCGCCCGTGGTATGCAGAACCCCTTTGGGCTTACCCGTAGAGCCGGAAGTGTAAAGAATAAAAAGCGGATTCTCTAAGTCCATTATCTATAAGATCATCGCCGCGGAGTCGGCGGTATTGAAACCACCACAAATCCGTCAGGATAAGGGTGGGAGACAGTCTTGCGGATACCATTTTTTTCCAGCAATTGTTCGCCAACGACGCACGCGTCACGTGTGGAAACAATTCTAATCTCTCTTCCTCGTGCGATCTCGTCGGCAAATTTGCCCTCCAAGATTTTTGGGTCGTTAGATTGCAGAACTCCGAGTTCGGTTTTGACCTCACTGCCGACAGGTAACGCCATTGCCTTAACATGGTAGCCGAGGAGTATGGGCATCGAATCATTAGTCATCCAAGATGGAAATAAATCTCGGGATATCGCTATTGTGTTCGAAGAACTGGCATTTTCAGCAGTCTTATCAGCAGAAACTTGCGCGTATGTATTTGTTGCTGGGTCATACCGATACTGAACTTTCTGAACCGACTTTCCCGTGTCGGGTTTGTAGAAATCGAACGTTTGACGAGAATCTGGCCCAACTTTCTCTCCCAGCCCAGCATGAGGATCACCTTTCGACGATGAAGCGCAGCCTGAGAAGCTGGCTCCGACCAAGGTTGCAGCAAGTCCGATCGCAGCTGCAGTATTAGGAGCAGCTCTGTGAGTTAAAGGACACGCCATAAGATTCCCCAATAAACTTTAAGCGGCAGATTATTTCCGATCTGCGGAACTTAGTCTTACGGATGCCGTGCTGAATTGAGAATTTTCACGGCCTGTCTTCATTAAAATAATGAAATCATTTGACAATTAGCGAGGTAGGTTTCTTGTAAATCTTCTTAACGCCCGATTAGGGCCGGCGGATCCTAGCACGCTTCGCCCCCTTCGGGTTCTCTTGGGACACCCACTTTTTGTTCATTTAGGGCCCGCGAGCTTGAGACCTGTTCACTAACCATTTGAAATGATGAGCCATAGAATCGCTACCTTTTGCGTGGTCGTGGAGTTATTGGGTGTCCCAAGGGGAAATCCCTCAGTGATGCGGGTGTGCCAGTTCCTGCCTTGATGCCTCCCGTATCTCTACTCTTAATTTAGTTTCAGAGCCTACGCCATCGTACTTACCGTTAAGAGATCCTAAAGCCTTTTCGAAGAATCCGTTGGCCAAATCAGGATCGCCAGCTTTTGAGGCTAGCTTTGCAATGCCGTGAAATGCTTTGGCTCTGGAAAGTTCCTCTGAAATGCCCGCAGCAACCTCCTCTGCACGGGCCTTATTTCCGTTTTCAAAGAGAGCCTCGGCTATGCACACCCGGAGGTGAGTTTCAGCGCCTGCGCCATCGTACGTACCGTTAAGAGATCCTAAAGCCTTTTCGAAGAATCCGTTGGCCAATTCAGGATCGCCAGCTTTTGAGGCTAGCTTTGCAATACCGTGAAATGCCTTGGCTCTGGAAAGTTCCTCTGAAATGCCCGCAGCAACCTCCTCTGCACGGGCCTTATTTCCGTTTTCAAAGAGAGCCTCGGCTATGCACACCCGGAGGTGAGTTTCAGAGCCTACGCCATCGTACGTACCGTTAAGAGATCCTAAAGCCTTTTCGAAGAATCCGTTGGCCAAATCAGGATCGCCGGCTTTTGAGGCTAGCGTTGCAATACCGTGAAATGCTTTGGCTCTGGAAAGTTCCTCTGAAATGCCGGCAGCAACCTCCTCTGCACGGGTCTTATTTCCGTTTTCAAAGAGAGCCTCGGCTATGCACACCCGGAGGTGAGTTTCAGCGCCTGCGCCATCGTACTTACCATTAAGAGATCCTAAAGCCTTTTCGAAGAATTCGTTGGCCAAATCAGGATCGCCAGCTTTTGAGGCTAGCTTTGCAATACCGTGAAATGCTTGGGCTCTGGAAAGTTCCTCCGAAATGCCCGCAGCAACCTCGCCTGCGAGAGGCAAGTTACCATTTTGTTTAAGTTGATCGAGTATTGTCGCCCTTAGTTCGACACCTGCGGGGCACATGCCGAACGTTTCAAGTTCCGCTAAGGCTGTTATCGCCTTCGTAAAGCAATAGCTTGCCTGCCGATTGGGATCTATTTCCACTATTTTCCGGGCAATCTTAAGAAATGCGACTGCTCGGTTAAATGGTTCCGTAATCTGCTCAGCTCTTTGGGTGGCAAACTTTATATTACCGGTCTTGCAAATTTCATCCACAATTTCCGGACCAAAGTGATTTCTCATCTCAATGGATGAGTCCGATAATTTTGCTGCCAATGCAGCATGCTTTAGCGCTGTTTTATTATCTCCGTCTCTTAAGAATGCTTTTGCCAAGCCAAGCTCAAGGCCGACAGGTGTAACTATATCCTCTCGCATTGGTAGTCCTATTCACCCTCTAGTCGGATTATAATTCTAGAATAATTCGTCATTCAGAAGCGAACAGCGGAGTCCATCCTCCGCTCTCGAAGCCATAAATTTGGTATGAAATCCAGTTAAGGTGCGGTGCTCTAGCGAAATTCACGCAGGTGAGCCAAATAGAATGTTACTGATTCACGGCCTTTTTAGCGGTAGAGTCTTAAATGCAGCGGGAGTATGCACATCAAGTTGGCCCGTACGAGTTCGGGTCTCGGAAAATCAGTCATATTTAATGATATCGGTGGTTTAGTCCGACTTGCTGAGAATTTGATTTAGCGAGATTGAAGAATGGGTAGAGTGAAGGCTGGAATTAATGCCTGATTGTGTAGGGACGCAGAGTAGAGCCGCAATTCTCAGCACAAAGTGGCCTCGAAGCATGGAGCGGCGGGCTGGTAAGGTGCCGCTTTTGGCCTCCACGGCCAAGCACGGCCGCAGGCCAGCCGCTGCCATCGTTTAGATGAAGTCGTCACGAGGAATTTCACCGAATAGTTCCTGCTGTGGAGCGCGTGGGATCGGCGGCGGGGCCGTGGCCTTGGGACCAGTCTCGGCTCTCGCCGAGCCGCGGTTTGTGGAAGGTTGCGAGTGTATTGCTGCTTCATACCCTTCCTCTGTCACAAAGGAAGGCCGCTTTCGCTTATCTATCTCTCAACTAAAGCGGGGGAGGTTCACGCCGATTACTGAATACCTCACGGTCTATCAGTATGTTAGATTAATTTCCCTAGACCCTAACCTTGTGAGATTACTTCTGCGCGACAGTCGCCAGGATTCCAAGCCGAGTATTTCTGCGGGGTTGCGCAATGGGCCGTAAGCGCCTCCGAACCCTAATTCCCGCATAACACGGCCGTGTCGAATCTAATCTCGAAATCAGCGGCCAAGGCTGCTTTTGCGCCCTCCGCAAGCTCGCCGAATCGTCCGGATCCTTTCGCAGATAGCGAAGTGACGCGATCTCCTCTCGTAACCTCGGGCCTCGCCAGCATCAAGGACGGACGCCTTGTCCTCACCAAGATCGGCTTCGACTCCTTGGCGAAACTGCAGTCTCAGTCGAGCAAGAGCCGTCAACCAAAGGCAAAGACCGGCGTCGCTAAGAATGTCGCTTGGCGTGGAGAACTACTGCTCACCCTTGCGCAATCGGTTGAGCGCTCAATCGGCCTAGGACTTCCGGTTGCTTCTGTTGAGACGCTCAAAGCGGCTCACCGCGCACTAAGAGAGGCCAAGCACGACGTAACTATTCCGAAGGTACGCGCAGCTCTCCAAATGTTTCGCGGAATCACTAGCGGTGCCGAAGTTTACGACCGCATCGCCGCACATCGCTCTTACGGCGATTGGTGGAAAGACCTTTCCGCGGAAGACCGCGCCACCGTGGCCGACAAACGTCGCGAAACGCTTAGGCAGTTTTGGAACCATCCCGAGCTGGCGCAGGCTCGCCGCGAAGCTGCCGCAGCAGCCATGCGAGCACACGCCGAAAGACTCCAGAAAGAAGGACACGAGGCACTGTCACGCCGAGTGGATCGCGCCGATGCTCTGTCAATGCGATTACGCAGCATCGACAAAGGTAATCTCGGCGGCGAAACCTTTCAGTTCGAAGGCGTACCGGAACGGATGCGTAGTTCGTGGGAAGCGCTCTACGCCCGCGTGTGCTTAGCTTCCAACAAGCGCCGCTATGTGTATGAGCCGATGGGCTTTCCGATGATCGACCCGGCCACGGGTCGGGTCGAAGTCTATCACCCTGACTTTTTCGAGCTCATAGATCGCGGACCAGGAACCTTCAATAACCGCGTCGTGGAAATCAAGGGCGAGCTTACGAAGACAGGCCGCCGAAAGATTGAGCTCTTTAGGCGCTACTACCTAGAGGACGACTTCTCAGGCCTCAATGAAGAGCGTGCAAAGTTGGCACGCGCCCTCGTACATGAGGCGAAACTAAGCGCCTGGCACCAATTTCGGCTACGCATTGGGTCAGAGACGCGTTTCTGTGTCTTCGGCGCTTTGCCATGGAGCGAGAAAGATGGAAACTTCGTCCAGTCACGCTACCTGTTTGGTGCCCGCTGTGGTGACAGTATTCCCGGCCTGATTCCGCGCCTTATGAAGAAGTACCCCAATCTTTGCTCAAAGGCTCAGCGCGACGAACTCAAACGCAGGGAGAAAGAGCAAGGCTATCGCGACGCCTCCTCCGGAGCCGAGAGTTGGGAACCCGTTAGGCCAATTGATGGCTCAGCGCGCATTGCCCGCGCTGACAAGCTCGTCATTGATAACTATAGTCAGCTCCGCCTGCTTGTCCTGGCGAAGACTTTCGAAACGGCGATGCAGGAACTAAGACAAGAGGGCGTTTTCGAGTATGACGCCTCGTTCAACATCCGACGCTTTATGGCGCCCTTTATGCGCGATATCAGCAACTGGCATGTATACAAACCAGAGGACCGCAAGGATGCACGCCTGGACTACGAGAGACTGGGGGCCTGGTCTGCAAGTTTGGGCACAAGCTTCATCATTCTCACCTCAAAACTCCTCGTTCAGCACCCCGCTTTACGATCAATTGGGGGTGCGAGGGCCGACGAGCTTGCCAGTGTGCTTACTCGAAATTCAAGCGATATCTCGCAGGCGATAGTGCCGGGCTTGGAGCGGATGGTCAGAAGAGAATCGCTCAGACAGCCGCAGCTAGAAGAGGGGATCTTCGCGCTTTCCAAGCAACTGGGCGACCGCACCGTCGAGCTCCTCAACGAATTCAAGGAATCTGTGGCTTCCGGCCGACTAAAAGTAGACGTCGAGTTTATTGAATCCCAGCTCGCCGAAATCCTCGCACAACTTAAACCCATGGAAAGCATTTGGTGGGGAGTGCGAGCTTCGCGCGACGAAGCGCAACTCGTCGTTCCAGCCGGGACGCCCAGTCCTCTCTTAGGCTCATAGCGTGCCGCGCCTCCGAATTGGGGAACCTCTTAAAAACCTATAAATTGAATTTCTTCTGTCCTGTTTTTCGTCTGCGTACTCTGCGTCCCCAGCATAGCTTTGGCGGAGCCGGTTACGTGGAAGGGAGTCTTTTATAGGTTATCTACGCATTCGGAATAGGAATCACATACCCCGATTCAAGCAAATAGCTATAGAGATGCCGCACGGGCCCATACATGGCGATGTTCTTCGCCGTGACAAGGCCCTCTGTGGGCACGGCGCAGAATTCCTGGCCCGAGGAATAGAGGCTCAGTTGCCGCGAAAAGTCTTGAGCGGTCATGGGGAACGCAAAAACCTTGACGCCTTGGCCAAGTAATTTCCCAAGTCCCTCTAGGAGTCCACCATCAACGTTGGTGTAAAATGAGTCGCGTAAAATTTGGACAAGGGTCCCAACTCCGATAGTGAACCGTATAGGTTCCACCGTGTAGCGACGTAAGTACTCCGTTAGTCTAAAGTTCTCGATAAAGTTCGAGACCAAAACGGGATAGCCAAGATGGGTGAGCGCTGCAACGCGGCGCCTGAGCTCCTCATCATCGGGGGTATCGTCAGGGCGAGCGCTGTTAATAGAAATTTCAAAGAGACCCTGCGGAGGTTTCTCCAATTTCTGAACTTCTCGGGCGAGAGCAGCCTCTGAGTCGCGCATCATTTGCTGGAATTTCTCTTTCTGAAATTGGAAGCTTCCGCGTTGCAGTACGACTGCCCGGTGATGAAGGAGTTCAGAGGTGATAGTGGGCTTCCCTTCAGCATCAAAGGCAATGCTGCGGCAGAGCTGCAGTCTGAGAAGGGTGAAATTAAGCGCGTCGGCCTCAAGCCCTTCGAATTCTGGTCCGCGTGCTTCAACAAAATTTATCTCAACACGCGAGAGGGACAGTGAATCAAAAAGACTCTTAAGCATGCCCTCAAGTGAGGCGCGCTCGTAGAAGGCGCTATGAAGGAGGTTCACTCCCAAGATGCCAAGTGCTTGTTGCTGGAGCAGGAGCGTCTTATCGAGCAGGTTGACGTGAATAAGAAGATCGTTGGCGGGAGCGTGGGGAGCTGCTTGGAAGCGTAGGCCAAGCCAGCCGTGACACTCATTTGTTCCGTTAAAATTTCGCGCTGCAACGGTGTCTGCAAATACGAAAAACGAAGTCTTATCGCCTCGGGTTTGTTTTAGTCGCTCTTCGAGAAGCTGGAATTCATGGTCGAGCATCGCCATGAGGCGCTGCCGAGAAACATAGCGCGTTCCCTTTCCATAGATCGCATCACTAAACTGCATGTCGTAGGCCGACATGGTTTTAGCGACGGTTCCCGAAGACCCGCCCACCCTGAAGAACCACCGAGCTACTTCCTGGCCGCCCCCAATTTCAGCAAAAGTTCCATAGTGCCGGGCGTCGAGATTCACGCGCAGAGCCTTTTCTGCGGAGCGGTGATCCTCGGCCGATCCAAGATCGAGTCCAAGACTTGCAGAAGTTTCCGAAGGGGAAGGGGTAGGGGTAGGGGTACGAACAGGATTCATAAGATATTCTCACAGCTGACTTCTATGAGAACATGTTTTTGCCTCTGGAAGAAGAGGGCGCCTATTCGACGAGCCCTCCCTCGGCGCTTTCCCAGCGGAAGGTTTTCCCAGAGCCTTTCGGATGCGAGGATGTCCCGGTAAAGCTCTCTTCGCTTGTCTCAATGGTGAGTACTACGCCAGCCGAGATTCTTGCGATTCCGGGTAGCGTAGTGGCGCATTCAAGATTTGAGCAGGCGAGATAACGCTCGCTGTCCGCGAAATAAGCTTCCTCGGCGATGGCAACGTTACGTAAGTCCTCAAGTGCTCTTAGGTCAAACGCTTTTGCCCGGTATTCGGCGTACTGCGGAACGGCTATGGCGGTTAGCGCTGAAATGATTGCGATGACGACTAGTAGTTCAATAAGACTAAAGCCGGATTGGGGTAGGCTAGAATTAAAGGACATAGGGTACCTCTTCGAGACTAAATTCGAGAGCCTCGAACACACCCTCCCTTAGTGGTTTTAGTGGTTGTTTTAAAAACTACCACTAAGAACACTAAGACCACTAAGGGGAGGATAGGACTCTCTCAGTGAAGCTCTTAATCGGAGCTTTCTCGAAAAAGTTGCTTCAGAAGGTACTAAATCCTGGAGCTTTGGAGGACCTGGAGGCATTGGGCACTATTGGGGGAAGGCCTTTCGATTGCCTTTCTTTCTGGATTGCAGCGAGGGTGTCTGCCTTCTCTTTACGAAGCGCGCTAATACACGCGGGGGAGGAAAAGCCTTCTCGGTGGCACACCGCGCTTGCGAGACCCGGTTCGAATCGTAGTCCCTCTTGTGCATAAAACTGGCACGCATCGCTCGTGAGTCGATTACGAAAGAAGGGAGGGCCTTCTTTTGGTGCCTCTTCTGTCTCTTTCGGGGCAGGGCCGGTAGGCGTGGCTTTAGCCCTCGCGCCCTGGACGAGCACATCAACGTAGCGTTCGATAGGCACATTGGGATCAAGCGGCTGTCCAAGAACTGAGTCGCGATTTGCAACCGCTAAAGAATCTTGAGGGGGAAGCTCCTGAAGGCTTAGGCGTACTACCGCGCAATTGAGTGTAAGTAAGCGCGCAAAGATGTTTCGAATCGCAAGGCGCGCATCGATAGACTCGTGGTCTTGAAGCACGCTCATTCGCTGACGCGCTTCCTGGTACAAAAGGGCTACGGTATCCTGAGCGTTGGGCTTTTGACCTGGGCGAAGAGGCTCTGGGGCAGAAGGGGCTTGATATCCACCGCCATAACTTCCACTAACTTGATTCTTATACGCGGCGAGACAATTGGGAGAGTCTATTCCGTCTCTGGCGCAGAATCCGACTGGGGTCGCTCCGTCGAGGGCAAATACGCCGAAGAGCTCTTTGCGGCATGCGGTGCGCTGAGGCTCGGGAAGGGAGTTCATGCCGAGGTGCTGGAGCGTTTGGGTAAGGCGCGGCATGCAGGTATCTTCTACCAACCTTTCTCTCGCGAGTATGAGGTTCGCTCGATTCTCAAGGCTTGGATCGAGAGCAAAGGCGCTCTCCGCCATGCTAAGTCGCAGCGCAGTCATCTCCATGGGCTTTGCAGGCCGAGGGGAGCTTGCCGCGGAGGCTGCCTCGCTTGGGTAAGAAGATGCGCTGCCTGTGCCAGACGCCTCCCCGCCAGTGCTCGAAGTTGAAGACTCGGCCTGAAAGAGAGAGGAACCTCCAGAGGACTTTGGTTCTTGTTGCTGCGCCGCTTCTTGGCTCTGTGCCTTTGCACTTGATGCACTGGAGCTCACTTCAAAGGCTTCTGCGTTTACGTTGATGGGCGTGAGCAGTAGGGACACGGCGAGGAGCATGGGCAGATACCGGTAACGTCTCACCGCGAGTAGCCTGCACAAGGGGAACTGAAGGGAAGGAATCGCTGACTGCTTCATTGGATCACGTCCATAAAGTAGGGAGTCAAGAGATCGCCATACATCGCATGTCGAAGTGGGCTGGGGTGAGGGTCAAAAGATAGCGTCAGATCGGGAGTGGGAATTTTTCGGCCTTCGACCAATCGCATAAAATCAGGGCGCATATTTATGAGCCGAATATCACTTCGCTCCGAAAGAACTGTTAGTCTATCGCGCCATTCCTTCCACTCTTTGCGGGGATTAATAGTAAGAGAAAGGCGGATTCCTAGAGACTTCGTGAGATCACTTAATTCCGCGAGGGCTGAGTTAGGGTCCAGGCCGCGCATCTGAAGACGCTGCTCTTCAATCTTCGAGTCGATTGCTTTCGCGCCAAGGCGTAAGAATTCGGTTGAGGACAGAATGCCGCCAGGCCTATAGATGTCCCGCACATAAAAAGGGAGCTCAAAGTCGTTCTGCACAAAAAAGACCAGTACTTCATCGGGAGAAAAGTCGAGGCCAAAATCCTTGAAATGTGCGACCTCCTGAAACGTTGAGTACCCAGGCACTCCAAAATTGAGAACCTCGAATTTGGGGTTCCCCTTGCTTATGCGATTGAGATTATCCTCGAGGCGCTGCGCAAACGTTTCCTCTTGGCGAACACCCCAACCGAAGGTGAAAGAGTCGCCTAAAATTGCGATGCGGTATGTCCCAAAGGGCTTCACGAGGGTGCGTTCTGGTTCGCGCATGCCGCATGAGTTTGTCTTTACTTGGGCGCGCTGAAAGACGACGTCGAGATTCGGTTTTAGATCGAAGATAATCTTGTCGTGGTGATGCGGGTTCACTATCGCACGTAGATTTCCACTCTCCATGCTTTGAGGAGTTTCGGAGGTCGCCGTATTAGAGCCGGCTGAGTCATTTCCTCCGAGCAGGGTACGCCGCACGTCGTCGAGGGATTCAAATTCCGTGCCCTTTGCGGACGGCATGATGAGGGGCTTAAGGTATCGGAGCCCAAGTTCGAGTGCTATCAGTCCTAGAATGAGACCAAAGCAAATGAGAATCAGCTTCGCTTTCCACGTGGTGACGGTGGTTTCAGGTGCGCCTGCGCTTTGGGGCGATTTCTGCAAAGGAGTTTGTTCCTGCAAAGGAGACCCTGCATGATTTGGAGAGGACGATTTTGGATTGAGCGCTTGCACCCAGGTAGTGTATCGGTCCACAGCGCTGTTATCAACGTATGGGCTTTCAGTCCCTCAAGGTGCCGCCAGGGCTCGTGGGTTCGTAAACTGGAGACGGAAGCTTTTAGGGGAGCCTACTAACGACTCTCTGCCTATTGTTCTTTGCTAACCTTGATACTTTCGCTAAGCGCCTCAATCCCGTCTCCCGCGCGGTAGGCGAAGGAAATAGAAATGCGGTCTCCCGTCGCGACTGCGAAAGGCTTTTCAATCGGAAGAATCATATAAAAGTTATGCCAATCAACGGTGGCGTTTGTTTCCACATTGATAGAAAGCACATTCTTGGTAACAAACCGCAGGGCGTTGAGGGTTCCGCCTGCCGCGCACTTTACCGAGATCTGGAAAGAAAAGTGATCTTTAAGATCGTTTCGGTACTCAAAGAGGGCGTACACCATGGGGTCGGTTAAGCTTAGGGTGCCTGTATCTTTAAGGTGCGGCTCAAAGAATACCGGCATGGGCGCCTGGTAGCCGTGAAAAGTAAAGTTTTGCTCGACGGGCTGCACACCTAAAATTGTTGCCTCGGGAATAAAGATAGGGAGCTTTGGGCTCACCTTGGCTTTGTAGTTGCGCTTAAACGCTTCAATTATTTGGATCTGCTTTTCTCTAAGAAGAGCCGAGTGCAGCATCTCGCAGATAACCACGTCTACTTCACCAGGGGGGACAAATTCCGTCGCATCGGCTTCGACAACTTCCACGCGATCACTCACGCGATTCATCTCCAAGAAGCGGCGAGCAGCGTTTGCGAGTTGCGGGTTTCTTTCTACGCACCAGACCTTCGCCGCTTTCTTGGCCGCGAAAAACGACATCACGCCGGTGCCGCCGCCAAGCTCTACCACTTTTGCGCCCGGGGCAACCGCGCGATCAATTGCCTGCTGAAAGCCATTCATTCGCGACTGATCAAGCAGCATCTGATAATGGTAGTGCAGGGGAATAAACTGGCCCAAAAACTGGTCCTGGCCAGCAGCTTCGGAGCCTGCTGAGAAAGTAGTTTGAGCTGCTGTGGATCCTTTCGACATCGGTTCCTCCGTATTCGCGAGGGGTAACTTGCAGTCTCTTATGCTATAGGCGAACGTGCCGGTCCGAAAGACGATTTATCAAGGAGAAAGCTATGTCTTTTGCCCTTTGGAAGGGAGTTATGGGAGTGCTCCCACAGGCCCTACTTAGCCGAGGGACTGGTGCCCTGGTACGCATTCGAAGGCCCGTTTTTTTGGCTCGGTTGGCAACGGATATCTTTGCGAGGGCCTTTAAAATCAACCTTTCTGAGGCTGAGGTGCCTCAGGGTGGGTTTAAATGCATTGCCGAGCTCTTTAATCGCTCTCTTGTGCCAGGTGCGAGGGTATTTCCTCAAGAGGAGAGGGCTCTGGTCTCCCCGGTTGATGGGAAACTGCGCAGTGCGCGGCTCGTTCGAGAAGGGCTTGAGCAAGTAAAGGGACAGCACTATTCCCTCACCAAGTTGCTGGGAAATGACCCGCTCGCAGAGAGGTTTCAGGAGGGCTGGGCCTTCAATTTTTACCTTTCGCCGCCTGATTACCACCACATTCATGCCCCGCTCTCGGGCCGGGTAGTGAAGAGTCGGTATATTCCCGGTCGCCTTTGGCCGGTAAATGATTGGGCCCTCCACCATGTGGCGGATCTATTCTGTGAAAATGAGAGACTGATTACTTTTGTCGAGACCGATCGGGGGCTTCTTGCCGTGGTGATGGTAGGGGCGTTTAACGTGGGCCGAATTAGCACTGAGTATGATGATTGGCTCACGAATTCAGGGCAAATGCCGAAGGAGCTTGTAAGGGAGTATGCGGCGCCTAAGTTCATTGAGCGCGGGGTTCGGCTAGGAAGCTTTCATATGGGTTCGAGTGTGGTTCTGCTTACGGAATGGAATGAAGAAGAAAAGACTTCGGACCCACAAGATGAGAAGCGCGCCATGCCTCGTTCTTTGGGACCGGTTCGATTTGGCGAGGCGCTCTTCGAATAGTAGTCAAAGATTAGGCAGGATCGTTGCGAGGCGACGGACGGCAAGGGGTATGAAGCCTTTGATAACCTTTCGCAACGTGTACTCTCTCGAAGGGGCGCGGGTATTCAATCTTCCAAGCTAGGAGTGCGTCCCGTAGAAACATAAATCCTCATCTTGGACACAATCCGTAGGGGGGCTGTCCCGTTGCCACCACAACATGTAGTGGTAGAATTTTTCTACGGGACAGACTCCTAGCGATGAAAAAGAGCGGGGACGCAGCTTAGCACTGAGGGAAATCTTGAGAAACGCAGGGCTTGTGATGTTTTCTTGGTAAGTCGTTGAAATTATGGAGTGAGCGAAGATTGACTAAGGTTCTTAGAAGCAGGCGCATGGCTTCTCACGATAGGAGTGAAAAGCAGGTCGCACTCTGCTCTCAAAAGGTGCTCGCAGAAAGGTTTTTGTCATGAATCTCTGGAAAGGTCTTAAATTGTATCGCAAGTGGTGGAAGACGTGGGGCACGCTTCCTGTGCTCGCGTGGATTCGAGCAGCCCAGCATTATAAGGCGGCCGAGTTTTCCCGCGCTATCCCGCTCTATCGCGAAGGCCTCGCAAAAAATAGCCAGCATCCCGCGCGTACCTGCGCCCGTCTCGATCTTGCTTTTTGTCTCTTCAAAACAGGAAAACTGACTGAGGCCGAGCATGAGCTGCGCCTCGCGGTTCAACAGTCACCTGATTCGCGTGAAGCCCAGCTTCGTCTTGCTCAGTTCCAAATTTGGATTGGCCAGCCCCTTGAAGCGGCCTGGACCATGCGCCGTGCGCTTAAAGTTTTACCCGTTGATGCGGATCTCGCGGCTACTTTTGTACTTGCGACGATTGATGGTGGCGGTGCGGCATATCTCCTCAAAGAAGCTGCTCAGCACCTCCGTATTGCTGATGAGCTTCCTGAACAGTCAGAGCGAGGTCGCAGAAAGCTAGAAGTGGCGAAGGCTCGCTTGCTGCTTGAAAAGGGCGAATTCGAAGAAGGGCGTGAGAGACTTTACAAGCTCACGTGTGAGGGTCCTACTTCACTTGAGGCAGTACTCGCGTTTTCTGAGCTTTTGATTGAAGAGGGGAAAGTCCCTTTTGCGCGCCAACAGCTAAGGCGCGGCCTCATGGTAGCTCCGAATCATCCCCGTATTCTTTCACTTCTCGCCGAGTCCTACTTAAGAGCGGGTCAGTTTCATAGTCCTGAATACGCGCTACAACTGGCCACAAACGCCTGTCAGTTTGGTGATTGGTCGAGTCCTCGCGAGCTGCACGTGCTTGCAGAGGCCTTCTATGCCGTGGGCGACAAAATGACCGCGCTGCTTATGGCAAGCAAGGCAAAGCAGGTTGGTTCACGCATGATGGGCAGTTATCGCAAAGCCCGCTCACTTAACGATTTGATAGAGCATCTTTCAACTGGATCGCTCGCCTAACACTGAGAGGGAGCCCTTTAACATCTGGGGAAGCTCTGAAAAAGTCTGCTCTGTGAACTCTGTGCCCTCTGTGGTTGATTTAAATTGTTGAAAAACCACAGAGGGCACAGAGCACACGGAGGGAAAGAAATAAAATATCCAGGTTTTTTAGAGGTTCCCTAGATATAGACTTCGCCCGAACCTGTCCTTCCTCTTCGCAGCCGGTTCTAAGGAGAGCGAGTTCATTTCAGAGATTCACTACTATTTCGTTTCGTTAAATTGGCCTGATTGGGCACACTTTTTGGAGTTCAGCACGCGCTTGAAGCGGCTGTTCCAAGGAGGCCCCACCGATGGTTCATCAGAGTTCAGCAGCAGCTCAGAAGGCCGATACGCCCGGCGCATGTTCGATGCCAGATCTTAAAGAACTAGGGATCGCCTTTCAAATGCCTCGGCGACTTGCCCTGCTTAGGCACGGCGAAAGTCAGGCTAATCTCATCAATCGTGCCATCAAGAAAAAGATAATTTCTGAGTTCCCTCCACAATATCTTGCTACCCCAGATCGAGAGATTCGCCTCTCTAGAAAAGGGCAAGCCCAAGCGGCAGTTACGGGCAAGTGGCTCGCGGAGCAGTACCCTGACGGTTTTGACGCTATTTTTGTCTCAAATCATGCCCGGGCCATGGAGACTGCGTCTCTCGCGTGTGCGGCGGCCGGCTGGAAGAATGTGCGCATTCTTATTGATCCGCTGCTCGGAGAAAGAAACTGGGGCGTCTTTTCGACGCGGTCTCCGGAGCGCAGGGAGGAGCTTATGGATCTTAGAGAGAGGGATCCGCTTCACATGCCCATGCCCGATGGAGAAACGCTCCTTATGACGAGACTTCGCAGCCGAACACTGCTTGAGCGTTGTTCAAGGGAGTTTTCTGGAAAACGAGTACTTGTGGTCACGCACGGCGAATACATTGAGGCTTTATGGTCGGAGGTCGCGCATTTCTCGACTGAAACCCAGCGAGACTTCTTTAACTCTGAGAAGGGTGATTTGAGGAACTGCCAAGTGGTCGAATTCGCAGGGGAGGATCCGAGCACCGGGAAATGGGAGGGGAAGCTGCGGTGGGTGAGAAGCTCTTGCCCTCAGGCAAATAGCTTTCCTGATTGGAGTCCGATTGAGCGCACCAAATTTTCCCCGGAGGAGCTGATGGAACACGTGAAGCGCTATCCGAGGCTAGATCTCACATCATTCGGGGATCCTGCGTAACACCCGTTCTCAATTTTCGCGATTCCCACTAGTATAGGTGCATGCAATTTGAGCGTGCTGAGCAGGTTTTTAATCATTGGGCTTCGCGATTACTTGGTGACCCCCGAGTTTCTTCTGAGCTTGGGCATTCTTTTGCTTTCGAGATAGTAGACGAAGCGTCAAGCTCTTTGGGGCAGCGCTGGGTTTTTAGCCCTGGCCCGCCTCCCAAGGTCTCCGAAGGAGAGGGGAGAGCTGACTGCACCATTCTTGTTTCGGCAAAAACTCTTCTCGCGATTGCTAACTGCGAACTGAACCCCCAAGTAGCCTATCTTTCAGGTGCGATTAAGCTTTCAGGGCAGATTGAGAATGCCTTGAAGTTAGCAGTGCTTTTGGGAGGCGCGAAGTAGTTGTCCGTCCCGCGGTCACTCGCGCAGCGAGAGGCGAAGGTTTAATCCAGGGTAGGTCTTGAATTGTTATGGGTTTCGGCATCTTAGATTGATGCTCGATGCTCTATTTCTCTAGAAAGTTCAGTAGCATAGCTTTACTTGAGTTTCTAACTCAATTATAGTCTCCATAGTTTGGACCTCGTAGCTAAACTAGCGTAAACCAGTGCTCTAGGGCCGCTTCTGAAATACCTCCGAACACTGAGCCGGCTTCGGCAATGGTGAGTAGGGAAGAAGTGAGCGCGGAATTGCACTTGGAACCAAAAATTCGGGGGCCTAAGGGGCCTCGATTGCATTTTGCCCACCTTTGAAAGTTTTTATTATTCGGGAAGTTGAGAGGAATTATGACAGCGTTACCATCAAGCTCTGATCAAGTTGGTTCTGCAAAAGCAGTTCAGCAAGAGCCTTTACTCTCGATTTCTCAGCTTCATGCAGGCATTGAAGGGAAAGAAATTCTAAAAGGCCTTAGCCTTTCGATTCGTCCTGGAGAAGTGCATGCAATCATGGGACCAAACGGGAGTGGCAAGTCTACTCTCTCGAAAGTAATCGCGGGTCATCCGCTTTACCCTGTTATCTCAGGGAGTGTGAAGTTCGGGGGAGAGGATTTGCTCGCCCTTGAGCCTGACGAGCGCGCACGCAAGGGCGTTTTTCTTGCCTTTCAGTATCCTCAGGAGATTCCAGGCGTTTCAATTCTCAACTTTCTTCGCACAGCGCTCAATGCTCGGCGTGAGAAAGATATGACGGTGCTCGAGTTTCGAAAGCTTCTTCAGCAGAAGATGGAGATGCTTGAGATGGATAAGTCCTTTGCGACAAGGTTCGTCAATGAGGGCTTTAGCGGCGGCGAGAAAAAGCGCAACGAGATTCTGCAGATGGCGGTGCTGGAACCAAAGCTTGCCGTGCTTGATGAGACAGATTCGGGACTCGATATTGATGCGCTAAAAATTGTGGCAGGTGGCGTCAACCGCATTATGCAAGAGAGTGAGCAAAAGCCAGCGGTTCTTGTAATTACGCACTACCACCGGATCTTGGACCATTTGAAGCCTGACTTTGTGCATGTGCTTTATAATGGTCAGATTATTCGTTCGGGTACAAATGAGCTGGCTCTGCAGCTTGAGGCCCGAGGGTATGATTGGGTGATTGAAGAGGCGGCGAAGAAAGCTGCCCACTAAATGTGCAGGAATATGCGGTGCAAAAGTATGCAGCGCAGACGGTAAATGCTGAACCGGGGAAAACAACAGAACGGGAGCGAGCCTTCAGTCACGCGGCTTCCCAAGGATATAGTGATCATGAATGTGCAAGAAGGTCAGGGTGGGGGAGAGGGGCAAACTCAGCTTTCTCTCCGAGACGTAGAGGCGATTGAGAAAACGGCAGGACTCGGTCGGCCCATGATGGCGCTTAGGCAGGAGGCGTTAACTCGATTTCTTGCCTTGCCTTTTCCCCAGTCGAATCATGAGCTCTGGCGTTATACCAAACCAGAGATGTTTGCGTGGGATGTGCTGCGCTCCCCCGGGGCGGTGCAGTTTGGGCTAACTCTCGCGGAGAAGAATGGGCAGGTCTCGAGCGGGCAATCTCGGACTGAGTTGCCTCCGGGCGTCACTCTTAGCTTTGATTTTTCTGCCTACGCCTCTCAGCTCGAAGAGATTTTTGGCGAGCGCGCAGGTGACCTAGAGCAGCATGCTCCCTCCCAAATGTTGCTTGCCGCGGCAAGCTCGGGGTGTGTAATCCATATCGCAGCGGGAAAGCAGATTAAAGAGCCTTTGCTTCTCTCTCAGGTAGTCGCCAGCGCCGCACCGTCGGCTTCGCCTTTGGTGGTGGTCTTGGTAGAGAAGGGAGCTTCAGTTACCTTAGTTGAAGATATTGAGCTCTCGTCTTTTAAGGGCCTGCTTGCACCGCGAATCGAAGTCGTAGTTAACGCCAACGCCTCCCTTGAATTCGTTTCTATTCAACGCCTCTCAAATGCGGCGACCTATCTTGCGCGGCATCGCTTTCATCTTCTTCGCGATTCCCATCTTAAGTCGGTGCATGTTGCTCTCGGGGCGCGAGTCTCGCGTCTAGATCTTGATTGCAAACTGTATGAGCCAGGGGCTCAGGCAGATATGTATTCGCTGTATCTAGGTGCGGAGGGGCGACACGTCGACTTCCATCCCACGCAGTGGCACCTTGCTCCGCATTGCCGCTCAAACCTTTATTGTAAGGGTGCGCTTAAGGACGTGGCTCGTAGCGTGTATTTTGGTTTTATTCGCGTGGCGGAAGCTGCCCAAAAGACTGATGCCTATCAAACGAATCGCAATCTTTTGCTCTCGACCGAAGCACGGGCAGATGCGATTCCAAATCTTGAGATCAAGGCTAACGATGTAAAGTGCTCGCATGGCGCCTCAGTGGGTCAGGTCGGTGCTGATGAGCTCTTCTATCTTATGTCTCGCGGACTGCCTCGGGCTGCCGCGGAGAAACTTCTGGTCGAGGGCTTCTTTGCAGACCTTATGGCGAAAATCTCAAGTGAATTCGCCAGATCCACGGTGGACCGCGTAGTGATGGAGCAATTGTATGCTTGAGGTAGTCGTGGGAAAGAGTGCTGACCTTGCGATAGGTGCGATGCGCTCGGTAGAGGTAGGGGCCAAGCGAGTGGTGGTATTCCGTTCGAATAATGGGACGGTGTCAGCTCTCGAGGATCGCTGTAGCCATGCTGAAGTACGCCTCTCGAGTGGCACGTTCGAGCCTGGGGTAGGGGAGGTGGTCTGCCCGGCCCATGGCGCACGCTTTAATGTGTGTACTGGCAAGCATTTATGTATGCCTGCCGTAACGGGCGTAAAGGTGTATACTGTAGCTGAGAGGGATGGGGAGATTGTGGTGAGCGTTCCCTAAGGCTGTCTCGGATTTTGACGTACGTATGAAACTAGACGATCTGTATCAGGAAGTGATTCTCGATCACTACAAGAATCCGCGCTGCCACGGGTGTCTCTCTCATCCAAGCGCCGCTTGCTCGCTCTTCAATCCGCTTTGCGGCGACCAGATTCAATTGACCGTCAAAGTTGGTAAGGGCTCAGTGGGAGAAATTGGTTTCTCCGGACACGGTTGTTCGATTAGCCAAGCTTCCGCATCCATGATGGCTGAAATCTGCCAGGGTAAAGGAGTGGCAGAAATTGAGACGCTTATGGCTCAGTTCCGGTCTGTCATGCGTGGTGAAATGACACCTGAGGAAGCAGAGAAACTTGGTGACGCCGTAGCTCTTGAAGGCGTGAGAAAATTTTCGGCTCGCGTGAAGTGCGCAATGTTGGCGTGGGAGGCACTTGAAAAGTGTCTTGAAGATGCGCGTAAAGCGGAAGCTTCTACCCAAGAACCTTGACGTAAACCCGAGGGCCATGCGGGGAATCGAAAGTTGGGTGACTCCGACGCACCTCGTCCTCAGGTCAGAAACGGCCCCGCGCGCCGAAGGAGCTCACGGAAATCACGAGCTCTTTTTGTTTTAAACTCCTGGCCAATACCTTGGCTCGGCGAGAGCAGAGACGGGTGCCCTCGCTGCAAAGCCATGATGCGGATAGTTGCCTTTTTCACCAACGAGCGGGACACACTCGCTATCGCTCGGCGCTTTATGCCTAATTTCCCGATCAACTCAGATAGTTAACTTGAGTTACCCTTTTAGGGCGTCTCGCAAGGTGGTGAGAAATTTGGAGTCAAGAGTTTCAGGGCTCTCCCACCTCCTGCGAAGTGGCAAAAGCGCGTCTCTTTCTGAAAGAATTTCTGCTCCTTCAGGAGAAGAGAATCCCTCGGAAATATCATGTGCTTGGCCTTTGCCTACGGTGCGCATAACCTTACGCTCACTGCCATTCGTGAGCTCGAACTGCCAGTTAACCTTTAGAGGAGTTCGCGCCAACGTTTGCGATAGCAGCGCCACTACCTGAGACCACTGGGCCTCTCTTCCTAAGGTCACATGCACGGACTCCAGAGGGGCGGTAGCTGGTCCCATACGGTTCTCCCTTCAGCCTAATGCTCGACTGTTTGCCTCGAGTTAGCAGGAGTGCTCACGCTCTCCTGTCCTTTTCGAAGATAGATGACGGTGCAGTTCTCGCCTGAATTCCCTGTATCATACAGGTCAACCAATTGGTTAGCGAGCCAATTGGTAGTTCCAAGCCACTCACATAGCGGAGCCACAGTGTAGTCGCCCACGATCTGAGCGGGTGTGATTACAAAATCGCCGACGACTGGTATGTTCGTACAGCCCTCTACGATCGCTGCCTCGTAATCCCCCATCGCCCACGATTCCTGAACTGAGACAAGCGAAGCACCGATGCCAACGAACGGAATATATTTCGCCCCCGGGCAATGTGATATCGCGGAGATCGCCGATAACATCTTCTTTGTCGCTCCATGGCTCGCGCCGCCAGGTACGATCAAATCGGCCTGACTAAGAGAGAAGGATGGGTCGGAAACCATACGAAGAGCGTCCTCATACTTTCCAGCGCCACAGGCGGTGAGATTCCCAGCGGAATCCATAATCGGTCCAGCGCAAGCGTTCGAGAGATGCCGAATCATCCCAAAGGTTTGCATATCGTTAAAGTCGGGATGCAACCCCTGGATCTGAAGGAACCCGATTCCCTGATAGCGATCAATCGCACAAGTCATAGCAGAACTGACATCTCCACCGTATTTAGCGAGGCAGCCGTCGATCTCCGCAAACGCGGTATGAATCGGATCGTCGAGATTATGGAGAAGCGAAGAGGGGTGTCGAAAGAACTCCTGAGTTCCATGCCGCATTTCGTGCAGGAGCACATCGGCCTCGTCATACGCGCCGATCGTCTGACCCCATATAAGTCTATTCTGTCCAGGATAGTAGCCTGCCGAGCGACTAGGATCGAAAGTGAGGGTGGTGTTTCGGGCGTTCGTGACCAATACATCGAGCTGCACGTAAGGGTTCCCATTAATCAGAGCTGGCACGATTGCGGAGCGAACAATGCCCCTTCCCTGATCAATGAGGCCGCCGGTGCGGGCGCCCACATGGCTCGCAAGTTCCTCGCCTTGAGAGGTCCAAAAAACTACGTCTGCCTGAACCGAGCCAGAAAACAGGCCAAAAAAAGCGATGACTGTTATCAGCATCGAGCAAGACAAAACTTTCATACGTAAAAAGATATTTCTCATAGCAACTGCATTCCTTTATTGTTCTTGGCTTTAACTCACTCTCGCAGTGGGGAGTTGTGAGAGTAGGTACAAGCGTTCCTAGAATCAGGACCTATCTCGACCAACACATCCGCGTTTCTCCAGACACCAGGGGAGTGGCAGAACAGGGCTCGCAAGTAAGGGTGGTGAGAGTGATCTGATTCCCCCCGCCGTGGCAATCAATTGCTGACTGTTGCTCGATTTGGCACGGTTGCCCCACAAGCTCAGAACACAAGGGGACGGGTGGGCTTGGTGTCCAATCCCCCTCGTGGCATTGCAGGGTCAAAATCAAATCGCTGCCACTTGAAATACATGCTCGCAATTGACCCTCGTTGCCTGGACCACACAGGGGGCCTTCGGCCCATGGACCAGGGGCATCTGTGCCGTAATAGTCCTCGCATGGAAGGAGCGAATAAGGCAGCCAGCAAGCAAGATCGCCACCACCCTCGCGCAGGAGATTGCACGCCCGGGTGACCTCGTGAGGCGAGCCACACTCAAACCAAAGAGGCTCGCCGGAAAACTTGCACCAATTGGTAGCAGGATCCCAGATGGTAATCTTACATCCTCCTGCGCCACAATTATCAGGACATGGAAAGCTCCAACTTTGGTAATGGCCGCACGCTGCATCAAGTATCTGATCTCGATAAGCCTCGTAGTCCGGCACAGGAGAAGTCGAGAACCAGCAAACCACTTCGGAGGGCAGACGGCCTCGAGTGAACTGTGGGTCATATATGCAATATTGGTAAAATCCAGGGAGTACCTCTCGTCGAGTCACTGGAACGGCATGCGCAAATTTGTTTTGATCCCTTTCCCAGAAAAGTCCAAGCACCCAGCAGTTTTGAAACCCTACGGACTGACAGAAAGCGTATGCGTAGTCATCACAATCAAATCCGGGGCCATAGAGCTTAGGCGTGCACAAAGGTTTTGTCCGAGGAAGAAATTCGTCGTCGAAATCTATCACCGCGCTTTGTGCTGTCCCCGGAATAGGTCCCGCTGATTTAGGCTGGGAGAACGCAAGAGGCGTTCCGGCAAAAGAGAGAATCAACAAAAGTATGCAGGTTGAAAAGTTCTTCATAGTTTTACTTCCAAAAAATCTTCAGGGTAAGAGTTAACAGGCTCTTAAATCCTCACTTTTTCGACAAATGATGGCTGCTCAATCTACTAAGGCAGGGGTAGTCGCTGCACCTCCAGTAAAGGCCAAACGAATTCGTCCTTGGCATGCTCTGCTTTGTTCTCTGTAAGGGATGCCTTAGTATCGAGAGAGCCCCATGAGCGCCTGGTAACCAGCCACTCGCGAGTTAGTCCGCGTGGCGTGAAGCTGCAAGGAGCAGTAATACCTGGCTCGCTGGTGCCTAGTTCAGGAACGAGCGAGACAAGCATCGCGTCTAAGTTCTCCTTCGTAGTTGTATTAGCACCAGCAAGGGAGAAATCGGGAGAAACTCGGTAGACATGTACTACGGAACCCGAGGAGGAATGTCGGAGCACCGCTATTCTTCGATGAGAAACGCGTTCTGGTCCTTCCCCTTGGGAAACTATCCATCCAGGCTCAAGCACTGCTCGGAGTTCAGAGCTTACGCCCAGTGGCATAGAAAAACTGCTTCGGTCGGGAAGATGCTCTGGCTTAGTAGGCGAATTCACGACGTGCACGGCAATCATTTTCAGGGCATCCGCAAGAGCCGCCTCCGCTCGCTCGGAAGAACGATCTGAGTTTTTGGAACCGCCTGCTGGCGACGTTGACACTGCCACCACTACCTGTTTCCCATCCTCTCCGATAAGGGCCTGAGACGCTTGTGGTAGTCCTCGTGCCCATTGAATAGAAAAAGCACCGCGGTACTCGGACAAGGGGCCTGTAGTCGGAGCTTCAGTTTGATTCCCTTGATGAATCTTTAGAGCCTCTGAATAGGAAGGCTCTTCTTCGGCGTCAGCGAGTCGCAGCGAGACAACAATTTCGAAGGGAGAATCAACTTCGTTCGGTGGCGAGAATCGAGCAGAAATTCCAGGGATAACGTCGTCAGGGCGCAAACTGCCAAATCGTATTGGTGTCGTCAGGGCGAGTAGAGTGGCGGAGGCCAATCGAACATGGACCCCGTTATATCCCAAAGTTGGTGGAGAGACTTGAAGTACCGGGGTGGTGCGCACTTGAGGCTCTGCTTCAACAGGCTGAGCGATGGCATTCTCGGCCAATGTTGGCGGAGGTAAAATGAGAGTCGACAGAGATAGAAAAACACCTGCGCCCGTGCGTGATATTGTATTTCTGGTCAAGCTGCTCTCCCTAAAAATGGTACCACGTGAGTGCGATCACTGACGGGTGCGCGGGGTTGTTGCGCGCCCACCTTGAGAAGTCAACGAATTTGATACGGGCGCATCGATTTGACGCCTATTTTGGTGCTTTGAAGACAAACTTTAAAATGTCGCTTGAAAACATTGCGTCACTTCGAAAGGTCTCGGAGGTAGAAAGAAAATGGTAATCGAGAAATACCCATCGGGGTTTTAGGGGACGCAGCTTTGTCCGTTTCTTTAACAAGGAAATTTCCTATTGTTTAACCGGAGAAAAATCCTTAGAGCACGACTAGTTCTTATCCAAAAATTTTATTGATTCGTCACAGGCCCAACGAGTAAATACGCTTGAAGTTGGCTACTCAAAGCAGGAAAAGCTCTGTCTGATTTTGTATTATTAGCGCATGCAGATTGTAAAATAATAACATCGGCCACTCACCTAAAAGAGGGCTACAGGACAGGGTGCGATTGTTACCATTCGAGCTTCGCTAAACGCGGCAGGGCGCGCGCTCTTATGCCTTGATTGCTCGCCAGCAGGCATCGGCTAGTTCGGCGGCAACATCCCCCGGAGGCTCAGTGTTATACCCATCGAGCCAATCACGAACGTAGGCGAGGGGGATGCCAAAAACCGCGCTCCAAAGCAAATTTGCGCGCATCTTTCGAATCTTCCCGTCGCGGATACCTTGCTTAAAGGTGCGGGTGAGGAGTCTGCCAAGTGGATCAAAACCAACCATCGTGGGGTGTTTGATGATGCCCGTCATGAACTCGTTGTGCCGGCAAAGCCAGATATATTTCGAGAGTTGATGATTCACCTGAGAAAATTGCAGAAACGAGCGCACTACAGTCTGTATTTGATCGGAGACCTCGGCCTTGGAATCGAGGGAGGTGATAAGTGCCTTACGAAAGGCCTTGATGCCTTCTTCGTAGAGGGCTGTGGCAACTTCTTCTTTATTCTTGAAGGTGTGGTAGATCGACCCAACGCTGCATTTACTTACCCGGCTGAGGTCTGGGACATTGGTGTTAAAATAACCTTGCTCCACAAAGAGCTTAAGAGCTGCGGCGAGAATGCGCTGGCGGGGGCTAAAGGCCTGAAAATCATTCGCAGCCGCAGATTCTCCCGAGGCGGTCCCTCTCTCTGTGCCGTCTTTCTCTAGCGCTGTGACCTTGTCTGATGAGCGGCCCTCGGCCATTACGTATCCCTTTCAAAAACGTCGAACTATTTAGGCTAGTTATAGAACTGCGCGGAAGGGGCGTCAACTCGCATGATGGGAGGGCTGGCTTTAAAGGGATTACGGCCTTTGCCATGGGCCAAGATACGTTCAGGTGGGTCCTGAGCGAGGCACTATGAGGCACCTCTTCCCCCGCCACGAGGGCACTGAGGAAGAGGTGAGAGGCTTCGCCGCCTTTTTCACGAAGCTCAGATTGTGATGAGCTTTGCCTGGATCGCGATTTTCACGAGTTCGGCATTGGTCTTCACATTCAGCTTCTTAAGAATATTGCTGCGATGCGTGTCTACCGTTCTGGTGCTGATGTGCAGCATTTTCCCAATCACGCGGTTCGGTTTTCCATCCGCGAGATGTTTGAGAATTTCAACTTCACGCTTCGTGAGCACTGAAAGTGAGTTCGCACCCGACGCAGAAGGCGTGCCGTCTGGTTGCATCAGTGCTTTCGTCACTGATGGGCTGAGGTACGTATTGCCGCGGAGCACGGAGTTAATCGCGAACTCAAGCTCATCGGCCTTCGCATTTTTGGGAAGAAAGCCACGGGCGCCGGCTTGGAGTGCTGCCCTTACATTTGAAGGGCTCTCGTCAGCGGAGAAGACGAGCACGGGAACCGTAGAGTTGTTATTGCGGAGGTGCTCGAGTGCCTTAATGCCATCCATATTGGGCATCTCTACATCGACGACAAGTACATCGGCAGGATTTGCTTGGATGAGCCTTAGTAGCTCTTCTCCGTCTGATGCTTGTGCGACCACTGAAAATTTTCCGCCGCCTTGAAGCATTTCACAAAGCGCTTGGCGTAGTACTACGTGGTCATCGGCAACAATTAACTTTACCGGCTCCATATTGACCCCTTCAACCTATCTAAAACTGGTTATTTCAACCTCATTTTCGTGCCGCTTCGATTTCAGCAATCTGCAAGAGATTGGAACGCACGGCTGCGGAAATTCCTTCTTACTAAGTGTCTAATACGTCAAACTCGTATCATTTCTTTAGGGATTCTCGCTGAGAGAAGAGTATTTCTTAGGGGAAATTGGCAAACCCCTAAGACTACTGGGGGTTTTGCTCCTTCTTTTTATTATTTTTTAACGTCCAGAGAGCGGGGATAAGCGGCGTATTTCTGTGCGCAGAGATCGAGAAGCGAAGGCTCAGTTCCCCGTCGTCAGGACTGAACCCTGCAAGTCGCGAAGCTTCGTGAGTCTAATGATATTGCTCCTCATGAGCCGTGGTGCATAGAATCTGAGTCCATGAGCACCCCTGATTTTGCATCTCACGCACCTGGCGCGCCTCAGGCGCTTGCGCATTATGGCGTTATTGAGCTTCCCAATGGGCTCGTTCTACTTCCCGGGCAAGGCTGCCGTGATGCCGTGAGTAATCTATGTGCGGGCATTAGTCGTAAACCAGACGGATCGATTGAGCGCTACGATATTCGCGCACAAGCGGAAGGTGTATTTCGAAACGTGGAGGCGTTACTAAGCGCGGCGGGTCTCACAAGAAGCAGCATCGTTGATGTTACTGTCTTTATGAAAAACAAAGCCGATTTCCCCGCAATGAATGAAGTCTGGAACGCGTTCTTCAAAGAGAGCAAATCGCCTCCGGCTCGAACTACCGTTTTTGTTCTCGATTTACCCGGCGAAAATTTCATTGAAATGAAGGTCCTTGCTTTTCGTAGCGTAGCAAATGCTCCCTAGAACTTTTCTATTGATTCTTTAAGTTAGAATTTGCAGTCTAGCTTCATGCTAATTTCTGGGCACGAAAAAGTTGTCGCAGTGGCGCTCGTTCCGGAGCGCGCAGGGCTCGTAAGAGTCTCCGTGCCTGGCACGGACATAAGTAAATTAGGACGAGTAGGGGATATCCCCTGGAGGGAAACACAGGTCAGTGTCGCTGGAAGAGACGGTCAGAAGATAGAGGTAGACCTCTCTCTCGACGGGCTTACGCTTTCTGCTCGGTGCAGGGAGGAAGTAGTCTTTCTGGACGAAAATGGGCAAGCACAAAAATCTCTTGATGTGGCGTCTTGGGGCAACCCACGCTAGGAGTCTGTCCCGTTAAAATTTCTACCATTGCATGTTGTTCTGGTAAGGGGAAAGCCTATCTATGGCTTGTGTCTAAAACGAAGATTTATGTTTCTACGGGACACACTCCTAACCAGGTGGCTTAAGGGAGAGGGCGTTTGTTGTCACAAGTGCCGCAAGATCGCCTGATAGAATTCGGCGCCTAGAATAGTCCCGTCCTTCCGCGCGAGCAGAATCCGCCTCTCGCGGCTCCTCAAGGTCCGGTCCCATGGACCGCTTCATGCCAACCACTATCTTAGTACCAGGGGAAGCGCTGCACACCAGATCGGAGGTGAACATGAACCTCCAAGAGGGTTCGACGCAGGGGGCGTAGCCTTTTCTATAGAGAAGCGAGGTCAGAGTAGCGAAGGGTATCCAGTCCTCTGCTGAAGGTGGTACGACTTGCACCGAAGAGCCTTGGGGCAATGCCAGAGAGCTGACAAGCGTTTCATATTTTCCCCCACACTGCTTGGGCTTTTGGTAGAAGGCGGCCGCGCTGCAAAAGCCTGCGAGAAGAAGCACAGCAAGCGTCATATTCTTTCGTTGAATACCGCCCGTGATTATTGACAGCGAGAGGCTAAGGAGAACCGCAGCCGGGGCGCTGCCAAAGAGAAAAAGATACGAATGCAGTTTCCCCGGGGCTTGCAGGGCCGCTCCGTAAATCAAAACAAGTGCACTTACGCTTAGCCAGCAGAGGTGTTTCGCTACCTTCTCTTGTCTTCGTGAGGCAAAAAGCGCCGAGATGATAACGAGGCAACCAATGCCAATGGAAGGCAAGCTGCGCCACTCGCCAAACGGGGCTGAAAGATATCGCATGACATAGTCGAGGACTTCATACGCAGTTTTGGATGACTCTAGTCGCGAAGAGGAAAAGAAGTTTGCGAGGGCACGGATATTGCCGCCCTCAGGAGAGGCTAAGGATTCAAGAGCGACTGGAGTGACAACCGCAAGGAGCAGGAGCACTGAGTAGAGGGCCTGTCTTTTATCACTTTGAGAAAAGACCATCCCGGACCCTCGTCCATTCCTCCATGCGCTGATTGCGGTGGCCGCAAACAGCACCATAAGCACAGGCGCCGTACTGAGATGGTTCGAGATACAAAAGAGAGCACCTGAGGTGAGGAGGAAAAGCGCGGAGAGAGAGCCGCTGGCGAGTGTCGCGAGGCCCGCAAGAGTGGCAAGAAAGGGGAAGACCACGGATGAAGGGCCCCAGGGATCGAAAATAATGTCATCACCTAGAGAAACGCTGGCCCAGAGCATTGCCACAAGGAGCGCCAGCGGGAGCCGTGAAGATGTCGTGTGCTTTTCTAATTCTCGTAAGGTGCCCCAAAGGAAAAATGAATTGAGGAGGAACTGAGCGCCGTAAAGAGCTCCCTGTGCAGAGGATGCCCAAGAGAAAAGGGGGCTCAGCAAGGCGTAGGCGTAAAAGTAGGTAGGCGCAGGATGACGGAAGTGGAAGCGACTATAGGCTCCTTCGAGCGCCGCAAAGTGTCTTGCGCGCTCCGTTTGAAGAAGGAGTAGGGCATAGTCTCCCGCCCTTTCGCAGGCCCCATAGAGCCAAGGGAGGTTTACAATAAGTATCCCGGCGAGGATGCCAAGAGCGCAACCCGAGACGAGGCGCGGCGGTGAATCGGTTCTCTGAGGTGAGGTGTGCTCAGTAAATTTTGACATGTGTGGTTACGTGGCCGTCGATACACACGGTAAGTTTGCGCAAGGCAAAAATGCAATGTTCACACTCGCCACAGAGGATTGAAAAGAGAGATCGTTCTTCAGTGGTTCCTTACCCTTCCGCGGGAGCAACCCTGCGTTCTTCCGCGCGGTCATCTGCCTCGCTGCGGTGCTGGCGAATAGCGTTTTCTCGCATCTCTTCAATCAGCATCGCAAGTCTTAAGGGAGATCGCACCCCAGAAACGGTTAGTTCTACGCCATCTTGGGCGGGGGTATCGAGAAGAATGTTTCCAAAATCAAAAAGACGACCAACCAAATTCTGCTCTACGGTTATGGCCTTTATATCCTCGTATTTCACAGAGGGGACACTCGAGCTCAGTGAGAGCCGGCCTTCGTAGTGCGTCGCACTTTCAAGGGCAAACACGTAAAGGTCATCATTAAAGCGCCGAAATAGCTCGAGCAAAATGATTGCGGGAACAATTCCTAGCCAGCGCAGGCCCGTAGGTGGGATGCCCGTGCTCAACAGAAGAGAACCAAAGTAGGTAAGGTAGGAAGCATCTTGGGGTGCCCCTTCGCTCGCCTGCCAGGCAGAGAGGTTAATAGCAAAGACAAAGGCCGTGCTTGCGAGGAGAAGCGCAATTCCGGGTAGGTTTGACCGGAGCGACCTATGCACTTCAAGCATCCGGTCCTTGTCGGGGGCTTCGAGGAGCTGTTCTAACGTTGGATACATAATCCTAAACTCAATGGGGCCGGCCTTTAGGTCCCATCTTTACCATCCCCTCAGCTCTTGAGCTACCCGAGGGATGCATGTCGCTCTCTTCTTTCCGCTGCCGGTGCCATCCCGTCAAAGGCGGGTCATGCCTCCACTCTCAATCTCGGCAAGGCTCTTGCATTCATTCCTAGGATGGAACCAGCGGTCTCGTGGAATCGGGCACTTAGCAGGCTTTGTGGTGGCAGGAAGATGACACTTGCCTCACCTACTGCCGGGTTCTTGACGCTCTGTTTAGGTCAAAAGGGTCGTACGTGGAAGGTTTTGCAATGATACAGACTGAGTGGATCAAACTAGCAATCGACGTGGGGCTATTCTTCTCCCTGGTCCTGTTTGGGCTGCGCATGGTGAGGAGCTCGGGGCCACGGGTGAACCTGGGCCGAATGACCGAGCTTGAGGGCAGCTTGCGCGGGCTTCTCCGTGAAGCAGACTCAGGCAGCCGAGCCCTTACCGATCAGCTCTTCAAGCGCCAGAAAGACTTAGAAAAGCTCCTTTTTGATATTGAAACCATCGAAGGGCGTCTTAATCGCCAAATCACTCAAGCGGAAGAGCGAAAGGGCGCCCTTGAAATCGTTACGAGCCGAGCGGAGTCAGTTCTTAGAGGCCTAGAGCGAAATGCGGTGACTATCCCTCAAGTCGCTCCCTCCGCACCAGTAATTCAGGAGAGCCTCGTTTCTGAAGTTTCTCACCAAGAAAGGCCAGCCATTCGGCGGAGCTCACGGTCTGAGATGCGTGAAGCACGCGTCGCCGCTCAGCCCGCGTTTCCCGTAGTTTCAGAGCCCATGGTGGAGCCACCAAGTTTTGCCGTCGTGATGGAGCCACGCGAGCGTATCCCAGCCGCGCGTAAGCGCAGGCTCAGCGAGCGTGTTGAAAAAGAAGTCAGTGTCATTGAAGAGCATGCGCAATCTGAAAGCGTGCAGGACTCAGAGGTTCTCGAGAGCCTTGGCGCGGTCAGCTCGCGTGCTGAAGAGGCACGTGCTCGGGCACGGGACCTTCAGCGCAACGCTCTATTCTCACGGGAGCCCGAGGCCGAGCCCAGAACCTCGGGGGTACTCTCACCAGAGGAAGCGCGCAGTGCAAGCATTGAAGATCCACGACTCGGGGTTCTCACGGGCCCCGTTATTCGCAGGCAGACACAAACTCTTTAGGAGAAAACTATGGATCGCGGACTGTACGCAGCGACCTCCGGGGGGTTGATGCAATTTAGAAAGCTAGATGTGGTGACCAATAATCTCGCCAACATCAATTCTCCCGGCTTTAAGAAGCAGGGGCTCCAAGGTACCGAGCAAACCTTCGACTCGACCCTCGCGCGCCTTGTGGAGAATCAGGACCCCTATGCGCGAGGGGACCATGCACGTACTCCCGGGGTTATCGATGTAAGGACCGTCACTGATTTCTCGGTGGGACCAATTCGAAATACGGGGAATGCGCTCGATGTGGCGCTGCGCAACCCAAATGACTTCTTTGTAGTCGAAACGAATAAGGGCACCCAATACACACGCGCAGGGAATTTTACCCTCGGGCCAGGCGGGGCTCTTGTTACCCAGGATGGGTTCCCCGTTCAAAGTGACGGCGGCGCACTCACCATAGACAACGGCACACCTCGGGTAGGACCTGATGGAAGTATCCTTGTGGATGGCGCCTCGGTCGGAAAGCTCCGCGTCGTACGCTTCGAAAATCCAGCGGGACTCGAGCGCACTGAGGGAACAAGATTTAGCCAAGGTTCTGCGAGTGCTCCTACGGATGTCGATCCCGATGTGGTCCCGCAGTCACTAGAAATGGCCAACATCAGTGTGATCTCAGCAGTGGTGGATCTTATGACCGCCAACCGCGCGTTTCAAATGTACAGCAAGTCAACTGAGACCATCGATAACATGAACCAGACTTCGATTAATCAATATGGTCGGCGCGCAAGGTAGTAGGGGCTAACGAGAGGAACCACGTATGATTCGAGCATTGTATTCATCAGCAACTGGCATGCACGCACAGGAAACTAACATCGACGTTATCTCCAATAACCTTGCCAACGTGAATACCACGGGATTCAAGAAGAGCCGCGCCGACTTCCAGGATCTTATGTACCAAACGGTGGTGGAGCCGGGAGCTCCGACGTCTACGGGCACACAGTCTCCAAGCGGAATTCAAGTGGGACTCGGTGTTAAGACCGCCGCGGTGCAGAGAGTGTTCTCACAAGGAGACCTTAGCAATACCGGGAATCAACTCGACCTTGCTATCGAAGGAGAGGGCTTCTTCCAGGTGCAGCAGCCGGATGGAACCACGGCATATACTAGAGCCGGAAACTTTCAGCTTAATGATCAAGGTCAGATTGTGACCAATGATGGCTATGTAGTTCAGCCCACCATTACCATTGATAGTACCGTACTTGCGGTCACTATCGCAGAGGATGGAACGGTCAGTGGTCGGGTGCAGGGCCAAACGGCGCTCACGAACTTGGGGACTCTTGATGCCGCGCGATTCCCTAATGCAGCAGGACTGCGTGCCATAGGGCGAAATCTCTATCAGGAAACAGATTCTTCAGGCACGGCCGTGACGGGAAACTTTAATGCTGATGGCATGGGACGCCTCCAGCAGGGATTCCTTGAGGCGAGCAATGTGAGTGTGGTTGAGCAAGTCGTCACTATGATTACTGCTCAGCGTGCGTATGAAGCCGCCTCTAAGGGGATCTCGACGGCGGACGAAATGTTGGGCCAAGCAATTTCACTCAAGCGTTAGGAGTAGTCGCTATGAAGCTAGTAACGGGCTTATCTTGTATCTGCGGATTGCTTGGACTTGGGGTGCTAAGCGCTCAGGCCGATCCACTCAATCAGAATTTTATTCCTATTTCGCAGGATTCAGCTGCTCCTCGTATCGAAGGAAGTGCTCGCAGTATCTCAATATTAGGTAGGGAGCGCGCAACAGTGACGCGGTCCGATATACGAATCGGAGATTTAGCGGACGTTAATTCCCGGTTTACTCGTGACGATGATGCCGTGATCGCGTTGCAGAAAATAGTAGTGGGGAAAAGCCCTTCTCCGGGTGACCACATCACGATCAGCGCCCAGCAGATTCTAGAAGCACTCACGCGAAATAGCGTCGATCTCAATAAGGTCGGTTATACCTTCCCGCGCATTATCACGGTGGAGCGCGCGTCGCGCTCGGTGGGGGAGGAGGAGATTCGGTCGGCGCTTAATGCCTTCTTTGAACGCACCGGCAGAGAGGCAGAAGTAAGAAGTATTCAGATGCCGAAGAATATACGGGTCGCGCCTCAAGCTATTCAGATTGAGCCGATTTCGCGCCCTTCCTCTGCGCGCACGGGAATTGACACCTTCCAGATGGTAGTTTCCCAGGAGGGTCAGAAAGTAGCCGCCTTCGACGTGCAGGCGAGTCTTGAGGAATGGCGCGAAATGCCGGTTGCAAAAAGGCCGCTTCCGAAAGGGTCAGTGGTGGGACCTGACGACTTTATGATGGCCCGCATGAATATGAATGCGCTCCCGCGCGACGTTGCCAAAAATGAGTCCGGAGTTGTCGGGCTAAAATTGAGCCAGGAAATTGCTCCCGGAGAAGTCTTCCGCAGACAACATCTTATGATTCCACCGCTTGTTGAAGCGGGTCAGCGTGTGTCTCTCATGTATCGCTCAAAGCTACTTGAAGCGAGCGCGGTAGGAATAGCGCTGCAGCAAGGAGCTCAGGGAGATGTCATCACGGTAAAGAATGAGAATTCAAAAAAGGTAGTAAGTGGGGTGGTGACTGAGGCTGGAGTAGTGGAGGTAAGACCATGAGAAAAGATCTGAAACTCGCGAGTCTTGGGGCACTTCTTCTTGGAGCCGGATGTGCGGCCTCGGTCGAGCCGACGCATCGCAGGCCTGCGGAGGAGTATGCCTATCGAGTAAAGTCTGATTATGCGCGCCGTGACCCTGAGTACGCCGCCAAGTTGCGAAGAGAGCAGGGATTTGCGTCGGCCGCAGCTCCGCAGGTGTCGGGTGCCGGGTTTCAAGATCAGGGACGCGCGCAGTTTCGAATGGTAAGTGATGAGTTGCCCCCTGAGCTTGATCCTCGGGTACTGCGGAATCCGAATCAGGATTCTGGAGTGGTGACTAACCAGCAGGGGGATGTTTCAGCGCAAGGATACGAGGCGCACCCTAACCCGCGACCCTATAATCGTGAGTATACGGGTCCTCTCAATCTTGGCGATCCCGGGGTCTCCTCTTCGCTTTGGAAGGAGAGTCGCGGGGCAAATGACCTCTTTCGCGATTACCGAGCGTTCCAGCCCATGGATCTTATAACTATTGTAGTGAACGAGTCGACGAATGCCAAAAAAGAGGGCACCACGGACGTAAAGCAGGAGTCCAGTTTTAGCGCCGCACTGCGAAATCTTTTTGGAATCGAGGGATGGTCTCAGCTTGATATCTTTGATTCAGGCACGAGCGGAGCAACGCCGTCGGGAGCTGACTTAAGTAATCTCGTTCGAGCCTCGACAACAACGGACTTCAAGGGGGAGGGGTCTACTGAGCGTAAGGGCAAGCTTTCAGGGAAAATTTCCGCGATGGTGGCGGAGGTCTTGCCATCAGGCATCCTGCGAATCGAAGGAGAGAAGATCATTGCTCTCAATAGTGAGGAGGAGACCATGGTAATTTCCGGCCTCGTTCGACCCGAAGACATCAATTCCGCAAACGAAGTTGATTCTTCGAAGGTGGGTAATGTCCGAATCGACTACTTCGGAGAGGGCACCATTGGAGATGCTCAGCGCGGCGGCTGGCTTGGCCGTGTCTTCCGTAGATGGTGGCCATTCTAGGTGAGAGGGGTTTCAATGAGAAAGATATTTTGCACCGTACTCTATCAATTGTGTCTCTCGTTGCTTGGGGTTGTTGCCTTGGGTGCGGTTACGTCTGCATCCGCTGCGCGTCTTAAAGACATTGCAGACGTGGAGGGAGTGAGAGGAAATCAATTGTTTGGTTTTGGTATTGTAGTGGGCCTCAATGGTACCGGCGACGGCAACAGCGTCGATTTTACCAGGAAGGGGCTTTCAAACATGCTCGAAAAAATGGGCATTAAGATTCCCCCCGAGCAGGTTAAGGTGAAGAACGTGGCGGGCGTCATGATCACCGCAACTCTTCCTGCGTTTGTGAGACCAGGGACGAAACTCGACATCACGCTCTCCTCCCTCGGTGACGCCAAGAGTCTTCAGGGAGGGACTTTGTTGTTTTCTCCTCTTAAGGGCGCAGACGGAAATGTATACGCCGTAGCGCAGGGTGAAGTGAGTGTTGGTGGATTTGCTGTCGAAAGCGGGGGCGATCAGGCGCAGAAGAATCATCCCACCGTTGGTCTTGTTCCAGATGGCGCCACCGTAGAGCGAGGAATCCCCTTCGATTTGTTTCAAGCGCATCGTGTAAGAATTGTATTGCGCCAGCCGGATTTTACCACAATGACGCGTGTCGTAGAGGCGATTAATCGTGACCTTGGCCGGCCTGTCGCTGTTGCTGTTGATTCGGGCGCAGTAGAACTTCCGATGATGGGTGATATCATGCGCGATCCCATTGGATTTGTTGCTCGCGTTGAAAACGTATCCGTAGACCAAGATCTTGGGGCGAGGGTGGTGGTGAACGAGCGTACCGGGACCATTATCATGGGGGACACTGTTCGTATCGGACGTGTGGCACTTGCTCACGGCAACCTCAACATTGCGATTAGGAGTGAGACGCAAGTCTCACAGCCCGGCGCGCTGGCGCAAGGTCAGACGGCAGTGGTGCAACAATCGGATGTGACGGTAGGCGAAGAAGAGCGCTCTCTTGCTGTCTTGGGAGGAGAAGTTACCCTGGGAGAACTTGTGACGGCGCTTAATGCGCTTGGCGCAACCCCGCGCGACTTAATCTCAATCTTTCAGGCACTCAAGCGCGCAGGAGCGCTGCACGCTGAACTCGATATCATGTAAGTGGTGAAGTATGGCAAATGACGGATTTGGAAAAATTGGTGGGTCCACTTCAAGCTTTGAGCTTGCAGCGCTGAGGGCCAAGAACCTTGAGACAAGTCTCAAGGAAGCGGGAGTTCAAGGGCCTAGCAAAGAGGCTCGGGTAAAGCAGGCGGCAGCCGACTTCGAGGGCATGCTCCTTCAGCAGATGTTTCAGTCTATGTGGGCCTCGGTCCCAGAAAGTGAGCTCACCGGGGGCAGCGGAAACGAGGGCAAGTATTTCCGAGACATGTTTATAGAAGGGCTGTCTCAGGACATTGCCAAGGGGCAAGGCCTTGGAATTAAAGAGGTTATTCAAAAAGAGCTTGAGAGGCAGAAGTAGCCTTTAGGGCCAGGAAAGCGAATCCATTGAACCCCGAGGGGTATCGAAACAGTACGTACCCTGCTTCAAGGCTAAGGACTGGCCAGCGGTAAGGGGGCATTTCACATTGAGGCGAGACCTATGAAGATCAAGGAACGATCGGATCTTACTACACCAGGAAGCTCTAGGGACATTCTGCAGCAAGAGGCGCTTCGCACCAATAATGCGAAAGATGCCGCGACACTCGCAAAAAAGATTAAAGCAGAAACTGAAGGTACGCTCCTTGGCGGAAAGTACGATAGCGTGGACGTATCTCTCGCGAAGGCCATCAGCGCCGAACTCAGTCCCGAAGCCATGGTTGCCGAGCGTCGTAGCCGCGTCGAAAAGCTGAAGCAGCTTGTCGCAGAGGGAAACTATAATCCGTCGTCTGAGGCAGTTGCGCGTGCGGTGGGCGAGGAGATTATGTATGAGATTTTCGGCGCACAAGGTGCAACGACTGAAGGCTAACAGTCTTCTTAGAACGTGCGTAGCCGATAGATATGACGGATAGAGGAGAATGCAATGTCGATTGCTGGCCAACTTGCTCGTTCCCTTGACCAATGTGTTTCGGCTGAAATCGAGATCTATCGAAAGTACGTAGCTCTTCTCGCACAAGAGCGCTCCCTTATTGTAGCGAGTAAAGCTGATAAATTTTCCCAAATAACTTCCGAGCGGGAACGCCTCATTGAACTAATGGCTAAGGCGCAAGAAACGCGCTTTTCTTTAATGCGCAGTGCGCTTGGGGAACCCGAAATGCTCGGGCGACACAAAGCGCCTCCTCCTTCCATGAAGCTTTCTGCCTTTGTCACCAAATTTTGTAGCCCGCGCGAAGTTAAGATGCTGCTGCCTAAAGTTGATGCACTACGAAAGCTTGTGAGTGCTTCTCAGCGGGAGAGCTTAGAATTTAGTCATGTGGTCGGCTTCTCTCTCACCATGGTGAGTGGCCTTGCTTCTTTACTCTGGTCTGCAACCAAGACTGTCATTCGCTCCTATACGTGCAACGGGAACATGAAAGAAGCAGTTCATGATGGCCGTTCGCGTAAGGCTGGAGTTCTCAAGGAAGTTTAAAGGGCATTTCTGAGGCCCTCTTAAAAGGTGTGCCCTGTAGGCTCGATGCCAAGGAACCTCTGAAAACCTCGAAAAGGAACTTTTTTTGTCCTGTTTTCCCTCCGCGTACCCGGCTCCGCTGAAGTTGCTCCACGGCCGCACTGAAGCCAGGCTCGGCGCAGCCGTAGGGCGTAGACGGCTCTGCGTCCTCCGCGTTATTCCTCATGAAAATCTTACCACAAGGACACAGAGGTGAGCTTTTCAGAGGTTCCCTACACTGATTCCGAACTATCTTGCAGACTGTTGATCGCCGCCCTTTTCTACGGCATGCGCAGTTCATTCTTCATTCACGACCTTTAAGCGCCCGAGTGGCACGTCCTTTGCCCTTATACCAATACGGGGCGTTCTCGCCGGCAATTAGTGCCGTCTGAGCAATTCCAAAGGGCTAGTAAATGGCTAATTTTAGCTCGAAAATTCTAAACAACGCTGCAGGGGCCCTCGCCGCTCAACAGGCAATTATTGCCAACCTCGGCAATAACATTGCAAATGTTAATACCCCTGGATTTAGCCGCCGGATTGTCAACCTTGAAACGAACTACGGCCGAGGAACTGCTGAAACCGGCATATCCATCGGGAACGGAGTTCGTATTGGATCCGTTGCTCGTCAAACTGACCAGTTCATCGAAAAATTGCTTCGCGATGCGCTCGGAAGTAGGGGATCGACCGATGTTCAAAACGAGTTTCTCGGCCGCATTGAGAATCTTTTTAGTCTCTCGGGCAATCAGCAGACAATAGGTTCTACTCTGTCAGCATTTTTCACCTCCCTCAACGACTTGTCGGCCAATCCTTCAAGCATCGAGCTTCGTAATAATACGCTTCAGAGGGCCGGGGACCTTGTCAATACCATCCAGCAAACGTTCTCCTCTTTGGCTAGCCTCCAGAGAGAAGCAGATAATCGCCTCGCGACCGAAATCCAGACCGTAAATTCGATTACCGCTCAGATTGCGCAGATCAACGGGCAAATTAAGAATATAGAACAAGGGAATTCTGAAGTTGAAGCTTCAGATGAGCGCGACCAGCGCGATACCCTGCTTGGGCAACTTGCTGAAAAGATCAGTTTTACGACGATCGAGAGTTCAGACGGTACGGTTCAAATCTCTCTGGCTAACGGAATTTCACTGGTAACAGGGGAAACGAGTAAATCACTGGATTTCACGAATTCCCCTAGTTTTGCGGCAGGGAATCTTCCTCCGGCGCTCGACGGAGGCGTGCTAAGCCATGTGGTCTATGACTATGATCCAAGTAGCACCGGTCAGGCGCATGTTGACCTCACCCAGATTCTAAAAAATGGCACTGGCTCTGTTGCGGGATTGCTGGCTCTCCGCGGATATAATGCGGATACCAATACCACGGCCTTCCAGGGCGATGGTATTCTGGTAGAAACTGCTTCTCGAGTGGAAGCCCTCACGCGCTCTTTGCTTACCAATTTCAATCAGACCTATCTTGGACCCGACCGCGATGGCGCAACGGCAGGACATCAGCCAAGTTCTGGTGACCTTGACGGTAATAACCCTGCCGTATTCGGGTTCTTCGATTTCAATTTTTCTGGCGCGAAAGATCGCGGCGTGACACCAGATGGTCTCCCTACGACAGGTGACCTCGACGATATCGTGGCGAATACCACGACACGCAACTTTTCAAGCATTCTTAGCATTCGCCCTACGAACGCGCGTCAAATCGCAGCCGCACGTGATACGAGCTCAGGTCCACCTGCAGCAGCGTCATACGCGCCAGGAGATAACTCAAATCTACTTGCCCTGATTGACCTTAAGAATACGCCCCAGAGTCTTTCAGCGGGGAATTTTTCGCTCACTGCTACCTATGACCAAGCCTACAACGAGTCCGTTACCTATATCGGAAACAGAAAATCGGCGGCGGACGTTGCGGCATCGGTGGCTGGTGACAACGTAGTGGCAACGCAAGCCAGGCGAGATTCCGTTTCAGCCGTCAATCTTGATGAAGAATTCACGAGACTCATATCGTTTCAAAAGGCGTATCAAGCGTCAGCAAAAATGATTAAGGTCGCGGATGACCTCCTTACCCAGGTGCTGCAACTCTTATGACAAGAATATCTGAGAACCAAGTAGCCCGTGCTCTGCTTGCTGATATCGCCGATAACCGCGGCAGGGTGAACCGGTTTAGCCGGGAAGTTTCTACGGGGCTCAAAGCCATAGATCCTGGGGACTCGAAGTTCGCGGGCACCATCGCACAGTACCGAGAGACTCTGGATAGAATTGCTGGCCACAAGCAGCGTGTGGAGACGGTGAAGGCGACCCTTGCGTTCCAAGACAACGTCCTCACGCAGGTCAACGATATTCTTGTTCGAGGGCGCGAGCTTGCAACTCAAGCCGCAAATGAGACCGTAGGGCCTGAGGTTCGCAGTCAGATGTCACGAGAGATCTTTGAACTTCGAGATCACTTGGTGACCCTTGCAAACTCCAAGAATCAGGGGAAATACGTGTTTGCCGGTACGGACGATGATGACGCGCCTTACGGGCAGGCAGCGTATGCACTTCCACTCACAGGCGATGCCGGAGAGCGCTGGATCTATGACGACACCACCGTCAATGCCGATCTAGGGAATGCTGATAGCCGAAGCGTCAATGTAACAGATGACCTCAGCATTGTGGTCAGCAAGCCGGGTAGCAGCATATTTAGTAACGGTATCTATGCATTGGAACGCCTTGGCCGTGCCCTTGCGGGCTACGAGACTCTGCCTGCTTCTGGACAGCCCGATGGCACCGGCGCTGCGTATAGTCTTCCCACCGACACTGGTCGACAAACGGCCGCTATTCAAGACGCGATTACCTTGCTTACCAATGCGCGTGAGCAAGATGTAATTCCAGAGCGAGTAGGGGTGGGGGCGAGTTTGCGCCGTCTCGATACCGCAAGCTCCTTACTTGACCTTACCGAGACGGACGCCAAAGAGGCTTTGGCCAAACTTCAAGAAGCTGATATTGCCGAGTCCGGTTCAAATCTTCAGCAGGCACAGACGGCCCTGGAGGTGTCCTACACAATTACCTCTCGTTTGTTGAACCTTAGTATCTTAGATTATCTCTAAACTAGGGAATTGCTCAGCCCACAGTGGTCAGAAATGAACTCGAAGGTGTTCACTATGCTCTAT
>JBIKWF010000015.1:0-54111 GCA_044356455.1 Bdellovibrionota bacterium | reverse complement strand
AAGAAAACCAGGGAAAAAGAAATGCTGACTTAGGCCCAGTTCATTCACTCGATCAATCATGCGCTGGCGCATATCACCGGTACCCGCCATCACAAAGATAACATCTGGTACATGTGGAATTACTTTGGCAGCAGCCTCAACGAAGTAATCTGGCCCCTTTTGAAACGTAATGCGGCCAAGGAAAAGCACCACGCGGGAAGGCCATTTCTTAATGGCACGGTAACGAGCACGCAGCGGTTCAGAGTACACGCCATTATGAACTACCGTGACCTTTTCAAGTGGAATCTTGTATTGCTCGTGAATAATGCGGCGCGTGTAATAACTAACCGCAACAACAACGTCGGCAGCCTCAAGCCCTAGTCGCTCGATTTCAAAAATCTGCTGATTAACGTGCGAGCCACTACGATCGAATTCGAGGCTGTGGGTGTGCACCACCAGCGGCTTTCCCGAGACTTGCTTAAGCGCCACGCCTGCAGGAAACGTCATCCAATCGTGCGCATGGATCACGTCAAATGGATCCGCGGCAAAGAGGCTTGTGAGACGCGCGGTATAGCGACTCACCTCACCAAACATGTCCCAGGTATAATGCGCACCGGGTTTTCGATTTGCCGCAGGCTGCAGGCTTTGCGGCTTTTCGTCTGCCTCTTCAAAGCCGCCCGAAGCCTCAAGGCCAATCGCCTTTAAATCTGCCCGGACCTGCGCGCCGCGCGCGCTCGACTGACGAGCAAGCTCCTGGAGCTCTGTCACGTAATCTCGAAAACTCTGAGTAGTAAAATAGGGCTGCAGCATGGCAGGCACGCGTTTCACCGAGATCTTCCCGCCGCGCGCCGGAAAACTAGTAAGAAGGTCCTCGCTCTCCGTATCTTCTGAAATGAGGAGTTGCCCTCGCTCGTCGGTCTTACGACCATGGGAGTCAATCAGCTCTACGTGACTTGCCTTCTCTCCGCCAAATAACTCGGGAACGACAAAGGTAACATCAACGCCATGGCGCGCGAGCCCGGAGGTAAGGCCTTCGCACGCAGTGCCAAGACCGCCGCTTATATGCGGGGGGAATTCCCATCCCAACATGAACACACGCATGGCACACCACCTCGCTCAGCTCTCCTTCACTCAGAAAAACTACTTCCCAAAGGCCAGAACCCACAATGCCAGCCCTTTAGGTGGGCTGCGAAGGGATCGGAAGAAGAGATGAAAACACTAATGACTTCAAATTGATAAAGCAGCGGGAGTATAACGACCGATTTTATCAAAGTCCATTATTTGACGTGAGCTCTTGCCCTGGTTTGTGTTAGAGAGCCATGAGACCTCATTTTTAAGGAATTGCAGCATGATACTTGTGGGAGACGTAGGCGGGACTAAGACGCGGTTTGCACTCTATGAAACGGCAGGTGGCCAGCTCGTCCGCAAGGAAGTTAAACGCTACGACAGCGCCTCTGCGGGCTCTTTTCAAGAGCTGGCCAAGAAGTTCATGTCGGAATCTAACGCCTCAGACGTCGAAACGGCCTGCTTTGGTGTTCCTGGACCAGTACAGAAGGGGAATGTCCAGATAACCAATCTGCCTTGGACCCTCTCAGAAAGCGAACTAAAGAGAGATCTCGGTATTCCACGGGTGCGTCTGGTGAATGACTTGGTGGCTTTTACGGCAGCCATTCCCTTCTTTAGCCGCTCAGACCTTGCGGTCCTGCATGAAGGGAAAAAGGAAAGAGAGACCTCTCTTTCTTGCGTGCTCGCCCCAGGAACAGGTCTTGGCATGGCTTTTTTGCACATTATTAACGGCGTACCTCACCCCCTCGCCTCAGAGGGCGGACATGCAAATTTTGCTCCTAACAATGACTTAGAAATTGACCTGCTCAAGTATCTCAAGCGCGAATTTCCCATCTCGGTGAGCTACGAGAGAATACTTTGTGGTCCCGGGCTTCTTAATATCTATCGATTTCTCAAAGACTCCGGGTTTGCCAAGGAATCAGCCGCAGTCGCAGAGCGCATGAAAACAGAACTTCCCGCGGCGGTAATCTCAAATCTCGCGACAGAGAAAGGCGATGCCTTGTGTGAGAAAGCTCTCGACATGTTCATCGCAATCTTGGGCGCCCACGCTGGAAACCTTGTCCTCACCTTCCTTGCAACGGGGGGAGTGTATTTAGGAGGAGGAATTGCACCAAAAATTCTTGAGAAGCTTCAGGAAGGTGCGATTGTAAAATCATATCTCGAGAAACAGCGCTGGAGCGAAGTAGTCGAGAATACACCTCTGTATGTAATTAAAGACGATCAAGCCGCCTTGCTAGGGGCTGCGGTGCTTGCGAAACGCTTGCGGTAGGTTCCTCGGTAGGGCTCCCTGTCCCCAGGGAGCCGCAAGATCTCCCAACCCAGCACCCGGTTTGATTCCTTTCCACCCTGCTTTCGTCTCCAAAAACATGGGTGACACCCTGTCTTAAGGAACCTCTGAAAATTTCACCTCTGTGTACCTCTGCGCCCTCTGTGGTGAAATTTTTTATGAGAAAATTCAACACTGAGAGCACGGAGGTACACAGATGTGTATTAAGTATGGCGGCTTTTGAGAGGTTCCTTAGCTTACGCCCTGAAATTGGCCTTTCGCTTCTCCATGACTGCTTTGACGCCCTCCGCGAACTCCTCGCCGCCATAATTTACGGCCTGGCAAAGCGCCTCGCGCTGTAATGCTTGATCCAGAGTTGCCTGCGGATTTCGAATACTCTCTAAAAGCTGCCGAATAGCTTCCGGCCCTCCTTCCCTAAGCTCCGCTGCGATGGCTCGCGCCTCAGGCAGGACTTGGTCAGGCGCCACTACCCTCGAGACAAGACCAATCCGCAGCGCATAGTCAGCCTCAACAACTCTCCCCGTAAGAAGCAACTCTGCTGCGTGCGCGTGCCCAATAACTTTGGGAAGAAAATATGTCGCCCCCATGCCGGGGTGCAGCCCAAGGCGCACAAAGGTAAACCCAAGTTTTGCTCCTGTTGCCGCGAGGCGAATGTCACAGGCACTTGCCACACAGAGCCCAGCCCCTACCGCAGCGCCATTTATTGCAGCGATGAGAGGAACCCCAAGGTCTCTGAGCGACAAAAACGAATCATAGAACCCAAGCATGAGAAGCCGATTCGCCTCTCCCGATAGTGCCCTCTTCCCATCCAGCATCTTTAGATCACCACCTGCAGAGAACGCCCGTCCCGCTCCAGTTAGGATCAGAGCACAGAGATCTTTGGCTTTGGGACGAAGAGTTTCAACCACGGCTCGAAAGTCAGACGCCATGGCCTCACTCATTGCGTTGAGGCTATCTGGGTCATTAAGAGTAATAATCCCTACGCCATCCTTACCGACTTCTAGATTAACCTTTGCCATTGCTTTCAGCTCCTTCACCCAACTTTCTGGTCACCATTGGCCCTAGACTTACCCTGATTATAGGAACAGGCAATTATTAAAAACGCTGTTCTAGCTAATTATTTGCTTGGTCTCTGAATATTCCAAGAGTATACGCGTCAATAGCGCGCGGTTTGGGAATGCCATCCCTTTGGGAAGGCAGCGAAGAGCCGCAATTTTAAAAGATACATTCTCTTGGAGATACTTATGAAGAAGATTGTCGCCGCTGCGATTGCCTCGTTGCTTGTTGCTGGTTCAGCTTTCGCTTCCCCAACCACGGGCGAGTACGGCAATCATTGCGCTTGGGGCCTCACCATGGGCAAACAGGTCGCCACGGATTGCAAGATCAACTGGACGGACTCAACCTCCCACAAGACCTATTGCTTTAGCTCAGACGAAGCCAAGACCAACTGGGCTAAGGACACCACTGCAAATACAAAGAAGGCTGATGCTGAGTTCTCAAAGGTAAAGGGAAGTGAAACGACCCATGCCAAGAGCTAAGCTCTAGTATACGTTCCAAAGTTACGAGAAGGCCCCGAACAGAATCCAGCGATGGATATTTGTTCGGGGCTTTTTCGTTTAGGGGCTCCATGCTCGAGAGTGGCGTGAGAATGCTTGGGTCATCTCTTTTATTCATTTACATTCAAATAGTTACGGTTCTTGTGGGAGGTCTTTGGCGTTTCCTGCATAAACACCTGGTTGCCTGTCTATGCGCGCGGCATATTACATTTGACGAGACGTATTACACTCGCTAAAATGTAATGTATGTCAAAACGTGTAATCGAATTCACTATCGCCGCTACCAATAAGGGGACTTTTACACTTCCTGCCGCTGTGCGGCGGATAATGAAGATTTCTGGTCAGGGTGACCAATTAACCTTGCAGTTTAATCCAGAAACGAATGTGATCACTCTGCGCAAGCGCCAAACCCTAGACGAGGTACGGACACGGAACAAAGCCCATCTACCCAAGGACTATAAGCCCATCACCGACGCGGGTGAGTATTTTCTGGGGGGTGGGCTGGATGAGAAATAAACCCTCTGTACCAGTAGGCGGCTCACTGGATGCAAATATTCTTTTGCGCTGGTTATTAGGGGATATTCCCGAGCAGCAAAAATCAGTCGACAAGCTCTTGAGTAAAGGCGCGTGCTTCCATGTAAGCGACCTCGCAATAATTGAGGTCGCCTTCATTTTGGAAAAGCTTCTGGGGTTCGATCGTGAACTAATTTCTGACAACCTCTTTCAGATTATTGATCATCAACAGATGCGATCTAATCAAGGGCTGTTCTCGGTCGCCGTGCCGTATTATGTAGGGCACCCAAAATTATCGCTGGTTGATTGCTGTCTTGCGGCATACGCAGAGCTTCAGAATGCGGTCCCCCTCTGGACCTTCGATAAGAAGTTGGGCGCTCAGCATAGCTCAGCAAAGGTTTTAGGTTAGGGAATCTCTTAAAATCTCACCTCTGCAAATGCCTCCCCAGGCTCTCGAGCTTCTCAGGCGTTCCCATATCAATCCAGAACTCATTCCCAATGTCCTGAGCGACTATTTTCTCCCCTGCCCTCGCAGCCTTGAGATACGCATCAATCAGAGAAAATTCTTCCGGAAACCCTTCCATAAAATCAAAAATTCTAGGGCTTAACATTTGCACCCCACAAAACGCGCCGCGCGTGAGCCCTTGCCCCGTTACCTCGGCATCTACTCGCTCGAGACGTTTTCCCACAATCTCGTAACCCTTGAGGACTCGCTCGCGGTCAAACAAAAGATAGCTAGTGTCCTCGCGCTGCATGGTCAAAAGCGTTCCAAGAGCGCCTGGCCCCTGATGCGACTCTACCAGTGACTTAAGAGGGAATTCGGAATAGATGTCCGCGTTAAGAAGTAAAAAGGGCTCGGGTCCGGAAAAGAACTGCTTAACCCTCCGCAATCCCCCTCCGGTTCCAAGTAGCTCGCGCTCAAGGCTGAACTCCACCTTGAGCCCAAAACCAGCCTCCCTTACTACTCTCTCTCTGACGACTTCCGCGAGGTGATGCAGGTTAATAACCACCTCCTGTACCCCGGCTGCGCGCAGCTGGTCTGCCACATGAGCAAGCATGGGCCGCCCGGCAACCTCGACCAGGCACTTGGGAGTTGTCTTAGTTATGTCTTTAAGGCGCGTTCCCTTGCCCGCAGCAAGAATCATTGCTCGCATAAATCAAAACAAGCCTATCTTTTCAGATGGTTACAAGAGCTTAATTTATCTGCGGCCAGAATCATCAAGTCTTCATCTCAACTTCTACGATACTCCATAGGAGTAAGCACCGGTCATTAGGGAATTTTAAGAAACAGCTGACGTCATGGCGCGCGAGTTATCAAATACTGAAAAAGCTGCCCTCACGCTTCTTACCCTTGGTAAGGAGCTCGCCTCAGCTGTATTGCAGAACCTTCAGGAACAAGAAGTAAAGCGTATAAGCCGCGCCTTCATGGCCGTGCACGAGGTTGACCGCGAAACGCAGTTCCAGATCTGCAAAGAATTCCACCAAATGATTAAAGCGACTTCAACGATGCTCGTTGATGGTCGTGAATTCGCAAAAGACGTTATTGCAAGCGCCTTTGGTGACCAAGCGGGCGAGGGCCTGCTTGAGTATATCTCAGGTTCAAAGAAGGAACCTATTAGCACCATTATCCAAGACGTTCCTGAGAAGATTCTTAATTCCTTCATCGCAGCCGAACATCCCCAGACTATCTCGTTTTTGATGACGAAGATGAACCCGGACCAAGCAGCTTCTATTATTCAGCGCATGCCGGAAGAGAGCCAAACGGACGTTCTCATACGAATTGCTCACCTTAACAACGTGAAGTCAGACGTGCTTGATGAGGTGCGTGAGGTGCTGCGCTCCCAGCTTCGAGGCGGCGGACTCTCAGAGGAAGAAGAGGTAGTAGGTCCGAAGTCGGCCGCCAATATCCTTAACTTCGTCGAACGTACGAACGAAGAGCGCATTCTCTCTGAAATCGAGGAAATGTACCCTGACCTGGCGGAGAATATTCGAAACCTCATGTTCACTTTCGAGGACGTCAAGAAGATCGACGACCGCGGAATTCAAACTGTTCTCAAGGAAATCCCGCGCGACCAGCTCCTTATTTCTCTCAAGACAGCGAGCGAAGAACTTCGCGATCTCCTTTTCCGCAACATGTCACAACGTGCGGCTCAAATGCTCACCGAAGACTTGTCGGCAATGGGCCCTGTCAAACTCAAGGACGTGGAAAAAGCCCAACAATCCATCGTCGACACCGTTCGGCGCCTCGAAGCAGAGGGAAAGATTGCAGTCGGCGGCGGAGGAGCGGAAGACCAGTTCGTATAACGCAGCCTTTAGGCCGGGCCTCTCAACTATATACGCGATTCATTCCACTCAACCGTGGGACAGCACCACTATTTGTTGGTATAGTGGAGACGTTGGAGTCTACCGAAGTCATGAGCCAAGAGAGCACCCCCCACACAAAAGACTCAGAGTCCTTCTCAGAGCGGTCCTTCTCAGAGCGGTCCTTCTCAGAGCGGTCCTCCTCAGAGCACAGCGAGCAAAGTCGCATGCGAACCAGAATTCCGCCGAAAGCACGTGTTGCGGCCGGACTCGCGCTCGCAGTCTATGTGCTTACGCACCCCATTCTTTGCTGGAACTGGCTTAGTGATCCGTCCCAAGTGAAGCGCTTTCGTTTCATTGAATACGCGGCTGCCCTATCCCTGGTTTCGGTATGTGCGGGGCTTATTCGTAGCATCACACTCGGAGTCTATGTTCCAATTTATGGCCAATGGCGCATGCCTCTTTTTGATGGGCTCAGTTACTACTTGATCCTTGGCGGATGGATGGTCAGCGTAGTACTTGCGAGCGCATGGATCCTCAGAAAGTTGGTGCGAGCCTTTTCGGGAGAAATAGACGATTCTCTCGCGCTTGGAGTGGCGTTCTTTTCTCTTACTCCTTTCCTGCTAAGTGGCCTACTGACGCTAGTCCCTTTTGAGTCGCTCAGATCGCTTTTGAGCTTGAGTTTTGGTGTTTTCTACTGTCTCTATTTGCTTGCACAAGGGACTCAGAACTTAAATCTTGTGCCGGCAGGGTATCGACTCAACTTCTGTCTTGGAGTGATAGTAAGCACATATCTCTATGCCCGAGTCTCGCTAGGAGTCTGCATGGCTATTTTTATGCCTGCGTACCCTGCCCTTGCGCCAAGCAGCCCGCCTGTAAGTGCTGATGTAATTGAATTTCAGCGTAATCTTGAAGATTTGGCGAATGCCTTTAGCCGCGGGTGACCTGAGGCAGGAAATGAAGTTTAGGGTGGAAATTCCCGCATGGTTGCGGTACTTGCTCACCGGATATCATTTTTCCTAGGAGCACCGCATGACCTCTCGCCGTAAGAGCAAAGATGTAAGCTCAAAGAATGTTTTAAGAGAGCCCACCAGATTTGAATTGCTCTGTTATGACATTCTTTGTCAGGTGCCCAAAGGCAAAGTCACCACGTATCAACTTCTTGCAAAGGCCATGAAAACGCGAGGCGCTCGTGCGGTGGGTAATGCGCTTAACAAAAATCCCTTTGCCCCGAAAGTCCCGTGTCACCGAGTGGTGCGAAGCGATGGGTCGCTTGGAGGCTTTGCGAATGGCGCAGAAGAGAAGAAGAAACTTCTCGTGCGTGAAGGTGTGCGCGTGCATGGAGATAAAATTGCAGAATTAGAGAAAGTTCTTTTTAGCCCTAAGCCGGTTAAGGCGTGAAGTTAGTCCGATTTTGATGATTTCACGGCGCCCGACCATGATTCGTATTAGACCAATTGATTAGGTAGGGCGTCGTGTCCTCGCGGTGCCGAAAGATCTCTCGACTCTTCTGAAATGTTACCCCATTCGCCACCAGCTTGTTGATTCGAACACGGCGCGCCGGGGCGCGCGTCGCGCCGTCGCCTACTGGCAGAGGCGGAACGACGCGCCCTACCCATTGGCGCATCATCTTGGTAGGGCGCCGCGTCCTCGCGGTGCCGAACAATCTCCCACCCCGGCACGTGGCGTGTTTATTAACTCCCATTGCTGCTTGGGGAATCTCCACCGCCAGATGACAAATCCGGGAGATTTGATTCGGCACGCCGGGGCGCGCGTCGCGCCGTCGCCTACTGGCAGAGGCGGAACGGCGCGCCCTACCCATTAGCGCGTCTCTCCCCCACCCTTCCCCACAACCCCTCGTCGAACCACCAGCAACACCGAAAACCCCGCGTTTGCAAAAACCCAGGTGAGAGGAAACAGCATGGTGACAATATTGTATTCCACTAAGCCCAGAATACTAAGCCCGTGCCGCACTGTGGTGATTACATAAAGCGAGAGGGTCTCGGAATGAGGATCGTTCCAGGACTTACGAACCGTGGGCAGAAACCCAAGCATATCGATTGTTGAAAGAAGAATAATGGATAGCACCGGCTGCTTTACCACAAGCCAGAGCGGAATCGAAAGCAGTGCCAACGCAAGAAAGACAACGTCGATTCTAGAAACATCTCGCGTGCCATTCTTTAAACTAATAAAAAAAATAGAGAGACTAATGAGCGCCACGCTCAGCGTAACATAGGCTGCAAGCCCTGCCCCTGCGCTTACTTGGAGCGCAAAAATAATGGTAGTTACGATCCCCCACACCAGCCATGAAAACATGTGCGGCCGGGTCTTTCCTTTAAAAATATCGGCAAAATAAGGAGCGTATCCAACAAAGGTTAAAACAATTGCTACACTACTGATCAAAGATTTCTCATCCATGAGTTACGCGTCCCTTAACTCGCCAACTGCGCCCGCACAGAATTCACAATTTCGCGCGTAAGTTTAAGCGAGCAATTTTGATGTAGTGCCTCAAGGGCCACAAAACTTTGCTCAACACGAATGAATGCCGCGTCAAGCGCATCAAGCGCTTGCTGCAAAGACAATCCGCGCGCGAGATTGGGGCGGTCGTCGTCTCTATCAAGAAAATCGTCGACGAATTGAAAATACATTCCGAGCGTCTCGCCGCACGCATGGAGAGCTTGAATCACTGCTTCACTTTGCTTGGTCACGATGCCTGCAAATTCGGCTGCGCAGGCGAAAAGAGCGGCTGTCTTATTTCGATGCACAGTAATAAGTGCCTCGGCGTTAAGATCGGGAGCAAGATCTAACTGCTGGCCATAACAGACAGCTCCATACGCCTGGGAGAGCGCGCGAGTAAGTCGCGCAGTGCAATTTTGATCGTTGGTGGCGAAGCAACAGATTGAAAATGCCGCTGGAATTAAATAGTCACCGCATAAAATGGCAGCAGACTCGTTAAAGGCACGGTGCAGAGATGGTTTCCCGCGCCGCACGTCGTCGTTATCAAGGGCCGGAAGGTCGTCGTGAACCAAAGAGGCGGCATGCACCATTTCCAGGGGCACCATAAGAGTCAGCACCTGCTCAGATGGAGAGCCATTTAGGTCTGAGGCGAGAGCCAGCGCAAAGAGTGGGCGAATTCGCTTGCCGCCAGAGAGTAGCGCATATCTCACCGCTTCCTTAAGCGTCCCATCAATGGGAAGCGCCTCAATTTCGCGGGTCAGCGTCTCTTCAAAGTGGACACCCAAGTTTTTTAGAGAGGCAATTGATTGGGGCTCCAAGAAAAACACCTAACTAATTGATAATATTAAACAAACATCCTGCGTGACTACCGACCTGCTATTGTTAAACCATAGCAAGCGACAATTACACAGAGACAAAGGGAAGCTTCCTACCACATCGGCTTATCTTGTTTCACGAGATACTCGCGAAGCTTTCCTATCAAGTAAATCGATCCTGTGAGGAGTAGTGGAGCTGAGATTTTTCTACCGGCCATGGAGGAAAAGAACGCTGCATAGTCCTGCCCAAAGCATTGAGAACTTATCCCAAGACTCGATAGATAGTCCGCTATCTCTTCTGGCTCAACCGCAGGCCCGGCATCAGGCTTCAATAAATTCCACGAGCTTACAAAGGGAAGAAGCTCGTTGACCATTTCCTTCCAATTTTTTGTTCTGAGAACCCCAAAGCCAAGTTCAACTGAGGTAATATTGTTTTCTTTCAGATAGTTAGTGAGAGAAAGAATTCCTGCAGGATTATGCCCGGCATCCAAGAGGCAGTATCTGCCATCAATCGAAAGTTCTTCTAAGCGTCCTGGCCAGCGCGTATTCGCAATACCTCTAGCGATAACTGCCGGTTCAATAGCCATGAGTTCCGCTGCGGCGAAGGCAACTGCAGCGTTATCAAACTGATAGCGGCCTCTTAAACCTGGAGTAAAGCTCCCCCTACTCTCTGACTTATTCCAAAACTCGATGGCATCGTTACCGACTTCTGCTCTCCAGCCGAAGTCTCGTTCAATAGCCTGGGCTCTCACACCTAGATTCTTGGCAATCTCTAAGAGCACGTTTCTCGGGGAGTCTTTGCGTTCCCCAATAACAAGAGAGCATCCAGCTTTGACTATGCCTCCCTTCTCACGGGCTATTTTATCGAGAGAATCTCCCAGGATATCTTGATGCTCAAGGTCGATTGTTGTCACACAACAGACCTCTGGGCGGCCTATAATGTTTGTCGCGTCGGTTCTACCCCCCAGCCCGACTTCAACAACCATCCAATCGAGCTTCCTTTCGCGGCAGGCGTGAAAGAATATCAGCGTAATGGCTTCAAAGAAGCTGAGCTCAATTGAATGCCTCTTAAGAAGAGCGTGAAGGACGAGCCCGTAGCCCGAAAGTTCATCATCTCCAATAGGAAGGCCATCGAAGATCAGACGCTCATTCATTCTCGAAAGGTGAGGTGAAGTCGTGAGCCCTACTTTCTTACCTGAATACCCGAGGATGGTCGCAAGATAGGCACAGACCGACCCCTTTCCGTTTGTTCCGGTAACGTGAATGCTCTTTACAGAATCCTGCGGATTCCCCCAGGCTTCGGCAGCACGTTTAATTGCATCGAGGCCAAAGCCCCCCTTCCCTGTCCATGGGCTGAGCGTCTTCAAGTATTCGATTCCGGGAAGATTGAATCCCATAAGGGGCGATGGTTAAGCGTTTATTTTTGAGCGTTGTCCTCAGGGCGCCGCGGCAATCACCCTTTACCACAATTGGGGCGCTCGTTAATGGGTATCTTTCGCCTGTGCAGATGCGAACCTGATTGGCGATTTGTAGCCTTATCTTCGGCGCCCCGGGGGACGGGGCGCCCTACCGTGTCGAGCCCGATAAGTTGGCGACTTGCGGCATTTGATTCGGCACCTCGGGACGAGGCGCCCTACCGGACTGCATCGCCAAGGGTGTGACGCCATGGGCACACATGGTAGGGCGCCCCGTCCCCGGGGTGCCGAAGGATTATTTCAGCACTACCTCTGTCCCACCGTGGGACATGTGGGAAGCCGCTCTACTTACCTTAATTCATTACCCGTGTAATCCACAGGAGACTGTCCCACCGTGGGACAAATTCGCCCGCGAATGGATATAATGCCCTACTGGTTAACGAGCCGGCGAAATAGCTCTTGCAGGTCCTGATTAGAATAGAAATCGATTACCAAGCGCCCTGATTCTGACTGCGGGGCGCTTCTCATCATTCTTACCTTCAATCCAATGGCCCTTTGGATTTCCTCGGTGATGCGTCTATCTTCAGGATCAACGTCAGAAACAGAAGCCGTGCGATCCTCTTGCGAAGTCCCCTTCCGCATATTCTTCTCGAGCTCACTACGCGTGAGAGATTCGAGGTCTCGAAGATAGCTCGCCCGAATATCGGGATCCGAGATTTTTGCGAGTAATAAGACTTTTGACTCAGAAGCACCGTCCCTTAGGGCGCTCAATAGATCATCTGGCAACTCCAGAATCTCCAAACTTCTCTGCACCATGCTTTTTGAGATACCAAGCTTCTCCGCAATATCTCGAACGCTTAGTTTATAGGTGTCTCGGAGCGCTCCAATCGCATGAGCACGCTCTAAAGCGCTCAAATCAGCGCGCTGCAGATTCTCTACGAGCTGAATTGCCAGCGTTCTGTCCTCAGGCCCTTCTTCTCTTTGGTCTACAATCGTCGGAATTGAGGATAGGCCAGCAAGATGCGCGGCGCGCATGCGGCGTTCACCCGAAATAAGCGTGTACCGACCTGGTGTTTCGCTGGGTCTCACGAGAATTGGGCTAAGAACTCCATAGGCCTTAATTGAACTTGAAAGCTCATTGAGCCGCTCCTCGTCGAACATGGTACGCGGCTGATTCGGATCGCGATCAATGGAAGCAAGTGGCAAGACACGGTAGGGGATACCACCGCGATCCCTTTCGCCAAGTGCAGGACCTGAGAGTAGGGGATTGTTAGCGAGAACGAGCTTACGTTTGCTCATAGTCCAAACTCCAAATAAAGCAGGAATCAGCCCGAAAATGCACCTTCTTGCAGGAAGATACAGTCCCTAGAATAAAATCTATCTATATCTATATATAAGGCACCGATTCAGTCAGCTAATTGTCCGACAAAACCTCTTCCGCGAGCGAAAGATAATCTTCGGCCCCTGAAGACTTTGCCGAATACTCGAAAATCGACTGGCCGTGTGCAGGTGCCTCCGCGAGCGCTACATTCGAGCGTACGATAGTATCGAATACAAGATCTCCGAAATAAGCTCGGATCGTATCCGCAACGGCTCGGGCTAGGCGTTTACGGCTATCGTGAAGGCAAATGAGAACACCTCCCACCACAAGCGAAGGATTGTAGATGCTACGCACTTGATCAATGGTATCAAGCAGTTGCCTTACTCCGTGGAGAGCGAGATATTCGCTCTGCACGGGGATAACAACTTTCTCAACTGCGGCGAGCGCGTTAAGCGAGAGCAAACCAAGGGCAGGGGGGCAATCAATTAAAATTGCATCATACATCCCTGCGACTGACTGAAGAGCGCGCTTAAGAATCAGCTCGCGGCCGACTACGCCGCCAAGTTCAAGATCAGCAGCGCTGAGTAACAAGCTCGAGGGAACAACATCAAGGTGATCGGAACGATGAATGACGACTTCCTTAAGCGTCTTTACGCCTTTGAGCACATCGTAGATAGAGAATTCAGGAATAGGGGGCTTTTCAATGCTTGGGGATTCTTCATCCTTAGCCCCAAGGCCAAGGTGAGTAGTGAGATTACTCTGGGCATCAATATCAATCAGCAGAACCTTCTTACCCTTCTGAGCAATTGCCGCCCCAAGGTTCACTGTTGTTGTGGTTTTACCAACTCCGCCCTTCTGATTAACTACCCCAATAATCATGAAATCTCAGTTATTTCAAAAGGTTAACTGCTAACTTGGCCGAAAAATCTACACGAATTATGTGACTGCGCGCTTATATCACTGCGGCTTATATCACTGCGGCTTATATCACTGCACGCTATCGAGCATTCATGTAAAAAATCCCGAGATATGAAGCTGAATCTGGCAAAATTCAGCCCCAAAATCCATCATTACCTTAACCAAGCCCACGATTCTTTATCTCCAGACACGAGCCACTCAGAACCAAGAACTTCACACAAAAAGGACTCAAAAATCGTGAAATGAGGCCTATTTTTCTCGTGAATCCACTTAGAACCCGAAATAACACGTGCGCCGGGAAAAAACTTCTCGCGCATCTAGATAAGGATTCACGGGAATCGAAAACAGTAAGTATCGTGTTTCGAGCCAAAGATCCACGTGAATTCACATAAATATATCGAGCTAACCAATTAAAATCACTGAAAATAATCCCCGCTCACTTTAAACTAGTGAAACAAACCTTAATTGTTTAACTAACTAAAAGTAGGCTAGGTTCGTTGTCAGCATGACTCAATTGTTATTTCCAGAAGCGCTCCTTGGGGGAAACTTACTCGCAAGTTCAAGACGCGTGATTTCACGCGACGAGATGAATCTTGCTGAGTTCCCTCTCACCGTCCTCTCTACGCGAGTGGATCCTACCATCAAGACACTGGAGTTTACCGACAGTGTGTTCTCGAAGAATGGAGACTCCATTGAGCGTAAATGGATCATCACAGGCGCAGATAAATTTGGACTTCCCACTGCGTCAGACGATGAGGTGCTGCTTGGATTAATGAAACTCACGGTAGATAGCGGCTTTAAAGATCGCAAAGTTTTTTTCAGCCGCTATGAGCTCTTGAAAATTTTGCGCTGGACCACCGAGGGACGAAGTTACACCCGGCTTCAGCGCGCCTTGGATCGCTTAAGCGGCGTGCGTATTAAGGCCACGAACGCTTTTTACGACAACGAATCCAAATCACACAGTACAAGAAATTTCGGCATCATTGATGCCTATGAGATCAATGATGGAAGAACGATAGAAGCAAAACCTTCGTTTTTCTCTTGGAGCGACGTCATGTTTAAGTCGTTCCAAGTGGGATTTATAAAGAAGCTCGACCTGCAGTTCTATCTGGGACTTGAAAGTGCTGTTTCGAAGCGCCTGTATCGTTTCCTCGATAAGCACTTCTGGTACAAGTCTCGTCTCACGATGAATTTGTTCGTGCTTGCGCATGAGAAGATTGGAATCTCTCGCAACTATCAGTATGCAAGCTCACTGCGTCAGCAGCTTGACCCGGCCTTTGATGAACTCATCAAGCAGGGATTCATTGCGAGCTATGACTATCAGGGCAAGGGCAGGGGAACAGAGATAACGGTGCAAAGTGCCTCTTCGTCGGGCGCTACTTCTAAAGTACGAAGCCCACAGCGTGACGAAGTTGACTCTCGTTCGAGTAAGCCGGAAATTCTTCCTGCGTACTCGGAAGAACTTGAAGCAATTGGTAACCACGCTGCTCTTGGAACTCCGCTTCGTGGTCAGTTTTCCCGCCGCGCTCATGTTGATGGAGCTGATTCAGACACCAACTCAGCAAGTACATTTACTCCTCGCGGCACTCGCCAGGGTGGCCAGCGATCAGCTGAGCGCCCCTTAGGGAAATCAGAAATTCCGAGCAGAGAGATCGCCGGCAATATTCCGCAGGAGGCTGCTTCCCTTGATGTAGAGACGCTGGAAGCAAGTGCACGCGATGCTCTCGCTGCCCGGGGAATTACTCCGCAGCAGGCCCTTAGGCTTGTTCGGGGACGCCCAGCTGCGTCATTGCAGCGTATCCTGGACATCGTTGCCTACTACGATCGACTTTGCAGCAATAAGAGCAAACTCGTAAGCAGAAGTCCCATCGGCTTTTTGTATCGAGCCGTTGAACATCCCGAGGCGTTTATTCTTCCCTCAGATAAGAATGCGCAGGCACATTTTTCGAAGGCGAGTCATTCGCAGTCGGCCTTTGCCTTCCGCGGGGAATCTCCCCGTGGCGATCCGGCAAGAGCCCTATATGTGGGGCCAGAGGCACGCTCGGCCTCGAATGCGCAGGCCACTTCTTCCTCGGGCACCAACAATCTAAAGTCCACGGTGGGAAGAGACCGATTGGCGGAACTTCAGGCCTCGTACTTAGAAGCGCGCCGCAGAGCCGTTCAGCAGATGAAACTTGATGTAGAGCCTAGTATGCTCGCTAAGATTACCAGCGAAGTAGAGGGTGCCCTTGCGAAGCTACGTTCGCTCATCTCTCCCAAGCGTTTCGAAGAAACCGTCGAGCATGGAATAGAGGAAAGGCTCGTAAAGCTGTTTCTTTTCCCTGACTTTGACGAATGGATTCAGCAGCAAAAGCTTAGCGTGGCATAAGGTTCCAAGCTTTGAAGCATTTTGCCCTGAGAAATTCACCCCAAGGGTGCGCATCACAGTTGAATAGCGCCTAAACTTGCCTACACTACGAGCCTATGGCTTTTGGTTTCACTCAAGTTGTTCGAATGCTCGCAAGACTCGGACGAGCTACCCCAGCAGAGATGCAAGGACTGCCGCCTGCGCTCGTAATGCCGCCGGCAATTCCAGAGGGAGGTATACCAGTGGAAGGCAAGGGCGACCAGCTTGCGCGCCTTATGGCAAATTCGCTTCCTCTTCAGAAACTTGCTCAAAAAAACGTTGAAACTCCTCTTCGCTCTTTTCACAGAGGCGAACTAGTTGCCGTCAATTTAGCCCAAAATACGAAAATCTTTTACCATGACGGCTCCGATCCGGAGGCTCCTTGGAGTTTGACGAGCCCCTCGCCTTCAAACACGGTGGTGCGAGATGCGCACCTTGAGGCGGTGGGAGCTTGGATCCAATCCCTTGACCCCCAAGTGGTTGAGTACCTAAAGCTTGCAAGTATAAAGCGAGGCCTTCTTATTGAGCACTTGTCTCGTATAGGAAATCCGCAAGCACGAGGAATCGCGCTTGCCGAGTACGGGGCCTTTCACAATGTTCTCAAAAATCGCCAGGGGGGATTCGACACCACGGATGCCGATCAACTAAAACTGGCACTAGGTCCAAACCGCGAGGACATTACACCTCATGCTATCAGGTACTTTAAGAATACGAGCCATGTCGCTGATGCGGTGGCGGCAGGGCGTGATGGCGAGCGCGCGGCTCCGCCCTGTCTCATAGTGAATTTGAGCCTTTCCACCTTCTATTATCTGTCGGTGCACGGAGACAGAACCAATGATATCGCGATTGATCGTGTTGTTTCTGAGGCCGATAAAGCGCCCGAGGATTATGCAGGGAAAATTCGAGGCCTCCTAAGCTCCTTTATCTCCTCCGATTCTGAAATACATAAGCGGCTATTGAAAATCGCCGCGGCGCAAGGCGCCATTATTGTCGCACTTCCAGCCGAGGCTGAACTGCGGAATCAAGCACTAGAACTCTTCGGCAAGGCGCTCGAATTATCTAGCGTGAACTGCTCACGAGTGCGTGGGGTGTATTTCCATGTGCAGGAGTCGGAGCCGAAATAGGGATCACGGATCCTGCTGGTTCGAACACGGCACGCCGGGGACGGCGCGCCCTACCCATGGGCGAGACATCTTGGTAGGGCGTCCTGTCCCCAGGGCGCCGCATGATCTTTCGTCCCGCCCCGTTGGTGGAAAATCGGAATCAATTGGATTAGGCCGCGAGATCTTTTGGCACCGCGAGGACGCGGCGCCCTACCAATGCTGCGCGCCAATCGGTAGGGCGCGCCGTCCTCGGCGTGCCGCATGATCTCTCGCCCCAGCACGTGGTGTGTTATTGCCCTAGTGCTAACTGGGGAATAACAGCTGCAAGAGGACAACCCGGGACATTTGATTCGGCGCGCTGAGGACAGCGCGCCCTACCCATTGGCGAGACATTTTGCTAGGGCGTCCTGTCCCAGGGCGCCGCATGATCTTTCGTCCCGCCCCGTGGTGGAAAATCGGAATCAATTGGAATAGGCCGCGAAATCTTTCGGCACCGCGAGGACGCGGCGCCCTACCAATGCTGCGCGCCCATCGGTAGGGCGCGCCGTCCTCGGCGTGCCGCATGATCTCTCGCCCCAGCACGTGGTGTGTGTATTGCCCTAGTGCTAATTGGGGAATCACAGCTCCCAGAGGACAACCCGGGACATTTGATTCGGCGCGCTGAGGACAGCGCGCCCTACCCATTGGCGAGACATCTTGGTAGGGCGTCCTGTCCCCAGGACGCCGCATCCCGCCCCGCGCTAACCGCCATGTCTAACGGGATACCTATCGGATTCGCGAGAAGACCAGGCTAGGAGTGTGTCCCGTAGAAACATAAATCCTCATTTTGGACACAATCCGTAGGGGGGCTGTCCCGTTGCCACCACAACTTGTAGTGGTAGAATTTTTCTACGGGACAGACTCCTAAGCCTGCTCCTCCCAGCAAATCAAACCCAGTGAAAAAATTCCCAGCACAATTCCAAGCATCTGAAGGTTTGAGACAGGCTCTTTATACATCCACACTCCAACCACGACCGCCATAACTGCACACGAAACTGCAAAGATTAGACCGCCTCGCGCCAAGCCCGCGCCGCTGCGTAGCGCAAAGAGCCAAAAAGAGTTCGCAACCACATATGCGCCCAAGGCGCATGCGGCCCGCCACGCGCCGCTTTTAAGCTGCCATTCTTTTGCAAAGATATCAGCGACAAGTTCAAAGCGAATGAGGAGAGAGATTGGAAGGAACCATTTCATCGTATGTCGTGAATAGGTGAGCGCTTGGCTTTTGTCGAAGGAAGATCTTTTGCCTAAAATGGCAGAGGGGGAGCTTTGCCCCCCCCCTCTGCTTAGAGTCTGCATCTACTAGATCAGCGAACCCGAAGTGTTTGGGCAAAAGAATTGCACACCACATTCACTCTCGTTCTCCCACGACTCGCACGCCGAGGGCTGAGCACCACCGCATCCGCGCCAGTAATCTGCCGGTCAGCATTTGCCACAACATAGGTGACTTGCGTCGCTCGAGTTACTCCGGTCAAGCGACTGCTAAGTCGTAGACCATTCTCATTAGTGACTACCTTGAAAAGCTGTGGACACTGAGTCCTGCCTACAAAGAGAGCGAGAATGCCCTCAGCCTGCCCACCTTCTTGCGGGAAAACTGTGACGCCAATTTGCTCTCCAACGCGCACGGACTTTCTCAAACCATTTGCGCCGCCACCAACTCGGATATCAAGATCCGAAGATTCCGGAGAAGGCTCAGGTGCCGGCGTTGGCTGGGGGCTCGGCTGACTTGCGATGAGAGCATCAATTGCAATACGGGCATTCAGCGCACGGGCATTTGCTATCACGCCAGAGAGGCTAGAAAGCTGGACGCTTCCCCCCAAAAGGGCGTTCTTGATATCAAGCCACGAACGATTTGAACCGACCGAAGCCAAGAGCGCGACAACTCCCGAAACATGCGGAGTTGCCATCGAAGTTCCAGAAAGCTCTCCGTACTGGTTACCGGGGACCGTTGAAATAATGGATACGCCAGGCGCGGCGATGTCCACGGTTTGCTGGCCGTAGTTACTAAAACCCGCCAAGTTTCCATTCTGGTCGACTGCGCCCACGGAGATTACGTTCTCTGAGGCATAGTTAGCGGGATAGGAGGGGTTGCTATCGTTGTTCTCTGATTCATTCCCGGCAGCGGCGATAAAGAGCACTCCTGCGTCTCTAAGTCTGCGGATGTAGTCGAGGGCAATCTCATTCGCGCCGCCTCCACCATAAGAAGCGCTAATAGCAACTATATTAACGCCGCGTTGGCGCATACGAAGTACATAGTCGTACGAACGGAGCTCTTCTTCTGAGCCGCCACTACCTTCAGAGTTTAAGAACTTGACGCCCATGAGCTTCACGCGCCAGTTCACACCGGTAACTCCAATCCCATTGTTGCCGACTGCGCCAATGGTTCCGGCGCAATGGGTCCCATGATACTGGTCATCCATAGGGTCGCCTGAGTCGGCGACGGCGTTATAGCCGTGCACGTCATCAATAACCCCGTTGCCGTCGTCATCAAGGCCGTTTGCGGCTACTTCTCCCGGGTTACGCCACATGTTCTGGGCAAGGTCCTCATGGAGGTAGTCAATGCCCGTATCGACTACTGCCACTACAGGGGCGTTGCCGCCAACGGTCGTGTCCCAGGCCTCGGGCGCATCAATGTCATAGCTTGAACCATTCTCTAGGCCGTGGAGGTAGGAGAATCCCGGGTCATTGGGCATAGCGCTCGCCTTACGAATGAAATTGGGCGAACAGAGAACACCAGGAGACTGAGCTTTAATCTCAGCGCAGCGGTCGGTGTTTGCAGAGTAGGGGACAGGACCCGTCGCTTGAGCGCTCATGGCTGACTGCGAGGTGGGGAAGCGGTAAAGGTTGGCGTCTCCCGCTTTCTTGAGCCACTGAGCTCCTTGGATTGAGACCTGAGCTTGCAGGGCACTCGAGTGGGGCCGCATGACAAGGTACTCCCCAGGCATCACCAAAGGTGATTCTGCGAAAGCAGGGCAGGCGATAAGGCTAGCAGCAAGTATCCAAGTGGCAGGTAAGAGCTTTGAACGAGGGGGCTTTGAACAGTACTTCTTCATGGCTAATTCCTTTTCGAGAGGTGGGCACAATGCCTACCGACTCACTAAGAATCGCCCCATTTTGTTTCCTACTCAAAGGCGAGATCTAGCACATATTGCACAATTGGGCCAAATTAGTGCGCCATAATGCGTATTAAGTGCTCAATATACGCCACATAGACTTGTTAAGCGCGCACAGTGTAGCCACAACGTTTCATAATAAGTTGCCTAAGTCTAAATAATACATATTATTGAACAATGGATAACGCCGGCGAAAACACTCCTCCACCCTCTTTTGCGCGCTCGAAGGCACTCCAGCAGCTTTTTAACGAACAGGTAAGCGTATGGAAAAGACGCGAGAGGTTAGGGCTGGATGAATTGGCGGGCCGAGTCGGCCTAAGCCGTTCCTATCTGGCGCAGATCGGGCGCTATGGAAGAGTGCCGGGTCGTTCGAGCCTCATTCTTCTCGCCCTCAATTTTAAGCTTGAAGACCCTGCCCAAATTTTTCGAGCAGCGGGGCTAAGTTTGCCATGGCCCTACGAAGAGCCCGTTGCTCTTGGACCGCGCAAAGAAGCCGATGATGGACTGCTAAGCGTCAAGCTCGACATGCGCGGATTTCGCGATGCTATAGCACAGGTAGTACGCGCAGAGCTTGGGCCCAAACGCTTTCGAGATATTACCTCAGGCAGACCGCTTCGCGTGGGGCTTAACAGACTTCAGACCATGTTCTTTGATTCCCGAAATGCAAGCGCGAATGAGGTGCGAGGATTCTTCCCGACATTGCTAAGAGTGTTGTCCTCTTCTTTGCAATGCGATGTAGAGCTGAAAGATATCTCTCACACTGATTACACAGATCTGTTTGCCCGCGATAAGCTTGATTTATTTGGACCAGTTTTCACCACCCCGCGGCGTTTAGAGGGTGCGCGTTATACCCGCGCCTTTTGTAGTGTGGGGCTCTCGGCGCTCTATCGAAAGGAGGCTCACCCGCGTCTTGCGCCCTTACCAGAGCCCACGACGAGAAATGACCTGCGCAACCGCTTCTATCAAATCGCGGTACTCAAAGAGTCGCAAGCGCACCACTTTGTCACTACCGAGCTTGCATTGCCTGATGAGCAGCTGCTGATTTGTGAGACTAGCGAAGAGTCACTGGAGCGCGTTGCCATGTCGACCGTGGGGCGTCCGGCACATTTGCTCATCTGTGATTCGAATATTGCCCTTGAACTTGCAACGGCCCATGCGCAGAAACTTTCGCTGCTCTTTGCTGAGCAGGGCAGGGCGCTGCAGTATTATGAAGACGCGATTGCCGTGAGGCCTGATATTCCAGAGCTGTGTGATCTTATCAACAGCACCATGTCCTTTCTCAGTCAGAGTGGTTCCCTGGCTGAGCTTTTAAGTGATAAGCTTTCGCAGAAATACGCGCCCTTCGTTCAGGCACCGCAGAATGGGCGCATCTAAGACGTGCTTCTGGCGAATTCCCGCAAGAAGAGAATGAACGAAATATTCAACTTCCTCAGCCCAAATTGAAAGTCTTGAAAGAGTGCTTGAAAATTCGAGCTTCCGAGCTACTCTACTCAGAACACCTCCGAGGAGAAAGAATTATGACCAAGACCCTCACTGCTCAAGACATTATGTCTTCTCGTGTTGAAACCCTCGCTCCGGAGACCTCTCTTCGGAGTGCCTGGCAGCTCTTAAGTACGGCGCAGGTTAGTGGCGCTCCCGTTGTTTCATCCTCAGGGGCTTTAGTGGGAGTCGTCTCCCAGGTAGACCTCGCACGAAAAGCCTTTCGAGATACTTTTGACCCCCACCATGCTTCGTCATTTTACCAGGCCCTTTCCTGGTCCGAAGAGGGCGCTCCTGTTCTTGAAGATAGCCTGGCAAAGCTTGGATCGGTCAAAGTTGAGGAGGTGATGAACCCCTACGTGATAACTGTTGAGCCTGAAGCGCCGATACCGGAGATTGCTTCCGCAATGCGATCCCACGGTATTCACCGTGTGCTTGTGGCGAGGAACGCGCAGCTTTTCGGAGTTATTACCGCTCTCGATATGCTCAAACTTCTCGAGCGACCCGAGTCACGCGATTAAAATCGGAAGAACTGCTCTAGTTTGCGATTTTCGAGAAGCGCGAGGTAGACCTCGTAATCTTCAGCCGTATCAAACTCAAGCCAGCCATGCTTTACGGGGACCGCCTGCACCGCAACCTTGCGATCGATCATTTCCTGGAGCATGCACGTCATGTAGGCCTGCGAAAAGGAGCGTGAGTGTCTCCACCTTTGGGCGGAGCCCTGATGCGCGAGTGAGAGCTCGTCGTAAATCTTAAAGAACTCCTTTATCCCCTGAGCGGAGAAAGAGAGTATTCCCACGTAGCGCGCCATGCACTTTTCAGGGGCCACATGGGGAGATCCAATTTCAACAACCTTCCCTGTAGTGCTAAAGGCAAGGCTTTCAACATCCTCCCGCCAATTCGAGGAGCGAGCTTGCCAAAGCGCCTGCCACTCCTCGTCAACAAGTACGCCGACGGAATCTTTCACCTGAAGCATGGCCTCGATGAGCCGGGGCTCATAAATAATGTCGCCGTAACAAACAACACATCCATCCTTATCATTGAGGAGCGCGTCCCTCGCCGCCGCGAGGGAGGCCACCATGTTGGTGCTCGCAAAGCTCGGATTATCTCGATACTCGACATCCGCAAAGCTGATGGTATGCGGCTGGTAACCGCGAACAATGACGATATCGTTCACACCGCATTTTCTTAAGGCTGCCATCTGCCATTCAACCAGGGACTTTCCATTAAAAGAAAGCATGCATTTGGGGAGATCCTTCGTATACTTCCCCATTCTAGTTCCCATGCCGGCGGCGAGGATAATTCCTTTCACATATCTCCTTGGCTCTTGAGAGAGGCGCGCGTTGGTCTTCAATACGATTGCTCATGCCTCGCGCGCTCTGTATCATAGCGCTTATGGCCACGTCTTCACTAGGAGTCTGTTCCGCAGAAAATTTCCGGCATTACATGTGGTGGTGGCAATGGAACAGCCTACCTACGGATTGTGTCCAAAATGAGGATTTATGTTTCAACGGGACACACTCCTAGCTGGGTTGGTAGTCTGGATAACAGGGATCTCTGGGGCTGGTAAAACAGTTACCGCGCGGGCCCTTGTCGCCGAACTGCGTGCGCTCGGACACCCGGTGGTCCATCTCGATGGCGATGAAGTTCGCGAGATAGTGGGGGACAACTTAGGTCACAGTGAGCCAGAGCGTATTCAAAACGCGTTTCGCCTCTCTCGGTTTTGTCGATTTCTTCACGACCAAGGCTTAGTGGTGGTGTGCTCCACGATGTCTCTGTACCCAGAAATTTGGGAATGGAACCGTGCCCATATTAAGAATTACTTTGAAGTATTTCTGAAGGTAAGTCTTGAGACTGCGCGTTTGCGTGACCCGAAGGGTCACTATGGCAAAGGAAAGGATGTTGTAGGCGTAACTCTTTCGCTGCATGAGCCCAAGAATCCCCACCTTGTCCTTTCGGGTGAGCCTGGTAAGGGCGAGGTTGTGGCGAGTAACGCGAGCGGCATTGCTCAGGCTTTGCAGAAGCATTTTCCATCGCAATTACAGTAGGTTGTGTCGCTTTTGGTCTTTCGGTTTACCCCCCGTGTTCATGCACCGAGGCACTCCTTTACCGCATCTAAATAGGGTCGATTCTTGCGGCAAGAGACTCTATGACCCCCATGGCCTTCACTTCGAAAGCGGAAACCCTGCGTGTTTTGTCGGGTAAATTACTTTCGGCAACTATTCCCACTCTTGAGACCTTTACTGTGGGCCAATGGAGGGAAAACCCGCGTGCCGTAGCGGCGCGAATCAAAGCAGTGTTTCAAGAAGCAATAATTGTAAGGAGCTCGGTTCTGGGAGAAGACAGCCGAGACTCATCTCACGCGGGAGAATTTGCCTCGGTAGCGGGAGTGATGCCTCAAGAGGAAAAGGCACTTGAGCAGGCAATCGAGAAAGTAATCGCTTCCTACAAATCAGATTCACCTGAGAATCAGTTTTTTGCTCAGTCGCTCGTAAAAAACGTGACTCTTAGTGGGGTCATCTTCTCCCAAGACCTCGATACGAGGGCTCCCTACTTTGTCATCAACTATGACGACTGTACGGGTTCTACTGACTCAGTTACCAGCGGAAAGGGAAAAGAACTGCGCACGTACGTTCGTTACAGAAATTCCCCCTTCTCACCACTCTCTTCAAACCTAGAAAAGGTTGTGGGAACGTGCCAGGAACTAGAACGGGTCACCGGAACCCATGCTCTCGATATTGAATTTGCCGTTGATAGTGCCGGGGATGTACATCTGCTGCAGGTGCGCCCGCTCACCCAAGCGAAGGTTCAAATCAGGACTCCTCGTGAGACCTTCGACTCGTATCTTCTGAAAATTCATCGCAAGATCCAAAAATTTAATGCGCCGCATCCCGGTCTCCATGGAGACAAGGCGATTTATAGTGTCATGACAGACTGGAATCCTGCGGAAATTATCGGGATTAGACCGCGGGCACTTTCTCTCTCGCTCTATAAGGAGCTCGTCACTGACTGCATTTGGGCATACCAGCGCCATAACTATGGCTACCGCGATTTAAGAAGCTTCCCTCTCGTGGTCTCCTTTATGGGGCTGCCCTATGTCGACGTGAGAGCAAGTCTCAATTCTTTCGTTCCTGCTACGCTCTCTGAAGAACTTAGCTCAAAGCTCATCAACTACTATACCGATAAGTTGCTCGAATCACCCACGGACCATGACAAAGTTGAATTCAACGTCGTTTTCTCTTGCTACTACTTGGACCTTCCGCAGCGTCTTACGGCGCTTAAGGCCGCCGGATTTAATGACCTTGAGTTAGATAGAATTAAATTTGCGCTGCTCGATCTTACGAATCATATCGTGGGGGAGCATTCTCAGAAGCTTCCTTCAGACCTATCGAGAATTAATGAGCTTGAGCGGCGACTTGCTACTATCCTTTCAAGTTCTCTTCCTCCCATCGATAAAATCTACTGGCTAGTTGAAGACTGTAAACGATATGGAACCTTGCCATTTGCGGGACTCGCGCGCGCGGGATTCATCGCGGTGCAGTTTCTTCGCTCCTTTGTTGAAGTGGGGATTCTGTCCGCTGCTGATTTTCAAGGTTTTATGGCATCCCTCAACACCGTCGCGAAGAGACTTTCCACAGACACGCGATCCCTTCATGAAGGGCGTCTCAAACAAGAGGAGTTTCTTGGACGTTACGGTCATCTTCGGCCAGGGACCTACGATTTACTATCCCCGCTTATGACGAAGCCTTTGAGCGCTACTTTGGAAAGGCCCAAGGCGTTGGCGCAGGATCTCACTTTGCAAATGAAGAGGCATTCTCATTCTCCGCAGAGCAGCGCGCTCAAATAGACCGGTCTCTCAAAGCAAATGGTATTGACGCAACTGCTGAGACGCTTCTCTCCTTTATTGCGAAGGCCATCGAAGGACGTGAGTACAGCATGTTCGTGTTCACCAAAAATATCAGCGAAATCTTACGTCTTGTGGAGGGGCTAGGAGCACGCTTTGGGGTAGATAACTCAGAGCTCGCGCACCTCAATATTCGTGCAATCCTCGATCTCTATGCGGGTGTGTCGCACCTCGACCTTCCACAAATTCTCCAATCAGATATCGAGAAGAATAAGGAGCTGTACGCGATTACCAATCTGGTTCGACTGCCGCAGCTTATCACTCATGAGAATGAGGTGTATGACTTCCATCTTAGTGCGGTTGAGCCCAACTACGTGACCCTAGGCAGAGTCACGGCGATTCTCGTGACAGAGGAGGAGTTCCCGGGAGTTGACCTCACGGGGAAAATTGCGTTTATCCAAAGCGCCGACCCTGGCTATGATTGGATCTTCTCGCGCGGCATTGCAGGTCTTGTAACGATGTATGGTGGCTCCAATTCGCATATGGCGATTCGCTGCGCAGAGCTTAAAATTCCCGCAGTAATAGGCTGCGGAGAGTCCTATTTCGAAGCCTGGAAACGTGCGAGAGTCCTTGATATTGACTGTGCTCATAAGCAGGTTCTGCAGGTAGATTAAGAGCTGTCAGAACAGGACTAAGCAGGAATATAATTCTGCAGAACATATTCTGCGTGATAGTGGTAGGAACTCTTATCGAAGGCTAAGTGTGAAGACAGAGTGGGACTATACTGAACTCGCGAACGCCTATTTACAGCGCCCCGATTACTCGAGCGAGGGAATCGATAAGCTCCTCGCACTCGCTGCCGTCTCCAAAGGCGGAAACGTGTGTGACGTCGGTGCGGGCACCGGGCATCTTACTAAAATGCTCGCGGCGAAGGGATTTCGCGTGGATGCCGTGGAACCAAATGATGCCATGCGGAATAATGGTATCATGGTTACCAAATCGTTCACGAATGTTTCCTGGTCCGAAGGAACTGGGGAACATACCGGCCGTCCGGCTGCGCACTATGAACTGGTAACCTTTGGATCTTCCTTCAATGTAACAGACCGCGCCGCGGCGCTTGCAGAGACTGCACGACTTTTAGTCTCGCATGGTTGGTTTGCCTGCATGTGGAATCACCGCGACCTTAACGACCCCATTCAACAAGCAATTGAAGGCGCTATTTCGCAGGAAGTTGCAGGCTACGTCTACGGGTCTCGAAGAGAAGACCAGACCGAAATTATCAGGTCTTCAAAGCTCTTTTCGGAGCCCATTTATATCGAAGGGACGGTAGTTCACGAACAATCCGTTGACGCCTGCGTGGAGGCGTGGCGTTCACATGCTACTTTGCAGCGTCAGGCGGGGCCAAAGTTTAAGGCCGTGGTTGAGAAAATTGAGACGTTACTCAAAGGTCTGCCACAGAAATCACTTCGCATTCCTTACACCACTCGAATTTGGGCAGCGCGAAAGCTTGCGTAGCAACTTTTATTAGGAATGTTCAAAATCGGAACTACGCATGGACTTAGTTGGGGCACGATGGCTTGGTGGGAGGGCGAAGGCACTCAGTCCTACTCGTGAGCCTCTGCGTCACATTCAAGTGATCTCTTGTATTCTTCCGAGTGGACAGAACTGGATTTACAATATTCTCCTTGAGTGAGGTGTCTATTGCTTCTATGCGGGCCACGGTCCCTGGGTTGACCCTTCTTCTGGCAGGCCCAAGGAGGGAAGTTTCCATTTTCGCGACAATTATCAAACGGGGCTGCCTGGCATCGAGAAGTTAGCGCAGAAACAGGGTCGCATTCTAGAGAAGGGGGTAGCGGTAAATTTTTCACACTGTGCCCCAGCGGGCCACTATCTATCGATAGATACCATTCTTTGGTACCGCCATCTTGCAGGTACTTTGTACTCAACCTTTCGACGTCATCCCAATGAAGTGGAAGGTCGCACGGTATATGAGTTTTTGACCCAGCGCCTCTCTTGGCTCGGGCTTAGTTATGTTGATGCATGGGCCCTCTATTATAGCCTCTGGATTGCTGGGTTTAATGGCAATCGCGGCATGTCTATTTCATTTGATTTCTGTAAGAAAAATCCGCTGGTAGGGGTTCGATCGGTTCTCTCCTTCATGAATATTGAGGCGAGCGACGAAGCGATACTTGAAGCGGTGAGGGCCTCTGAGGTGAAGGGTCTTCTTAAAAATGCTCCGGGGTGGAATCGATACTACCGAGCCGGAGACCCCGATGAGTTTCGGCAGGAGTGGAATGCCGAACTGGACTCATTGCTGAGCGGCGCCCCAAAAATGGTAATGGGACATTTCGAGGGAGAAGGAGATCTTTCATTCTCTAAGATGCCCATGGGGTATGTAGTTCAGCTCATAGAATCATTCTGCGGAGAATCGCTGCCCCACAACGTAACCGCCCACCTCATGCAGAGCAGCTTCGGGGAGGCCTACCAAGAAGCGGTGCGAGAGACCTCACGCTTTGGTTGTAAAATGGTTCAACTTGCGGACAGACTTGTTTCGGATCTTCTCAATTCATCCCTTCACCCAAGCGCGCATTACTCGGATCCGCGTTGGGCAGATTTATTTAAAGCCGTAATATTTTGCCTTGCCCAACCTGTAGATAGCGCGAGGGTTCGGAGTCTTGTTGAAGCCGTGCAGCCTCGGCCCAATTTTGATGATGCGATGGTTACCGGAATGACTTGCTCCGTCTCAAGGCCCTTCAAGAGTTGAGCAGATAGTGTTGAAATTTAGCCTCATCTTAGCGCGGTTAAGAGCATCGAGCCGACGGTACTGATGACCTCTGAGAGCTGCCACGCACCCTCCCAACAGGAGTTGCGCTCGCTCTTAGAGACTGTAATTTTGACTACACTATAAGGGCAAATAGTGCGACCGAGCGCCTCGTTGAGGAGAGTATATGAAAGAAGATGCAATCGTAACGGAGGTGTTTCAATCTCCTGGTTATTCTCTTCGGGCGATTCTGCTCCCAGAAGAACTCGCCACCGTTCGTTCGCTCATAACAGAGAGTTGGCTAGAGCGCATCGCTGCAGTGCACCCAGAATTGGTGTCAGAATTTGAGTCCCTCGGCATTGAAAACTATCATGAGCTTTCGCACCTCATTGACCATAGTGCGCTGTGGCCTAAAGAGCAGCGGCTGCTCAATGCAAAAAGGTCCGCCCGTTTTATCCAAAACTGCTCCATCTTTCAGAAATTCAAGGAATGGTTTGGGGATTATTACATTACCGACGTGGAGAATCTCGGGCATGAAGAGTTTAATTGGAGGCTTGTGCGACCATGCGCGGCATCAGATGTGGGGCCACTTCACGCGGACGTATGGTTCTACGATGTGTATGGACAAAATACGCCTGCAGGTAAGGAACTAGTTTAGGTGTGGGTGCCGATATTTAACGAAACGGGAAAGGGAGGACTAAGGGTAATTCCTGATTCCCACCGCATGGAATTCCCTTACGGCATAGCGGAGAGCGGAGGTCGCAAGCGACCTGTCATCAGCATCGATGAAAGCAAGTATGAGATCGTCAACCTCCCCAGTGCACCGGGCGAGGCGGTGATGTTTAACTATCACCTGGTACATGGGGGAATTCCAAGCACGGGAGAGAGGTGCCGGGTCAGCTTAGAAATGACGCTTGCGGTAGACGCAGTGATAAAAACATGACCCCATTGAGCGGCGCCCTCAACTTCCTATCTCACAGAGTAGACTTTTTCAGAGCTTCCTAGGATTGGAAAGCGCGTGAGCGAAGATCGCTTAACCAGGCCGGTATTTCCTGTACCGCTCCCCAGTCAAAAGAAGAAAGGACTCCCGTGATATTGGTCCTAATTCCGGAATGATTTGGGAACTTTTCAATCAGTTCGTGAAATCGCCTAAGACCAGGCTCCACTTCTCCTGACTTTAAAAGGATCATGGCTGCGCCATTGAGTACGTCAGGATTTCCCGCGCTGTGTTGTTCCGCAGCCGCTATATTCTTTCGAACAAGGGGAATTTGCCCAAGTCGTAGGGAGGCTTGCGCCATTCCTAGGTAGGCCCATGCCGTTTGGTAGTTGCGATGAATGAGCTCGGCCGAAAAAAAGAGCAAAGAGGTAGGTTCAGGATCTTGGAAGCTTTCGGCGAATCTGACAAAAATTTCATCATTATTGAGAGCGGGTGTCTGCTTCTGCATGACATAGGGGAGAGATTCCATGAGGAAACTCGCAAATTGGGGAGAAAGATCTTGATTTATCTCAGGCCTGATGCGCACAAACTCATGGGAGGGCATGGCTGCAAGAATAGAAGATTGCGAGAGAAAATGGGCAATTCTCCAAGGTGCGAGCCCCAGCGCCTTGGTGCGAGCGCAGGTGGATGCCACGGAAGCGGAGAGTCTTCCTGCAAGGCACCTTCTGTTAAAGACCAGTCCCTGTGAGAGTGCAAGAGCGAGGGGCAGTACTACTTGTGCCTCGGCGTCGTTGAGTTCACCAAGTGAAGCAATCATGGGTATCGCATCGGACCGCAAAAGGCAGGTACTTGGTTCAATGAAGAACTCCGCTAAGCCTACCTTGAGAAGTTCTTTCGCAATGTCTGCGGGAAGCCATACTGCTCTCTCTGGTTTCTGCAAAGGAAGGTCGTTGTCCGCGGTCCACTCTTGAAGAGGCATGCGCGCCTGAGAAGTGAAACCACTTACGAAAAGCGGGGGACGCGTTAATGCACCTACTTCGGTTGTTCCCACCGAGAAGAAATCTTGATGCAGCAAGGTGGCGTCGTCAATTATGCAAAGGAATTGGTAGGGACAAGATTCCTGCTCCTTGAGCGCCAAGGTGAGAAGTGAATCGGAACTTTCGCAGATCTTGATAAAGCCTGACTGTACGTAAGATTCAATATGGGCAAGAAATCTTGGATCCAGTGGTAGTGAGCGCCGCCATAGGATTGTGGTAGGAAGGATCTCCTGCGAGAGAAGATGCCTGAAACAGTTAATTCCCTCCTCAGCGCTGCCTTTCGAGTCAACCACGACCACGATGCGCGGAGCGCTGGCTGGAGAACTAGGACTTTCGCGCTGGCTCGTTTCTATGGCCGTAAGGACTTCGTCCGCGACCCGGTCGAGAGCTAATTCCTTTCGGTACCATTCACCATCCATTTCTTTCGCATGCCAACGATTCTGGTAGGTGAACAGTTTGTGATGTGTGGCATTGGTCGCTGCACGAGCGAAGCGTAGATAATCAGAAGTAGTTTTTCCTCGTGGTTCAACACTGATGCAACCGTACGTGGGAGACGAGACCTCGAACACGCAGAAGTCATCAGAGTCTTGAAAATAGTAGACGCGGCCTCGTGGGTTTGCGCCAAAGGCGTACTCATAATCGTAGGTCCCGCTGGGGCCGCCGCTTCGAAGCGGCTTCACCACGTAGGGGGCGGCGTGAAAAACTCTTCCGACGATTCCGTTCTCTGGAACTTCAGAAAGCAGGAATACACAATGGGGGTTCGTCTCCTCGCGCTCCCATAGAAGACTTCTTGGCTCGGGGTGAAGCTGCGGCACTGCGACGCTCACAAGACCGCGCGGAGGTATCGTGCGCACGCCGGCGATGAGCGGAAAACGTGAGTCAAGATTCTGCGGAAAATAGGTCGAATCGATGCGAGGAGCGGCGCCGAAAAGAAGATCATAATCGGGAAGTACGTCAACAATGTGTTGAAGACTGCCATCAGCCCAGATCGCGTCAGGAGCCATGAAAATATAGGCGACCCCTTGCTCAAATTGGGTAGAAGTAAAATGCGCGTGACAGGCATTCATCGCCTGATGTGATTTCGTGTTTAAGAATTCATCGGTAAGGAAGCGCTCGGTCGGTACTATCTCGATAGGCATCAAGGAGCGTAACCGAGTGAACGCGTCTGAACTTTCTATGAGCGCAAGGTCAGCCGACCTGGTGTACAAGTGATACGAGCAATTGGTTCCACGCGCGAGAGCGGGAAGGTTGCCCTCAGAGAGTTGGGAAGGGAGTGCGTAGTCAAGGAAAAAGCGGGTGAAGCGCGTACCCCACACCACCATTACTACCTTCACTCGCTGCGGATAACTCATATGCCTTCCTGATGAACCTACTTCCTCAGAGTCTCAAAGGTCGTAGTCCCCAGTAAATTCGATGAATTTGCCAATTCTAATGGTTCATCAAAGATTGCGAGAAAAAGTGCCAAAGTCGTGAGTGTTTACAGGTAGATAGGCACTCACGCCCGTACCCCATAGTCGCCTTTGGTCGCCTTAACCTCAGCCACAGGCCGCCCATTCCATGAGACCGCAGGAACAGGGGCAGGGGAAGTTCCAGCTCGAAGGGACCATCTCGCGGCCCGAGTGCATCATACCCAAGTAAGCGAAGTTGCGAAGGGATTACTTCGGCAGAGGGCGGGGCCAAGAGTTTTCGAGGTTAGGGATGGAGATCAAAATTAGCCCCAAGGAATGGGAGATGGCTCCCGATGCAATTAAGGACGCCTTAAGCGAAGCGGCAACGCGCTGCGAGTTGCTCACGCAGCTTCTGGTCAGAGTTCGCGCCCTCGATCGTCTGAAAGAATTTTGCGCGCTTGCGCGCGCCCGCCCACGTGATGAGCGTTTAGTAGTTTTTGTAATAGATGTGCCCTCCGCGCGGCACTTTAAGATTGCTTCCGGTTTGCAGAGAAATGGCTGGTCGGTTGTTCTCCTTCATCAAGGGCAAGTTCCCGAAGACCAGCGCCGATTTTTCTCGAAGATCCTTCAGTTTAAGGACCGGGAGGAGTGTCTCCTCTTTGCCTGCATGGTATCTCCCGCAGTTTATCACGTCTTCTCTAGCTGGAATTTCGAGGTGGCAGAACTGTTTATGCAGTGTCGGCCGGGTAAGATTGTTTTCGAATCGTATGATGTGATGGGAGGATTTCTCCAAGATAATCTCCGCATAGAGTATGCGAAACAGATTACACAAGAAAAATTCTGCTTTGAGTCTGCAGATGCGGTGACCTCTCGAAGCTTACAAGTTCGCTATGCGAAGCGCACGCTGGGCTACAAAATTCCAAGACAGGTCTTGTTCTTCCCTGACTATTGCTGGAATTTAACTGAGCATCTCTGCTCTCGATTGCCAAAGCGCTCTGATGGTATCCATGCCGTGTACGCGGGAGGCCTTGGATCTGTCTATTTCCATGCCGCTCGACACAAGGCGGGCCCCAACTCTCGCGTATGTATCGAGGACATTACGAATCATGGGATACATTATCATATGTATCCCTTCTTGCCTTTTGGTCAAACAGCAGAAGAAGCGCATCCAGAGTATGCAGAGTTGGCGAGACAGAATCCTCTTTTCCACCTCCACGCTCCGCTCACCCCCACCGAGCTTATGCGAGAAATGAGTCAGTACCATCTTGGGATCTTCTCAATCTCTCAGGGAAGTTTACGCGAAGGCGATAAGACCTATATCCCAGCCTATTTTAACATTTACACCGCGAACAAAATTTTTGACTACCTTGATGCGGGTATTCCTTCGCTCGTGGGTGCCGGACGCCTCGTCCATTTCTTAATGAATCGTACTGGGGCAGCGGAGGTCTCATTTCTCGATAACATATCTGAAGCGCTGAATGTGATGCTGCAGCCCGGCCGTCTCGAGCTTTTGGCTCAACACGCTGAACGTGGGCGGGAGAGGTATGGTATCGACCGCCAGGCACGCAGGCTCATTCGCTTCTATCAGGGAGTTGCTGGGATAGGGGACTCCTTTCCGATACCCTCACGAGCTCGGTGCAGTAGCACAAGCTCTACTTCTCTTTTCGAATGAGCATAATTCCGTTGCCGTAGGGGAGAATGACCGAAAAGATTCCAGGCTGCTCCCGAGCAAGAGCAAGAAAATTCTTTACTCCCGCTCCCTTCTCTGTTTCAGGTGTGGCGTTGAGGGTGTCCCCATGAAAGAGCACGTCATCCACGATGAACAGTCCTCCGACTGAGAGCTGAGGAAAGAAGGTCTTGTAGTAAAACTCGTAGTTCCCCTTATCGCCATCAAGGAAAATGAAATCGTAGGGGCCACGCTTCTCGATTTCTCCGGTGAGTGCTGCGGCGTCCCCTTCAAGAAGCTCAATCCGAGAGTCCAATTTATTGTCGCGGAAATTGGTTCGGGCCGCATCCGCAAACTTCGAGAATTTCTCGAGTGTGACCAACTTGCCCGTTCCGGTCAGTGCGGAAGCGAGAATCATGCTTGAGACACCAACAAATGCGCCAATCTCAAGAACGCGCTTGGGCTGCAGCAGTCGCGCGAGGAATTCAAGGAATTGAAGCGTCACAAGGTTTGAACCGAAGTCCGCGTGCGTGATTCCTTCCGGGAGCGTGAGTTTAAAGCGCTCCTCCGGAAATTTTATATGGCTATTCAAGAGAAGAAAGTTCAACAACTCAGGATAGAACTCCGGCCTTGAGGCATCGTTGTTTCTCAGTATGGCAGGCTGAACAGGAAGAAGTATTTCATGATGCCTAAGATTCTTCTCGCCCATACTGAACTCCGTTCTCTAACTAAACTTGAATCTAACTATAAAACTGGCGCCAATCCCCGTGCCTTCAGGGACCTCCTGCTACGACTGAGGCGCCGAGTTATTTACTCATGTTTACCATTCATCAGTTATTTCGAGTACAAAAAAATATAGACAGGATGCGGCGTATCCAAGGTACACTAGCCCAGGTGGGATAAATCTCGCCCGGAGAAGAGGGGAATCTGGGGCTGTCTGTGCCGCCTGGGAGGCCTAGCAATGTGGTACCTTGAACCTACTACCGAAAGTTAGGGAACCTCTGAAGAACCTCTTTTTCCCCTTCGTGTCCCTCGCGTTATCTCCGAATGTAAGGCGAACCCGAAATATTTGGGTTTGGCGCGAAGGACACGAAGAGTACGAAGGGGGGCTTTCTCAGAGATTCCATAGTTTTCAGAATAATAGTTCTCGTGATAGTGGGAGATACGCCTGCAGCTTATGTTTGTTTCGGAGCATCTATGGCAATTCCAGCAGAAATGAAACATGAATCGGTCCGGGAAGCCGTATTTGGGGACATGGGCTGCTCGCTCATGCTGAGTTTTACACCCGAGGAGCTTGCCCGCGTGCGAGAGCTTATTACGGCCCAGTATCTTCGGCGCATTTCGGTTTGTGCTCCCCAACACGTCGATGAATTCGCAGCCCTTGGGCTCGATAGGTATCATGAAAAGGCTCATCTTTTGGATCACGTAAAGACGTGGCCCAAGGTTGAGCGCATTTTGCCTGAAAGTGCCAAGAATGAAATTCGCGAGTTCTCAGTATTCAAGAGATTGACCGAAGAATTCGGCCCCTTTGCTATTTCTGATGAAGAGAATGTTGGGCATGAAGAGCTGATATGGAGGCTGGTGAGGCCGCATCACCCTGAAGATGTCGGACCCCTTCACGCCGACATTTGGTTCCACCGAGTTTCAAACGTAACGTGGCCCGCGGGGACCGAGACCGTGAAAGTTTGGTCCGCAATCCATGTCGAAACGGGGGTAAGTGGCCTCAAGTATGTTCCGGGTTCGCATCTTAGGGAGTGGGAATACCGCGCTGAGCATCGCCACGGCGTGATGAAACCTCAGATTCTAGAAGATGAAAGCAAAATAGATATTCGTATTTTTAATAGCCGGCCCGGAGATTGCCTCGTGTTCCACGAGAATCTTCTACACGGCGGCGTACCTCACCAAGGTCAAAGGACGCGAGTAAGTATGGAACTCACGTTGCTGGTGAAGAAGCGGGGATAGTACTAAGAGGTCTCTTAAAGAGTCCTCCTTGGTGCCCATCGCCGGCTTATTTGCTCACCACAGTGGTTACAGATTTCATCTTAACAATGCTGTGAGGCGGCACTGACTTTGTGAGAATGCTTCCCGATGCCACCACGCATTCATTGCCTATCTCAACGTGCGGCTCGATGAAAATCCCTGTGCCAAATTTTACGTTATCTCCTATGTGAACTGCCGCAGAAGTGAAGACGCCCGGACCAAAGGTGTTGTGACTTCCAATTTTATTGTGATGCTCGAGGTGTGTTCCACCGCTCATGAAATTGTTGTTCCCTACCTCGGAGCAAAGCCCAAGAAAACTCTGACCCAGGATTACATTTCCCTGCCCGAAGTTAACTTGAGATTGTATGAGCACCGAAGGGTCAATCACATTTGCAAAAGGAATCTTCTTGTCTTGAAGCCTGGAGAATAGGCTGCGGCGAAGTTCACGGTTATTCGTGAGCAAGCATACGGCAACATCGAACTGAGCACTGCTCCAGAGCTCGTCGGCAAGAGAAAGTGGGCCCAAGACCTTCACTCCAAAGACGCTACTTCCCAACTTCTTGGGGTCGTCATCAAGAATCCCGCAAGGCACAAGGGTGGGAATGCGGCTCACGGCATCAAGCACCTGCATCGCTGCCATGCCGGAGCCCAGGATAAGCAGCCGCTTGGCATCGGGATTCGTGCTTCCCGCATAGCGCAGTGGCATGTCGGTTGTTTTCGAAGCCTTTAACTTGAGGGCCTTCTGAACGTCGGCTTCTTTAACGGTACCTGACTCCGTAACCAGAGATGCAATATCTATCCCATTGGCTTGGGCGAGCAGCTCAGCCTTTTTTGTCCAGCGCAGGGATTCATTGGCGCCCGTTACCGAAGGAGTGGGAGGCGCGCATAGCTTGAGGAGCTCATCCTGGGAAAGCGGTTCTTGGCTCACTACTCCAAGTAGGGAGCCTACCTCGACCATTTGGCCCACAAGAGCGACTGGCTGAAAGAAGCCCTTCGTATCGGTGTGAACATCAACGAGAGACTTTGAGCTCTCAAGTTCGGCGACGATTTCCCCTGCTTCCACAGGTCCGGCTGCGCGAATTCGCGCAAGCTTGGCTGAAGTTTCATTCGCATTAATCTGCGGAACAGGTATTTGCTTCATGCCGCGCACCGCTTAGGAAATTAATTTGAAGGCAGCATGCACGAGCTTCTCGGCAGAGGGCAAGATGGCACTCTCTGCGCTCTTACAAGTTGGTAGAATCGGCATGGTGGGGCAGATGCGAGTGATAGCTATGGGCTTTTGCGTGCTGCTTCCTTGGATGCGGCTGGCAATTTCTGAGCTCCAGTTAAACCCTTCTGTGCCCTCTTCAACGAGTATGCAGCCGCGGGTCGTAGTAGCTGCGCATTCCTGGATAAAAGAGGGATTCTTCGAGTTAAGGAGCGAAGGCACAAAAGCTTGGGCAGAGATCTCTTCCTGAGCCAGGCGGGTAAGAACTTTCCTAAGGAGCAGGGCACTCCCGCCGTAGCACACGAAGGAAACTTCAGCGCTGCCAGAGGAAAAATTTCTAAGCCGAGCAGTGGGGAAGGCTTCTTCCTCCCCACGCTCAAAGGTAAGCTCTGGAGCGCTCTCCGTAGTGAAAAGCTCCTCGGGATAGGAAAGTTTATGCTCAAGGAAGAGTACGGGGGTATTGAGTTTTGTGCTTGCGATAAGGCATTGGCCAGGGACATGAAAGACGGAGGGCGCAATTACCTTAAGGCCTGGAACCCCCAAAAAAAGTTTCTCAAGAGACTGGCTATGGGTGGGACCGTAGCCGCGGCCACCTCCCACGGGAGTTCTGATGACGACAGGTACCTTGATTGGCTGCCCATACATGAAAGGATACTTGCTGAGGTGATTTAGAATCTGATCGGCGCATAGGGCAATAAAATCGCCGAACATAATTTCTACAATTGGGCGCAGGCCCCTAAGGGCCATGCCTCCCGAAAGAGCCACAATTCCGGCCTCGCTGATTGGGGTTGAGAAGACGCGCTCAGGATACGCCGATGAAAGGCCTTTCGTTACCTTAAATGCCCCGCCATAGGGGTCGGTAATGTCCTCTCCTAGAAGGTATACGGACGGGTCGGCTGCGCACAGGGCATGCAAGGCTGCATTTAAAGATGAAAGAAAGGTGACTTTGCTAGGCGCCATGGAAGAGCCCCCGCATAGCGCTCTCGCTGAGCATCTCTCCCTTTTCAGCTTCGAGTAGGGCCGTCGTAATGAGACTTGCGACTTGTGTCTCAAGTGCATCCACTTGTTCAGGCAAAAGCTCCTTGAGCAGGCGCGTCAGGATATCCTGTTCCCGGGCCTGCAGAAGTGCTTCCTTACTGCGGTCGTCATCCCCCTTACTGTGAGGGCCTAATCGGTAGGTTTGTAGGATAAGGCACTGCGGACCAACTCCCTTTCGCGCTTCAGTGGCGAGTGCTCGCGCGGTGTTTGCGATAGTCTTCGGGGGTGAGGGAGGAAGTTCTTGCGTGGGAATCCCGAACGCGTGGGGGCGATCCGCGATGTTGCCTGCTGTCGTCCGCAGCGTATGCGTACTTTGCGCGATGCCATTTGCTTCAATCACGTAAAGTATTGGCAATTTCCAAAGCGCTGCCATATTGAAGGACTCGTAGACGAGTCCCTCTCCGAGGGCACCATCACCCATAAAGACGCAGGTGAGTGCGCCCGTGTCCTTTTGTTTCTCAGCGAAGGCCATGCCGGTCGCCATGCCAATCGTTCCGCCAAGGATTCCGTTTGAATAAAAGTTGCGGAAATGAAGATGCTGGCTTCCCCCAACGCCATGGCAAATTCCTGATACTCTTCCCATAATCTCAGCAAAGAGACCTGTAAGAGGGCCACCGTAAGCGAGAAAATGCCCATGGCAGCGGTGATTTGAAACGACAATATCGCGGGAAAGTTCAAGAGCAGAGAGGACTCCGACGGCACATGACTCTTGGCCGATGCCCGTGTGTACCGTGCCGTTGAGACGACCTTCCGAGAATAATTGTAGAAGAGTTTCTTCAGCTCGCCGAATGAGCAGCATCATCGCGAGGTCATCGCTTGAGGGATGTTCCATAAGCTCTTTCAACAAGCGGCGGCGCCTTCAGTCGATCTGCCCTTTCATCACGGAAGGTGAATGGGGAGATCAACCCTGGACAACTTCTACCTAAGGAACCTCTGAGAAACCTCGATATTATATTTTTTCTCTCCGTGTTCTCTGTGTCCTCTGTGGTTTTTCAACAATTTAAATCAACCACAGAGGGCACAGAGTTCACAGAGCGGACTTTTTCAGAGACTCCCTAAGTTCACGAAGGCCTTACAGTCCTCGCAAAATTACGTTGTCCTTCTCCATGCTGTGCGCTTTGTCGTACAACCTGCATCCACGGCACATTTCGATTTCATTTCGTCGACCAGTCGCATGCAGCTCACGAATGCGCTGCCAGCCCTCGCCCTTCCAGATTTCTGCAATAGTTTGCTTGTTGACGTCGCCAAGGTTGTGGGTCGAATCGTAATCCTGCACGCATAGTCCCACGATGCCCATGGCGGAAATGGTAATAGTTGACCAGGGAATAATGCAGGGGTGATAAATATCGTGGTACTGAGGAGTATGGCCGTCCCAGGCTTTCTGATTTCCCCAGTTATGAGCCTTCTTCATGTAGACGCGGTCGTTGTCTTTCATGAGCTTAGCCCAATATCGTTCCCAGGCTTCAAGTTTTGCTTTCTCTTGTGCATCGGTAAGGTCGAAGAAAGAAACGCCGCGCACGCGGATCATCATTTCAGGACGAAGCTCATTCCGCAGTTTAAAGAAGTTGTGGATATTCTCCATAACCTCTTCGTAGTTAAGCCCCACGCGCATCTCCTCATATTCTTTCTTCTCGATGGAATCGATGGAGAACATGATCTCGTCGAGGCCTGAGGCAATAAGTTCACGGGAGCGTTTATCGTTTAGTAGCGAAGCATTGGTCGAAAGGGTGACCATCTTAATGCCTGCATCTTTGACCTGTTTAATTCTCTTGCAGATCTTTTTATCAATCATTGGTTCGCCAGCTTTCTGGATGTTTACCCAGCGAATCCAGGGCGCGTAATCTTTAATTTCATTTACAATTTTGTCGAATAGAACATCCGACATGAGCGGCACCGATTTGTCCCATTTTTCAATGGCACAAAAGGGGCATTTTGCGTTGCAAAGCCTGGTGGTCTCAATTTGCACGAAGCGGGGGAAATGAAGGGCCTCATCGATCGATTTGAAGTTGAGGTTGGCTTCTATGTCCTTGAACTCTGCTGCTAAGTTCTGAGCGGTCACTCCATCCGGTGAATCAATCATAGTCCCTCCTTGGGATTTCCTTGAATGGGGGAACTACTTGCCAAAGGAGCCCTGAGCGGTCCTACCCGTTACCCCTGCTCTTCTGATGCCGTAAGAAGAGGCTTAGTAGCGGGAATTCTACAGAAAATACCCTGTCTTTGCACCAGTTTAATGCGGCGAAAGACCTCGTAGAGTCATCTCACTCAAAGGCCAGCGGGTCAACGTACTCTAGGGGTCTGCCCCGCAGGAAATTTCTGGCACGAGATGCGGTAGAAGCAACGGGGCACTCCCCCCGCGGAGAGAGCTACAGAGGAACTTGTTCTTTGTGGTCTCTGTGGTCTTAGTGGTTGTCCTAATGAGCTGTAAAGCTCCGAAGAGGGAGTAACGCTTCATTGCCCTACAGAGTTTCAGAGGCGATCGAGGTTTTTCCAAGCGGGCAAAGCTCAGTACATGAATTCACCGGCCGAAATAAGATTCGTATGTGTCGTCTGGGGGGCGACCTTTACGAAGTACTTCGCGGAGTTTGGGCTCCAAACCATGCTCTACCCTAGCAATTTGCCGGCGGTGCGCACTATGTATCCCTGCTCATTTTGGCTCTACACCAAGAAAGAAGACCTTGCCGCGCTTGAGGCTACCCCCTCATTCCAAAAATTATCTTCAACTCTCCCGGTCGTCATACGCTTCCTCGAGGACATTCAAGGGGTAGATACGGAGAAGAAACATCACCACCTAAACTTTTCTCTCTGCCATGCAGCCTTCATCGAAGAGGGACGAGCGTCTAATGCTGCGTTTTCTTTTCTTGCCCCCGACGTGCTGTATGCCGATGGCGCTCTTGTAGGCATTGCCATGAAAGGCTTGCAGGGAAATCGGGTTGTTGGTGTTGCTGCACAACGACTTAACCGTACTTCGATAACCGAGGAACTTAGATCTCGCTTCATGCCCGGTGGATCGCTCAAAGTGTTTTCTCCTCGTGAGCTGGTTCGCTTTGCCTCAAATCATCTTCATCCTGCCACCGAGGTGCTCCGCTGGGGGAATCCCGTCGGTAACGCGTACCCCTCGCTGGTATGGTGGAACATGGGGACGAATGGGCATTTAATATACATTTTTCACTTACAGCCTATCTATATCTATCCCACTCATCCCGAAGTTCCTCTCACCTCTACGATTGATAGGGATTACCTCTATGAGGCTTGTCCTGGAATTGCGCCACTAGTCATCAGCGACTCCGACGACTACTGCGCCTACGAGCTGTCGAATCCAGAGTACATGCTGCCTGATATGAATTGCCCTCCGCTTTGCAAGGCTCAGATAGCGCTGCTTGCAAGAACGGAAGCATCTCCCGAGCAGCTTTCATCTGTCAGGGTGCCTATTCGGTATCATGCCGACCAAATCGATGCAGAGTGGCTTGCCATTGAACAGGACGCTAAGAAAACTTTTGAAGAAGCCCTGTCTTTAATCGAGGCCCCTATACCGCGTCCGAAAACTCTGGCACCACGCTCTACCGCGCTTCTCTTCTGGATTGAGACTGAGGCAGAGTGCACTCACGCCATGTGGAATCAACTCGCCACCTGGTGCCCCCCGGACACGGAGATACTTATTGTTAGAGGCTACGAGTCCTCGGCCGCGAGCCTTGCGCGACTTCCCTCGCACTGCAAAGTTATTCCAGGTATTTTTCGAAGTATGTCGCGAGAGCTTGCTCAATCTGCCCTCAATCAATCGAACGCGGCATTTTTCATGTTTGCTGATAGACACACTCTTTCTCGCAGGCCGCGATTCATCCCTGCGCTTCTTTCGGCGCTTGAATGTTTCCCTGAAGCGGAGGCGGCATTCGCAAATCGTATAGGCTTGGAGAAGTCAGAATTCGAGATGGCTCATTTCATTGACCGCGTACTCTCCGGTGCAGAAGCCTATTTAGATCCCCTTAGAGTCATGCTTACCTTAGGCCGTAGCGACCTCTCTGACGTTCCTTTCGCGCTTAGCCAGGCACTTCTGAAGCGCAGTGCTCTTGAGCACTGTACGTGGAGCTACGGAGTAGGTTGTTATGGCTCTTTGGCGCTGCTCTTTAGCACCATTCTTAGGTCCGGAGCAGTTTCAGTACCCCGTGGGTTGGTCGTCGGTCATGAAAAGGTACGCAGAACGAGCATCTTTCAACTACCTCATCGCAGCACTTCGATAGATTTGTGCGACATCCTCGCTCCCCTTGACCAGCTTCTCACCGAGCTCCCCACGTCAATTGCGGAAGGAGTACTGCACCGAGCCATTGCACTTCTACCTCAGCATATCCATGTCCACGCGCTGGCTCCTTTGACCATGAAATACCAACCTCTCTTGCCCACGCTTCTCGTCGCAGGCGGTATTTACCCCGTTGCGGAGAGACTGCTCAGGATCTTCCCCGAGTCAAGCGAAGCTCATCGGTTGACAGTACAAGCTCTTAGCTATTTTCAAAATGTGCGGGCGTGCAATCCAGAATATGTTGCGGAAACCGAAGCGATTCGAGCCTTAGTATCGGCTGGGCAAATAGAAGCCGCTCTGCAACGGCTGCCGCCGCTTCTCGCGTTTGTCACCGATGTGCCAGAGCCGCTACTTGTTGCGGCACTCGCGTATTCATGTCAGCGCAATTATGTAGAGGCACGCAGGCATCTCGATAAGCTCTGCGCCATCCAGCCGTGGCGTGTGGAGGTCCTGCATGCCGCGGCAATGCTGTACGCAGAGATGGGGGACATTCGAACCGCAGCTCGAGTGCTCCTTAATCTCTTTGGAGAAAACAATGCCCATCATGAGGTGCGTCAATCACTAGAAGCGTTAAGTGTTCAACTAAGGAGCACTTGCGCCTCACGCAGCGCGATGCCCTTTTCCTGAAAATAGTGGGCGAGATCAGGAGTGCTCTTTGCGAGAGACATCATCCTTTGCGCTACCTCGTGTTCTGCACATAGAAAGAATCCTTCAACTACGGGCCGACCTTTACTCAGTTCCTGACCGGAGAGGGGGCCGGGGACTTTTTCTCCGAAGAGGTGGAAAAGAGGCTTGTTGAGGAGCCCGAGCAGCTCTTTAAGCGAAAAATACACCATCTGTTTTCCGACGCGTTCAACCGAGAAAGTCTCATTTTTGGAGACATAGATATTGGCGAAGGTCACCTGAGCCCGATTGAAGTACTCAGCCACCTCTGCTGAATTCTCGAACGCATAATTTGAAACGCTGCGGTCGTACAAAATATCTGGTTTGCCCTGATAGGCATTGACATGGGGATAGGTGGTGATGGCGGCTGAGGGGTGTAGCTCCTTGGATGCGCGTGCAAGCAATTCGGAGAGTTCGATTCCGTGAAAGCGGAGCCTTCCGAGGTCAAGTGCGGGAAGGTCGGGCCTCGCACTGAGAAAATATTTCTGGGCAACGTAGAGTCCATCTATCATTTCAAAAAGGGAGCTTCCCAGTTCCGCAATGTCGACTGCGTGAGGTGTGGTCAGAAGGAGTAAATAGAGGAAGATATTCTTCTCTTTTCGGGGAATCTCAGAAAACGTGAGCGATTCTCTTCTGAAGAGCTCACGATCATTGAGAAGCTCCTTGAAATAGTATTGAAGATGCCACGCGTCATAGGCCTCCTGATCCTTCAGTTGCCTATGAATAATCTTTCCTGTCCCGGAATTCGACTCGGCGTACATCTCCAGATAGGTGGTTCCTGGCTTGTTGCCGTAATAGTCCGTGATTGCCATGGCTAAATTCCCTACCTTCTGAAGTGAACCACTACCGAGAAACAGAGGTCGCGTGGTAAAAATCATTGACCACTTCGCACACTCTACGAACTTGAAGGTCGCTAAGGCCCTCAAAGCAGGGCAATGAAATTAGCTCTCCCACGAGGCGCTGTGCGCGCGGGAAAGTTCCTTGTACCCCCACTCGATAGGCAGGCTGGTCAGGCATAAGGATGGGATCTCGCACCTTCGCCTCAATATTATAGCGCTCCAAGTGATCTGAGAGCTCCTTTCGGCGCGGAGCGCTCACCGTATAGACGTAGAAGGCATGCCTATCTCCTTTCGGTTCAAGCGGATGCACCACGGGGGCCTTTATCAGCGAGCGATAGAGGGCGGCAATCTCGCGTCTGCGTTCTATGATTCCATCAACAAGAGGAAGACGTTCCAGCAGAATTGCGGCCTGGAGAGTATCAATTCGGCAATTTAACCCCGGCTCATTGCAGAGCTCGCGATTTATCATGCCGTTGTATCGGAGAGCTTTGAGCTTGTCGACAATCGTGGGGTCATCGGTAAGAACGACGCCCGCTTCTCCGCAGGCGGCAAAAACTTTCATCGGGTTCATGCTAATGCAGGCCATGTCACCAAAGCTCCCTGCGCGAGCGCCGTGACGCGTGGCTCCAAAAGATTGCGAGGCATCTTCTACCAGGGTTATGCCGCGCGGCTTGCAGAGCTCTCTAAGTTTTTCTATCTCGCAGAGTAAGCCGGTATAATGCACTGGCATTACTGCCCTCGTTCGGGGGGAAATCAGAGATAGCACCGAGTCAGGGTCAATATTCAGGTCTTCCTTAATATCAGCGAAAACGGGGGTTGCTCCCGTCATGCGCACCCCATTTGCGGTGGCAATCCATGAGAGGGCAGGAACTATCACTTCATCTCCGGGGCCAATGCCGAGGGCCTTAAGTCCTACATAGATTGCGTCCGTTCCTGAGCCGACTCCCACGCAAAAGCGCTTCTCGCAATACGTCGCAACTGCTGCCTCTAATTGCTCAACTTCGGGGCCAAGAAGCAGTCTGCCGTGTGTGAGCACGGTGGAAACTCTCGCAAGTAATCGCTGCAGCATTTCCGGATCCGTAACGCGGAGGTCGCAGAAGGGGATGCGAGCTTGGTTCGAAGCTGGTGGCACGATGCTCATAACGCTGCGGCTCCTTGCCGAGATTTGATTGCACTCTTTGTGGCGCTAAGAAATTGAGCGGCTGCACTGATGTTCTCCTCAGCAGGAGCCCACGGTGAATACTCGACGTCCCAGTTCTTTACGAATGGTCCGGTAGAAGTCTCTTGGTATACGGCAACAGAGGACATGGGCACGGGCATATGCCAGATGCTTTTGGAAAGGTGGTAGAGAGAGGGAAGCCCAGTACCTTTCGCCCCAAGCTCAAGGACTCGGTCAATTTCTCCTTTGTCGTTCCATAAGACAACGCTGAGTTGGCCTTCCATCACATGGTACGCTTTAGATTTCCCGGGTCGTTGGCGATGCGGCTGAACGTAAGAATTCTCTGCCAAAACAATGACCATATTCTGTACGAGCTCTTCCGTAGAGGAATGCAGGCATACGCGATAGCGTCCATTCGCGGTTTGCAGGGCTTTTGCTTTAAGATTCTCGAGATAGGCCGGAGAGACCACGAAGATGTCCTCTGTGTTAAACTCAGCTTGGGCGGGACGTTGTTCATGTAGCGCAGATTTAGTGGGCACAAGCTCCTCCCTGATTGGAAGTTCTGAGTAATCGTATCCTTCTTATGGCACCCCGCGTCTTAAAGGCGAGGGGGTAGCAGCTTTTCAAATTTGACTCCTCTTGCTTCAAGTCTCTGAGACACCTCAGAGGCAATGGGGTACGGCAGCGGAAAAACTACGGGAGCATCCCTCGGCGCTTCCTCGGGCGAAAAAATTGGCTTCCCGTGAAGGAGCTTCCCAATCTTCGTCTTATCCTCATCTACAAAGAATTGAACTTCTCCACGTAATTCCCCATAGAGCCACGCCGCGGCATTCGACGTCCCAAAAATGCCGATTTTGCCTTTCCCTGAGCGAGCGAGAGAGAGCACGCTGCGTAGCCACTCAATCGATACTTCTATGCGCTCCTTAAGTGCTTGGGGATCTTCTCCCGCAGGCACCGTCGTGGGGCCCGGAGTTGCGACAAGGCTAAGTTCCTTTGCTACCCAGCGGTGGCTCTGAGCGTTCACGCTAAAGCCAGATCGGTTCAACACTGCGGCGAGAACCTTAGGCGTGAAATGGGTGCTGTGGTCCGCAATCAGAAGGTCGAATGGGTTGTCGATAAAATAAGGAATTTCGACAAAGAGCACGCCTCCTGGGGCCAGCTTGGACCTGACCTCAGCAAGGAAAGAAACAGGAGAGGCAATATGCTCAAGCACGTGCACTAAGCTAATCGAATCAAAGAGTCCTGGAATCTCACGAAGGTCTTGTGTGTAGAAGTCTCTTACTCCAGGGATAGAAGTCACCGTGGATTTATATTTTTCTGAGACTTCACTGCCGAAGAGATCCCATGAGGGGAAGACTGAGCTTAAGCCCCTCAGAAAGGCTCCGTTTCCGCAGCCGATGTCGAGATGCCTCGCTTTCTCGGGCAGCGCTGGTGCGTTCTGCTTAAGAAACTCAACCAAGAGCACCGATCGCGAGAGACTCGCTCCGTCTGCAAATACCTGCTGCTCGGTCCCCCCGCTGACGTGGTAGATATTATAGCGCCGATAAATTTCAGTCGCTTCTGCTTTCCACTCGGGAGTAATGGGCTTTTGAACTGCCCCACAGGAGGTGCATATTCCTAAACGCCCACCCATTTTCCAGACTGTGGAGTCCGAAGCTATGCGTGTAAGCGAGGGGTAGGAAGCTATCTCTTCCACGGTCCCGCACGGGCAGATATGACACGCTTCTTGCGCGCAATTGTTTGAACTCACCTCAGGCCTCCTTCGTGAACGAGTCTTGGCGCCGCGCTACGAGGGGGTAGCCCCACATCAACCGCATCCCATACCTGGGGCACAGGAAGTGAAAGGCGCTTAAAAGTATCTGTGCAACCAAGCGTTGCGTACTTTGGAACATACTCAATCGAGAGACCACTCTCTTGCACAGTCTTTGCGATCACCAGCGCAGGGTCGAGGTGGTACTTGTGACACATATACTCAGCGACTTGGGCATAGGATATTGCGTGCTCAGGGGAGAGGTGGAACACGCCGGAGTGCCCCCTTTCGTGAATCCTCCGAAGCGCCTCTACAAGATAGCTCGTGCTGAGCGGTGCAAAAAGGAGATCGCGTAAGACTTGAATTTGTTTTCCTGCGACTAGCTGCTCGTGCCATGCCATGAATCTAGGATAGGTATGGGGAATTGCTTTGCCGAATCTGACAATGGCAAGCCGATCCGTGAGTTGCCGAAGGAGCTCCTCGGCTGCTGCCTTTTGCTCTCCATAGACACTCGTTGGGTTTGGTGCGGCACTTTCCGTAGGCGAAAGCACAGACCCATCGAACACGGCGCTTGAAGAGAGGAAGACTATGAAAGTGCCGGCCGCGCTCAGCCGCGAAGCTAAGGCCACGGTATTCGTAATATTAACTTTGGTGCTTAGCTCCTGGTTGGCTCGGCACATCTCGAAACCAGAGCAGCCTGCTGCGATAAAGGCGACCTCGGCTTGGGGGAGCGCATAGGAGGTTGGATCCTCCTCAAGATCAAGAAATATCCGATTCGAAGAAGTAGGTTCTGAACGCCGGCGCGTAGTAGCGACCACTTCATATCCGGCCTGGGTAAGGTGGATCTCAAGTGAACGCCCGACAAGACCATCGCCGCCAATTATTAGAACCGGCCCGCGCTTAGCCACTGCTCGTTACCTCGTGAAGCATTATTTGACTAGATAAGCCCCAGGCGTGGCGTGCCAGTCGAACTTTCGCCAATTCGGACGGTATCCGATCTCCGCAAAATAATCGTCAGCGGCCTTACTTTCACCGGCCCACGGCTCGATTCCATACTCATCAAAGATTACCACGCCGCCAGCGACTACCAGAGGCCAGAGATGGCGCAGACCGCACAGCGTTGGTTTGTATACGTCACAGTCGAAGTGAATAAGTGAAATTCGTGTTCCAGGCTGTTCTGCCACAAACTTTGGGACTGTCTCTTCAATGTCCCCCTTGATCAGGTGGATACGTGGCTTTTGAGGCACGAAGCGGTCGGCATCAAAAATGGAAATCATTTCCTCGAGTTGTTCTTCAAGATCCGAACAATCAAAACCGCTTGGGACTTTTCCTGCTTTCTCGCTTGGTGGGCCGTCTTGGGGGCTTAATTCTCGAAAGCCCTTAAAGTTGTCAAACCCAATCACTCGGCGAGTTCGGTCGCCGATATTCCGAGATTCGAGAAAATTAGCCCAGGAGAGAAGGGACGTGCCGCGGTATACGCCTAGTTCTACCAGGTCACCCGGGAGGTCAACGACCATACGGAAGAGCTCGTAGTGCGTGAGCATGCGCTTTAACGCCACTCTTCTCATGAAGAGTGGGAAGTTGCGAAGCAGCAAGCGCGTTGAGATCCCGTGTTTCTCGATAAATTCCTCGAGGCGCTTTTCAATGGTGTCATCGAGGCTAATTAAGTTGGGCCGACCATCGAAGGTCGCCGTGTTAGTCGAGTTTTTTGACATAATCTCTCGTATAGGGGTCGACGAATTTGCGGGATTTTTTTGGCTCGTCCTTGATACTGTTTCTTGGCGGCGCGCGGAAATCAAAACTCAAGCGCGTTTTGGAAACATTTGGTGGGACATAGGTCCTATGGAACGTCTTGTCATCAAACAGCACCACATCACCGGGAAAGAGCACCGGTGCAAAAACCGGGAGAGACTCGAGACGCTTATATTCCTCTTCCGCAAGGCCTTCTTCCCAAGACCCGCTAGATTCGTGCTTCACCAGATAATCAATGTGACCAATTGCGATCTCAAGCCCAGGGGCGTCTGCGCCGCAAGGCGTAAGGGGCACCCAGCAGACGCGAAACTCATTATAATGTCGCGTATACAGAGCATCCTGGTGGTAGGGCAGGAACGCATGCTGCGCCTTAGGATTTTGCCTTCGGACTTGAGGGGGGAAATGCCAAACATACGGACCAGCGATTTTTTCAATCGTTTGGATCAGTTTGGGTGAGTCAAGCAAACCAAAATTTTCGACCCGTGTCCGAAAGGACCGGTCGCGGTCGGGAACCGGCATCTCCATGCGTTCGAGTAACCGCTTATCAGCCTCATTGAGGGTTTCTTTTCTGGCATCAAGATCATTAAAAGCGGCGGTGACTTGTTCGGCTAGCGCCTTAACCCGGGCGGGGTCGAGCACTTGTCGCAGCACGACGACGCCGTGTTCACGGACAAGCTGCGCGGCATGCTCTGGGTCGAAGCCGGGAGCGAGGTCCAAGAACTCAGGATTAAAGGAGTTCTTTGGGGGGGTGCTTGCAAGGGTTCCGGGTTCCATTGGTGTGCCCTTTCTTTGGTCCTACTTGTCGTGATGCGAGAATGAAACAGAAGGCTTCATGTCACTTAAGCGCCTCATGACCTTCCAGGTAAAGGATTCTTCTAGAAGCGGCGTGTCCACATAATCAATTCAACGCGAGCCCTATTGTAACAGGGGTTTAGCTCGTCGCTAGTATGAAATGTGAGCTTGAAAAAATTACTCTTCTAGGGAACCTCTGAAAAACTCACCTCTGTGTACCTCTGCGTCCTCTGTGGTGAAATTTCATCAAGGAATTCACCACAGAGGACACGGAGGTACACAGAGGTGTATTAAAAGTGCAGGTTCTTCAGAGGTTCCCTAGGAACGCAGAGAGGGGATAAGACCCCAGCTTCCTCGTGTAGGCGCTTCTATCAGCGAGGCTCCTGCATCCAATATTCTGCTATGCCAGGAAAATACTGCATATATAACGCTGTTTGGGGAAGGCCCTATCTCGAGCCCTTTCTTCAGATCTCGCTTCCGAGCTTTTTATCTGCGGGAAACATTCCTCATATCGCCTCACGTGCAGACACTACTTATGTGCTCTACACCGAAGAGCAAGACATAGATTTTATCAGAGCAGCCCCCTCGTTCAAACGTCTGGAGTCCCTCGTTTCCGTCAAAATTATTCCAATATCCGAGGCGTGTGGGGCCGAAGCCAAGGACTTGAACAAGTATTATCGAGTGGCGTCATGCACGAATCACTGTATCCGAAACTTTGTCGATTCTGATACCGGGCTCGTTATTGCGGTTCCCGATTGTGTGTTTAGTGACGGTTCCTTAGCTGCCTCCCATGAACGACTGAGTCAGGGGAAGCGGATGATTGCCTGCACGGGGCTTTCTGTGCTCAAGCATTCCTTTATTTCAGAGCTTCCTCAGCATTCGGTTAGAACAGAAGACTCCCTTACTATCGCACCCAGAGATCTTGCATATTTAGGAGTCAAGCATCTTCATCCGATGTTTCAAGTTCAAGAATGGAATTCGGAGTGCGGTACGACCTGGCCTTCGGTGCTCAATTGGAAGGTGCCAAATGAGGGACTGATAGCACATACGCTTCATTATCACCCATTGGTTATTCAGCCCTACATGAAAGGCATCACTTCCTGGGGAACGATGGATGCGCTCTATGTGCTCCGTGCGTGCCCACGCTTCGAAGATATTCATTTTGTGACGGATAGTGACGAGCTTTGTGGCTTCTCCTTTACCGATGAGGCCTACACGCTTACACACTCGGGAACCCCACTTACCCCAGAACTTGTGGATGTATGGACCAGAGCATATGCGCACGTACATCAAAGAATGTCCGTAGCTAAGTCAGTGCGCTATCACTGGGGCCCACTCTCGCCTGCCTGGCATAAAATAGAGAAAGAGGCCGAGGCTATTGTGGGGCAAATGCAATGTGCCAAGCCTAGCGACATTCGTATTTCGATTGAGGAACGACCAGAGGTTTCCGTAGGCATCATGCCTGGTGCGAGCAGCGCTGAACTTCAAGAGATGATAGCGGCTCTTGAGGGGAATCTCCGGCCACCGCGTGAAGTGATTGTTCTATCAAATCGAGAGGACCTCTCGCTTACCAGGCATACCTCTAGCAAGTTTAAGGTTCGCCATGTTCCCGTCGATGCCACCTTACCGCTGGGACAGCATGTCCGCTCCGCGGTGCCGCTGTTTTCTCAGGAGTGCTGTGCTTTTCTCCAGAAGGGGTTCACTCCTAGCAGCCAATGGCTTGAAGCGGCTTCGAGCGCGCTCGCAAGGCATCCCAAGGCTCAAATATGTTTAGGGAATGTCGTCACCCTTGATAAGTCAGGTCAGCCCGAGATGTTCGGTAATTTTATTGCACACTCGGAAGCAGATCTCTCTCCGGCAGAGTTCCTTCAGCTTATACGTCGTTACGGGATCTTTCATCTTTTCGCTCACCCGCAGCCTACGGTCTACCGCACCGGTGCGCTGCATAAAGTCTTTGTCAATGACCTACCCCTACAGCAAGGCATTTTCTCCTTTCTCACTCAGCTCCTGGGCCTGGTCAATCACAGCGTATATATCAACGAAATGTGCCTTCTGGCGAAAGATGGCATTGCCGCGCAAGACCCCCTTCAGCTACGGCAAGATGTTGACGTTCAAAAAAAGTTTGTGCGGGCACTTGCTCCTCAGGTTGCAAATGCGCTCGACAGAAGTCTCAATCCGGCAGTCGGTCCCATGCTCGAGACCATGCTTGCTCTTAGTCTCAATCGATCTACGTTTTTTGAGGGCATGCTTCCGCTCGATGCTCTCAGCAGAGTATCTCTCGCCGACATGCTGCGTTACGCAACCACTCATTCATCCCCTACGGAGCTAAGGTAACTCGCATGGAATCGCTCTCTATCATTTACTGCGCGGGCGCAAACCTTAGACCTGAGGTTCTCGAAGAGCTTAAGGCAGGTCTCCAAGAGGTGCCTTGTGAGATCTTCGTGGTGCAAGACTCAGGCCCCTACGACACTGAACAGGCTACCCCTACGTTATCGTTGCGTAGAATCCCGTCCCTTGGGTATGCACTCTTTGAAGTTAGCGGTACAGTGCTTCATTGCATCACCACCCCCGATACGTGGGTGCTTAGCAGTGAGTATCGTTCTGTCCTTGAGTCTTTTACTGCGACTCCCGAAGCCACGTTGCTGTTTGTCTCATCACTCCTCGATAACGCAAATACCTTTCACTCCCGCGAAAAGAGAGATCTTCGGCGAAGTTCATTCTTAAGGACTATCAATAAGCAGATTACAGGGGCTGAATTTCGGGGGTTTGTGCGAAATTCTGGTATCAGTGGGCTGCGTGCAAAGGCGGGTACCTTCTTCCTTCGGCGGTCTGCAATTCCTCGAGTCCCACCCCCGCCTGGGGCAGATGACTCCTCCGTCGTTTCGGCTCTTCCGACACTAGCCGCACGAGCAGGAATTTGTCTCAATCGCTCGGATCTCATCCTAAGAACATACAATTCGCCTCTGGAACATGATCCGGATGCTGAGAGCGACGATTTTAAACGTCGCCTACTTTACGGCATGGGCTGGGCGCTTGACTGGTGGTCTTCTCAAGCTGAGCAAGAGGATATACTTGCATTTGCACATGCGGTAATGGTGCCGCTTGATCTGCTTCGCCTTGCCTCAATCTCCCCGTGTTATACTAAGTATCTCACTCCCACAGTTCTTGCTCACATCGATTTCCTTACGCTGGTGACAAAACAAGGAGTAGACGGGGCTCAGCTTCTACGAACCATCTTTGCTCATTTCGCTCAGGAGCGTGGGCAAAAGATTGATTCAGCACGAGTGGAAGAGCTCGCAGGTGTCGCTCAGTTTGTGCGGGAGGCACTGGTCGAATTTCACTCGGTACACGATATCGTCGATGAAGAGATTACTGAGGCCGAAGATGCGCTTAAGCGCGGTGACTATGAAGTAGCCTCAACCCTCTTTCAAGCGGCGGTGAAGAAATATCCCAATCTTGTGGATGCCTACTTTGGTTGGGCCGAGGCGGCCGCGAGCCTTGGGAAGAATGACGTGGCAAAGAAGTGCCTAAAGTATATTCAGTCCCGCTCAGCAAAGACCCCGTCCTTTAGTTTGCGATTGGGGAATCTTCTCTTTAGGCTCGGGGAACATGCCGAAGCAAAACGGCACTATCAGCAGTCTATTATTCTTGATAGCAACAACCCCGCTTCTTACTTCAACATGGCAATTATTGTTTCTCGCGAGGGCAAGTACGACGAGGGGCTACGCCATGCCCGAGCTGCGTTGAACTGTCAGCCCGAGGACGCTTCTTTATGCGAGACCGTAGCCTTTCTTGAATACAAGTGTGGGCTTCAGAACGAAGCCGTCTCGCGACTTAACTCTCTCTTAGTGCAATACCCCCAGCGTCCTGAGACTCAGGCTCTTCTGCAGCAGGTGCAGAGTTCGCGGTGATGTGTTTCTAAGAATTTATATTTAGGGAACTTCTGAAAAATCCAAAGGGTTGGCGAATGTCCTGTCCCTTCGTGGCCTCTGTGGTTGTCTTCATTAACCACTAAGACCACAGAGACCACAAAGGAAAGGAAGAGAGAATCCCAGGGACAAGGCCCTATTTGCCGGCCTGCTCGCCCTTGAGATCTTTGCGATCGTTCATCTCGAGATACAAAGTGATCATGTGCCCCACAATAGAGCAGACATCTTCCATGTATCCGTACTCTCCGACCTTGGTGGGAATGTAGACGGAACGCTGGGCGACTTCGACCGCTTGTCCCCCGGTGAATCCTACAATTGAATATGTTTTGGCACCCTTTTGATTTGCATATTCAAGGGCCTGGATGATGTTCGCTGAATTTCCGCTGGAAGTAATGGCAATAACAAGGTCATCTGGCTGAAGAAGATTCTTAAGCTGCTGGGTAAAAACCGCGTCATATCCAAAATCATTAGCGGTTGCCGTAATCCAAGGAAGATTATCGGTGAGACTCATCACGCGAAAAAGCTTTTCTTCGTCGTCAAATCTTTGCTTGGTCAGGTCATTAGCCCAATGCGAAGCATTGGCAGCGCTTCCGCCATTTCCAAAGATGAAGATTTGTTTGTTGTTCTCACGCGCGTCAATCAAATCAACCACAAGCTTCTGCACCGCTTCGACGTCAAGAAGCGCAAGGACCTTCGCTAAACGGTCAGCGTAAGTACGATAGAATTCATGAAAGTTTAGCTGAGGGCGCGTCTCTGTTTGAGGGGTAGAGCGAACAATGAGGACTTTGCCGCCTACTGCGGTGATCTCATTACAGACCACTTCAAGCTGTTGCTTATCATCTGAGCGCATAACGGTGATGTGAGGCGGCTCCCCGGCAAAAAACTGTTCTGCTGCAGTTGAGCTGATGCCGCACCTAGTGCGCAATATGTCATTTACACGGCTCTTGGTTGAGGGAGAGTAACGAGATGGGCTTTCGAGTAAGAGTTCGAACTTTCCGTCCATGGTAAAACCTCACTATGAAGAAGCAACTTTCCTTGTTGCTGGTTATGATGGTCGGGGAGTTCTGGTCGATTCTGAAACGGAATTTGATTTTCGAAGCTTGGAAGTTGAGGCCGGGATCATTAGTTCTTTGTTTTCAATGAGTTGCAGAGTCGGTGCGGGAAGAAATGATTAGTATAAATGTTCTAGGGCAGATTTTTTTATCGAATTCGCTACAGAGTATTTAGGGGACTACTTTGGAAGAGAAGATCTCAGTCTTCATTCTCTATATAATAGAGAAGCGCAGGCTTCCCCTCAATTTCCCCTCGAATTCCTCCAGGCATCTTCGATGCC
>JBIKWF010000114.1:0-14172 GCA_044356455.1 Bdellovibrionota bacterium | reverse complement strand
CAGAGCGGCTCGCGAGCATCTCGTCGGCCTTAAAACGCTCTTCTCCGTGCCCAAATCCAAGCTCCTCGAAGCTCAGCATCACGATGCTACCTACTTCTCCAAGCAGTGCTTGGAGCTCATCAATATTCACTCCGAGCTCAACCGCAACTTCTTCGTCAGTGGCTGGACGGCCAAGTTTCTGCTCAACCCGGTGGTAGGCTTGCTCGATTCGATGAGACTTAAAGCGCAGTGACCGAGGAAGCCAATCCTGACTCCGGAAGCTATCAAGAATAGCGCCGCGGATACGGAACTGGGCATAGGTCGAAAAATTCGTCTCGTGCTTTGGATCATATTTCTCCAAAGCATCCACAAGACCGATGATTCCTGAATTAAGCATCTCGCGAATATCGACATCCTTTGGCAAGCGGCCAGAGAGGCGGTGCACCACCTTTTTCACGAGCGGCAGATAACTCTTAATGAGCTGCTCCTTCTCGTAGTCGTCTATTTGTTTATATGCCTCAACTGCTGACTTCTTAAGCTTTGCCACTGTTCATCTCCTCGTACGAAGCCAGAATACTAACGATCACCCTGCTCACTACTGAAATAGCGAGGGTCACCACAAACGCCCTAAACGCGATGGTGACGAACCGGGCTTCAGCCATCATTCCGGCAGCCACAATTACACCAAAACAGAGCAGTGCTACGGCAGCAGCAAATTTATGAATGTACGCGTAGCGTACTTTCTTTTTTACTTCTGCAGCCATGCTCTCTCCCTTCGCGTCTTCCGTGACTACCGGTCAGAAGCGCTCACCTCAAGCAATCGATTGAAGAAGAACTGCATGCCCCCCTTCACTCGATGCTCATGGAACGCCTCATCAATTCGTCTTGAAATCTGTCCTACCGCGAGCGCCGCTTTCGAGCTTGGGAAAAGCTCCATGAGCGAGCGCTGCGAACGTATTGCCTCCTGCATGGCGCTATCAGCCGGGACAAACCCAAGATAGCGCACCTGAACCTGAAGAAACTGCGTGACCGCACCATGGAGGCGCCCAAAGGCACGCTGTCCATCACGCTCGTCACGCACATTGTTCGCAATTACGGAAAAGGAATGTTCGCCGTAGTTCTGAGAGAGCACTTTAATAAGCGCATAGGCATCAGTCAGTGACGTGGGTTCACCAGTGATGACCACGACGATTTCGCTCGCCGCTGAGTTGAAGTACATGACGTCAGAACTAATACCGGCTTGAGTATCAATAAGGAGATAATCGAACTGCGGCGCCATGTTCTCGACCGCTTGCATAAGAAGCATCTGACGCCCTGCGTCTAGATTGCAGATAGATTCAACACCACTTGCGGCCGGAATAATTGAGATTCCTTCAGGCCCTTCGACCATGATTTCATCAAGGGAGGCGCGGCCTTCAAATACATCGAGAAGAGTTGCGGTGGGCTTTAGTCCAAGCAGCACATCTACGTTCGCAAGCCCTAAGTCCGCATCGAGGATAAGAACGGATTTTCCCGCACGCGCGAGCGCCACAGCGGTATTTACCACCATGCTGGTCTTACCAACGCCACCTTTGCCGCTGGTAAAACTCATGACGCGACTTACTGCGGCGCGACTTCGCGTAACCTTCTGCTCAACCGCTTGTTTCATAAACCTTGTACGTCTCAGTGATTCAGCCTGATCCTGGATCACGGGATCTCTCTTATTTGATTGCTGCATACGCCTCTATGGCTCAGATTTTTATGAGAACTTAATTTGACTAATTAAATCGGCTAGTTAGCATCCAAGACACGCGTTCGGCACTGGCCGGTTCTATGTCCTCCGGAACCCGCTGTCCGCTACATAAAAAGGCAAGCGGTTTCTTCAGTTGATTCGCAAGGTTAAGTACGGGCCCCAAATGCGCGCTTTCATCAATCTTCGTTACAATCAGCCGCGAAAAGTGCAGACGAGCAAAGGATTCTGCCACATCGGCGAGGTCTCGGTCGTTTGAAGGGGCCTGCACCACAAGCACGCGCTCAATATGCTCCCCTTCTCCCAATGATTCCTGAAGCAACTGGAGACGCTCTCGATCCCGCGCACTGGTACCCGCGGTATCTACCAAGATCAGATCCATGCCCCGGAACTCTTCGATTGCTTCGTCGATGCTTTCCACCATCGCAGCGCCGACGCGGCGCGCGCCTGGCGGGCACACGGTGCGGCAGGGAATCTTAAGTAGCGTTGCATAACTTTGCAGCTGATGAGCCGCGCCAACTCTAAATGAGTCAGCACTAATGAACCCAATCTTGATATCGAAGGCAAGGCGCAGCTGTGCAGCTAGCTTTGCAAGGGTTGTGGTTTTACCGACGCCCGTTGGTCCGACGAGTGCGACCACACGCGGGTCACCCGGCCTCTGGGGCGCAAGCGAGCTATCAAAGGCGAGCGAAGCCGCAAGCGCTTGAGGCAAGGTCTCGCTCAAGGGCAACGTGCTAGAAAGTCGGCTCTCAATTCTTGGCAGCAAAGGTGCACGAACCCCCGCACTGCGCAAAAGATCAACGGCGGGATGCTCGTCCGCTATACGTGCATCCGTTAAGCGCACAAGCGGAGCGACAAAAGGAGCTCTCGCCACAGGAGCTGCCGTCTCGACAGCTACTTCAACTTCAACGGATTTGTCGGGGAGATAGCGCGTGTTCACGATCATAGCCTCCTCTCCGAGCATGGTCCGAACGTGCCCCATGACGGCGCCGAGCTCTTTTCCGCGAAAGGTTCTTATTTCCATGTGATTCCTACTCATATGAAATTACCCCGAGTGATTGCACGCGCGTATTTGGCGCAATTTCTTGGTGACTAATGACGCGTACGCCCGGGACAAAGCGATCGACAAAGTGCGCCAATGCGGCTCTTAGATGCGAAGGCGCAAGAAACAGCGGAGTCGAGCCAAGCTCCATGAACTTCTCCGCGACCTTAGTAAACTTGTTAATGAGCACCTGGGCGGCGCCTGGTTCTAGTGCAAGGAAGGACCCCTCATCCGTTTGCTGAACAGCTTCGCTCAGTGCCTTCTCTAAGGAGGGGGTAAGACTCGCCAAAGGCAAAATCCCCTCTGCATTTACGTACTTTGCAGTAATTGAACGCGAAAGCTTGCGGCGCACGAACTCAGCCAACTTTTCTGGGTGTTTTACTGACGGTGCCCAATCCGCAATCACTTCGAGAATAGTGCGTAGATCTCTAATGCTCACCTGCTCTTTTAGTAACTGCGCAAGCACTCGCTGCACCTGCCCTACGGTGAGGAGTCCTGGTACAAGTTCCTCTACTACCTTAGGCGCAAGCTTCGCGACGTTGTCGAGGAGATGCTGGGTTTCTTGACGTCCAAGAAGTTCATGCAGATTGCTGCGGAGCATCTCCGTTAAGTGCGTGGTAATGACGGTTGGGTGATCGACGACCGTGTAGCCAGAGAACTGCGCACGCTCACGCTCGTGTCCAGGTATCCACTTTGCATCAAGGCCAAAGGCGGGCTCCTTGGTGGGAATTCCTTCCATGGGAGCAGACGCGTTCCCTGGATCCATGGCGAGAAGATGGTGCGCTTTAAGTTCTCCTGAGCCGATCAGTGCTCCCTTGAGCATCAAGCGGTATTCACCTGGCTTAATGCGCACATTGTCTCGAATGTGAATAGGCGGCACCACGAGCCCGTAATCAGTAGCAAACTGGCGCCTTACCGACCGAATGCGCTCGACAAGCTCACCACCTTCCACCAATGAGACAAGCTCATAGCCCACTTCAAGCTCAAGAAGGTCCATGCCGAGAAGTCCCGTAACCTCCTCGGTGCTCCCGGGCTTAGGAAGCTTCGGATCTGGCAGAGCTTTTTCATCTGCGACAACCTTAGCCTCTACTGCTTTGACCTGCACTTTTCTCATATGGGCTAATCCCACGGCAGTAAGACCCAGAAATATGAACGGAAGAGCGGGCAAGCCGGGCAAGATAGCGAATCCGCCGCACACTGCCGCGGTTAAGTAGAGCGGCTTCTCTGAGGAGCCGAGCTGACCAAAGATCTCAGTTCCAAGGTCATCTCCCGAACCCGCGCGCGCCACAATAAGACCTGACGCCAAGGAGATCATAATCGAAGGGATCTGCGCAACCAGTCCATCACCAATCGTAAGAATGGTAAAGATACCCGCAGCCTCAAGCCACTCCATGTCATGCTGAATGACACCGATGAACAAACCACCGATAATATTGATGGCCGTGATGAAAAGTCCGGCAGTGGCGTCTCCACTTACGAACTTGGCGGCACCGTCCATCGCTCCGTAGAACTCCGCCTCTTGCTGAAGTTCTTTGCGGCGAATTTTTGCTTCTGACTCGTTAATAAGACCGGTGTTGAGGTCAGAGTCGATAGCCATTTGCTTACCAGGCATGGCATCAAGGGTGAATCGTGCTGCTACCTCAGAAATACGACCAGAACCTTTCGTAATAACTTTGAGGTTTACGATCGATATTACAATGTAGATAACCACACCGATGACGTAGTTACCGCCTACCACGAACTCACCGAACGCTCGAATTACCTCTCCCGCTGCTGCAAGACCACTTTCGGCGTTGAGAAGTACAAGACGTGTTGAGGCCACGTTCATACCAAGGCGGAACATGGTCGTAATAAGTAGAATTGCAGGAAATGACGAGAATTTTAGGGGGCGCTCCACATACAGTGAAGCAAACAGCACCACGAGAGAAATAGTAAAATTGAGCGCGAGCAGAACGTCGAGCAGCCACGTTGGGATCGGGAAGATCAATATGACAAGGATCCCGATGATCGCTATCGGGATCGCAAGCGTATTCTTAAGCTTGCTTACCTTTACGCCCTCTGCTCCTGCCATAGTTCCTCGTTACCAGTTCCCTTCTCTACTACGATGCCTGCTGCGCACGCTGCGCGTAGGGATTTTTTAATCGATATACGTAGGCTAGGATTTCAGCCACCGCGCGAAACATCTCGCGTGGGATAATGGCTCCTACCTCAGTTGATTCGAAGAGCGCGCGTGCAACCGGCTTACGCTCAACGATCGGGATGCCGTGCTCTCGAGCGATTTCTCGGATTCTGAGGGCCATAAACCCTTTCCCCTTGGCAACCACTACCGGCGCCGCATCTGAGGCTCGGTCATATCTGAGCGCTATTGAGATGTGCGTAGGATTCGTCACAATTACATGCGCCTTAGGAACGGACGTCTTGAGACGCAGCGCTATGCGTGACATTCCTTTGTGAATAATTTTACGCTTTGTTTCTTCATCACCTTCAACAGATTTTCGTTCGTCTTTAACCTCAGACTTGGTCATCTTGTTTTGCTTGAGCCATTGAAATTTACCCCACACGTAGTCAAAGACCGCAAAAACAAACAACACGTTAAATATCTTCCAGAAAATCCAGAGCATCGTGTCGGAGGTGAATTCTAGCGTCTGCTCAATAGAAAGATGCATGAGACCAAGCATGAGCGGCGCTTTCTCCATGAGCGCGTAATAGGCAATCGGGAGAATGATGGCGAGCTTAAGGATTGCTTTTCCAGTGACTACAAAACCCTGTACGGAGAAGATCTTCATGATTCCGCTAATAGGGTTAAGGAAGTTAAAATCGAATTTGATCTTCTTCTCTTTGACGTTCCAATCTGTTTGAAGAAACACGGCAAGGCTTGCCACTATTGAAACGCCGCCCGCCAAAAGGAGAATGTGCGGCGCGATAAGAAGAAGAAGCTTGAGAAAGCCTTCATGCAGTGCAGCGACGGTAAGCTCTGTTCTATCCCCCGCCATAGTGAACGACTTCACGAGAACGATATGCAGGTCCTCATAGAGCCAGTTCCACAGCCAGATTAACAGATAGAGTCCCGCTACGAGCGAAGCCAGCTGCACCGTGTCCTGAGAGATAAAGAGCGCACCTTCTGAGCGCAGTTTTCCCATCCGCCTATCAGTCGGCATTTCGGTACGTTCTTCTGGAGTCGATGACTCTGACATGCGCTATAAACCTTAACGAGATAACCGTGTCATTGCTCTGACACAAACCACGTCGTGGGAATTAACAAAGCAAGGAGGATGCCAAAGAAAGTATGCGCGGCAGGCGGCGCAGAGGCAGGCGAATCGATAGGTTAGAGAGCAGCGCGTGCGTCTCGCGCCAGGAGTCCGTCACTTTGACGGGGGTATGACGACAGAGGTTGCGTCACGGGTCACTTGATGGACCGCAGGCTCAAGAGTTCTCACCTTAGCGTCCACTATGTTCATGAGCTCAGGTACCATAAGTACCGAGAGGAACAGTCCTACGCCTATAGTCAGCGGGAAGCTGACGATGAAGATATTCACTGACGGAACAGCCTTGGAGATAAGTCCCATCACAAAATTGGCAAGCAGTAATGCCACCACTACCGGAGCAGCAATGGTAGCTCCCATACGCCACATGAGCAGGGTCTGCTCCATTATTGCATCGATCGAGGCCCCACCGACCATAAAGGTGCCTGGTACTATCTCTCCCCCCATGCCCGCTGCCGCATATATGATGACGTGATGGCCACCCATGAAAAGAAAGAGCATTATGCTCAGATCACCAAAGATCTTCGACACATCTGGAAGGGCAACTTGCGCAGTGGGATCGATAAGCTGTGAAGGTTGAAGACCCATGGTAGTGCTTGCCAAGTTTCCTGCAAGCTGAACACCTGCCACCATCAGCAATGGAATAAGCGCCAAACTTAAACCGAAAAGGGTTTCCCCTACTACTTGAATGACCATAGTCATCCAGTCGGTGGGCGGCGCTGCGTAAGTCCCCGCGAGGCAAGAAGCCGTTGCCAAGACAATTACGGCGGGCATCCGAATCGTAAGCCCATACATACCAGCCCCGATTCCAGGCAGAAGCGCAATGAGCGCCGTAAATCTCACGATCAGAAGCACCAAGGTCCACATGACGTCCATGCTTCCAAGGGCGGCTTCTGCAATCTTGAGAAGTTCAAAATTCATATCAGACCACTAACCTTTATATCTCACGGGATCCCTTCGAGTCCGCGAGATTACTGAAGGAAATCGGCCATCCGGGCCGATTTCCAACATCGCGCACCTGCGAGCGCCGCGTGCACGGCGTCGCCTTCCGGTGCGCTCCAAATCGCTCCCTCCGGTCGCGATTTGCTAAGGACTAACGTTGGGAATCTGCCCATAGACCCACATAGTGAAGCCAGCAATGCGGTTCACCATAAAATGGCCAAAGATTAAGAGCCCCGCAACTGCTGCTCCAATTTTGGGAATGAAGGCGAGAGCAGAGTCATTTATCTGGGTCGCTGCCTGAAAGATACTTACGGCAAGACCCGCCACCAGTCCCAACACAAGAACTGGAGCAGATACCAGCATGGCTGTCTCTATTCCGACTTGACCAAATCTGAGAAAGTCATCAACACCCATAATCAACCTGTATGATATGTCTGAACAAGAGAAGCGACGATAAGATGCCAGCCATCTACCACCACAAACAACATAAGTTTAAGAGGCATTGAGATAACGACTGGCGGCAGAGTAATCATACTCATGGAGGTCAGTACGGATGACACCACCATATCGAGCACAAGAAAGGGCAACATGATCAGAAAGCCGATCTGAAATGCTACTTTTAGCTCGCTCAAGATGAATGCGGGTACAGCTACCGGAAACGGAACATCATTCTCATCCTCAGGAATCGGGGATTTAGTAATCTCTAAGAAGAGCGCGAGGTCTTTATCTCGCGAGTGCTTTACAAGGAAGCGCTTCAAAGGTGCGAACCCCTTCTCAAGGGCCTCCTTGTCACCCATCGTACCATCCAGATATGGCTTTAACCCCTCATTATACATTTCTGTGTAGACAGGCTGCATAATAGAGATCGTGAGAAAGAGTGCGAGTCCCGTAATCACCGTGTTCGGGGGTAGAGAGGCGGTACCAAGTGCCGTTCTCACCATGCCGAGCACTACCGCGATACGGGTAAAACTTGTCATCGTGAGAATCATGGCCGGCACGAACGAGAGTGCCGTCATGAGAAAAACAATCTTGAGCGAAGCAGAGAGCGAACCATCCGATGTCAGATCGGATCCACCAATATTTATGGAAAGGTCCGGAAGTACTGAACTGTCCGCCGCAAAGGCAACACCCGGAAGAAGTAAAAATACGAAGAGGGCGAGAGTGCGTTTCATGCCGCCCCCTTTCCCTGTTCTCGCGTTCCCAACTCGGTCGAAGCTTCTGGTAAGGTCGCAAGAACTTCACCGAACTCACGGGCTGGCGAGCGTAGCTTCTCCCATCCATCGAGCATCTGGACTTGCTCTGATCCCACCGCAATGACTCTTGTGCGGCCATCAACTTGAATCAAAACAAGCGAACTTTTAGGTGAAAGGGGAAGTCGCTCGAGCACGGCAAGGCGCCGTTTTCCGGAATGCAGGGAATGAGGATTTAAGCGCTTTAAAAGGAAGACGATGACACAGAAGACGGCGAGACAAAGTGCGAGCCCTTTAGCGAGAGGCCAAGGGCTTACCTCTGGTTCGGGCTGGGGGGATTGACGAAGGGATGCCACCGCTGCCTGAAGATCGCGCTTGGGAGCTGCCTGCGTTTCCGAGGAGGAGTGAGAGTTCTCTGAGGCAGATGCGATTGTCTGCTCCGAAACGTGCTGAGCCGTCTCCTCAGCCACAAGTGGTGCGTGAGGAACAAGTAGCAGGAAAGCCACTGTTACCGCGCGCAAGGCTAAAGAATGATATCTTTCAAAAATACTACTCATGGACCCCCTTCCTTGGGAGGCTCGACCCAACATTAGGCGAGCGTTTCTAACCGATCATCTGGAGATATGATGTCGGTAAGGCGTACACCGAACTTCTCATTTACAATTACTGCCTCACCTCGGGCGACCTGTTTACCATTCACGTAGATATCAAGAGGCTCACCAGCCAATTTCTCGAGCTCAATCACGGAACCTTGTCCTAATTGGAGGAGATCTTGGATAGTCATCCGCGCCCGACCTACCTCTACCGTCACCTGCAAGGTAACATCGAGAATAAAGTCTAGCGTACGAGGCTGCTTTGCTCCTGCCGAACCGGCAGCCGCAGCGACCTTGTCAGCTGCCGAGGCAACTCCTTCAAGTCCTGCTGAAACGTCGTCTTTACCCGCCATTTTTCAGAAGCTCCTGCCTGTTCTTCAAGTTAATCAAATCACGTGCCGGCACTGGACGAGTGATCCGAGCAGCGCGATTTCCGCGATACGTACCGCAGTAGGCGTAAAACTTTGGACTGCCCTCGAGCTTAACAAGAGCCTCGTCCGATGGATTGGTATCCATCGTCATCACATCGCCCACTTTGAGATTGAGAAGTTCTTTGGTCTTAATTGACCCCTGAGCCAATTGCACACTGAGGTTTGCCATCGTCTGGCGAATACTGCGTTCCATGCGCTTTGAGGTTGAACTATCAACTTCAAGGCGTGTGCTTTGGAAACCAGTGACGAGCTTACCGCGCAGAGGCTCAATTGTTGAGTAAGGAGTGCAGAGAGTAAGCACCGTGCTTTCTTGCTCAAGCTCTACTTCGATATTTACCGTGATAACCACATCCGTGGGTGGAACTATCGCAATCGCAAGCGGATTGAATTCGGAACGAACGTAGACGAAATCAACAGGATGGATAGGTGCCCAGGCATCCTTGAGGATGTCGAGCGCCATCATGACGACCTTACCCACGAGACGGTTCTCAATGGGGGTATACTCACGGCCTTCAATCTTTACTCTACCCTGTCCACTACCGCCGAAAACGGCGTCGATAATTCCAAATACTAAGGGAGAAGAAACCACCATCAGGGCATAACCAGGGAGAGGCGGCATGCGGAAGATGTGCAGAGAAGAAGGAAGCGGAAGCTTCTTCATGAACAAACCGAACTTGATCATCTCAATGCCGCCGACGTTGGCGAAGCAGGTTCTTCCAAGAAACTTTGCAAGAATGGTACGGAAACTTCGCGCGAAGCGATCATGGATAAGTTCCATGGTCGGCATACGACCGCGGATGATGCGCTCTTGGTTGGCGAGGTCGAACTTCTTGGCGTTGACCTTATTGTCGACGGCCTCAACGCTATCCTGCTCCACATCGCTGTCGGAGAGACCGCGGAGGAGCGAGTTGATTTCGTCTTGGGTTAAAACCTGATTCATGCCATCAACCGTCAAAACAACGTTAGAAACTTACCCTTACTGGACAACGAACTGTGTAAAGTAGACGTTCTTAACGTCCTCCTTGCGTAACAGCTCGTTAATACTGTCCTTTATCTCTTTCTTGAGATTGTCCTTTCCTTGAGATGTCAAAAGGTCCTCTGCGCGTTTCGAACTTAATATCCCAAGAAGCTCGTCTCTTACGGGAACAATGCGCGGATAGAACCTCTTAGGAACATCCCTGCCCTCAAACTCGAGCCGAACTTGCGCACGTAAGTACTTGCCACCATTAAGATTAATGACAAAGGTATCAAGCGGGAAAATGGCTCCTATGACCTGCTCACCTTCTTCGAGCTCGTCTTCTGCAGAAACTTCCGTTGCAGCATCCTCCCCATGACCTTCGGCAGCGTCGCTTGCCACCTCTTCTACGGCAGCCGCCTCAGCATCCGCTGCCTTCTTCTTCGCCATCACCACTCCCGCCGTAGCGAACCCAGCGATGCCAAAAAGGATGGACACCCCAAGTCCCACCTTGAGCAGCATGCTCGCTCCACCGGCTGCAGGTGCAGAGGCCGGCGCGGCTTCTTCTTTCTTTTCCTTTTCTTCAGCCATGATTCGAAACCAAACTTACCTGCACTACCACCCGCGCAAGAGCAGCATTTTCAACTCCAAGGGCGCGTTCCCTAAGTTCGCTGCAACTAATTCCTACATCCGAGAAGCGCACCTCGATCTGAGGCGGCAGAGCCACTTCGAGGAAGGCTGCTATCTTCTCGCCTACCTTCAGCTCTTCAGCACCTTCCTGGCACATCGAGAACTCGAACTTGGTGGCTCCACGTTCAATCCACTCGCTTAGCCACATTCCAAGCACTGCACTTCGCGGGTCGGCCACGTGCTCATCCGTGAGCACGAGAAGTGGCCTACTCGAGGGAGCATGCCCCAACCCTTCCCTAGTCTCTTCAGCAAGCGGGATGCCAGACGCGGCTTGAGCAGTTATAGGAGCCGCCGATGGAGCTAACCTATTTGAAGCTCTTATATTTTCCTCTCGTGTGAGTGCGATTACCGTGATGAAGAAACCCAAAAGGAGTGTCAAAAGATCGCCAAAGGTCACCAGCCAGACCTGGTTTTTTTGACGCGGCGCTCCTCCCTGCGGATACGGGCTCTGAAGCCCGGGGCTACTAAGATTGGCGGAAATGTCAGAATTCATCGCTAACCTTCGAAGAGGCCAGCGTCTTTAGCCAGCGATGTCGCATAAATGAAGGAGACCCGAATGGCTGCGCTGCAAACGAAACAAGCACCGCGTCGCTGCTCATTACCGTGCTTAATAACTGACCGCGAACATTCTCAGCTTCGGCAAAGCCAACCGTTAAGGAAGGGACAAATAGTTCAATCGCAAGCGTCAAATCGTGCTGAGAGAGAACTTCGCGGAAGGGAGTCCATTCATTCTCGCTCATACACTGCAGGTATGCTTGAGGAATGGGCCGAAAATCAGACCAATCGGAAATAGGACGCGCACTTGAAACCAGGAATGGATCGTTTGCTGTTTGCGGAATCTGGGCGGCGCTACCTACCACAGTACGGCGGGTAAGCACCCCAGCAATAACGGTTAGAATTATTAAGATCATGGCTATATACTGGACCATGAAGGCGCTCGTGATAGGCCTCTGCTGCGGAGTTGCAATTGAATATCCCACGCGCGCGCGCCTCCTTCTCTAGTGCTTACGGGGTAGAAAACTTTGGAGTCTCTGTTCCATCACCAGCGGATTCTCTTGTTTTGCAAGACTTATCGCGCCTTCAATAGAAAGGGATTTTAGGAGCCACTCCTCTTCATTAAAGAGGCGAAGTTTCCCCGCCACAGGAAGGAAAATGAGATTCGCGAGAATAGCACCATAAAGCGTGGTAAGAAGCGCAAGGCCCATCGCAGGACCAACCGTCGTCGGATCATTGAGGGCGCCCAACATCTGCACAAGACCAACCAGAGTACCAATGAGTCCAAGTGCGGGGGCAAAAGTTCCTGCAGTCTCAAATACCTGCACCGCACGCGTGGATCTCTCGTGGGAACTCCTAAGTTCTGTCTCAAGAATTCGGCGAATATCATCAACGGGCGTTGCATCCACGACGAGCTCAAACGAAGTGCGAATGAATGGATCGCGAGTAATTTCAGCTTCGCGATCAAGAATCATAACGCCCTGCGTTCTTACTGCTTGGCTTAGCCGAACCAAGCGATCGATGCGATCGATCGGGTCGGCTGGTTCATGCTGAGAAACACGCAGAAATGCCTTCCAGGCATAGCCAATTTCACGCAACGAGTAGTTTGCGAGCGTCGCTCCGAAAGTTCCCCCTACCACCAGCAGAAAGCCCGGAAAATCGAAATAATTCGCGATATTTCCGCTAAAAAGAACCGCCCCGCCCACGAGCAGCGCAGAGACCCCGAAGCCCCACAAAACGCTGCGATCTACTTCATCACGGAAAAGAAAAGGTGTTTGCCAGGTTCTTGTGAGCATGCGCGTAGTCCTCCAACAACCCTTCCTATGGCAACTACTATGCCTAAGGTAAGTTATTGATAAGAGGCAGTGGGCTCGTCACAGCTGTCGGGAAATTGTCACGAGATTTTGCTCGAGGTGGGCAATTATACTTCCTGGAGTCCTAACTAGGAGTCTGTCCCGTAGAAAATTTCTACCACTACATGTTGTGGTGGCAGCGGGACAGCCCACCTACGGATTGTGTCCAAAATGAAGATATATGTTTTAACGGGACACACTCCTAGCCCGAGAGACTTTGCGGGTAATTTGCGGTCTCGTCTCCCCGCCTGAGCCGCTGCGCCGTAGCCTGACCGCAGGGGGAGCTAGAAAATTATCAGCATGTCGGCACTTCAGTGGAATTCCACTCTTCAACATTTGGCAGAGGCGTCGCGGTACTATCGCTGAAAACCTGTCTCAAACTGGATTAGCGACGAACTCAACCGATATGTTTCGTAACGTAAGCATTTCTGAAACGTAGCTTTTCATACGCGCAAGCTCTTTTTCTGTTAACGCAACTCCGCTTAGCCACTTGGGCTCAGGGTCTAGAATTATCTGAGTAGCAACCTCGTAGTAGGGGAGAGCAATTTCTATTCGCCGCAAATCCATCTCTTTCCCGTTATCATGCCACCTCAATACCCCTTTTACCGACCCATCAAGGAAAACCCGCCAAACATCCTCTCGGAACTTTGCACCGGTACGCGAGAGAGAAACCTGACAGCCGAAATAGCGAGCTAATCGCTCAGAGATAGTTTGCCAGTGTGGGGCACTCAGAGACTCGTCATCGTGGGGCGGATTGAAACGACCAAACACGGCTCTTAGAAAAATCTTCGAATCGGAAAACGCGTCCTTGGAGAGAAAAAGAATCTTGTCTTGTTCATGATACAAGACTTCCATGTACTCAGAGTTGAAACTTTTCGTCTCTATTTCGAATTTCGGCTCGGTCATGTCGTAAGCCTCCACTAGGAGTATCTAACCATACCATTCGAAGAGGTGTGACTGAACATTAGATTAAGATCTGCCCTCTTTCTTTCTCCCTGGGACACCCAAGTTCCAAAGATAGATGATAGGCTCCTAGACACTGCCAGCGGGGAAAAGCCCACAGCGAGTTTGAGAATACGTGAAGTAAAGAAGTGTTATTCTGCTGGGTCGGGCACCGAATCTGGCATCTTTACGCAGCCATCGCCATTCACAGACTAAAAATGAGGAGGCGCAAGTGAATCTTTTTAAGAGAAGGCTACACGCGCCGCATTGATTCCATGGAACCAGCACTTCCCCGCTTTCTCAGCAGCTTCGATAAGCGCCCGAGCGGGCCCGACCATCCTTCGAAATCGGTGGCGATAGTTCGTGGTGGTATCAAGCCAGCTCTTTGGTTTGATATTGAGGCGAACCAGAATCTCCTCAAGGTTACTTGGAATACTCCCTTTGCCATCGACAACCACTCGTCCCGTGGCATCAACGAGACTTAGGTACTCCTTGGTAGTGATTTGGTTGTTGGTAGCCTCCTCTATGGAGAGCAGTGGAGGGTAAGCGCTCACCACCGGGAGATCCTG
>JBIKWF010000120.1:0-12367 GCA_044356455.1 Bdellovibrionota bacterium | reverse complement strand
TTTATGCTTATGGCAGTTACCTCTCCTGAGACCAGGTTCTTGAGAGCTACATCACTAGAAAAGTTATTATCGTTAGAAAGGATATCGCTCGCGCCAGTTTCGTAAACGACATAGCCACCATTAGGTGGCTGCGTCGGATTCGCTGAAAAGCCAGAGGCAATGCCGCCCGAGGAATTAAAACTTATTTTCGAGGTTGTTCCCGCGGTGAGAGCAGCCAGTGCTGTTAAGGCGGCACTCGCGACAAGTAGGGACGGAGCGAAAGCAAGAAACGTTCGCTTGAGACTCATAGTGTTTGTTCCCCATTATTTGGAGGAGAAGATAAGTTCGCCACGCCATTCACCTGGCGGCGGGGCAGACTCGAACTTCTTAATTTCCTTAAGGTACAGTTCTGCTGGTTTTCCGAGAAGCTCATGCCCTAAAAGACGCTCAAAGCTTTCGCGCGCCTCAGTCCACTGTTTCCCCTTAAAGGATCGGCAGCCTTCCTCCCAGTAGTTGAGCTGTTTTTCTGAAACTTCGTCTCCATAAGGCATATAGAGCTCTACAGGCTCCTTTTTCCCTGCAACTTGCACAAAACCTACCGAAATCGCCTTAACGGCCGACCCTAGATCTTTGCGAGTAGAGGATGAAAATAGAATGGTGGTTCCAAAGTATTTGTTGAGCCCCTCGATTCGAGAGGCGAGATTTACCGAGTCTCCGATGGCCGTATAATCGAAGCGCCGAGCGGACCCAAGATTGCCCACCACCATAGGTCCGGTGTGTATCCCGAGGCGTGTGTTAAGGGCAGGAAATCGTTTTGTCTCATTAAATTTCTTAACGGCTAAGTGCATGCCCATGGCGCTCTTTAAAGCGAGCTCGGCATGATTGTCGATGCGCATAGGTGCGCCCCAGAGTACGAAGGCGGCGTCACCGATAAATTTAATGAGAGTGCCCTTGTTTTCAAAGACAATTTCAAGAACTTCGCTGAAATAGGCATTGAGCATTTCTGCGACTTTTTCTGCGGGCATTTCTTCGCTGATGGTCGAGAAGTCAGCGATATCGGTAAAGAGGGCCGTAGCCCAGATTTTTTGGCCACCTAGCTCAAGGGCGCCGGGCTGTTCGGCCATTTGGCGTGCCATTTCAGGTGAGAGATAACGCTCGAAGGCATTTTGGATGCGAAGCGATGACTTTCGCTCTGACTGATACTTAAAAAGACTTGCCCCCAGGAGAAACAGGGGAATGAAGCCGCCCATCAGCAGCAGGCCCGGGAGGAAGATACTGCCTAAGAATAGTAAGAAGGAGCTTACCAGCCAAAGTACGATGCTGGTGAGCGAGATGATGACGCCCCAGCCCGGCCGCAGGATTGCGATTCCTGCAAATACTGCGAAGCCAATAACGGAGAGAAACAGGAGCTCGGTCCACTCTCCCCATCTCTTAATCCAGTTTTGCTCGATCAGATTAGCGGCGCCTGTGGCGTGGATTTCAGTTCCGAAGATTCTTTCTCCAAGAAACGGCGAGCTAAACACGTCTTTTTGTGCTGGGCCCGTGTCTGTTCTGAGCACTAGTCCCACGTATACGACGCGCCCTTGAAGAACCTCTTTGGGAAGAGGTTTCTCTTCTTCGAGCAACTGATAAAAAGAATATGAAGGGATTGAGCGAGCGGGTCCGTAGTACTTAATGAAATCTCGTTCAGAGGGGGCTTGAGGTGCGGCGGATGCCCCTGAATAAAGAAGGTAGCCAGCTTCAGCAAGCGAAGGGATGTGGGCAGTCTGTTCAGATCTTGCGGTGAAAAAGCGCCGAATTACTCCCGCATCTTCTGGAAGCCCCACGAGCGCGATTCCCTTGGCCGCATCTTTAAAAGGAGGGTAGGGCGTGAGTAATTCCTCAAGCACGTAGGATCCGGTGGCGGCGCGCACTTGCTGCACGGATGATTCAGCGCCGAGATACACGGGGATCCCGGCAATAGATTCCGCGAGTGCCCGATCCGCCGCAGGGTCGCTGCCTTGATCAAGGAAAAGAATATCAAATACAACCCCTTTCACGTCGTAATTCTTTAGCTTTGCGAGCAGCTTTGCCTCAAGCGCTCGGGGCCATGGCTGATTTAGGGGCACGTTAAGATTTCGGTAGCTTTGCTCATCTATCGCCACAATAGCGACGGAGCCAGGCGAGTCGATTTTGCCGCGCGCGGTAAACCAGGCATCAGCAACGTAGTGCTCGACCTTTGCTCCCAGAGGCGAGAAGTAAACAATTCCATGAATGAGAGTTGCGATAAAAGCGAGACCAATAGCCCCCCATGGAATTCGCTTTGTGGCTGCAACGTTGCCCATAGTGTGCTTAGGTTTTTATTCTCACAAAGAAGCACGCGGGCATTAGAGCGCGGGCTGGCGCTCCGCAGTTCCCACCGCGCGCGAGAGGCATTCAAACCCGTCGGTGCATACGATGGTCATCTCAAAGAGCGCGGCTGCGGTGCCGTCCTCGGGACTTGATTCTGAAGAGGGGGAGAAAGAAAGGCTATTTTCTTGACTACAGGTTGAGCCATTTCCAAAGAAGTCGCCTTCGAGCGTCGATACGACAGAGAGATCTCCCTCAGAGCTGACAGAACCCTCCGATTCGGCAAAAAATCCACTACGGGCTCCTACCGTTGCTGTGGAGCCGGATTGGGTGATTTCTAAAACATCGACAAACCCAGGAACGCTGGGAAGGACAATTTGGCAGTCGTCGATGGGTAAATTGTATCTCGCGTTCCAGGTACCCTGATAGTTGACAGGGACGTCGCTATCTCCCGAATTACCACCGCAAGAGCTCAGTCCGAGCATGCAGGTTGCGAGAGAGCAAAGGGCTACTGACCTGAGGAGGGATCCTAGGTTGAAGGTAGGGAGTGGTGTAGAGAGAGGGGAGAGAGAAATATGGCGAACGGACATGGTTCCTCACGCTTTTCGTTTGACGCTTAGCAGGCGCGAGTATACGAATTAAATCTATGTCCGCCTACACCAAACTATTGTCCCTCCTTCTCTGTCCTGTAGCACCCCATTTATTAGCTCCGGGTATGGGGCTCCCCATGAGCATGGTCTGCCTCCAGACCAAGATTGCAAGGCCATCTATGCGAAACATGATGCTTCTCGCCCATACGGCGCTTTTGGTCCTGGTTGTGAGCCTCTTCAGTCTTCCCAGGCAGGCCTGGTCCCAGAACGCCGAAATCGGCCGTCTATTTTCAAAGGAAGGAGCTGTCGAGGGCTCCTTTGCCTCAGCTCCCCAAAGCTGGAAAGCAGTAGAGCTCGATCAAGTGTTTACGGCCCAGGACGCGATAAGAGTAGGCGAGGTGGGTCGTGCGGGTATCTCTTTCTCAGATGGAGGTTTTATCCGCTTGAGCTCACGGGCTCAGCTTTCCTTTAATAAGGAAGGAATAAAGAATTCCTTGACCGCGGAGGGAGGTAAATTCCACTTCTTCTCGCGTTCTGGAAGTCTCGACCCCGAGATTCGAACTCCTGTAGTTTCCGCAGCCGCGCGCGGTACGGAGTTTGCGCTCGATGTTTCACAGGATAAGACAGTGTTAACTGTCCTTGATGGAGCAGTATTCGCCCAGAACTCTTATGGTTCAGTCTCTGCCACAAGCGGTGAGATTGTAGAGACGGTGCGAGGATCGGCGCCCGTTAAGCGTTACACCGTCACACCGCGTGACGCGGTGCAATGGACTTTTTACAGCCCCTTCTCAGATAAAACAGGCGCGCTTCCTTCTGACCTTGCGCCCGCACTTAAGAGTCTTGCGAGCGGCAACCTTGATCGGGCGACTGCCGATCTTAAAACGCTCATGTCTGGTGCCTCTGGTTCCAAAGCTGAAGCGAAGGCACTTCAGTCATTTATTCTTGTCATTCGGCAGCAATTTGAAGAGGCGGCAAAACTTTCGAATGAGGCTTCTGAGGAGGCCCCTGAAAGTGAACTGGTCGCACTTGCAGCGTCATACGTAAAGCAGGCTGAGCGAGACCTCGAGGGCGCAAGGTCCGCGCTCGCTCATCTCGAAAGTAAGGGCACTTTAAGCGCAGCCGCCTATGCGCGCCTTGCTGAGCTAGAGCTTTCTTTTGATCGCAGAGAGCGCGCAAGAGAGCTTCTTAATAAATCTTTGGCGCTTGATGTTACGAATGTTCCTGCTTTGATTGTGAAGGGTTTTCTTGAGCTGAGCGATCTTGATTCTGAAGCGGCAGGAGAAACCTTTAGGGCCGCTCTCGCCCACGATAGTGTAAATAGCCAAGCCTATCTCGGTCTCTCTCTTGCACAAGTAGCGGCCGGCGATCTTGTTGCCGCGCAAGGTGCGCTTGAGAAAGCAGTCGCACTTGAACCAGGGAACGCGGTATATCGTAGTTACTTAGGAAAGCTATTCTTTGAGCAGGGCAAAGAGGAGCAGTCTCTACAAGAGTTTCGGATTGCTGAGCAGAGCGACCCCAAGGATCCAACTCCCCACCTTTACCGGGCCTATACCAAGCTCTCTCAGAATAATCCGATTGGCGCGCTGCGAGACGTGGAAAACTCGATTTCTTTAAATGATGCGCGCGCGGTCTACCGCAGTAGCTTTTTACTCGATCAAGACCGCGCGGTGCGCAGCACAAGTCTTGGTAAAGTTTTCTCAGAACTTGGTCTTAAAGATGCCGCGCGTATTGAGGCCTACAAATCGCTCAATGCTGATTATCTTAATTACAGCGCCCATCGCATGCTCGGCGACAACGAGGACGCGATTGCCTTCTTTGATAGCAGCCAATCTGAACTCCGTATCGCAGACCTTTTGGCGCCGCTTAACCTGACCTTCCTTTCCTCCGCCGGCGGAGGCGCCTCGCTCAATGATTACAGTCAGGTTTTTGATAGGAGCGAAACTCGCTCCGCTTTCTCAGTGTCTTACGATGGTCGTGATGACTTGTATGGTGGCAGCGCCGTAGCCGCCATGCGCGAGGGCAAGCTTGGCGCGGCCGTCCAGGTGCAAAGCACGTTAGGGGATGGGCTCAAGTCTGGAAACTACTTGCGAGACTACGCCTCGTCCGTAAGGGCGCAGTATCAGCTCAGTCCTGATCAGCGTATTTCCTTCGATGCCAAGGGACAGTTCAGGCAGTATGAAGACGAAGGCGGAAGCCCTCAAGACTCGGAACTCCGTTCGGGAGCTGTTGGCCTTGGGTACGGGGTTAATGTCTCGTCACAAACTACCGTTGTTGCGCAGGTCTCTGCCGGTCGAGACCGTTTGAGTGCTCTTAGTCTGGAAAACCTTCCCGCGGTAATTCAGGGCCTTGATGAGGAGGACTTCTTCCTTGATACCATCGCGCAAGACAAAACTCGCGAGGACTTGAATCGAATCGATGGTGGTTCCCAGATTATTTGGCGCGGGGAATCGCTCTCGCTCCTTGGCGGCGTCGAGGGAGTCGCCTTTGACACGGAGCGAAACGATAATTCTCTGCTCATCGATGATGATCAGGGGCTCTTTACAGGCTTGGACTATGTGCTTACCAGCACTGGCGTCGAACACTTACGGTCGGGGTCGGCCTACCTCTATTCTACAATTCACGCTACTTCGTGGGCGGATCTTACGCTCGGGGGATCGTATGCTACGGTTGATTTCGAGAAGCGCGAGGTTTCTCCCTTTGCGAGCGAATCATACTCGCGAAGTCGCTTTAATCCCAAAGTTGGCTTGTTTGTAACGCCCTGGGAAGAGCTCTCCCTGCGCGGCGCCTATTTCGAGACGCTTGGCAAATCAGTATTTGAGGATCAAGCCGTACTTGAGCCAACATCAGTTGCTGGACTCGTTCAGCGCTTTAACGATCGCCCTGGCACCGAGGCTCGTAACCTTGGGTTCGGAGCTGACTATAAAATTGGCGGCTACACCTATGTAGGAGCTGAATGGATTCGGCGCCGCTTTAACGAGACTTCAACTGATGCTTCCTATGTCGTTGGGCTCGATTATGAGAATGGAATATTTGATAACGTCGTGGCGCTCAGCGACTTCAAGCAATATCTCTCCCAGGATTTAGTACGCTCCTATGCGGCGCATACGTTTACCGAGCGCTTGCTTGGAGTGCTCGAGTATCAATATAGCGAGTCGCGGCGACTCGACCCTTCAGACTTTCAGTCCTACAAGACGCATCGTTTGGGCGGAACTATGCGCTACTTTGATGCAAGTGGGCTTTTTGCCTTCACGCGCGGCACCTGGCGCAATCAGGATCGCACGGGCGGATTCTTCCTTGCAGACGGCAAGGAGAGTTTCTTTCTTGTTGATGTGGGCCTCGGGTATCGCTTACCGCGCCGCAACGGGCGAATTTCACTTGAAGTGCTCAATGTCTTTAATCAGGACTATGAGTATGATCAGTCGCTTGGTTACGAGGCCTTTGTGAGTCCAGAAATTGGAGTGCGGCTTGAGGCGGCGCTGAATTTTTAATTTAGAGATTCGTGCATTGGTAGCGGAGGTGGGTGACTGTGGCATGCTACTCAGAAGCGCTGCTTTTTCTGGAAGCGCGATAGGGCTTCCCCAGCCCGCGCCTCTCCGCTCGCAACGGTAGAGTGTCAAACTGCGAGTGACTTCAAATTACTCGCCTTGTTCGCAGCTGACAAAAAGGATCCATGCGTTGACTACAGGTTAGGTTCAGAACGCAGAGATCCGTTTTTAGGGAATACTCTCCTAAAGGCAGATGGCGGCAATCTACGGGCGAGTGGAAGCATAACTACTTGATTTTCAGAATAAATTTCCCAGCGCTTTTTTATATGTGTTTAAATCACATCTAGCATGAGCGTTGCAATAAGATCCTTATAGCTCAGCAAGCTGAGCTTTTGGTTGTTAAACGGGCTTGTCCGCTGCAGGCAGTCTGAACTGTCACGCATAGCTGGCAATCCTCAGGTTTTTTGTGGTGGTTGTTATGCGGTTTGATTGGCGGCTATTTCGGCCTAAGGCTATTCGTGTACTTGCTTGGTGCCTTCTTCAATTGTTTCTCATTCAGGGCCCACCTGCGTTGGCGCAGTTTGGTGGGGGCGGTGTTGATGGCGGATCTTCTGGGAGCGGAGGCTCGCGTGGCGAAGAGGGTGGAATGTGCGCTCCTGAGTGCTGGTGCAGTGGTATCGATTGTCCCGTGCCGCCGTTCCCTATGTGTCAAGGGTGCCCCCAAGGTGAGGATGCGCACGAAGAGTCTCCGGGAGGAACATCAGAGAACCCTTCCCAAGAGGACCCTGATGCTCGAGAGGGACATAACGGGGGCACTTCCCTCGCTTGTTTAGATGGGACTCCTTGTAATCTTGCTTATCTCCAGTCGCTTCTTATTTGCTTGGGAGAAGTAGATGTTCTTCCTTCGCTTCCCCCGGGCTTTCCTGCGCCTCCGCCAGGAATAGAAGATCCGCTGCGTATCCTTCGTCGAGTGATCTCACCTGGTCTCAAAAATGCAATTGATACCTTGGCCTGCTCTGTATGTGCTGAGGCCATCGACCTAGCCTTCAGTTTCAGTTGCCAGGGACCATTGGTGCAGGGACCGTGGGAACTGTCAGGAGGTGTGGCGGACCTATGTCTTGAGAATGCGGTGTCAGGCGGTTCGAGTACTTATCTAACGTGGTTGTGGGATGCGTATGAAAATCAGGTGAGCTGTGCAGTCCAGGGGGTGCCTTAGTTTGGTCGAGTCCTGCGCTTTTTGGGATAGCACCGGAGCTGCAGGATGCCTGTGTAAGACAGGTGGGATAGGAGTTAGAGCTTCGTGGAGCGCGTTGCTTGCCAGGTTTGCTGGTGGGGGCTACGAAGATTATCCCACCAACCTTGGGCGACGGTAAGTAGCGCCCGGGCTGTACGGTAGACCGCCCTTACGGCGCCTTGAGCTGACGGACTCCTTGAGAACTCCTCAAAATTATTTTTTGCAAGTGCTTTAGGAGAAACCAGCCAGTCTTGCTCAGACAGAACTTTTTTTCGTAGCTCAGGGGCCGCATGAAACTCCGCATGAAACATCGAGAGTAACTGAAAAGTACCTTGTACGTAGCGACGGATGGTTCTCCAGTGGTCAGCGCGTGAGGTGGGTCCATATGCCCAAACTTGAGCTTCGCTGCGCCGCCGGCCCCCTCCCTTAAGCTCGGCAAGGATTCCTAGGGCATAGTCCTCCATAACGCAGGTGGGAAACCCACCTTGCGCCTCAAGCCACTGAGGGCTCCACGCAGCGAGGCAACCGAGCACATGAGGCGTATCTTTGTTGAAATGAAGATGCGTGCGGCGCTGTGGGTCCACCAGCCTTTCAGCGTAGGGCTTGTCCCGTGCAAAATCCCACTCAAATGAGCCAAGTGCACTAAAGACAGGGGGGCGTTCAGGGCACTCTCTCTGGGCGCGGTGCATCTCTGCGAAGATTTTCATGAGCGCCTCAGGATGAGGGCAGCAGTCCGAATCAAGACCTATCGCAACCGTGCAGCCAGGAGTCAGGCACGCGATTTCATTCCCTAGGGATAACGCGTGCGCTTTTCCGGGAGTTGACGTCTCTATCAATATGAAACGCCCGTTGCCGCGTACTAACTCTCGCGGATGCGCTGAGATGCCATGATCGCGGCGGCGTATTTCCTCTCCTATGGGAGGGTAGGGTGAGGCGCCCTTGTTAAGGGGCGAGTCTTTTTGCTTGGCCTCGAGCTGGTCGAAGAACCTTCTAAGCTCGGAAACGCTTGAGTCAGTGCAAGCGTTGGCAATGAAGACTACTTGCAGACTCAGATCCCGTGGGAGGTACGAGTGAAGAAGAGTCCCCAAAAAAGTCTTAAGACCTCGGCCTTCGTTGTGCACGGGAACAATAAGAGTGAAGTGGGAGTCCGCGGGAGAGAGCCCTGTGCTCTGCTCCCAGAGGTGTGCCGGATTTCTGCGGTAAGCATCGGTGGAGCGAGTGTCAGCACCCGGCCAGCTGAGCGGAGCTTCCAAAGTTGAGAGCACCATGTATCCAAGAGACTCAAGGGGAAGAGGAGCGCTTAGTTGCTCCAGGCGATGAGGCTCGGTAGTGTTTAGCATGGCTCCGCTATTCTACGAGGGATGTCCAGCTATTCAACTGAGCACCGCGTGTTTTGGCCTTGAATACCCCCCCGCATGAAGAGAAAAGTGAGATCCCCAGCACGCCGCCGCAGCTCAAAGTCCTTCAAGCTTCTGAAATGGTTAGTAAATTGTCTGATCCTCAAAAATGTTTGTGCCGACTTTGTAGGCGAATTCCCCAAAAGTGCTCTTCTAAGGGTAAGCTAGCGAGTCTCAATACTGTTCTCTAAGGTCGAAAGGAAATCTCTCATGGAATATCGTCAACTTGGCAATTCAGGACTTCGCGTTCCCGCTCTTACCTTGGGTACGGGGACGTTCGGAGGAAGTGGAGATCTCTTTAAAGGATTTGGTTCGAGCGACGCCAAAGAGGCAACGCGCATGGTAGACCTTTGTCTTGAAGCCGGGCTCACCATGTTCGACTCAGCCGACATTTATTCCTCGGGCTTGGCAGAAGAAATTCTAGGTCATGCCATCAAAGGAAGAAGAAACCAGGTGCTGATTTCGACCAAGGGAACCTTCGCAAGCGGAGTCGGACCGAATGACGTTGGGTCGTCCCGATTTCATATCACCAAGGCAGTTGACTCAAGTCTCAAACGGCTCGGGACAGATTATATTGACCTCTATCAGTTGCATGGTTTTGATGCGCTTACGCCTGTTGAAGAAACTCTTAGCGCTCTGAATGATCTTGTGCGCCAAGGAAAGATTCTTTACGTGGGCTGCTCAAACTTTTCGAGCTGGCACATCATGAAGTCTCTCGCGACTTCCGATCGCTATGGCTATGCAAGGTACGTAGCCCATCAGGCTTACTATTCGCTCGTAGGGCGAGATTTCGAATGGGATCTTATGCCGCTCGCGCTGGACCAGGGGGTCGGTACGGTAGTGTGGAGTCCCCTTGGCTGGGGGCGTCTTACGGGAAAAATTCGCCGTGGCCAGGCCCCTGTTGCCGGCTCGCGCCTTACTCATAAGGTTACTGTTGATAACGGCCCCCAGGTTCCCGAGGAGCATCTTTACAAAGTCGTCGATGCACTTTTTGAGGTCGCTGAGGAAACGGGAAAATCTGTTCCGCAAATCGCACTGAACTGGTTGCTCCAGAGACCAAGCGTAAGCACCCTGGTCATTGGTGCGCGAAATGAAGCTCAATTGAAGGATAATTTAGGCGCGGTTGGTTGGAAGCTCACGCAGCCGCAGCTTGAGAAACTTAGCAAGGCGAGCGAGCTGCCGCAGCCTTATCCGACTTGGCATCAGGCTTTCTTTCAGGACAGAAATCCGAGACCAGTGTAATGACGCGAGTGTCGTGATGCCGGTGAAGTTCCGCTACGCTGCATTCATTTAATGACCGAATGCTGAAAGTAATCTTTTGGTTTGCCCTTAAGCGGAGTGCCTGTTTGTTCATTCTGGCGCCTATTTGGAGACGCATTCCGGCGCAGGCGGTTCCTAATCGCTATCATCATGAAAGCGAATATGAGCGGGCAGCGAAAGAAGCGGGTTTCGTCATTAAGGAGGCCGTTCGTTCTCACTTTGCGAATGAAAATGAGAGAGAGGCACACAATCTTGCAAGCACCGGCAAGCTAGGAGCCGAATACGTCGAGAGGAATGCCTTCTTGGTTTTAGTACTAGAGAAGAGTTGATGGAGAGTCTTCAATAATTTGGAGAGGTTGCGTAGGCCCTCTGCAATTTGGTGGCCGAGGAATGCATAAGAATAGGGAGCTGATACTATCGGACGTTGCCGATTGGGGAGAGGCTCTATGTCCAAGTACGAAGCTGAGAATCGTCGTCCACTTGTAGGTGCGGTGGTTACTGCTGATTCTGTTAAGAGAGTGGTGTTGGAAGATGGCGGCTCAGCTGCGCTGCGCGACCAGGCAGTGCCGCATGTTCTAAGATGCATAGCTGGAAAGCTTTAGTCGGGTGGCGTGACCCTCAGATCAGCCCAGGCGATGAGCCGTGTAAAGAGTTCTTTGGGCAGCGCGCTACAGCCAATCATTGCTCGGTACGACATGTGTCTTCTGCTTGGCGACGGTGGCGCCGCGCCGGACACTCTTACCGAAGATCTGCTCTCCACCGCATTTCGGGCCTCCGCGGTGAGCATTATTGCCACTTCGATGCGGGTCCTCGATCCCACCGATCATTGCGACCTACTTGGTGTCCTGGATAAAATTACCTTTGACCTTGAGCGACGCTCGACGGACGTAAAGCAGTTTAGTTTTCTAAAGTCCCCGAAAGTTTTTGCGGCGATTTCGGAGGCGGCGCAGGAGACTGCTCGTGTGCTTTCAGTCGCAGCAAAGGATTATAAGAAGGAGAGAGTCGAGTTTGCCGAGCCGGCGCTCTTTGAGCGCATTCGGGCCGTATTTATCGATTCAGCAAGTAGGCTCGGATTTCAGTAGGCTAGAAGTCTGTCCCGTAGGAAGTTTCTACCACGACATGTTGTGGTGGCAACGGGACAGCCTACCTATGGATTGTGTCCAGAATGCAAATTATGTTTCTATGGGACACACTTCTCGCCGTTTGGAATGGATGCCATGAAGAAGGTCATTGGTTGGACTATTGTCGTTCTCGCTTTCGTAGTGACCATCAAATATGTTCTTTTCTCACACGCCACCCGCTGCACTGAGATTGCTCAGCAAGTGGCAAGTTCTCTTGAGCGCTACGGGCAGTGCGAGGTTGATAGTGACTGTACGATAGTCACGCTCTCTTGCCCCTTCGACTGCAATACCCCACTTCATAAGGCGCAGGTGCAAGCGGCGTTCTCTGAGGTGACCACGTATCAAAAGAACTGCATGATGGTTTGTCCTGACTGTCCTCCCGCAAAGGCAACGCGCGTGAGCTGTCAAAAAGGACAATGCCAGAAGCTCGCCGCTTTTTGAGGTATCTAAGGAACCTCTGAAGAACCTCGATATTTTATTTTTCTCTCTGTGATCTCTGTGCCCTCTGTGGTTTTTGAAAAAGTTAAATCAACCACAGGGTTCTTAGAGTGGACTTTTCGGAGGTCTCCTCACGTGTCGTCTGCGTAAGCCCTGCAGACGCGGGTCTCCAGAGATACTTACAGGACCTTATTCCACGATAGCAATTATCTATGTGAAATCTAATTGAATTAGTAAAAATCTATCTGCTAAGTTCCACTGCATGAATTGGAACAAACAACCTCAACCAGAAATCCCTCAGATTAACATCGAAGAAATTATTTCGACCATTCTCAGCAAGCCGAAAGCACTTATGCTTACGGCTCTGGCGGTCGCGGTAGCCGTGGGTGTTTCCACGACATTCTACCAAGTGCAACCGGACGAGCGTGCCGTAGTGACGCGGTTTGGCCGATATGTGGGAACAGGTCAGCCAGGGCTAAACTTCAAGCTGCCCTTTGGAATAGACCGCGAGTACAAACTCTCTACTCGCGTTGAG
>JBIKWF010000026.1:0-44878 GCA_044356455.1 Bdellovibrionota bacterium | reverse complement strand
GGCGATCAGGCTGGTCGCGCCGCTGCCGGGAAGTCGTACCCAACCTTCCTTAATTCGGGGTTAGATGTCGCCGCCGTCTTCCTTCCCAGCGAGGATGATCCCGACACCTTTGCGCTGCGTCATGGCGAAGGCACCGCCGAAGCCCTGCGCGCGCTGCCTCACGTTCCGATGATAGAATCGTATGTTGAGTGGCTTATCTCTAAGACAGGCGTTACCACAGCATCTGAGCTTGGCGCCGCTGCCAAGGGCAAGCTCTGCGAAGAGGTTGGCGCATTGCTTCGTTCAGTCGAGAATTCCATTGAGCAAAGTGAACTCTCGAGCCGCGCCGCCCACAAGCTGCTTGTAGATCCTGAGCTTCTTAGGAAAATGGTAACGAGAGAGATTAAAACGAAAGGTGGCCCAACTCCAAAGAGCTTGCGCGAGGCACCTAAGGCCTCCTCTTCGCCAGCAGAGCAAGCCCCTGCGAGTCCTCAAGAGAAGCGCATCCCGTCCATTGATGAGCTGCCACATCTTGACCGAGAGATTCTGTGCGCACTGATGGCGAAAAAGGAGGAACTCCCAGCGGTATTTCTTAGAGATCCCGACTTATGTTCGGGGGTACATTACGCAACCTTTCAGTTTGCTCAGGAGCTAGACACCATCGTAAGTGACCCAGATTCATCGCTCGAGTCGAAGAAAGAATCCTTAAAGGCACTCTTAGATGTCTATGGTGATTCTTGGACCAAGCAGTGGAAAAAAGCCTACGCGATGCTTCACGATCCAGAAGTGAAATTAGATCTCATCTTCGAACACTGCCGCGCAGCGCTACGCCGCGCCGCTTCCGAGGCGCAGCTTCACGATCTTGACCGAAGAATTGCAACGGCAGATCTCGACAGCGTGCGTATGGAGCTCTCGCAGCAGAAGCTGGCCCTCAAGCGCCAATTGCAGCGCATGGCGAGCCCGCCTAACTTGCCCAACACTTGACATGGCAAGGGCATGTAAATTCAATGGGTTATGTCCGCCGTTAGTACCCATGGGCCTATTTTCAGGCCAACGCTGGCGCACTACGAGCCTTGGCCTATAAACTTCTGCGCGGACTCGCCTTTAGCACCTTAGCGGGTAGATTAATTTCAGCTACTTGGCTACTCTAGCGTACTCTTTCAAACCCGGCTCCTGTTGTAGGGAAATGACACTGTGACTGTAAAGAAAACGAAAACCACTCCCAAAGGTATTCTTAAACGCGGCCCCGTTAAGTCGAACGCCGTCAAAAAGTTAAAGGCGAAGCGACTCCGCACCAAAGAACAAAAGCAGAAAGAACTCGATGACCGCGCAACCTCACGCGAAAGCGCACGCAGGTCGGTTCCGGTGCTCAAGACAACAGCTCGACCCGTACTTGCCAAACCAGAGAGCAGCAAGAGTGATTCGCTAAAAGAAATAGCGGGAAAGGGTGCCCCAAGCAGGATTGGCGGATCAAAGTTTGGTGGCTCGTCTTTTGGGCGCTCGAAATTTGGCTCACTGAGGCCGAACTCTCCTCGCGACGCTGGGCCCGATGCGAAGGATCTCGCGGCAAAAGGAAAGGGAGATCTAACCAAAGGCGCGCGTCCGCCACTTCATCTTGCAGGCAAAAATGCAGAAGGGAAGCCTCTTCGTCATCCGCCATCAAAATCGAAGGGCGCCAATGCCATGCCGCAAGGCGCTATCAGCATTGAAGACCTCAAGCAGCGCCTCAAAGAACGCAACGAAGCGCGCGAACGCGAACTTGAGCGTGAGGCCGGAGTAACCCCAGAGGATAAAGCTGAAGAGAAGCGCGGGGACGGCGAGACGGAAGTGAATCGACTTCTCGATCTTGGAAAGGAGAAGGGCTACCTGACGATGGAAGATCTTAATGAAGCCATCTCAAGCGAGCTGGTTTCCGAAGATCAAATCGAGGATGTCGTCGCCATGTTTGGCGAGCACGATATCGACATCGTAGAGCGCAACAATGGCGATTTCGCTGACGCGATGGAGCCGACCCTCACGGAATCTGCGCCCGTTGATGAAGTCAACGACGAGTCTTCCCTTGGGAAGAGTACCGATCCTGTGCGCATGTACCTTCGCGAAATGGGCAATGTACAGCTCCTTACGCGTGAAGGCGAAGTTGAAATCGCGAAGCGCATCGAATCAGGGTTAATCGCAGTAAAACAGGAAGTCCTCACACAACCGCTCACGCTTTCGTACGTGGTTGACCTTTTCGATAAGGTAAAGAACGACGAAGTGCGTTTGCGAGATCTTTTCGTCGAAGAAGAAGCCGAACAGAAGGACGAGGAGGAGGAAGAAGAAGAGGAAGAACGCAAGCCGGCGCCCGTTGACGATGATGAGGATCCTCGAGAGGAAGAGGATAAGCCGCCGCCAGTCAACAAAGAGGAAGAGGCTGCCAAGAAAAAGTTTCTCGCGCGAGCCGCGCCTTTCAGACGCGCGTTCAAAGATACGCAGATGCTTTTTGAGGTGCTTAAAGAAGCGCGTCAAGAAGAGAGCAAGACGCTTCCCGACGTGGAGAAAAAGTGGCGTAAGATGCTCTTTAAGAACGCAGAGAAGATTGAGTCTCTCAATCTCAACCAACGCCAGTTCAACGCGATGGGGCAGCGCATTAAGGACTACAAACAGCGTCTCGATGGGGTTCTTAGAGAAATGCGCCGCGTGCAAGCACTCGGAGGAGAGCGTAAGCCCGAAGAACTTCTTTCGGCCCTCCCTGAGCTGCGCTCGGAGAATGCACAGGACTTTAAGCGCGTATGTCGTCGGCTGAAGTTACGGGCCGAGGATGGGCGAAGACTCGCTGATGCGCTCGCACAGTTTGATGCGCATTACCGGGAGTTTGAATCACACACGCTTATGGCGGTCAGCGAGTTTAAAGAGAGCGCTTATCGTCTGCTCGACAGTGAGATTCGAGCCCAAATGGCCAAACAGGAATTGGTAGAAGCCAACCTGCGCCTCGTGGTTTCGATTGCAAAAAAATACACAAACCGCGGACTTCAGTTCTTGGACCTTATCCAAGAGGGAAATATCGGCTTGATGAAGGCCGTGGACAAGTTCGAGTACCAACGTGGGTATAAGTTCTCAACCTACGCCACCTGGTGGATTCGTCAGGCTATCACACGCGCGATTGCCGACCAGGCTCGCATCATCCGCATCCCCGTGCACATGATCGAGACCATAAACAAGCTCGTGCGCACGTCGCGTCAACTTGTTCAAGAGTTGGGCAAAGAGCCAACACCTGAGGAAATTGCGGCGAAGATGGAAATTCCGCTCGAGAAAGTGCGGAAGGTTCTCAAGATTGCCAAAGAGCCGATTTCTCTCGAGACGCCTATTGGCGAGGAAGAAGACTCGCACTTGGGCGATTTTATCGAGGACAAGCGCGTCGTATCTCCGGCTACTGCCGTGGTAAACATGAACCTGCAAGAGCAGACCAGAAAGGTTCTTGCAACGCTCACGCCGCGTGAAGAAAAAGTACTGCGCATGCGCTTTGGTATTGGCGAGAAGAGCGATCATACTCTTGAAGAGGTCGGTCAAAACTTCGACGTCACCAGAGAGCGTATTAGACAGATTGAAGCGAAGGCGCTCCGAAAACTGCGGCATCCGAGCCGTAGCAAGAGACTTCGCACCTTCATGGACGGCTAAAAGTCTATCCCGTTTGTGCTCGTAACTGCTGGCGCGCACAGCAACTGCTGACGCGCACAGCAACTGCTGACGCGCACAGCAACTGCTGACGCGCACTGCAGCTGCTGGCGCGCACGGGGGGCAATTGCATCTTTTACCGAGATAATCTTGGTAGGGCGTCCTGTCCCCTGGGCGCCGAACGATCCTGCCGTCTCTCTCCATCTGTCAACCGAGCAGAGCCGACGCGGCCAGTGCAGATGTGGCCAGTGTAGATGCGAACAGTGCAGATGCGAACAGAGCAGACGGGCAATTACCCGATGAGTCGCTGATAGAGCTGCAACGTGAGCGGCGCAACACGCGAAGGATGATGACGCTCAAGAGCGAAAGCCCGTGCTCGCTTACCCAAATCTCGGAGCATGCGTGGCTCCATCAAAATGTGCCGAACCTTGTCGGCAATAGTTGAGGGATCAATTCCAATAGCAGGACAAAGCTCCTGGGAGGGCCACTCTTTTTTTAACAGGGGAGATATTCCAGAGAAAAGCGGCCGACCGGCAGCCAGTCCAAGCGTGCCCAGAGGGCCATAGCTCGATGAATCAGGGGCATCAATCACGAGATCTGCTGCCATGAGCGCATCGTGTAGTGCGCTTAAAGAAGGAACTTTTTCCGGGGGAAGTATTTGGAGGGTCAGCGGCGACTTATTGGCGAGCAGAGCCTCTTGCACTTTAGTGACTGCTATTGGAGAGAGCTGAAAAGGCACCATTAGTCCGGAGAAGCGGAAGTGCCCTCGATCATATTCACGTGCGCCAGCTCCTTCAAAGAGAGCGAGCGGGGCGGGGGGCGCCAGCCAGCTATAGCTTTGCGCCATTCTTGCAAGCTCAAAAGCCTCGAGAGAAGAAAGAAGCACATGGCTTACTGACTCGCGGAACAAGGCCTCAGATAACTTGGCCTTGGTGCGCTGAGCGGCACTGGCAAAGGGTTCAGTTCCCTGAGACCAGTAAACCACGCAAGTTCCCTCGGCTCTCAGCTCTCGCAGCAAATCCATCGAAGGCACTACATTGAGGCCAAACGCACCGCCAAGCGCCAGACTTCCGTGTACCACGAGAATATCGGGGCGTTTGGCCTTAATAACGGCTGCCAGATCGGCCAGAGCTCCGCCTGCACTAAAGGCCCAAAAGGCCTCGGAAGAGGTGCCTCCAAGCGCTTCGGAGGTCACTCCAAGGTCTGATTCGGAGGCGGCAAGGGCCTCGGTTAGCGCGCCAAAGCCGCCGCAATGAATCACCCGCATAATTGCTTACGTACCCCCGCCTTGAGACGCGCGCCACTTCATGCCCAGAAGTAACCGCCTAAGGTATTCAAAACTTTACAGACTCTAGAGAGTATAGCAGTCTTCTGGAGTGTCGCACGTGGAAAAATTTGTGCCTTTCTGTCGCAGCTCCGTGCGCCCTCGCTTACCAGCGGAATGGTAAGGGGCGCTCGTCGAGTGAAAGCGAAGGAGGGTGGCGCTCTCACGGGCAATCGTGAAATGGCAAAATGATTCAAGAGAGAAATATGCAAAGCACTTACCAAGGCTCACCATACCGCCGGTCGTGCCTCCCGCAACTAATCCGCCCCGCCTCGCAAAAACATGCCGCGAGAATTTTTCTCGCCACTCTTGGCCTTTTGTGTCTCCTTATCACAGGCTGCGGCAAGTATTCGCCGCCTTTGGCGCCCGAAGATCTCAGTCCCCAACCAGTGGTCAGTCTCAAAGTCGTCTCATCATCCGAGGGAGTCACCTTTTCTTGGCAGGCCCCCACTAAAGACCAGCGCGGGAAAGAGCTTAGGTCTATGGACCAGTATAGAGTCTATCGAAAAGCGCTGGTGAAGAACGCTGACTTACTCGATCCAGATGTCGAATACGCCCTGGTATCCACGATTGAAGATCGCCATCTCGCTGAGCTCGCAAGACTGAAAGAAGAAGCACGTGCGAGCGGAAAGCCGACGCGCAGCGTTAAGGTTGCGCCCGAACTGAAGTCGTTCACTTTTAGTGACCGCGCTCTTGAATCCGGCAAGCGCTACGCCTACCAAATCACGCCGGTAAACCAGGGCGGAGAGGAGGGCGATCCTGGTCAAATTGTACTTGTGCAGTTTATGGGAGAAAACAGCCAAGTCTCCATGGTTCCTGTAAACCAAGCACGAGATGAGGTCTTTTAGATCCTGATTGATCGGAGGAGATCACTATGAAGCCATGTACTGCAGAGTCACTTCACGGAACTTTCAACGCGGTAGTTACGCCTTTTACCGCGGACGCAAGGGCGCTCGACCTGGAGTCTCTGCAGAAGCTTATAGAATTTCACATTACGAGTGGCGTTTCAGGCCTTATCGCCTGCGGCTCCACGGGTGAAGGCGCCACGCTGACCGATAAAGAATATCTCGAGGTTGTCACGCGTTCCGTGTTGTTCGCCAAAGGCAGAGTCCCTGTCGTCGCCGGAGTCAACTCAAGCAGCACCCTCCGTGCCGCGGAAGCCTCCTCGCGTCTCAAGGACTGTGGAGCCAGCGGAATTTTGCTGGTCTCCCCGCCCTACAATAAACCTCCCCAAGAGGGCATTTATCGCCACTTTGAAGCAGTCAGAGAAGCCTCGAAACTTCCTATCATCGCTTACAATATTCCCGGAAGAACCGCGGTGAACATTCAAACCTCAACGCTCGTTCGCATGGTGCGCGAAGGAGTGATTATGGGAGTCAAAGAATCTTCGGGTTCTATGGATCAGGTGGTTGAACTACTCAGCGAGCTTCGAGCGGCGGAGCTCCTCGATCGCTGTGCAGTCGTTTCTGGAGAAGACGCACTTGTTGCCCCCCTGATGTCTGTTGGCGGAACGGGAGTAATTGCGGCGACTGGGAATGTAATCCCGGATAAATTCGTTGCACTCACTACAGCTGCCCGCGCCGGGGATTTTGCAGCGGCGGGCAGAATACAATGCGAGATTCTGCCTACAATTCGAGCGATGTTCACCGAAACCAACCCCATCCCCGTAAAGATGGCATTGGCGCTCAAGGGCATTATTGCGAGCCCTGCGGTGAGGCTTCCGCTCGTAGCTGCGCAGCCAGAGACCGCAGCACGCATCAAGCGCGCACTTGGGCTCTGAAAAACGCGGCTGAGGCGCCACGATATTAGAGCGCCCCCGTAGTCTTCATGCCTCCAGCTCGTACACGGCGCTTCTCGCCTCCTGATCGGCGCGTGACTGGACGCTCCCTCCTTCAATTTGCGAGATAGGACACAACCCATCGGTAATACTAGACAAGCTACTAAAATACGGGTTGCTTTTTGAGTACCTGCCTGTTATGAACGCCATAAGGCATCCAAGAAAATCTCTCATTAACTCCCTGTAACTTCTGTTTTTTTGAGAGATTTTGGGTCTTGTGGGGGGCTCCCGATGCTGTGCTAAGTCTACAGCAGCGGTAAGTCTACAGCAGCTTCAGATTTACCTTGTGGGAGCTTAGCTCGCACAAGCTGTTGAGTGTGTGGAGCGTATCGCTTTCGGGTTTTAGCAAGACTCGAATTGATACGAAGTTTGAATTTGGTCTTTAAATTTTAATGCGTCATTCACGCGTTCTCGGATTTGCACCGAAGCGCGTAGAGGATGAGCGAAGCGCTTCGGCATAGGCCGAGGAGCGGTCGAAAATAAAAAGGATTTTCGGGGGAGCTATGGTGAAAAGAGAGAAAGCCAACTACATGATTCAATCGGTTTCGCATGCTCTGGATGTTCTTGAGGAGCTCGCAAAAGCGGCGGGTGAAGTTGGCGTAACTGAGCTCTCAAAGAGACTCAAGCTCCACAAAAATAACGTGTTTCGGCTCCTTGCGACTCTCGAGCTACGCGGTTACGTAGAGCAAAACAGAGATACTGAGGATTATCGTCTTGGTGTAAAAGCTTTACAGCTCGGGCAATCCTACCTCATGCAGAGCAAGCTCGTGAGCCGGGCAGCACCGATTCTCAAAGCGCTTTCGGAGCAGCTTGGTGAGACCGTGAGCCTCGCCATCCTTCAAAACGGACAGGTGCAGTTTCCTCTCAGCTTTGAAGCTAGAAAGGCGGTGAAAGTTTCGCCACGTGTCGCGGTGTCGTTCTCGGGCAAACAAAATGCCGCGGGCAGGCTCCTTATTGCTCAGCTTCCAGACGCTGTGATGAACGAGATTCTTGCGGGGAATTCCCCTCAGGACGCAGCGGTACGTAGTCAGCTTACGGAGCTTCGCAACTCGGGTACCATCATTGATCGTGGAGCCATTGAGGCCGATGTAGTCTCCATCTGCAAAGTAGTTCGCAGCTACGGCAACGAGGTCTGTGGTGCGATTGAAATCTTGGTGCCGCAGTATCGTGCGAAGGTAGAGAATCTCCTGCCTGTCATTGAAGAGACTGCCTCCACACTTTCGTCTGCCCTTGGTTCATTGAAGCTTGGAATGTCTACCACCCTTGCTTCTTCGCTTGAGAAAGAGATCTCAACCGGAACGAGCAGCACCTCGGGAAGTTCTCATCTTTCCATGGCGAGCTCAGTTGCCACCTCTGGAGCAAGCAATACGTCAGCAAAGTAAGGGCCCCTTTGTCCTTACTAGTGAGCTCCATCAAGGGCCTCACCTAGGATGTTCCTAGGTGAGGCCCTTCTCTTTTGAGATGCCGTTTCCTTTGCGCTCAAGGCTCATTCTAAGAGAGGACTCTTTATCCAATGAGACCTGAGCCTAAGCGAATTTCCCTTGACCGAAATCTTAAGTCCGTCGATAGACCTAGTGTAATAGAGGGGGCTTCGCGCTTGGGCCACCCGCAGCTTATTAGCGCACGTGCCGATAGTCTTACTCAGGGGAAGTGCATCGGTATGAGCACGGCTCGATGAATGGCAGCGCGTTCAGTAATGGATTAGAGGGAGTTTCAGTGCCTCATTATCTTTCCAATGAATCGTTTGGACTCACCGAAGAGCAAAGCACCCTCAAGGAAATGGCGCGCAGCTTTGCGGCGGAGCAAATTGCGCCCCGCGCGGCGGAGCTTGACGAAAAATCTGAGTTCCCTGGCGAGATTATTAAAAGGGCGCATGCCCTGGGGCTGATGAACCTTATTCAACCGGCCGAAGTTGGCGGTTCTGGACTGTCCACACACGATGCGTGCTTGGTAACAGAAGAGATTGCGGTGGGATGCTCCGGAGTTGGAACCTCCATGGTAGCAAACGATCTCGCTCTCACGCCCATCCTCTTAGGCGGAACTTCAGCCCAGCATGAACGCTTTATCCTTCCGATTGCCCAAAAGGGACTCCTCGCTTCCTTTTGTCTCACGGAACCTGGAGCAGGAAGTGACGCGGGGGGCATTACGACGACGGCAACTAAAGAACCTGATGGCTCCTGGGTTATCAACGGCACCAAGCAGTGGATCACTAACGGCGGGGTCGCCACTCAGTATACGGTTTTTGCGAATGCCAACCGCGCGGCGAAGCACCGAGGAATCTGCTGCTTTGCGGTACCTGCCTCAAGCCCTGGAATTACCAAGGGCCATCACGAAAACAAGATGGGACAACGCTGCTCGAATACGGTACGCATTAGCTTTGATAACGTCCGAGTGCCCGCCGATCACCTCATAGGCAAAGAAGGGGAGGGGTTCTCTATTGCGATGCGAACTCTCGATCTTAGCCGTCCGCTCACGGCCAGTATCGCTCTAGGAATAGGAAGAGCGGCCTTTGAGCATGCGCGCCGCTATGCCGGCGAACGAAAGCAATTTGGTCAAACCATAGGCTCCTTTCAGGCCATCCAGGCCATGCTTGCCGATATGTACACGGACCTTGAAGCCGGCAGACATCTCACTCTTCAGTCCGCCAGGTTGCTCGATGCAAAGCGTTCAGCCTCCCTCGAGTCTAGTATGGCAAAGCGGTTCACGGCGGATGCCGCCATGCGCATTGCTACCGACGCGGTACAGATCTTTGGGGGGTATGGTTACACCAAGGACTATCCGGTAGAGAAGTTGATGCGGGATGCGAAGCTTCTCCAGATTTATGAGGGCACCAGTCAAATTCAGCGCGTGGTCATCGCGCGCGAGTTGTTGAAATAGGAATACGCATAAGGGAATTCGACATGACTACTGACCAAGTATTTAACAAAGAAGAAGCCATGCAGCGCGTGGACGATGACGTGGAGCTTTTTGCCGAGTTGGTAACTATGTTCTTTGATGACTGGCCCACGAGCGTCGCGAACCTTGAAGACGCTTGCCGCCGTCAAGCGGCCTCGGAGGTTCAGCACCTTGCGCACTCCATGAAGAGCGCTCTCGGCAACCTTGGCGGAATGCGCGCCTATCGCTCAGCGTTCCAAATTGAGATGGCGGGGAAATCCGGGAACATCACCGAGGCCACTGCTCATCTTGAATCATTCAAAACTGAGGTCGAAGAATTCAAGAAAGAAGCCTCGAAGGTCAAGGGCGCCTAACGCCTGAGCTTATACGAGAGAAATCTACCATCGTCACTGGGAGCGAGATCTCGCTTTGGGAGTAGTCCCGTTCCAATCTCGTGACGGATAAGCAGCTCCGAAACCTCTTCGGGCACCGCGATAGAAACCTGAACTTCCTTGCCGGGTTCCACGCGCCATTCGCCAAGCCTTGCCCCTTGCTCAGAAGACAGGATCAGGGCACCGACTTCAACGCGTTCTGCGCCGGGGGGGCCTTCCACCGAAAAGCGCACGGTGCGCTGGCCCCCAGCGTCAATTTCAACCGGAAACACTTGCATTCCGCGCGGTCCGCACCACTGAAAACTCCCTCGGCTATCCGTCTCGGGGGCGTAGCAACCAAAACGCTCAAATGCCGCAGGGCGATTGCGCGCCTTTGCGGGGACCGCGTACATCCAAACGATCTGAGCCAAGAACCCAAAGCAAAGAATGCCACTGAGGGTGCGCGAGAATCTCGCCCCCTGGTGTTCGCCTCCTGGCGCAAGAAGCGCTGAGGCCGTGGCGAAGAGGCAAAAGAATAGGTACTGCAGGCTCTGAACATAGAAAACCTCTTGAACATTGCCATAGATGGCGAAGGCCGCGCCCGTAGCGGCGCAGCTAAGAAGTACAACTCTCTTGCCTTGCGACAGCGTATTGTCTGAGAGCACGGTTCGCACGGGCGAGACGATCAGAAAGGCGAGCATGGCAAGGAGTAGCCCCAGCCCCACCAAGCCTTTCCCTGAAAACGTTTGGGCGTACACATTATGCGCAGTTCCGTGGAGAGGTAGTGAAATGCGTCCTGCGAAAGCCCCTGCGGGATTCTCGAACTCTCTCTCAAAGTGGTAAGCAAACGACTCACTTCCTCCCCCGAGCACCGGGCGCTCGCTGCCGAGCAGAAAACCCGCATGCATAAATTCAGTTCGGTCGCTCGCCTTTGAGATATCCTTCGCACGCCCCAAATACAAAGAAAGATCAGAATTACCTGAAACGCCGACGGCGTGGAGCCTGCCCAGCAGCGTGAGGAGAGCGAAACTAAGCACCACCGTAAGCGGTAAACTGACCACAATTTTCAAGATTGATTTCCTCAGCGCCTCGGCCACGGATGCATCTCCGCGCTCAAGTCTGCGTGTCACATAGATTGCGGCCCACACCACGAAAAGTGTAAGCGGGTAAGAAAGCCATCCACCACGCTGGAACGTCAGAATAAGCGCAAACTCTCCAAGCAGAAGCAGCGCCATAAGCAGTGCCACGCGTATTCTGAATGAAAAAGGGCAGCGCAGGAGCACCATGCTGGAGGGGATGGCTAGCGTAACAAATTCAGCAAACCACCCGGAATGCCCAAACCAAGATTGAAGGCGAAATTGCACGTTGTCGGGGTTCACCACAGGGTCCAGGGCCCTCAAGGCTCGTAGGTCAATCACACCGTAGTAATCGAGAATGCCTGCGATAAGGGCGCAAAGCACCGACGCGCTCACTACCCCCAAAACCGCCTCGGAGGATCGGGGCTGCTTTCGCACCATTTGGAAAATTGCAAGCGCCGCCTGTAAGCTAAGTAGTGTCCAAAACACGGAGAGCAGAAGGTAAGGGAGGCGGTTCTCCACGCTCGTGCTCCAGCTATGAATCAGGTAGGGGAACGCGGCCCCATCCAAGAGTCTGGGAGAGCTCACATACACTTCCCGTATCCAGTCAGTAACGGGCACACCGGAAAGACTAAGGACTGAAACCGCACAATAGGCGAGCAGCAGAAGCATTCCGCGAGAACCTTTGAGCGCGCCTGGAAGTTCCTGAGCTCGCCACAGATGCGGAGTCGTGCCGAGCTGAAAGCCGAGAGAGAGCGAGAGCAGAAGTTCAACTTGGAAGGTGCCCGGGCGATTTCCAAGAATGGGGCTCAAAAAAAGCAGAGACAGAACACCCGCGCGGGGGGAGAGCAGCGAGAGACCACCCATGGAAATAAAGAGAACAGCCTGCTCTACGCTCAAACTTCCAATTAAGGCGTGCGAGCCCACGATGAGCAAGGAAGCGGCGCTGAGGGCACAAAGAAGTAATTTTATGACAAGTGGCATGATACGGTTCACTCCTCGAACTTCATGCCGCTCCCTTTATCTTGATGGCGCCTGCGTCTTCAGATTTTTTTGTAGCCGAGTTCTGCGCCAGGGAAATAAGAATTTGCCCAAGCTCAACCTCCTTACCGGGCTGTACCCCTATGGACCCCACAATCCCTGAAACTGGTGAGGCGATGTTATTCTCCATTTTCATGGCTTCAATGACCGCAACCGTTTGCCCTGCCGTAATCGTGTCGTTTTCCTTTACAAGAACAGAGACAACAATACCTGGCATGGGCGCTCGGATATTCCCGTCACCCAGCGCAGAACTAGGCGATGTTTTGGGAGGAACTACTTGGAGCTGGGGCGGGATGGAAGCCGCTGGGCCCGAAAGCTGCGCTGGCGACGAGCCCGAAGGCAGGAACGAGATCCCAAGTGAAACTTGATAGGGTTTCCCATTCACCTCGAAATCAACGCTTTCAGCGCCAAGCCGGCACAGGGTCGCTTCGACCGTCTTGCCATTCACTGTGACCGTGTATCTAGGAAGCGATGACATTAGTACCTCTCTCTCGCATAGAACTGTTACCTGCGCTGACGCGTCATTTCGGCCCTGGCCTCTGAATTCCAAAGGGAATTTCCATTAGAAAAATCCCCCCGGCGCCGATTGCCCGTAAGACTGTGAAGAAGCGCCAGCCCCACCGCGGCGGCTTCCTCGTCGGTGAGACTCTCTGAGGAAGAGACTTCCGAGGGGCTCGCAGAGAGGTCATAGGCAATAACAAACGGCACTGCTGCTTCTCCAAGTTCCACACCATAGTCAGAGACACAGTGGGCCGGAGCGTTGGAACTTTGAACGGGCTGCGATTTCATATCTAGAGTGGAATATTCCCGTGTTTCTTTTTAGGGTTTACCTGCCGCTTTCCGCGCAGGGTCTCAAACGCATCAATCAGTGTCGGCCTCGTCTCACGGGGAGTAATTACCGCATCAACGAAGCCAAGTTCTGCAACCTCCCAGGGATTCGCGAAACGCTCGCGGTACTCTGAAATCAACTTTGCTCGCACCTCGGCTCCCTTGCCTTCGCGAGTGGCCGCCTCGATTTCGTTCCTGAAAATAATGCTGACAGCGCCCTCTGGCCCCATCACGGCAACCTCCGCCGTAGGATAGGCAAAATTGAAGTCCGCGCGAATATGCTTGGACGCCATCACGTCATACGCGCCGCCGTAGGCCTTGCGAGTAATGACGGTAACTTTGGGAACCGTAGCCTCGGCAAAGGCATACAAGAGTTTTGCGCCATGCCGAATAATCCCGCCATGCTCTTGCGCTACTCCTGGCAAGAAACCTGGGACATCAACCAAGGTGAGCAGCGGGATATTAAAAGCGTCGCAAAAGCGCACAAAGCGTGCCGCCTTGACGCTTGCATTAATATCGAGGCAGCCCGCAAGTGCGTTAGGTTGATTTGCCACTACGCCTACCGAATAGCCATCAAGGCGAATAAACCCGATTAGCATGTTCGGGGCAAAAAGCGGCTGAACTTCGAAGAAAATCGTGCCGTCAGCAACTGCGCGGATGATGGTTCGCATGTCGTAGGGCCGGTTCGGCGCAGCGGGCACCGCATCGTCTAGTTCGGGAGCCAGTCGCTGAGGCAAGTCTCCACACGGCTGCCGAGGGGCTCCATCAACATTATTGGACGGCAAATAGCCCATCAGTTCACGGCATAGTTTCAAGCACTCCGCCTCACTTGAGCTCATAAAATGAGCAACGCCACTGACCGCGTTGTGAGTAGCAGCTCCTCCCAGAGCCTCCTTAGAGACTTCTTCTTTGGTCACGGTTTTTATGACATCGGGGCCCGTGATGAACATGTGGCTCTCGCGGTCCACCATGAGAATAAAGTCGGTAATGGCAGGAGAGTACACCGCCCCTCCCGCACAAGGCCCAAGCACGAGAGAAACCTGCGGAATGACCCCGGAGAGGAGGGTATTTTTCAAGAAAATATCCGCGTACCCTGCAAGACTCTGAACTCCTTCCTGGATTCTTGCCCCGCCAGAGTCGTTAAGCCCAATGAGCGGGCAGCCCATCCGTTCGGCAAGATCCATGATTTTACATATTTTGCGCGCGTGAGCGGCCGAGAGAGAGCCTCCAAAGACGGTGAAATCTTGCGCAAAAACAAAAACCTGCCGGCCGTTAATCAGACCGGACCCCGTAACGACGCCATCTCCATAAAATTTTTTGTCTGCAAGACCGAAATTAGTGCAGGTATGGGTAACCAGTTTATCGATCTCATGGAAACTTCCAGGGTCGAGAAGCGCCAGGATGCGCTCCCTTGCGGTGAGCTTTCCTTGCGCGTGATGCTTCTCTACGCGCTCGCGGCCGCCGCCCTCCTCAGCCTTAGATAAGCGTGCATGGAGTTCTGCAACTGCTGAACTTGGGGAAGGCAAAGAAGCGCCCGCCACAGGCGCCGAAGCTTTATTAGTGGGGATGGGCTTTTCGTTCATGATGAGAACCGCCTTGGCTAGAAAACTGACCTCTCTCGCTCTCTGGATACCCTACGAGTGACGAGCATTTCAGTCGAGAGGGCTGCTCCGAAGAAACCTAAAGGTCCAATTGGGAACCCCTCCAGAGGGGAGTTGCCCGGGAGTCACCCAAAAGTCAGCCGTAATGACTCTCTCGGGGAAAACCTTCAAGAAGCTAAGCTCCTCGAGTAGCTTGCGCACCGAGTGTAGGAGGCAACCTTTTGTGCTGTCAACCCGATGATGACCCTAACTACCTGAACCCTGGCCATTTTCTGTTAATTCCTCGTGGGATTATCCTTGCGCCTTTCAAGCGGTCAAAGATAGACTGGGGCGCCTTTTTCGACCGAAGCTGCGTAGAAGACTGCGTGGGGAGAGAGAGTTCGGTCCTTGGCAAAAGCTGCGCTGGGGAAAACTGAAATTATCGGCGTGTGCTTTTACACCGTTCATTCGTAACTATTGAAACTTAACAAGTGGGGTCGCTCACATGACTGGTTCAAAAGGTAAAGCTTCTTCGTCGAAGTCGAGCTCAACTTCAAAATCTGGAAAATCTTTGCCCACAAAGAGCAGTACATCTTCCAGTAAGAGTGTAAGCTCTGGTAAGACATCTCTTCAATCGTCAGCGCTGCGATCAAAAGCTGGGGGAGCAAAGCCTGGGGCGAAAGCGACCTCGATAGTACCTCCGGCTGGAAAAGTGGCCTTCAACAAATCGGATCGAGTGAAAGCTGGCTTAACGCAACAAAAAGGTGCGGGAGAGAAGTCTCTTGCATCTAAAGAAAGTGCTGCTTCCGCGAAAAAAATTCAGGACGGCGGCATTAAAGGGCCGTCTGCAAATAAGGGTCTCATGTCAAAAAGTAGTGAATCAAAAGTTCTTCCGAGTGCAAGCTCGGCGTCAAAGTTCGCCGCCTCGCGTGGCGCTTCCTCTATCGACGACGCAAACGACCCGGCGGACCGCGACACCCCTAAGCGCAACCTTGAGAGCCCGCTTAAGAAAAAAGACATTGAGATGTTCACTGAGCTTCTCAATGAGGAGAAGCGCAAAATTATGCGCCACCTTGAAGAGGTGAGCGCCTCGTCCGAACAGCAGCTCGACACGAGTACGGCAAGCGGCGATGCCGCAGATATTGCGGCTCTTGAAATGACGCAAGCCAATCTCCAGAAGATCGGAAAACGCGAAGCCTATTTGCTTAAGAAGATCGATTTGGCAATCCAGAAGATTGCCGATGGGACTTACGGCGAGTGCGAAATGTGCGGCGAAACTATCGCCATAGCGCGCCTCAAGGCCCGCCCCGTGGCGCAGCTTTGCATCGACTGCAAGACGGCTCAGGAAGCAGAAGAGCGCAAATTCTCTTCTCGCGACAGGTCTGCAGAGGGCGAAGATGAGATGTCAGAGGAGAGCGAAGAGCTCTAGGCTTTATATTTCGGTTAAGGCGCAAGGGTTTTCAGAGGAATGCGCCTAAATTACTTAAGATTTTCTGGGACCACAAAGGACGCTAAGGACGCAAAGAAAGCGCGATTAAAGCGAGCAAGGTAAACCTGTTCCTTGCGTCCCTTGTGGGTGAGTACATAGTTCATCCAGAACGAGCCAGCCTCAGCGCACTACTTCCTTGGTTAGGGTGAGCTTGGCTAGCTGCTTTTCGTTCACCTGGAAGCCGATACCAGGGCCTTCCTGCAACTCTAAATACCCATCAGAGGTGAGCACAATCTCTGGATCAACAATGTCCTCATGATAGTAGCGCTTGCTCTCTGAGATATCTCCGGGAAATTTGAAATTATCAAGCGTGGCAAGTGCCATGTTGATAGATCGGCCAACACCGCTTTCTAGCATTCCTCCGCACCACACAGGAACTCCGCGTGCCTGTGCCGCATCATGGATTGCGAGCGCCTCGCTAAGCCCGCCGACTCTGCCTGGCTTGATATTGATGACGCGGCAACTGCCTAAGGCCAAGGCCGCTTCGGCATCGAGGACGCTCTCAATACTCTCATCAAGGCATATCGGGTTTTTCAATTCACGCTGAAGTAGCGAGTGCTCATAAATATCAGTTTCGTGCAGGGGCTGCTCAATCATTAAGAGGGGATAAGAATCCAGCTCTTTAAATACCTTGGCTTCCTCTAAGGAATACGCGGAATTTGCATCAACCATCAGCTTGATTTGGGGAAATTCCTTGAAGAGCCGCTCGACCGGACCACGCTCGTGGCCGGGGGCAATCTTTATTTTAATGCGGTGATAGCGCTTCTCAAGATAAGCCCCAACTGCATCTACAAGCTCATCAAGATTCTTCTTGATTCCGATACTCACTCCCGCCGGTATGCGGTTTCTTTTTCCACCGAGAAGACGGTAAAGGGGGATATTTTTCTGCTTCGCGCAGAAGTCCCAGTACGCCATTTCGAGCCCGCCCCGCGCAAAGGGATTCCCGACTATCTTTTTCAGAATTTTAGCGAGCGCCTGAGGACTCTCAGGCCTTTCTTTGAAGAACATCGGAATCGCAAATTCCTTCAGGAGATAAAGCGCCGATTGCGTAGTCTCGTGACTGTAAAAAGGGAAGGGCGGAATTGGGGCTTCCGCGAGCCCTCGAATGCCATTCCCGCGCAGCTCAATGATGATGGGGGTTTTTCTATCGATGGATCCGTAGCTTGTGACAAATGGCTCGCGCGCAGGAAGACTCACGACATGCAACACAACTTCTTCTACTGCAAATGACATAGCTTAACTCCGGTACGAGAATTCTTCATGAATTGCATCACCAGCCAGTGGCACAGGCTCGCCAGTTTCAAGGTTAAATCCTGCAAGAGGTCCGAACCTAATCTCAGTTTCTCCCGCGAGTAGGGCGCCTAAACCATCGCCGCGGGAAACGTGCCAGTCCTCTCCTGGATAGGGACAGAGGCCCGCCATAGCAGAAAGGCCGGCAAAAAGAGCCCGCGTATGCCATTCTTCTTCAGTAACGTACGGGAAGTGTAGCACCGCGGCTGACCCACCCACCGGGTAGGCGTTTCCCAGGGGCAGGGGCTCTCCTGACGGAAGGCGCAGGGTCACATCGATAGCGGCTCCCCCCATATGTGCCGCGCGAAAGGGCGAAGAAGCGGTTTTGGCCTTGGTCTCCATGAGGATCTGCTTCTCAGACCAGGTAGGAAACTCTTCCTTTATAAGCCCATAGCGCCGTCTAAATAAGCCAGCCTGCACTTCCTTCGGCCGATACACATCTTCTATATGCGGCACCACACCAGCCCCCTGACAGGCCCGCGCAAAGCAGACAAAGCGCTCTGCAACGGAGGAGCGACACCACAGCAAGCGCGGCTTCATGGCGAAAGATCCGCACGCGGCATGATACGGAACCTCCGTAATAGAAAAGGGGACTTCATGCTTCGAAAGGAGCGTCGGAAGGTGCACAAGTTGCTCGCCGCACTCTCTTAGGGGGAGGCTAAGTCGAGGCGCCTCGTCAACTTCTATCGCAGCAGAATATCGCGGAAGAAGAGCTTCATCGAGCCTGCGCCGCTGAGCTACCGAGAGCGGCTCCCGAAGGACTTCACGCTGCCAGCGCATCTGAAATTGCTCGGGGGCTACTGGCGCATCTGCCCACTTAGTCTGCAAGGCGGCCCGAGCCCCAGCGTCTAACTGCTGCAGAAGCCGTCCCAGAGATTCTTCAGAAAGAACCTTAAGCGAGACCCCGAGCTCCTGTTCAAGGGCTGAGTCTCTCAGAGCCAAGGAAAGACTACTGTAGGGAGATGAAGACTTCGCGCCAAAGGGCGATTCAACAAAAGGGGTAGCAGCTGAAGGCGCGACAAAAGAGTCTGCTTTGAGGGGAAATGAGGCGTCGTTGGTGGCTTTCATGGCTCTCTCCCAAGTTCCGATACACGGGCGAGCATCCTAGCATGCAGGTAGCAAAACGCGAGCGGGGACCCGTGCCGTGCCCAACCTCCCATAGGCCCCCCCCCTAAAATGTCTCCATTCGGGAACCTCTGAAAAACATCGCTATTTTATCTATTCTCTCAGTGAACTCTGTGTCCTCTGTGGTTTTTCGACAATTTAAATCAACCACAGAGGGCGCAGAGGTACACAGAGGTGAGTTTTATCGAGGTTCCTTAGAAAAGCATTGTCGCCCAAGCCGGTTTGAACGAGAATCGGGCGTCGAACATTATCTTGTTATTTTTGGGAGAGCATCCTCCGATGCCCATTCAACTAAATTCAAACGTAACTGAGCTTAAGCCCTATCCCTTTACGAAACTCGCAACCCTTAGAAAACGTCTCAACGACCAAGGAATTCGCGTTTTCGACTTCAGCAAGGGGGACCCCGTCGAACCCACCCCAGCCTTTATCCGCGAAGCTCTCACCAAGGGCATCCCCGCGGTTTCCCAGTACCCCGCCTTCAAAGGAACTCCCGAACTAAGAACGGCAATCGCGCGCTACTTAGAGAGGCGCTTTGGCGTGACTCTCGATGCGGAAACCCAGATTTTACAAACCAATGGATCAAAGGAGGCGATTTACAATCTCACCTCCATCTTGATTGGACCTAAGTCTAAAAAGAAGACGGTAATTTGCCCCAACCCCGGCTATCCCGTCATGGAGAGAAGCTGCCTGATGTTTGGGGCGGATTACTATCCCGTAAATCTAAAAGCGGAAGAAAACTTTCTTCTCAATCTTGAGAGCTTACCAAGCTCGGTCTTGGAACAAGCCGCGTGCGTGTGGATCAATTACCCGCACAACCCTACAGGCGCCTGCTGCTCCCGCGAATACCTTCTCCGTCAATACCGAATCTGCCAGCAGTATGGGATTCTTCTCTGCTCGGATGAGTGCTACGTCGACATGTTTTTGGGCGCCGCGCCTCATCCTTCGGCTCTTGAAGTAGCCACGGAGGGCGTGCTGGCCTTTCATTCCTGCTCGAAGCGATCTGGCATGACTGGCTATCGTTCCGGATTTGTCGCCGGAGACAAGGAAGTTCTGCGCGTATATTTGAGCCTCAGGGACGCCATTGGAACCGAGACCTCAGTGATGATACAGCAGGCTGCCGTGGCAGCCTGGAGCGATGACGCTCACGCAACCGAGCGTCAGGCGCTGTTCCGAGCAAAGCGCGATCGCTTCCAAAAATTCTTCGCTTCCTTGGGCCTCGAAATGGCACCTTGCGAAGCTACCTTCTATATTTGGCTTAAAGTGCCACAGGGAATGACGGGGGTAACCTATGCCGACTTGCTCTCCACGAGCGGGATTATCGTCACCCCAGGAGAGTATTTCGGAGAGGGCTGCGATGACAGAGTGCGCGTGGCGCTTGTGCCGTCACTTGCAGAGTCCGAGGAGGCAATTGCGGTTTGGGAGAAGTGTCACCAGCAGAATTGCAACTGATAAATTCCTCAATTATGGGGAGCGCTGCCCAGCCAAAACCTTCTTAGCAACATGAAGGAATCAACCACTGGGTAGGGCGCGCCGTCCCCGGCGTGCCGAATAGAACGCCGCGGGGAGTTCCGAGTCGTCGTGTTCGCAGGAACGGCCCGCTCGACAAATACAGGCTACGTGCCAAGACGGAAGATCTTGCGGCACCGCGGGGACGCGGCGCCCTACCTAGCTGCCGCACCCATCGGTAGGGCGCGCCGTCCCCGGCGTGCCGAATGGAACGCCGCGCGGAGTTCCGAGTCGTCGTGTTCGCAGGATCGGCCCGGTCGACAAATACAGGCTACGTGCCAAGACGGAAGATCTTACGGCACCGCTGGGACGCAACGCCCTACCTAGCTGCTGCGCCCATGGGTAGGGCGCGCCGTCCCCGGCGTGCCGAAAGATCTCCGAGATCGGCATGTGCTTATGCAGGCGCGTCGACTGTTGGCGAGAGAAGGATCTTTCGGCGCCCTGGGGACAGGACGCCCTACCAAGATGTTTCGCCAATGGGCGGGCTTCTCAGCGCGGGCTCCTTAGGAGTCCCTGAGTAACTGCTGAAGCTGGTCATAGATGCCGGGAACCGCAGCAATGTATTCCCCGCACCAGAGGTCTTCAGGTAAGCCCCGATTTCGTTCCGAGCCAACAATGACTCCCGTTCGCACACCGGCCTCGCGAGCGATAAGTCCAGCTGCCGCAATATCCCAGGGATGCACGCTTTCGTAGTACGCCTCGTGACGACCAGCAGCAATCCAGGCGACATCAATCGAAGCCGCGCCAAGACGCCGTATGTCTTGGCAGGCCCCAAGCACGAGTTCCACGCGGTGCACGAGCTTTTTGAGCTCAGAGCGATCCGCGGGAAAACCCGTGGCTACCAAAGAGCGCTTCAAGTCACTGCGATCCCTGCACGTGATCCTCTTATCGTTAAGGAACGCTCCGCAACCGCGGCGTGCCGAAAAAAGCTCTTCGTAGAAGGGCGCGTAGACAACCCCCGCTTCGACCTTGCCATTGATAGCAAACCCGATAGATACCCCCACGCTGGGGTGCCCTGAGGCAAAATTTACAGTTCCATCTATAGGGTCCACTATCCAGCTGCACCCGGAAGAAACAAGTTTTGGGGCAGTCTCCGGCGAACTCTCTTCGGAGAAAATTAAGTGTTCTGGAAATCGCCTGGTAACTCCTTCCTTTATAATCCGGTCACATTCCAAATCTGCAGTGGTAACTAGATCAAGTGGCTTCTTGAGGGAGACTTCAAAGGCGCCGCTTGCCCGGAACTCCCGCATTCGGACCCCCGCTTGAAGAGCGAGCTCTTTTGCTAACGCCAAAGCGTCTTCTATCAGCGTTGCGTTCTGTGAAGGACCTGAAGTCGCCATATTTCCTCTTTATTCTCCTTCAGTACTACAGCAGAATTAGGAGGGTCACAATGTAAACAGGCCCGCGTAAAAGAGACTCCTCTTCTTAGGGAGCCTCTGAGAAAGTCCTTCTTCGCGCCCTTCGCGTTAAACCGCAAGCATTGCGGGTGCGCGATATGTTGCGAAATAACGCAAAGCCATCTGCGCCGAGCCTGGCTTCAGTGCGGCCGCGGCGCAGCGTTAGCGGAGCTGGGGGCGCCAAAAGTAAGCGAAGGGGAACGCTGCCCCTTAGCTTACTAATCGTGATCTCGCTGGCGGAAATTAGGGATTATCTTGGAAGAGCTACTCGCATCCGCGAAAATTAATCTAAGACTCGTCGTCACGGGCCGCAGGTCCGATGGATACCACCATCTTAGCATGCTTAACGCGTGCACAACTCTTGCCGATAAACTTTGGGTAACCCTGACCTCAGACGGCAACATCTCCCTCGAGGAATGCTCTTCCGGAGCAACCCGGCTCCCTGAGGATTCGGCTCGCCCGGAAACGAATCTGGCCTCCAAGGCTGCTGCCGCATTTGTTAGGCGCTTTGCACCTGGAACGGGCGTCCGCATTAAGATCGAGAAGAATATTCCGTCTGGAGCCGGGCTAGGAGGTGGGAGCAGCGACGCCGCCGCGGTCCTTAGGTATCTTTGGCGAAGCTGCCGGCATCAGGGAACCCCTCGTGAACTTTATGAAGCTGCAGCAGGACTTGGCGCCGACGTGCCCTATCTCCTTTACGGCGGTATGGCGGTAGTGCGAGGGGTGGGGGAAAAGCTAGCCCCTCTTGGCGAGCCTACAACGAACGGCGATGTCAGAGCTGCCCCTACAAAGCCAGTGGCTCTCGTCTTGCCCCCCTGGTCGATACCCACCCCGGCACTTTTTGCAGAATATAGAAGACAGCACCCCCGGCTTCCAGAGCAGGCAGAGGAGGATTCGGAGCTGCGCCACGCGCTCACCAAGCGCTGCTCATGGAATGAGGTCTTGGATCTTGTTCGTAACGATCTTGAAGGGTCCATCAGCAGTTTTTCCCCTCAAAGCGCCGCGGCGCTTAAAGCCTTGAGAGAAGTCCCCCAGCTTGTCACTTCCGTTACAGGCAGCGGCAGCGCTATGTTCTCACTGGCTCCTGAGAGCCTGACTCCCGAGGAGCAGCGGAGTGCGTTTAAATCGCTTGAAGTCGTGGCTGAGCGTCTGGGGTGCCGGATGATGATGGTGCAAGTCAAGTGGGGGCCGTTCCTAGATGGGATTGTTCCTCCGGAATGAGAGAATCTTTGTGAGAATTTACTTTCCAGGCTGATAGCGAATTGACTTAGTACCCGTCAACTTTGTAGCCTCTCGGGCTGTAAGGATCTGGTTAGTTGATCTTTTCATGGTGGCCGGTAGCCAAGCGGTAAGGCAGCGGGTTTTGATCCCGCCATTCGCAGGTTCGATCCCTGCCCGGCCAGTTTTTTTAGAGTTGTGTTCCTTTTTTTCTGAGCTGAACCATATCAGCGACAAGTGAGATTGGCGGCGTGCGAATAGGGAATATTCGCACGGAAGTAGATCGCATGTTGCGAGGTTCAACTTTCACGGGACGTCCTCAGCAGGCGCCCCATTTTAGGAGCGAGCGTGTCCAGTTGGCGTGAAATAGTCGTTTTCTCGGGCCGGTCGAATCCTCGCTTTACCCAGTCGGTATGCGACCAGCTTTCTCTTGAGCTTGGACGACTAGAAGTCGTGCGCTTCAGCGACGGCGAACTCTCTGTCGAAATTGCGGACAATGTGCGCGGCCGCGATGTTTTTATCGTTCAGAGCACCTCCGCTCCTGGCAACGATCATCTCATGGAGCTGCTCATTGTAATCGATGCTCTCAAGAGAGCGTCAGCCTGGAGAATTACTGCAGTTATTCCTTATTTTGGTTACGCACGGCAGGACAGAAAGCTTAAGCCACGCGTCCCCATCACCGCAAAGCTTGTCTCAGATCTTATTACAACCGCAGGTGCCCACCGCGTCCTCACCGTGGATTTGCACGCGGGCCAGATCATGGGATTTTTTAATATCCCTGTAGATAATCTGAATGGCCTTCCCGTCATCTTGCCGCATCTCCGCGAGAAGTACGGAAACGAGGATCGCGTTATCGTCTCGCCTGATATGGGCGGCGTAGAACGCGCCCGCACCCTTGCAGCACGCTTCGAAAACTGCGAAATCGCGGTTATCGACAAGCGCCGATCGGGCCCGAATCAAGTAGCAGAGATGAAAGTCGTTGGTGAAGTGCAGGGGAAAACCGCCATCATCGTAGACGACATGATTGATACCGGCGGAACCCTGGTGAAAGCCGCCGAAACGCTTCTGAAAGAAGGAGCGAAGAAGGTGGTTGCGTGCTGTATTCACCCGGTGCTCTCAGGAAACGCCATCGAGCGTCTTAACAGCGCCCCGATTGAAGAGCTCGTCGTCACCGACACCATTGCAATTCCGCGCTCACTGCAAAGTGACAAGATTACAGTTCTCTCCGTAACTCCTCTTGTTGCAGAGGCAATTAAGCGGATTCACTCGGATGATTCTGTCAGCAGCTTGTTCCGATAGGGCCCCCTCAAGCCTCTCGGTACCTTTGGGGGTGTTATCGACGGCTGCTAAAGACAACCACTAAGAACACAAAGAGCACTAAGGTATCCAAAGACCGGGTTTATTGGGCACTCGCGAGAGTGGCTTTTCTTCATCCTAACGGGCACTTAGGCTGCTCGGAACTAGAGCGAGTACTCGGCAAGCCCTAAGCGGCACCATCCGTGAAATGGGCTCCCTTTACCAGCGCAAGAAAATATGATTGATTACGCCACTCTACAGTTTCTGAGAGACCATTTCTCTGGCGGTTCATGAAACGAGACCGCTCTTGTGTGGTGTCCTGCCGGTAAATGACTCTTGAAACTTTTTGGCAGCACTTTTTGGTGGATCTCGCGACTCACCTTTGAATCGTTTCGTCTGTCGACTTAAGGTTTGTGAACTAACGCCTGCGCTTCAAACTGGGATCTTTCGTGATTTCAGTCTGCGCAACTCAGGCTGCTGTTTCAGGCCGTGTCGCATATGCGGAGAGCATTCAGAGTAATGAGTGAGGTGTAACTCGCGAGACCTGCTTACTTTATACGCATTGGAGATTTACCGTGGAATCAGTCGAATTAGAAATCGAGACCCGCTCGGGAACAGGAACAAGGACCAGTCGCCGCATTCGTCGTAGCGGATTTATTCCCAGCATCGTTTACGCACGCGGAGAAAAAGCTCTCTCAGCTCAGGTGCCCGCGAAGGCCTTTGTGCAAACCGCAAGCCTTGTAAGAAGCTCGCAGCTTTTTACGCTTAAGAGCTCGGCAAAGGAACTGAATGGAAGAAGCGCTCTCGTGAAGGGGATCCAACGTGAGTTTCTTTCAGGAAATGTGCTTCATATTGACTTCCAAGCTCTCCACGACAACGAGGAAATCGTCTTGGATATTCCTCTTAAGTTCATTGGTGAATCAACAGGCGTTAAGAACGATGGCGGTATCCTTACCATCATGACCCATGATGTTACGGTGTCCTGCTTGCCTAAGCAGATTCCTACCGAAATTGTTGTTGACGTTGCTGCTCTTGGAGTTGGCGATAGCGTGCACGCGCGCGATCTCAAACTTCCTGAAGGCGTCAGTCTCTCACAGAATCCCGATGCCTCAATCGTGAGCGTCGTCATTCCTCGTCAAGTGGTTGAGGCTGCTCCTGCCGCCGCTACTGCCGAGGGCGCTGCTGCAGCTCCTGGTGCGGAAGGCGCTGCTCCTGCTGCGGGCGCTGCTCCTGCTGCGGGCGCGGATAAGAAGGCCGCTGAGGACAAGAAGAAGTAACATTTTAGACGCACTCCGCTGTGAAATATCCCAGCTGAGAAGTTGCAAGACGGGTGCGGGATGAACATCCTGCACCCGTCTTTTTTATTATGAAAATTATTGTCGGGCTTGGAAATCCAGGGCGAGAGTACGAGGGCACGCGCCACAACATTGGCTTTGCCGCCCTGGACGTGCTCCTTTCTGCCCACTCTTCTCCGCTGGGCTCCCGTCCGAGCGCGGAGAGGCCTCTCATCCTGCCCATAAGCTGGAAAGAAAAGTATAAAGCTCACTGCGTCGAGGGATCTATTGACGGATGCGCCGCCGATAGTCGGATCTTGCTCATCAAACCTCAGACCTTCATGAACCGCAGCGGAGAGTCAGTCGGCGAAGCCGCACATTTTTTCAAATGCACCCCCGACGACATTGTTGTTCTCCATGATGATATAGATCTCCCGCTTGGTGAACTGCGGCTCCGCCAAGGGGGCGGGGACGGCGGGCATAATGGACTAAAGTCCCTCAGCTCATCGCTTGGGTCCGGAAAATACTTCCGGGTGCGTATTGGAGTGGGGCGTCCGCCTTCACAAGCTCCCGCTGCGGGAACGTCTCAGTCCACCTCTAACCCAGGAGCAGGTCATGGGGCTGAGTCGTCAACCCAGGCCGCACCTCAAGGTGCTCGGCAAGAAGTCAGCAGCTGGGTCTTGGGAAGTTTCGCGCGAGGAGATCGCTCGCTTGTCGAGGCCACTACTGAGCGAGCGGCCCTCGCAGCGCTCAGCATTCTCACGGGAGGCCTTGCGGTTTCGCAGCAGCGCTTCAACGGAAAAGGGAAGGCCGCCTAGACCAGGGAGGTCATAATCGGCAAGATCCTTTTTCCACAGCGCCACAGCCCGAGACGACGCTTCCGCGGGCCTAAATTACATAGCAGTTTCAAGCACATACAAATATCGCCCAGTTCATTGATCCCCCCTTAAAGATTGGCTAGTATCCCCGCGCCGGCCAAACAAAGTTGCCGAGTGCTAGTAGTATCATTTAGGCAGCAGTATCAGTTGGAAAACCGCTCCATTAAGGTAGCGGTTCAATATAGATAGCGGGCAAATAGAATTAGGGCGAAGAAGAGGAGCTATGCGGAAGTACGAAACGGTTTTGGTGCTTAATCCCGATCTGTCTGAGGCGGATCTTAAGGAAGAGCTTAAGAAGATTGAGGGACAGCTTCAAACAAATGAAGCACAGAGCATCAAGACTGACCGATGGGGCAAGAAGGAACTTGGATTCCGCATGCGTAAGCGCACGACCGGTCACTATGTGTGCATGACTTTTGAGTCTGAAAATTCAGCACTCATCGATGTTGCGACGAGCCTTTTGCGCATCAACGATAATGTTCTTAAGTTCCAAACCCACCGCATCAACGAGAAGGTGCGCAAGTTTCGCGGCAATCCGCGCAGAACGGGAAGTTCTTTGGACGATGGCTCCGAGTCCGATTTCGTAGTTGCCTAAGTCTGCTGCTGCAAGAAGAATCGCGCGACAACTTTCGCGCATTATCTTTGCAAGGGAACACTTTGGTAGCAGTAAAACTTGCTTACCTTGCTTAGGCCGTTAGGCTTTGGCGTTGTGAGTGGCTCAGTGAGGGCTCAAGAAAGTTGGGCTTCTTTGAATTAGAATTTTACTCGCGTGCTTTTTCTTTTGGGGATTTGCCCCCCTTGAGTCTTGGCCCTTCGAGAGTTTGAGAAAGAGAGTTGGTATGGATATTATTTTACAGCAAGACTTCCCCGCACTTGGATACGTAGGCGACACGGTCAAGGTTAAGCCTGGCTATGCTCGCAATTTTCTGATTCCGCGCGGAATGGCGGTTGAGGCATCGTCCCTCAACGAGCGTCTATTGAAGCACCGCTTGACCGCTATTAATGCGAAGCGGGTTAAGCTCCGTGCGCAAGCCCAAGAAATTGTTAACCGCATGCAGTCTCTCGTTCTCGAGTATACCCTCAAGGTCGGAGCTGGCGGACGAAGTTTTGGGGCCATCTCAGCGCGCGACATTGAAGTCCAGCTGAAAGAGAAGGGCTTCGAACTCGATCGTCGTCAAATTAAGCTGCTTGAGCCGATTCGTAAGGCGGGTGAGTTCAAGGTTCAGGTAAAACTTCACTCTGAAGTAAGCGCCAACATTCCCGTCATTGTTCGGGCAGAGGCACCTAAGGTTGAGGCTTCTCAGGCCGAGGGAGAGGGCAGGTCGGATCGTCGTCGTCGCGGTTCTCGCAAGGCGAAAACCGAGGAGACCGCAACCGAAGAGAGTCAGTCTGAAGGGGCCGCTCCTACCACCCCCACAGAAACTGAACTAAACTAGGAATCTTTGGCTTCTTAGCTCAGCATTAACTTGCTGGGCTTAACATGTTGGGAGGTGCCTCGTTGGCGAATCCCAATCTGGGAGCTGAGTGCTAGAGATCCGCTATTCAGGCGGATTTTTAGCATCAAGGCCCCGATTGAGCAGGACTGCTGTGACGCTTTCTTGCGTGGCCCTTTCCTGTTAGCGTGCTCGAGCGCAACCTGCTGCTTATTTTTGGGGCTATTACTACTAGGCGACCTTGAGCGTGGATAACGAAGGTTCATCAGGAAGTCGTAGAGAGCTTAAAAGGGGCGTGAATTCTCCTCCGGTTCCTGGCCTTCTCGCATCTCAAGTGTCGGCTCTTGACAGTGGTAACGCATCAGAATCTCTTGCATCAGAGTCTCTCGCATCGGGGCCTCTCGTCTCAGGTACACCATTTATTTCAGGTCACTTAGAATCAAAAGGCGCTCTCGTGCAGGGCATTCTCACGTGCGCCCTGTTCCTCTTTGGCTTTGCGGTTCCCGTTCTTGCAGGCCTTCAAGTAGGTGGAGTGGTATCTATCTGGGATGGCGGTTTGTGGAGCAAGAGCTCAGGCGAAACCGAGCGGCTTTTCCCGAGCGCATTTCAAGTAGCATCCCAAGGATCCCATCTTCGCATAAAGCATCAGGCGGAGATTAATCCTCAAGCTGATCAAGAATTCGTCCTTACTGCCTGGTTTAATCTCCGACGCATGCCACTTCCGGGCGAAAAGCTTATCTTGCTCTCGAAATATGAAGGCTCAGGAAAAGCGGCGAATGGATACGCCATAGGTCTTTCCCGAGATGAAACGAGCCTTAGACCGGTAGTCTATTGGGGCGGCTCTGAGCAAGGGGGGCGCTGGTATGACTTTCCTGAGGTGAACCTAACTCCGCGCACTTGGTTTATGCTCGCCCTTAGTTTCACCGGAGGAAGATTTATTGGCCTTTACCAAGGAGAAAAGCCACAGGGAGAGGGCACTGTGGGAGAGGGGACTCTGCAGCTCCTCGGAGGCTACGAACTCACGGAACCCGTGATGCCATCGAGCGAGTCTCCGCTTGTGCTAGGTGCTGTGAATGAGCGCCAGTTCCGAGGTCTTATAGGCCCGCTGGCAATCTATGCGAGTAAGAAAGTTTCCAAAGACTTAAGGAAGGCTCTTAGCGAAGTCGTTAAGACGCCTACCACACCGGCCACTGAAGCAACCGGGGATTCACTCGTAGCTTGGATCCCAGATAGCACCGCCCTTGGAACCGAGGCAGGCAAGGCTCCCGAAGGTACGCAGTTTATTTCGTCGTCGTCCGCAGCTCAGAAATCAGGGCTGCAAGGGGAGATTGCCGCGTCTTCGCATGCAGACAAAACTCGGGCGCAGATGCAGTCCCACAGCATGACCTCGAAAACGGCCCCCGCAAAAGCAGTCCCAACTAAAAGGAGCTCTGCCAAGGAAGCCCCTGTCAGGTAAGTATTAGCTTAGTGGCCTTAGTGGTTGTTTTTTAACGGTCGCTGGCGTACTCCGCGACCGTTAGACTCCCCCGCAATCGACATGGTACAAGAGAGTTGTGGGACGCAAGTTTGACATACCAACCTTCTATCGCTCTTCGGTTGTTTCATCGCTGAAGCAGGCGCGTCGCGTTGACGATCAGCGGAAAAAAGATTTGTCTCCCACGACCCTCGATCTTGGACGGGTACGATTCAAGATCGCGAGGCATTTTGGTTTTTGTTTCGGTGTTGAAAACGCAATTGAGAGGGCCTATCGCTCGCTCGCTGAGAACCCCGGGAAAAAGGTCTACCTCCTCAGCGAGATGATTCACAACCCACACGTCAACAGCGACCTTGTTTCTCGCGGCGTGAAGTTCATACTCAAGCCTGACGGCACACAAATCATCCCGTTTGAAGAGCTAACCCCGGAGGACATAGTAATCATTCCCGCCTTTGGAACGACGGTCGGTCTCTTCAAAAAACTGCGCGATCTCGGCATCGACACCGAGCGCTACAACGCGACCTGTCCTTTTGTGGAGAAAGTCTGGAAGCGTTCCGAGCAACTCGGAACCAAAGGGTATACCGTGATAATCCACGGCAAGCACTCGCACGAAGAGACCCGCGCTACCTTTTCCCACGCGCGCGTTACCGCCCGAAGTTTGGTAATCCGTGATGTGCCAGAGGCCGAGAAACTCGCCGCTTATATTCGCGGAGAGATCCCACTCGAACGCTTCGCGCGAGACTTCGCCGGTCGCTTTTCTGAAGGCTTCTCTCCTGAGCGCGACCTCGTTCGCATTGGGGTGGTGAATCAGACCACTATGCTGGCGACGGAGACGCAGCACATCAGCGATCTTCTACGGGCCGCTTCGATTGCTCGCTACGGGGAAGGGGCCGTGGGGGAGCACTTTGCGGATACACGAGACACGCTTTGTTATGCAACGTCCGAAAATCAGGATGCGACCAAGGCTCTCATGGAGCACCCGGGTGATTTCGCAGTAGTGGTGGGCGGCTACAATTCTTCTAACACTTCGCATCTCGTCGAATTGCTCGAGGCAAGATTGCCCACTTTTTACATTGAAGACGAAAGCGAAATCCGCTCGGCCCGCACTATTCGGCACTTGGACTTGCACACCATGAAGGTGCGAGAAACCAGCGACTGGTTGCCCAGTAAGGATTCCGCGATAGAGATTCTCCTTACTGCCGGAGCAAGCTGCCCCGATAGCCTGGTAGACCGCGTGCTCAAAAGAATAGCCGAGCTCGCCGGAGCGGAAACAGAGCTTGAACAGGCAGTAGAAAGGACGCTCGCTTTTTATAACACCGGTTCTCTGGTGGCCCAAGAAAATCACTCGCACAGCGAGGGCTAGGAGTCTGTCCCGTAGAAAATTTCGACCACTACATGTTGCGGTCACTACATGTTGCGGTGGCTATGGGACACCTTACCTTCGGATTGTGTCCAAAATGCAGATTTATGTTTCCACGGGACACACTCCTCGCAGGTTAGGCGACGGCACAGTCCATTCCCTACGTGCGTTTCCTAGCACCCCCCTGGCTCTCCCAGATTCTCCTAGCAGTAGGGGCAGAAGACTGCTACTCGGAAGTACGATGAATTCTTTACCTGCCCTCAAAGTAAGCCGATAAAGGAGATGAGGAAGCCGATCCGTGGAGCGCCTATGACCGTTGAAATACCTCTTGTACATGCAGACAACCTACCTCCGGTAAGCGTTTCTTTTTCTGCGCCATCCTCAACGCGCCGAGCTCGGTGCGCGGAAAGAGGATTTACGCTGATTGAGCTGCTCACCGTAATTGTACTCTTAGGGATTCTTGCCGCTCTTAGCGTTCAAGGATTCGTTATCTACAAAGCATCCGCAGCATTTGCCGTGGCTACCTCGACACTGCGAGATGCTCAAACTGCTCTCTATGCAGCGCAAACAGCGCCAAATGCGACCTTCTCTTCCGTCGACACGTCGCAGCGCGCGCAAGGGGCTCTTGCCACTGCCGAAGGTAGAGAAATTTTTCCTGGCTTCGTGTTACCCAAGTCAGTGGACTTTGCCTATGCGTACGACCCCACCTGCGTCGATGGCTCCTGTCCTTATCAGACTAGAGTTGAAGTACGTCATGTCGCAGGACAGAAATATCTGCGTTGGATTCGGTTTGGAGATGGGGTTGAAGCGAGGCTAGAAGTTCCTGGCGCCGGTTATGGCCCGTGAGCAACACGCCTTCGAGATGTGCGCCCCCGAAAGGATTGAAATAGCTGTCGGCTTCGCTTCTCCTTTGTCTTTCGCCTGGAGTGAGACATGCGCTGCTGCACCAAATGAGATGCCGTGCGGTTGTCTTACGCCTAAGTGGGAAGGTAGGCTTCGAGGAATTTTTCTGTGAAGGAGCTTTTCTCTCACACCACGGACAGGTTCTCTCTTGTCGTCAAGGCCACAGACGATCGCCTCAAAGCGTTTATTACCGCAGAAAAAAGGGCACCTGGAATTGTTACCAGGGAGGAACTGCTTAAGGTCCTTGAACCACATCTATCCAGGGATGCCATTCACTTCTCCGTGCTCGACGATGTGGTCCAGCTTCTGAGCCATGAGAAGAATGTTGAAGAGAGGCGCATTGCCAAAGGCATTGAACCTGAGGATGGGTCAGATGCGCGCCTCGTTTATCTTGCCAAACGCTACGCGCCCAAGCGCCCTTTGGGCAAAGAAGAGGCAGGAGGAGAAAACGAGACCTGTTTTCTCTCTCTTAGAGAGCTGCATCTGTTTGATAATGTCCGCTCGGGGAACGTGGTTGCGCGGCTCTATCCTCCGAAGCAAGGGAAACCGGGCGTTGATGTTATGGGGAAATCAATCGCCCCCAAGCCTGGCCAGCCCCTTAAGCTACAACTCGACAAAACGCTCTCCCAGAAACCCCAAGCAGAAGGGTCCCTTACCTTTGACGCCATTACCGCGCACCTCGATGGCTATCTTGTCGAAGAAGGGGGCAAGCTCTTTGTTAAGGAGGAGCTGGCGATTGCCGGCAACATCGACTTCCACGTCGGGAACCTCGATTTTATCGGCCAGCTTACCGTAAAAGGGGACGTGCTCCCAGGGTTCACCGTCAGCGCGATCAAGGGAGTTACCATCCTAGGCTCCGTTCAAGGCGGCTCGGTCTCAAGCTCTAAGGGCAATGTCTCAGTAAAGGGGTTTGTCTTCGGAGGGGAGAAGGGGCGCATCTTGTGCGCAGGCGATTTTCAGTGCACCACTGCTCGGCAGGCTCACGTAGAGGCCCTTGGCAATATTACCATCCTCAAGGAAGCCTATGACTGCGTGCTCCGGTCCCAAAAATCTGTGCTCGCAGAATCTGGTAGAATCATTGGAGGAAAGACCTTTGCAGTCTGCGGAGCTCAGGCGCTTCAAATAGGAAATGAGGCCGGGCACTCCACCTCAATCGACCTCTGCAGTGATGTCGAAATGACCACGGAATACGCGAGCCTCGTCATTGCCATTGAGTCCCATCGACAGACAAAAAAGCTTCTTGAACTGCACCTCGGCCCCTATGCCACCAACCAGTCAAGGCTACGGCTGCTCCCCCCTGACTACCGCGCGAAATTGGAGAAGCTTCTTACCAAGAAGGCGCAAGTGGAGGGAAGCCTGATTGCGCTCCTGGCGAAGCAGTCTCAGCTTCTCAGTAAATCACACTCCAACGCAGATCTAAGAGTGAACTACACAAAAGTCCTCTATCAGGGAGTAGTGCTCCATGCAGGGGGTGAGTCCTTCGAGGCAAAGGATACTCTCTCGGGGCCAGGTAGCATCGAATTCAACGCCAGCGAAAAGAAGTTTGTAGTGGGGGAACTGAAGCCTTTAACATGTGCACCTCTCGAGAACGGGGCCAAGCCTCGGTCAACAGAGACCACGCAGGTACCTCAGGAGATTTCGAAAAAGGGAACACCATGAAGAAGACGGGAGAAGCATCCGAGCAAAAAGTGAATCAAGCAATTCGCCTTGCATGCGACCGAAAGCTAGGAGTGCTCGATCAGAGCTTCCTCTGTCAAACGGTAGGAGTCCTAAACCCTAGGCGTCCCCATTGCGTTTCACCAGACACCACGATTGCCGAAGTAGTAGAAATTTTTAATGCAAATAAGGTCGGGTCTATTCTCGTCACTGCCCCTGCAACCGGCGAGCTCATAGGAATCTTCACGGAGCGCGACTGCGTGCGCCGCACTCTCCCTGATTTCTCGAACCATGCGAGTAGCCCCATTTCGAGCCTCATGACCAAGGACCCCATTGCGCAGACTCCCGATATTACGGTGGCCTTTGCCCTCAACCTCATGTCGCAGGGTGGGTTTCGCCATTTGCCCCTGGTAGATGAGAGAAATATCCCTGTGGGAATCCTTTCCGTGAAAGACATGATGGATTTTATCGTAGGTAGCTTCGTGGAAGGATTACTGAATTTCGATATTGAAGTCCCTGAGTCACTTGTTTGAGTAAGAACTCCAAAACTCTTATTATACTAGCGAAATGAGTTAGTAGGCGGCTTTGGTCAGTTTTCCTGACGGGCTCGACTCTAACTACTTGTAACTGCTGGGAATAGGAGTTAACACCGCGTGGTCGCCACAGCAAAATCACTTGGGATGTCAGGGGTCAATACCAAGGGCTTTCTCCTTACTGCCGTGGTGTTGGCGCTCGTTGTTGCACTTTTTTTCATTCCAGAGCTAGTAAGTTTTCAAAAATCTCTCACCAAGAGTTCTTCCAGCGCACTTTCCGCGGTAACGGGGGCTGGCCATCAAGACACGGTAAAGAAGGCCCAGCAAGACCTCGCACTTCTTAACGGTGGCGTGCAGGGCGACATGTCGGGTGCGGCTATCGAAACCGCAAGCCCATCCACGGCGGAGAATCTTTTCGGCACAGGCGCACTGGGCGAGATCTCAAATTTATTGGACTCCGGATACCTTGACCAACTGCGCGCCAAAAAGGTGGTTTCAGCAGTTCCCCAAACTGGAGCAGTGCCCGTAAAGGGAAAAGATGGACTTCCGAAGCTAACCTGGGACTCTCTGCGAAGCGGAGCCTCTTCTGATGCCCTAAAAAAGGCTGAGAATGATGCAATTCTGCTTGCAAAGAAAATGCCCGATCGCTTCTCTGGTACAAAGTTTGCGCTTGTTAATTTTGGCAGCGCCCTGCGCGTCGTGCGTAGCGGAGCAGAAAAAGTAATGGAGCCAATTCAAGCCGTCCAGTATGTCGATTTCAGCAGACTTTCGGTAGTCCGCGCGATGGACCGCGAGGGAGTAGAGCGTGACTTTTATAACCGATTTGTTGCCATCAGCCTTGGACCGGTGCTGGACTCGCAGCGTGGGGTAGGAATCGCAGACGTTCCGCGCGTATTCAATCCGCAACTTACGCTGACCAGAGTTTCGCTCTTTCGCACCCCGACTCGCCGTGGGCAATGGAAAGAGTCAGATGCACGCGTGCTCATTTCTCTTGGCGGCTATGTAGCCGGACGCGATGTGAAGCAGGTTGAGATTTACCGAAATAGCATCCGAATTGCTCGCCTTACACCGACTCGCGTGAACAACGATGGCGTAAGAACCTTCCGCCTCTCTCAAACGGATGGTCGAGGTGTCTTCACCTTTCGTGTAATTGATAATTACGGTCAAATATTTGAGCGTCATTATTCGTTCTACCCCAAAGCGCGCATGTTTCCATGGGCCCGCAGCGGATACTTCAAAGTTCCCCGTATGCAGGTAGGGGACGCCCGGGTAGACCGCTTCTTTAGCTTCAGCCGCGACTACCTAGTCTCATCGGGATCCCCGACGTTCTTCGACGGCGGCATGGCGATGGAACAGTTCTAATCCCTTAGTAACCCCTGCGAGGGGCACCACTAACAAGCTGAAAGCTGTGCCTTTCTTGACCTAAAATGGCGCTTGGGGCACTATTCGCCATCTTGAAACGACTCGTTCTGTCATCCGTCATCCGTCATCCGTCACCTAAAGGTGCCGCGACTTACGCCCTTCGCCTTAGTGTGTGTGAGGGGGGGCTTGGAATCCTCTGGGAGCTAAAGCTCAGGGGGAAAGCTAGATGAAGTATGATGGTATTGTCAGATGGTATTGTCAGGGGGCTACCCCTGTTAGTCGATCAAGCCAAGATGCGCCCGAGAAATCATCTTGGTGACTGCATGTTTTTTGGCGACGTAGCCCGTCATCTGAAGATGACGCGGCTCGCCCCGTGTACGGGGCGGCTCAGCTGGCTAGAGCGCGGCGCTGTCTAGTACCTATTCGAACTTGGCTTTCGCCAAGATTCGAATGACGGCCTGGGAGTTACCCAGGACCCCGAGTGCCGCGGGTAAGCTGGTAGGCACAGACATTTCTTGTGGCGACGTAGCTCAGCTGGCTAGAGCGCGGCACTCATAATGCCGAGGTCGGTGGTTCGAGCCCACCCGTCGCTATTTTTCCCCTCCTTCCCAGAAGTAGCCTCAGGAGATGAGGGTAGGGCGCCGCGTCCTCGCGGTGCCGCAAGATCTCTCGCACACGCACGCGGTAGCTTTTTTCCCGGGGCGCTCATTGCGTAGTCGAGGCTGCTGGTCGACGCCCCGCCGCATTTGATTCGGCACGCCGGGGCGCGCGTCGCGCCGTCGCCTACTGGCAGAGGCGGAACGGCGCGCCCTACCAGTTGGTGTCGTATCCCGGTAGGGCGCCGCGTCCCCGCGGTGCCGCAAGAACTCTCGCAGCAGCTATCGCCGCGGCTTCAACACCACAAAACCAGAACGTACGCGCCCGAATCCACCTAGACCACTTTGACAGCGGTAAGATTCCAAGATGCGTCCAGCTTGAACTCTAAAACCCACCGCGCCGCCCGCATTAGATACTGACTGGCCGCGGCGACGCCCTTTTGAGTCGAGAAGGACTACGTCAAATCCCTCAAGCGCAGTGCGGGAACTCCGGTCCTCGCTTAGCTCAAAGAGCTTACAAGAAATGTCGCTCTTATTGCCCGAGCGCTTTAGCGATGCCGTGAGCCGGACGTTCTCTAAGATTATTTCAGGCTCCTCTGGAACTTCAGTCGGTGGAATCGGCGTCGCCGTTTCCTCAGGAGGCGGCGCAGGAGCTTCAGTCGGAATCGCTGTGGGAGCTACGCTCTCCGTGGGTAGTGGTGTAGCGGTTGGCGTCGGTGGAATCGGAGTTGCGGTCGCAGTCGGTGTCGGGGGGACCGGAGTGGCGGTTGAAGTTGCCGTGCGCGTCGGAGTAGGAGTTGGGGTGCTCACCTCCAATCTAAGCGCCTCATAAGCGTTAAGAGCCTTGCCCGTCACGGTCCTTCCATTAAGCGAAGAAAGTGCGGTCCCTGAACTTAGGATATTTGACGCTATCTGAGCGCCGGTGAGCTCGGGCCTATAGGCTTTAAGAAGCGCCGCAACTCCTGTGACATGGGGCGCAGCCATAGACGTGCCGTCTAAATCAAAGTAACTATTTCCTGGTGCGGTGCTGTAAATGCCGACTCCTGGAGCTCCCAGATCGACTTTGGTGAGACCATAATTTGAAAAGCTCGCAAGCGCTCCCGTGCTATCGATGGCAGCGACAGCAATCACATTGCTAAGTTCAATATTAGACGGGCTCACCGCAACGGAGTCATTGTTTCGCCCATTATTTCCGGCGGCCGCGACAAAAAGAATATCAGCGTCAAGTGCACGCTGCACCGCCTGCTGCAGGGAGAGGGGAGGCTCCCCCGTGCTACCCCAAGAATTATTAGAGGCAACAAGCGCAATTCCTAAGTCCTGCTTTAAATTGGTGAGATAGTCGATACACTGAATTGCTCCGGCAGTGCTCCCTGAGCCCCCTGCGCCTAGGAATTTGCAGCCTATCATCTTGACGGTCCAGTTTACCCCGACCACCCCGGTACTATTATTCCCAACGGCGCCAATGGTCCCGGCTACATGGGTGCCATGGAAATGATCATCCATCGGATTTGAGTCGTTATTGAACGTATCAATGCCGCGCACATCGTCTATGTAGCCATTCTGATCATCGTCAATCCCATTGCTTGCAATCTCGCCCGGATTGATCCAAATATTCGCCGCGAGATCGGGATGAGTGTAATCAATTCCTGTGTCAACCACTCCCACGACTACACTGCTTGATCCGGTAGAGAGCCCCCACGCGGAGGGAGCTCGGATGCGTCCCGTAGCGGAGCTGCCCAGTGCCCACAAGCTATCGTAATCGGGATCGTTCGGGGTCAGGTCGATATGCGCGGTCCAATTCGGCTCACACATGAGGCTTGGCGAAACACGAAGTAGGCGCCGAATTGGCGCCTTTCGGCAAGGGTCTATACTTTTATGAAAAACACGGCCCACTTGAGAATTTCCAGTTGAAACAGAGCGCTCGGCCCGAATTCTCGCCGCGTATTGAGAGAGCTTTTTTTGATTGAGGGATTTAAAAGAACCTCGGAAGAGCCGGGCAAGTGCAGGCTCAGTTCCGGTCGCCCTAATACTTTTTCTTATCGCAGCGGTCCCCAAGGGCCTTGGCCTAACGCTGATGATGGCCTCGTCCTTAACAAACGTTCGAGGCTCAGAGTCAGCGAGCACAGCTGCGGGATTAAGCGCCCCATATCCCAAAAACAAAGCACCAATATAAGCTACCAGCTTAACCCGCATAGACCATGAGTATCGGGAGAAGGCTTCTCCCTATTGAGATTTTGGCGTTCTGGTAGAGCACTGGAACTAAAAGGGTTTAAAGTCGTGAGGAAGAAAAGCCTTTGGGACTACAAGAAAAGCTTAGGAGTCACGTGCTCGAGTGCTCCGAAACATGCCATTAAGATCCACCACCATCTTAATGCCGGCCTTCTGAAGAGCCTGCTCAAGCGTCTTGATCGCGGCATGATTTAAGCAGCAGCTTAGAACTCCAATATCGAAGGACTGCTTTAGGATAAAGAAGGGCAAGGTGTACTCTCGAACTTGCCGCACGGAGGTCATGAGCGCATCCGCATTCCTAAAGGCACCGATTGCATCATCGTGGAAGATACAACTTCTTAACTGAGTGAGAAATTTCTGCTCCAATCTCGGTGTCTGAACTTTGAGCCCTCGCTCAAGTTCGCCTCGAAATCGATTAAGGCTCTCAACGTCTCCGGGAGTAACCTTACTAAGGACTGGCATCATGATGGCTGATAAACCCTTGGGAATCTTGCCGCTAATTGTCTTCGGCACCTCAGACAAGGCCTTTGCGAGTTCGGGCATGGTGAATTCAATCTTCCCTAAAAGGGGTGCCGCAGCATGGTTAATCTCGGAGAGCATCATTTGTTGGATAGCGAGAATGCGATCGGTAGGGGGTGTGCGACCATGAATCTCATAGAAAAGCCGCGTCTTATCTAGAGCCTCCCTCGTAATTTCGAGCGCCCGAGGGAGCGCAGAATTCCCATTTACCGCAGAAAAACGGCAGAATTCGGAAGTGAGCTGAAGAAACGCCACCGGAAAATAGACTTTATCAATGAGCCCGCTCCCTACGCCATGAGTAAGAATAGGAATTGCGTCCTCATCGGCACTGGCTTCAGGTCCACTCTCATGCCGCCTCGACTCAAGAAAAAGCGTAACTCGGGATTCAGATTCCGCACTCTTTAGGGCTCTTGCAAGGATACGCGCCTCCTCCTCACGCGGGAAGGCATGCGATTCTGGGAGCACAATAAGTACTCGGTCCCGCATGCTTGGAGCATTTCCGGGCGAAGGCGGAGTGCGAAGCGCTCCATTTTCTCCCGCAGCGCTCGAGTCCACCTTGCTAGTGGGCGTTGTGCCACTTGTGGGGGTCGGGGGAGTAAATTCTATCATCTGATTTTCAAGGCGAATTCTATGCGTCTTAGCCGGCCATTGTGACCTGTAAGACAAGGCTAATCAAAGAAGAATGGCTTTAAGTCGGGCGCAAGAATGTACGGCGTAAAGCCCTAAAATTACTTAAGCTTTTATTGGACCACAAAGGACGCGAAGGACGCAAAGAAAGCTCAAGTAAGGATTGCAATTTCAACGCATTCCTTTGTGTCCCTTGCGTCCTTTGTGGTGAGAGCATTCTGATGCCCTTAGCTTTATGGGTGGGGCAACTAGCGCTCCCGAAGCCAGGTTAACTATTTGATACTTTGAGGATTAAAAGGCCCGCGGCATCCGCGGCCGGGCGCACGCATCCTCAGCGTAGATCATTATTTATTTCGACCCCCGCAGGCAGACGGCACGAAAGACCTCTCGCTCTTTAGTCTAGCCATACAAGCACCCATCCCTTAAGCTCGAAGCCGCTGTGAATTCATCATCTACTGCCCGAAAAATCCCTTTTGACGTTGAGCCTTCTGGTTCGAAGGCGCCTATCTTTGAAGTCCTCGAGCTTGACGGGCAGCAAGAAGAGTCTCGCACTCCGCCTCTTAAATGGGCGGGGGGCAAGCGCTGGCTTGTTCCAACCTTACGCAAGCTTTTTGAGCCCCATCGTCAGCGCCGCCTTGTTGAGCCCTTTGCCGGGGGGCTCGCAGTAGCACTTGGGCTCGCCCCTCAAAAGGCACTGCTTTGCGACCTCAATCCGCACGTTATCAATTTCTATCACTGGCTAAAACTTGGGCTCGTGACCCAGGTCAGCATGGAAAATGAAAAGGAGCACTACTACGCCGCTCGTACGCGCTTTAATGAGCTGATCTCCGCGGGTGACGCTACAAGCAAAGAAGCTGCTGCGCTTTTCTATTATCTCAATCGCACTTGCTTCAACGGACTCTGCCGGTTCAATTCCAAGGGACACTTTAACGTTCCCTTTGGGAAGTATAAAACCATTAATTACCTCTCGGACTTCTCGAAGTTTAAGAGCATCTTTGCCGGGTGGAGCTTTTTGGCAAAGGACTTCGAGGCACTCAAAATTGGACCCGAGGACTTTCTTTACATTGATCCGCCCTACGACGTTGAGTTTACTAAATACGCCAAGGAAGACTTTAAGTGGGAAGACCAAGTCCGCTTAGTCGAGTGGCTCAAAGATTTTGGAGGGCCTGTGGTGGCCTCCAACCAGGCTACGGAACGGATTATAAAGCTGTACCAGGAGGCTGGGTTTAAGGTCGAACTTATCTCTGCCCCAAGGCGCATTTCCTGCACCGGGAACCGCTCCCCAGCCATGGAGATTCTAGCCCTTAAGAATCTCTAACAAGCCCATAAGGGCCCCCTCCGAACTAAGCGTTGAATTTGCCAAAATCGTGATTACTTCTAATAGGCTGGGTGAATTCGAATCTCGAGGCGCTCGATTTTCCAAGTTGCCCGCCGGAGGAGACCTCTCCCCGCATTCTTAGGGAAGCTCTGAAAATGTCTGCTCTGTGATCTCTGTGTCCTCTGTGGTTGATTTAAAATGTAAAAAAAACCACAGAGGACACAGAGATCACAGAGAGAAAAAATAGAATATCGAGGTTTCTCAGAGTCTCCTTAGGTAGCTCCCGTAAGTTGGATTTAAGATTTACACTTCTATGAAGTATCAAGACTATTACGAAACCCTTGGCGTGGCGCGCGGAGCGTCTCAGGAAGAGATTCAAAAGGCTTACCGCAAGCTTGCGCGCAAGTATCACCCTGACATCAACAAGGCCAAGGGAGCAGAGGACCAGTTTAAGAAGGTTAATGAAGCCAACGAGGTCCTTGGTGACCCCAAGAAGCGTAGCCGCTACGACGCCCTGGGCGCCAATTGGCAAGCGGGCCAGGACTTTCAGCCCCCACCTGGCGGCGGTGCTGGATCAGGATTCGGCGCGGGGGCAGGTGCCCAGTTCAACTTTGGAGGCGGAGGAGCAGATTTCAGTGATTTTTTCAGCGCAATTTTTGGCTCGCAGTTTGGGGGACAGCAGAGCTTTGGGCATCAGGGGGGCTTTGCAGAGCAAGATCTCTTTGGTGGACGCGCGAGCGCAGCGGGAGGCCGCACTCGCTCACGGGCTCAGCACCGAAAGCCTGCCACTCAGTCCGTAGAAGTTGAGCTCACCATTGAAGATTTGATTTCTACCAAACCTCACAGCTTCACTTTTGAGCTCATGGAGCATGCTGCAGACGGCCAAATGACGCGCCGTACGAAAACTTTTGATGTCAGAATTCCGCCAGGTTCCAAGGAAGGCTCGGTTATTCGTCTCGCGGGTCAGGGATCTCACGGTAGCGACATCTTGTTAAAAATTAAGCTGAGGCCCTCTGCACAAATTACAATTAATGATTATGACCTCATTGTGCCTCTCAAGGTGGCTCCGTGGGAGGCTGTGCTCGGCTCGAAAGTGGATCTAAAACTCCCCGACGGAGAAGTGAAACTCACGGTACCGGGCGGAGCGCGAACGGGGCAAAGACTAAGGCTTAAAGGGCGAGGGCTCTTTAAGTCTAAAGAAGAGCGGGGAGATGCGTTTGCCGAGATTCAGATAGTGGTCCCGGAGACGGTATCTGCAGGAGAGCGGGCGCTCTATGAGCAACTTAGGGAAGCGTCTTCCTTTAACCCTCGAAGAGCGTAAGCGCACTCGAAGATCGGCCCCGCCGCCCCCGCCTTTTTGTGTTCTTAGTGGTTGTTTTCAAAGCACACCAAAAACAATTTTTTTGTAAGAGAGCAAAGATATGGACATCAGTCGTTTTACAGAAAAATCCCAAGAGGCACTCAGCGAAGCTCAGCGAATTGCGGTTCGTCATGGCAATCAAGAGGTAGACGTCGAGCACGTGCTCCTTGCGCTTTGCGAGCAAGAAGATGGGCTCATCTCCCGCATGATGGCTAAGCTCGGGATTGAAGCTAAGAATCTCGGGGCTCAGGTAAAAAAACTCCTTGAGAAGCGGCCGAGCGTCAGTGGCCCAGGCTCAGAGGCAGGAAAGATACTCATTAGCCAGAGACTGAACCAGGTCATGGTCAAGGCCGATGACGAAGCTCGAAGGCTAAAGGATGAATATGTCTCCGTTGAGCATCTCTTTCTTGCGATGTTAGATTCGAGCGACCGCTCGGAACTCGGGAAATTACTAGCTTCCTTCCAGCTCACTCGCGAGCGCTTCCTCGAAGGCTTAACGGCAGTGCGCGGCAATCAGCGCGTACAGAGTGCGAATCCCGAATCTACCTACGAAGCTTTGGCGCGTTATGGGCGTGACCTCGTTGACATGGCAAAGAAGGGCAAGATTGACCCTGTTATTGGCCGAGATGGAGAAATCCGGCGCGTTATTCGCATTCTCTCCAGAAAAACAAAAAACAATCCGGTTCTTATTGGGGAACCAGGCGTCGGCAAGACGGCTATCGTGGAAGGCCTCGCCCAGCGCATTGTGCGAGGAGATGTTCCTGAAGGACTCAAGGACAAGACCATTTTTGCACTCGATATGGGCGCTCTTGTCGCAGGCGCCAAATTCCGCGGCGAATTCGAGGAGCGCCTCAAGGCGGTATTGCTCGAAATAAAAAATGCAGAAGGGCGCATTCTGCTTTTCATCGACGAGCTTCACACCATTGTCGGAGCGGGGAAAGCAGAAGGCTCTATGGATGCGGGCAATATGCTTAAACCCATGCTCGCCAGAGGAGAGCTGCACTGCATAGGGGCCACCACGCTTGAAGAGTACCGAAAATACATAGAAAAAGACGCGGCTCTCGAGAGGCGCTTTCAGCCCGTAGTCGTGGATCAACCCTCGGTTGAGGACACCATCTCTATTCTGCGCGGCATTAAGGAGCGCTTTGAAGTCCATCACGGAGTTCGCATCCTCGACACAGCCTTAGTAGCAGCCGCAACGCTTTCGGACCGCTACATTTCCGATCGGTTCCTCCCGGATAAGGCGATAGACCTCGTCGACGAAGCCTGCGCGACCATTCGCACTGAAATTGATTCCATGCCGGCCGAGCTTGATGAAGTTACCCGCCGCATCATGCAGCTTGAGATCGAAGAAGCGTCCCTGAAGAAAGAGAAAGACGAGGCGAGCTTCAAGCGTCTCGAAGAGCTGAAAAAAGAGCTCGTGGGAATCAAAGATAATGCCAACGCCATGCGTGCAAAGTGGGAAGCTGAAAAGCAGTCCATCGGACGCGTACAAGGAATTCGGGAGAAAATTGAGCGCGTAAAGATTGAAATTCAAAGCGCCGAGAGAGCATACGATCTCAATAAGGCAGCAGAGCTCCGTCATGGGCAGCTCCCTAACCTAGAGAAAGAATTGCGAGACCTTGAGCAGAAGACTTCAAGCGGCTCAAAGATGCTGCGCGAAGAAGTGACAGAGCAAGAGATAGGGGAGATCGTCGCGCGCTGGACAGGTATTCCCGTCACGCGCCTGGTAGAGGGAGAGAAGGAAAAACTTCTCAAACTAGATGAAACCCTGCATTCACGTGTCATCGGGCAAGACGAAGCCGTTCAGGTAGTTGCCGACGCAGTAATTCGCGCACGCGCCGGCATAAAGGATCCCAAACGACCAATTGGCTCCTTCATTTTTCTTGGGCCCACGGGCGTGGGGAAAACGGAGCTCGCGAAAACCCTGGCCGGAACCCTCTTCGATTCCGAGGAGAATATGGTTCGGATTGACATGAGCGAATACATGGAAAAGCACTCCGTGTCGCGCCTCATTGGGGCTCCTCCAGGATACGTGGGGTATGACGAAGGCGGGCAGCTTACCGAGGCGGTGAGACGAAAGCCCTACTCAGTAGTCCTTTTTGACGAAATCGAAAAAGCGCATCACGACGTCTTTAACGTGCTTTTGCAGGTGCTTGATGATGGCCGTGTTACGGACTCTCAAGGCAGAACGGTTGATTTCAAGAACACCGTGATCATCATGACCTCTAATATTGGCTCTCCGCACCTCCTTGAGGGAATCGACTCAAAGGGAAACATCAAGGAAAGTGCGAGGGACGTGGTGCTCAAAGAACTCAGGCAGCATTTTAGACCGGAGTTCTTGAACCGAGTGGATGAGATAGTTTTATTTAAGCCGCTGAGTTTAGGTGAAATTACTCAGATTGTAGACTTGCTGCTCAATGAAGTGCGGTCTCGTCTCAAGGACCGCGATATCTCTATTTCACTATCCAAGGCCGCAAAGGAGTTCATCGCGAAGACTGGATACGACCCCGTTTACGGTGCTCGTCCCTTGAAGCGCTTTATTCAGCGCGAACTCGAGACCAAGCTTGGCCGAGCGCTTATTAGTGGGGACTTGGCAGACCACTCGGAAGTCAACGTTGAGACCAAAGGGGATACGCTTGTATTCGCTTACGCGAAAAGGAGCGAACGGGCGGCGGCATAATCACATAAAGTCGTTCCGTATCATGGGTAAGTGTTTGAAAACGCGGACCAAGTTTATCTATTCTCGTGGATCCTCTTCCCTCGTGGATTTCCTCATTTACCACCCCCCCCCTGTTCCCCCTATACTCCCCCCTTAACGAGAGCCAAGGTAGCTCGACATGAGGAGGATATGCTCGCCCTATGAGTGAGAACGAACAGAGCAGGGACCAAAAGTCTAAAGTCGCTTCACCTGAAGTCGATTCTCCGAAGCTGAATGAAACCGCTTTGTTTCCGGTACCCGCATCCATTAGTGCCTCGGCCCTTATCAATGCTGAGACGTATGAGCGAGAATATAAACGCTCAGTAGAAGACCCTGACCAATTCTGGGCGGAAAAAGCTTCGGAGTTTCTTGAGTGGGAATCTCCTTGGACCAAAGTCTCCGAATGGGACTACCCCAAAGGACACATTCGCTGGTTTCTGGGCGGACGACTTAATGCTTCAGTAAACTGTCTCGATCGCCATCTTCCCACGCGAAGTGATAAGACCGCACTCATTTGGGAGGGTAACGAACCAGGAGAGGTTCTCACCTTCACCTACCAGGAATTGCTCGAGCAAGTCTGCCGCGTTGCCAACGTGCTTAAGTCTGTGGGCGTCAAACGCGGAGATCGCGTCGCGATCTACATGCCGATGATTCCGGAGATTATGTTCTCCATGCTCGCCTGTGCGCGCATAGGCGCGGTGCACTCGGTAGTCTTCGGCGGGTTCTCATCCGAAGCTTTGAGGGACAGAATTAACGACTCTGCTTGCGTAGTG
>JBIKWF010000141.1:0-9772 GCA_044356455.1 Bdellovibrionota bacterium | reverse complement strand
AATTACCGCCAACGAGGGACTGCGTGGTGGGAAGACTATTCCGCTAAAGGCAATGGTTGACGACGCTCTTGTTGGGGCGCCAAGCGTACACACCGTACTGGTTGCTCGCCGCACCGAAGCGAAGACTTCGATGACCATGGGCCGCGACCTCTGGCTTGATGAGGCAATGAAGAGAGCGCCTGCTGATTGTCCCGCTGAAGTTATGGACTCAGAGGATCCTCTGTTTATTCTTTACACCTCTGGCTCGACGGGAAAACCCAAAGGCGTGCTGCACACCACAGGCGGCTATCTGCTCCATGCGGCTGTTACTCACCGCTACGTGTTTGATCTCAAAGAGGACGACATCTACTTTTGCGCCGCGGATTGTGGCTGGGTCACCGGACATTCGTACGTGGTGTATGGGCCTTTATGTAACGGCGCAACCACGGTCATGTTTGAGTCGCTCCCTACGTATCCCGATGCGGGACGCTATTGGGACGTTATCGACCGGCATAAAGTCAGTATTTTCTACACTGCGCCAACAGCCATTCGTACGGTAGCTAAGGAAGGAGACCACCTCGTTGACCGCTACAGTCTTGCCAGCCTTAGAATTCTTGGCTCAGTGGGAGAGCCTATAAATAAAGACGCTTGGCTTTGGTACCATAACCGAATTGGGAAAGGGCGCTGCCCAATTGTGGATACCTGGTGGCAAACGGAGACGGGCGGAATTTTGATTTCACCTTTACCTGGAGCAACAGCGCTTAAGCCAGGGTCTGCAACTAAGCCATTCTTTGGCGTTGTTCCCATGTTGGTCGATGAACAAGGCCAAGAACTCTTGGGGAATGGCGTAAAGGGTAGGCTTTGCATTGCGCGCCCTTGGCCGGGACAAGCCCGTACGGTCTATGGAGATCACAAACGCTTCGTAGAAACTTATTTCTCCATGTACCCCGGCAAATACTTCACGGGCGACGCGTGTCTTCGTGATGAGGACGGTTACTACTGGATTACCGGGCGCGTGGATGATGTCCTTAATGTCTCGGGGCATCGCTTGGGGACGGCTGAGATTGAAAGTGCCATTGTGCATTCTGAAGTGGTGGCCGAAGCAGCCGTAGTTGGGTTTCCCCACGATTTAAAGGGCACAGGAATCTATGCCTTTTGTATTTTGAAAAATGGCGTAGACGCCTCAGACACGGCGCGAGCGGCAGTCAAAGACGCAGTCAGAAAGCACATTGGCCCCTTGGCGTCTCCGGATGTGATTCAGTTTGTTCCGGGGCTGCCGAAAACGCGATCGGGAAAAATCATGCGCAGAATCCTCCGCAAGATCGTGGAACGGGAGTACGAAAACTTGGGGGATATTTCGACTCTCGCCGATCCGGGAGTTGTTGCGGTAATTATGGAAGATGCGAAGGGGCTTTTGGTGAAAGTTTAGGGGCGAGTAAACCACCCACGTGCCAGGTAGAAAGGTCATGCGGCGCCCTACCTAGGTGCTACGCCTTTGGGTAGGGCGCGCCGTCCCCGGCGTGCCGATACAAATGCGGCGCAAAACCCGCCCTCGGTCGAAATTGCCCAGTCAAAAATGTGGAGAAAAACACACCACGTGCCGGCACGAGAGATCACGCGGCACCGCGGGGACGCGGCGCCCTACCAAGAGGGCGTGATGGGTAGGGCGCGCCGTCCCCGGCGTGCCGAAACAAATGCGGCGCTTAATCCATTCTCGGTTGAAATTACTTTATCAGGGCGTGAACGCCCGATTAAGGCGAGAGGGGCAAAGCCCCTGGCCACGAGCGGCGAGCGGGAAAACGGGCCAGAGTGCCGAACGGGAAATACAGCCCGTCCCCTGAAGGGGCCGCGGCACTCGTCCCCGCGCACCGCAGAAGTAGCTTCGTCCACCTTAGAAGGGGACTTGTGGACCCAAGCGGGATCGAACCGCTGGCCTCGTCATTGCGAACGACGCGCTCTACCAGCTGAGCTATGGGCCCGTAACTGACTTCGGAAGGGATAGTAATGGGTTTCCCCCAGGACTGTAAAGCCTGGGAGGTGAAATCATGGTGTCTCAGGGGGCCTCCTGCGCTTTACAGAGGTCTTTGAATCGGGTCTAATTTATCCCGCTAAGCTGAAGGTGCTGTCTCCGATCCTGGCAAATTGAGGCCCGGCGGAAGCAATTCATTTGATGGGCATGCTGGAATTCGGCGCAGCAGCATTATTGCCTGTAGCATTAATGTTTGCAGCAAATTAACTGCGAAATAGTAAGTAACTGTATGAAAGCTAACGAAATTAGACGCGGCTCCGTAATCATGTACAACAACGTACCGCACCGCGTAATGGAATTTAGACACCATACCCCGGGCAATCTCCGCGCCATGGTGCAGGTGAAGCTTAGAAACCTACTTTCTGGCAACCAAACTGAAACCCGCTTCAGTTCAACTGAGGACTTGGTCGAGGCCGATGTCCACACGGGAACTGCTACTTACCTTTACGGCGATGCATCGGGGTATCACTTCATGCAAGGCGATAGCTACGAAGAAGTAGTTCTCTCGGCCGAAAGCCTTGGCGACAATGTGTATTACCTCCAAGAGCAGATGGAAGTTGAAATTACGAGCTTTGAGGGCGAGGCGATTGGCGTCGTGCTTCCTAGCACCGTAGTTCTTGAGATTGTCGACACCGCTCCCGAGCTACGCGGCGCTACCGCGAGCAATTCTCCAAAGCCTGCAAAAACGGCGACGGGCCTTTCTATTAACGTTCCTCCGTTTGTGAAGACGGGGGATAAGGTCGTTATCAATACGGCGGATGGTTCGTATCTAAGCCGCGCTGACGACAAGAAATAGTCAGGGCAACTGGGAAAAGACGGCTCTGTGATCTCTGTGTCCTCTGTGGTTTTTTCAACAATTTAAATCAACCACAGAGGGCACAGAGATCACAGAGTGGAATTTCTCAGAGCTTCCCTAAGGTTTTCAGAGTTTCCCTGAATTACGACACCGAAAGCATCCTATCGAGCGCCCGCTTTGCCCCAATCCTAACGTGCTCCGGCACTTCTATCTGATTGCGATTAAGCTTAAGCGCGAGGATAGTATCGTCCAGCGTAATTTCACTCATATGCGGACAGCGCACATGACACATGCGCAGAACTTCCTTACCAGGATTCTCAGCGATGATATTATCTCCCATGCTGCACTCGGTAAGAATCAAGTAGTGCTTTGCATTCGATTTCTTTACCTCGTCAATCATCTTTGAGGTACTTCCGGAGAAGTCCGCCGCGGCCACCACTTCGGGGCTACACTCGGGATGCGCAAGGACATACACATCAGGAAACTGCGCACGCGCGTCGGCGATGTCTGAAACTCTAAATTGATCGTGCACTTCACACTTGCCGTGCCAGCCGATCATCACCGGAGTATCTGATGGACTGGACTTTGGCTGAGAGAGCTCCTTTCTTTCAGGGAAGATAATTTTCTTACCTGTTTCCTTGGCCACGTTACTTGCAAGAAACTGATCCGGAAGGAATATAATTTCCTTCGAGCTAAAAGATTGCACTACCTTTGCTGCATTGCTCGAGGTGCATACGGCATCCGCTTCGGCATGAACCTCTGAGTAGGTATTGATATAAACCACCACCGGAACGCCAGGAAAGCGCGCTTTGAGCGCCCGCACATCCTCTGCGGTAAGGCTTGAAGCAAGGGAGCAGCCTCCGCGCTCGGAGGGAAGAAGAACGGTCTTTGTCGGATTAAGAACCTTGGCGGTCTCCGCCATAAACCGAACACCCAAGAAGACAATGAGAGGGTGCTTAGTTGCCGCGGCCGCTCGCGAGAGCTGGAGAGAGTCTCCCACAATATCGGCAACTCCATGATAGAGCGCCGGCTCCATGTAGTTATGACCAAGAATGATGGCCGACTTCTCAGCCTTAAGGCGATTAATCTCGTAAACCTTCTCAGACTTAATCTTGATTTCAACCTCAGGCATCAGCTTGGCAAGCTTGGGCTGAAGAGCGGCGAAAGTTTCGCTAGGGGAAGCTACTGCATTCATACGCTCGCACCTTTTTGCTCCAATTGGTTACTGACTTCGGCCCCATGCGATTGGGTACTTCCTTCAACCCATTCCACCCAAAGTACCTGAGCCACCGCGATGATTGCGGGTCCCACGAAGATGCCCAACAAGCCAAAACTTAGCACGCCGCCAACAACACCCATAAATACTAACAAAATTGGCATCTGAGTGGCCTGACTTATGAAAAAAGGGCGAAGAATATTATCTGCCATGCTCACCACCCCAACGCCCCAAGCAAACAGAAGCACGCCAGCAAGCACTTCGCCCTGCACCAAGAGGTATCCTGCCACAGGAATATAAACCAAGGGGGTGCCAAAGGGGATAAGCGACATCACGGTGGTGGCAAATCCAAGCAGCAGGGGAGTGGGAGCTCCGGCTACCCAATATCCGATGCCAGCTAAAAACCCTTGGGCAAGTGCGGTAACAACAACTCCATACACCGCTCCTCTTACCGTGCCCCTAATCGCCTCCAGTATCTTTCCAAAACGGGATCCTCCAAGCCTTTCCATGCCTGAGGTAACTTGCTGCGCCAAGGAGGCGCCATGAAGGTAAATAAAGAATGCGGCGAACAAACAGATCAGCATCTTAATGAGAGCTTCGAAGATTCCCCGCGCTGCTACTGAGGCAATTTGAATCAACGAGCCTTGGTACTCCTTTACCAAAGCCATGACTTCCTCTCGGCTCGAGGCCTCTGACATGAGATGCTGCTCAAGTTGATGACCGAGAAAGGGAATTCGCCGAATACTCTCAGGGATAACTATTTCGCCCTTCTGCGCCCACTGCGTGACTTGAGCGGCAAAAGACTGAGCCTCTCCACTAAGCGCTGCAATCAGGGGGCCCACCGCAGCAACAAGAATCAGCGCGAGAAAGAGCGTCATGCTTGCCGCAACCAATACAGGGCGGCGCGGGAACCTGCGGAGCAGCGCCCTATGAAGGGGCCACGTGGTGAGCACAAAAATTGCTGCCCATGTAAGGGAGACGAGAAACGGCTCAAGCACGGCATACAGCCCGAGCAGCAGGGCAGCCAAAGCGCTCACCGAAAGCAACCACCGTACGCGCTCAGTGCGCTGCGGAGAGCGCAGACTTCCATGAGCCTGACCTGGCGCAAGATCCTTGTTTCTCGTGTCTGTCGGCTCGCTCATCTTTTTATTACGACCTTCTCAGCATGCCCTCTAAACAGTTGAATGGCTTGCAAACTAAGGAGCCTTTGAAAAATTCCCCCCTCCGCGCACTCTGCGCACTCCGCGTTACTTGAAAACTATTGAATAACGCGGAGTACGCAGAGTACGCGGAGGAGAAAAGCGACAGAAGATCGAATTCTAGTTTTTTCAGAGGTTCCCTAACTCGCTCACTACACGTTAAAGCGAAAGTGGACGATATCCCCATCCCGCATTTCGTATTCCTTACCCTCGACGCGAAGTTTCCCCGCTTCTTTAGCCTTAACCTCTCCGCCGGCACTCACATAGTCCTCGTACCCTATAACTTCTGCCCTAATGAAGCCCTGCTCAAAATCAGAGTGGATTTTTCCAGCGCATTGGGGGGCTTTGGTACCACCGGGGGCGGTCCAGGCATGGGCCTCTTTGGGCCCAATGGTAAAGAAGGTGATGAGTCCAAGAAGCTGGTAGCCCTTAAGCGCCATGCGATCGAGCCCCGAGGTTGAAAGACCAAGCGCCGAAAGATAATCGCTACGCTCTTCTGGCGCGAGCTCTGCGACTTCCGACTCCACTTTGCCAGAGATGACCACCACCTCTGAATGCCGCTCCTTGGCGATGGCAAAAACTTCATCCAAAGGCTTACATGCCCCATCACCAGGTGTAGCTGCCGCAAACTCCTCATCCACATTCGCCACAAACATGACAGGCTTCGAAGTGAGAAGTGTCGTGATAGCCGAAGCGAAATAGGGGGACTCGCTAGCGAGAGTACGCGCGGGCTTTCCAGCTGAAAGGTGCGGCTCGAGCGCCTGGTAAACTTCAAACTGAGCCTTGGCTTCTTTATCTCCAGTCTTGGCAACCTTCTCGAGGCGCTGCATGGATTTCTGAACTGAGTCGAGGTCGGCCAGGATTAGCTCTGTTTCAATCGTCTCAACATCACGGCGCGGATTAACACCGCCATCTACGTGAACGACGTTTGAGTCACTAAAACACCTAACTACGTGCGCAATCGCATCCACGCTTCGAATGTGGCCAAGAAACTGATTTCCAAGGCCTTCTCCCTTAGAGGCCCCCTTTATAAGCCCCGCGATATCAACAAAGGTAACCTGAGTTGGAATGAGCTTGGCCGATTTCGCCATAACGGCCAGGCGCTCGAGGCGCGGATCCGGCACGGCTACCGCGCCGGTATTGGGCTCTATCGTACAAAAGGGGAAATTCGCCGCAGCCGCCTTAGCGGAAGTGAGCGCGTTAAAAATAGTCGACTTACCGACATTCGGAAGCCCAATAATTCCACACGTAAAGCCCATGAGACCCAACCTTAACTTAGCCAATTTTTCGCGCCCCCACGATCGCGTTACCGCGCCCTAAGGTCAAGGGAGGCGAAAGAAACGGCGCTTGAAAATCGAATAATTCCTATTTACGGCCCCAAATAATGGGCGTAGGTTCCAGCCCGACGTTTCGGTCCAAATTGGTTTTTAAAAGCCTTGGATGGAGTGGGGAGCCTAAATATTGCGGGCCCTTTTCTACTTTCCCGCAGCATCCATTTCCCCACTGCGTCCAAGGCTTTAGTGGTTCTAGAGGCAAGGTCGCTTCTAGCTAGAGCCTAACGTGTGCTTTTTTCCTGAGGCTGGATGCCAAAGGAGAACGGCAAGTCCCGTCGAAGAAGTCGGGACAGGCAACCCACGGAAAGGGTTAGTCATGTTAGTGCTTTCCAGACAGCGGGATGAAGTCATCATGATTGGTGACAACATCAAGGTGAAGATCGTGGACATCCGCGGCGACAAGGTGCGTATCGGGGTTGACGCCCCGGACGATGTCGCTGTCGACCGCAAGGAGGTCTACGATGCGCGCAAGAGGGACGAGCAGGAGGCCATCATCGAACAGCAGGCACCACCGGCAAACAAGCCGCGTGGAGCCGACTCTTCCAAGGCCACTGGCACTCGCAAGCCTGCCATCGACCCGCCACGTCCGCCCAAACGGACTAGGCGTGGTTGGTAAGGTGCAGGAATCTGACGGCAGAACTTAAGCCGTTAGAGCAGAAAGAACTCTCGCCCCCCTCCAGGAGCCCGGGCCACCGCAAGTCATATACTTCGGTGGCCTGGGACTTCATTGGTGTGTGAGTTTTTTTCCTCTGTGCTTTTTTGCAGCTCCTGCCCTCTTAGCAGTTCGGCACCTTGCTGTTCCAAGCAGGATTTATGGTCGAGACGTCGCCCTTACCCTAGCTTTGGGGAGCCCTCCTTCCCCGGGAGACACATAACAAGCAGTCTCTTTGAGCAGAAATTAACGTGTACGCGCATTCTGCAGCCGCCCCCTAGACTGGCGCAGTTCGCCCCGATATAACTTCGTCCTAAATGGCCCTATAGCTCAGTTGGTTAGAGCAGCCGGCTCATAACCGGTAGGTCCCTGGTTCAAGTCCAGGTGGGGCCATTCACCTTTGCTCTATGAACCTGCCTAAGGCGCTCGCGGCCCCATCGCGACTCTGCCCTCAAGGCAGAGGCGGATAGGCCATTCACCTTTGCTCTCTGAACCTGCCTAAGGCGCTCGCGGCCCCATCGCGCGTTTGCCCTCAAGGCAGAGGCGGATAGGCCATTCACCTTTGCTCTCTGAACCTGCCTAAGGCGCTCGCGGCCCCATTCAGAATTTGAAACTTTCCTCCGTAACCGGCTATAGTGCGGCAAGATCTAAAGGTTACGCTATGAGTACTTCGGTACTAGAAACCCTCATCCATCTCAGTAAAGTCGACGCCTCACTAGCCCGCATTTTCGCGGATAAAACAAAACTAGAGCAGATCCTTGCGGCCAAGGAGGCAGAACTAAAAAAGTTGCTGCTAGATAAAGACGCAAAAACAAAGGTCGCGGCGCAAAAAAAGTCGAACTACCTAGTCGAAGAAAAATCAATCAAAGAGGAGCAGGCTAAGCTTGTAGAGCGCAGACGCGCACTCGATACCCTTGGCAACTACAAGCTCCAGCAAGCAGCGCTAAGGGAGATTGAATACGCAACGCGTCAACTTGGCGCGCGAGATGATGGGCTTCTTAAGCTCATTGAGGAATCAGACGCAGCGAACGATGTGCTTCGAAAAGCTGAAGTGGCTTATGAGGAAGCGTCCGCCGCCCTTACCAATCTGCGCAAGGAGACCGAGGAGAATCTTATTCTTCTTGAGACCCGGCGATCGGAAAAGGTGAGCGAACGTGCCGGGATCCTTCCGAGAGTCCTGCCCGCGAACCTTCAAATTTATGAGCGCACAAAAATGAAGTACCCAGGCGATGCTATGGTTGCAGTGGCAGCCAATAGCAGTTGCGGGGGCTGCTTTATTCAGGTCGCAGCCCAGCTCATGGTTCACATCCATCAGGGGGACTCTCTCGTTAAGTGTCGCGGGTGCGGCAGAATTCTTTACCTAGATCCAAAGAAGGTAGAAGAAGCTGCGGCAGCGGCTGCGAAGTAGGGGGGCATTTGTGGTGGTAGTGGCTTTGGGAATACCACCACTAAGACCACGGAGACCACTAAGGGGAAGCGCGTCTTGCCTGGGGAAGCTCTAAAAAAGTCCACTCTGCGAACTCTGTGCCCTCTGTGGTTTATTTAAATTGTTGAAAAACCACAGAGAACACAGAGATCACAGAGAGAGAAAAAAATGAAATAGCGGGTTTTTTCAGAGGTTCCCTCGATTGTTAGACTGTAGAGCGGCCTAACTTGGTCTCAACCCCCTCTGAGTGCTACTATCCTACCCGAGGAGCCCTCCTACGTGTGGAGGAAGAGCCGAGCAAGTAGTCGCAGGGACAAATAGCAGAGGCGCAAGCATCTGCTACCACTCCTTGAGGAAAGTCGGGACTTCATAGGGCAGATTGGTCGCTAACGGCGACTCTGGGAAACCAGGGGAAAGTGCCACAGAAAAGAAGACAGCTCTTCGCAAGATGAGCTCAGGTGAAACGGTGAGGTAAAAGCTCACCAGCGGCGAGGTGACTCGCCGGCTTGGTAAACCCCAGTCGAAGCAAGACCGAATAGGGAAGCGTGGGAGCTTGATTTCTCGCGAGGCGGCCCGCTTCGTGCTTCCGGGTAGAGTCGCTCGAGCGAGCCGGCAACGGCTCGCCCAGATGAATGACTACTGCAGACTGCAGACATGGGGGCAGAAATGCCATTCACTGCAGGGCTGAACAGAATCCCGCTTATCGCTCGACTCTTCCTCGACATCAATGGGGCACTCCATCCTAAGGAATAGAGCCCCGATTTATAGCAATACGACATGCCACCACCAACCTTAGATCAAATCATCGAGCTTGAAGTTAAAGTCTGGGAGGCCCTCAGAAAGGGGGACCCTGCACTTGATGCCGCGATGCTGTCTGACGATTTTCTTGGGGTATACCCAAGCGGATTCTCTGACAAAGTGCAGCACTGCGGGCAGCTAAAGAATGGTCCAACAGTAGCGCGCTATGAACTTAAGACTCCTCGTCTCACGCACCTGGGAGAAAACAGAGTCATGCTCTCTTATCTAGCGGATTGGACCCGCGCGAGTAGCAAGGCGCCTCAGAGTCCAGAGCAGATGTACATTAGCTCGATATGGGAGTGCTTCGGTGGGAAGTGGCTGAATACGTTTAGTCAGGATACGC
>JBIKWF010000200.1:0-4108 GCA_044356455.1 Bdellovibrionota bacterium | reverse complement strand
GCATGAAGATAAAGGAGCTTTTTTCGTGCCGCGTTCTCAAATAAATGAAATCGGGCAACCCTCATGTCACGAAAGAGTTTTTCTGTATCCTTTCCTTTAAAGGTTCTGATCATGAGTATATAGCATCCCACGCTAAGCATCAAACGCAATAAAATCTCGAAGGCATTGGGTTCGTTCTTTGACTCTTAATCGGAGTTCGAATCACAAAGTTGTCTATGAGCGGGTGGATTCGGCATATCGAGAGCGAAGGGGATCCGTTGAAGAGAGGTGCTTGGCTAATGCAACTGCTCGAATCTTTTGGGAGTTTATCTGGTGGCGATTTCCTCCACTATGGAGATGGGTAACACCAAGCTCTCGCCAACGCCTGCGGGGGCTTTTGTTCGAGGGGGCCTCTTATAGGTGAGGGAGTTCGTTCGTTGAGAGTGGGTGGTCCCAAGAAGGGGGCCTCCACAATGGACGCATGGGACTCAACGAAAGACTTAGCCTCTTGAGGTTGTTAGAGATTGTGCATCCTTGTTTTGGGAAAGTGGGTGGTGCCAAGAAGTTGCCCGTCTTCTAGTCGTCGCAGCGCCAAAATAACAATTGAGACGATCCTCAATATGACCTAATATGGTCACATGGAGTGCATAAAGATATCCGAACTGAAAGCGAAGCTGAGCGCTATTCTTAAGCGTGTTCGCAAGGGGGAACGATTCGCGGTCATGGATCGGTCTCATCCCGTAGCAGTTCTGATGACACTAGAGAAGGATGACGTATTGCCGGTCGTCCAGCCGGCGAGGCGCCCCTTTCGGATGCCACCTCCCGTTACATTCTCAGTAGAAGATGATGTGGTTGCACTTTTATCTGAGGACCGGGGCAAGCGATGATTGCGTATCTTGATTCTTCGGTGGTACTCCGTTCAATCCTTGGGCAAACCGGGTCCTTTAAGAATTGGACACGGGTGGTTGAAGCAGTGAGTTCGGAGTTGCTGGTAGTCGAATGTAGACGCGTGATAGATCGTCTCCGGTTGATGGGATCAATTGATGATATCCAGCTCGGAGAACTTCGGGATTCGCTCCAGAAGGTACTAGGCAGGGTAGAGCTTCGGGCCCTTGCTCCGGCGGTGCTAGCGCGCGCAGCCCAGCCGTTTTCTTCGATTATAGGAACCCTTGATGCGCTGCATCTAAGCACCGCCATAGTTTGGCAGCGTCAACACAAAAAGCCGATTGTGCTTCTGACTCACGATGAGCAATTGGCGCTCGCGGCGCGACTCGAGGGCATCGTCACGGACGGTTAGTCTGAGCTGATGAGGCTCGGTGGGTGGCACCAAACGGTCGAAACGCGGGGCGCTTTTCACCTTTGTTGAGCGCCTTGCGACTGCAGCTCGAAAGGAGGGGGTTGCGGTGGAGACTGCCTCGCTTGGGTGATTTGCAAAAGGGAGGCGAGCGCTGGTCTCGGACGGGCTGCGCAGAAGGGCGGCACAGACAGGCAGCACAAAGCTCAAGCTGCGAGAGTTTGAACCTCCTTGGCAAGGCGTTTTCCGAGGCGATCCTTTTCCGTTTCTAAATCGTACCAGGCCTGTAAATTAATCCAGAACCGTTCAGAGAGACCGAAGTAGAGCGAGAGGCGCAGCGCAGTATCGGCCGAGATAGCGCGGGTTCCTTTTACAATTTCGTTTACTCTGCGGGCGGGTACTGAGATAGATTTCGCAAGCTGGTACTGAGAGATTTCCAGGGACCTGAAACTGCTAGGAGTTTTGTGTTGTGGGGAAGTGGGTGGCACCAATTTAGCTTACTCTAGCGCATTCCTCTAAGGGACACACTCCTGGTTGAATGGCCCTGTGCTTTCAAAAAAATCCAGGGAGAATGAGGCGGCAAATAATCCTTTGCCGCAGGTAGGGGGCCGCAAGGTGTAGTCCCTACGAAACTGCCTAAGCTGCTTTCGTTTCAGCAGGTTCAATTTTCTTAAGAATAGGCTCAATTTTGCGCTCGGCAACTCGAAGATCGTATTCCTGTTGTAAATTGAGCCATACTTTTGGTCCGGTTTTGAGGTACACGCCGAGTCTTAGGGCTGTGTCCGGAGTTATCGCTCGCTTTCTCTGCACGATGCTATTTATGCGCCGAACGTCGACGCCTATAGCAATACTAAGGCGATTCTGGCTGATACCAAGAGGCTCCATAAAGTCTTCTTTCAAAATGAAGCCGGGGGAAGTCGATGACCGTGTGGATTCGGCGTGCCGAGCGTGGAGGGGAGCCGTTGAAGAGAGGTGCTTGGCGAATGCAACTGCTCGAATCTTATGGGAGTTTGTCTGGTGGCGATCTCCTCCACTATGGAAATGGGTAACAGCAAGTTCCCGCCAACGCCTGCGGGGGCTTTTGTTCGAGGGGAGCTCTTATAGTTGTGGGAGTTCGTTCGTTGAAAGTGGGTGGCACTAAGCGAGCGGCATCAGGAGCCTTATCTGTCTTCAGTTCTCTTTCCAAATCACAGGGAGAAATCTGGCCGCGGCGTGGGAAAGCGGCGCCGATCCTCATACCCAAGCGCTTCCACCTACCTCACCGCCCTGACAAGCTTCTCTATATCCTTCAACCCGGTTCTGAGGACCTCAATCAGCTTCGAGTAGTCAATCTTGGCGTTTCCATGGGTGAGAGCATTTCGAACCCCAACCATCTTGAGCAGATTAGTGCAGAGAGGTTGATCAACCACGTCGTAGTCTCGAAGAATAGTAATCGACTCGTGCATGGATGGGGGCCCTTGCCTCCTTTGTCGAGCGCCTTGCGGCTGCAGCTCGAAAGGAGGGAGATGCGGTGAAGACTGCCTAGCTTGGGTGATTTCCAATAAGGGAGGGGTGCACTGGTCTCGGACGGGCTGCGCAGCAAGGTATCAAGTCAGGCAGCACGAACGGATAGCACAAAGCTCAAGCTGCGAGAGTTTGAACCTCCTTGGCGAGGCGTTTTCCGAGGCGATCCTTTTCCGTTTCTAAATCATACCAGGCCTGTAAATTAATCCAGAACCGTTCAGAGAGACCGAAGTAGAGCGAGAGGCGCAGCGCAGTATCGGCCGAGATAGCGCGGGTCCCTTTTACAATCTCGTTTACTCTGCGTGCGGGTACTGAGATAGATTTCGCGAGTCGGTACTGAGAAATCCCCAGGGGCTTCAAGAACTCCGCCTCGAGAATTTCGCCCGGATGAATTGGCTTTATCTTTTTAGTCATGCGTAACCCCGTAACTCAATGATAATCTACAATCTCTACGTCAACTGCGGCTCCATCGATCCAGCTGAAGCAAAGTCTCCATTGGTCATTAATCCTGATGCTATACTGACCTTCACGATCGCCGTGCAGCATCTCTAGCCTGTTCCCTGGCGGGATTCTTAAGTCTTCGAGTCTTCCTGCGGCTTCAAGCATTAGTAGCTTTCTGAGCGCAGTCTTCTCAATAGAGCTAAAACGCTTAGAGCGTTTGCGACGAAATATCCTCTCTGCATCCGCGCACTTGAATCTTTTTATCATCTCTCTCCTTATAGTAACGTCGCACGGTATTAACGTCAAGCGTTATTATCGGGCCTTGCGTACTTCCTGGGGGCCTCTCGCTTTACGCGCAACGCCCACGTTGTTCTCCATTGCCTATCTCTCGCGTGAGCACCGACCTCGGAGGTGGCGTAGGAACGTAATCGAGAAATCTTACTTAGAGTTGTGTCTGAGGGCGTGGCGTTTGCGGGGCGCATCGATCCTATAGATTAAAGGTAGGAGAGACTTGCGCGATTTGTCTCGTCTAGCTGTTTGAAAGTGTTAGGGTTTTTGCTTTTTTGTTTTGGGAAAGTGGGTGGCACCAAGAACGGGGGCCTACTCATGCTTCGATGTGGGGCGCTGGTACTTCTTTAAGTGGTCGTACGCTTCTACGAATCCGCAGTCGCTCTTGGGACCACTCTTCCCCGTTGCGCGGGCACCGGAAGGGTAATCTCGCTGAAAGGCCCTGTGCTTTCGAAAAAATCCAGGGGGAATGAAGGGGCAAATAATCCTTTGCCGCAGTTAGGGGGCAGCAAGATGAAGTCCCCACGAAACTGCTTAAGCTGCTTTCGTTTCAGCGGGTTCAATTTTCTTGAGAATAGGCTCAATTTTGCGCTCGGCAACTCG
>JBIKWF010000113.1:0-14305 GCA_044356455.1 Bdellovibrionota bacterium | reverse complement strand
GTTTAGTCAGGATACGCCTGTCACGAAAGTGGGCTAACGCAAATAGTTTCTGCGCCAACCATACCGCCGAGTTTTTCCTGGGGTAGGGCGCTGTGTCCTCACAGCGCCGCAGGATCTCCCATGCCGGCACATCCGTGGGTTTTTAAGATTCGGCAGATGGCGCACACTCATCTTTCGGCGCCCTGAGGACAGGGCGCCCTACCTGGTGTCGTATATTTAGAAGTTCTGTGAAAAACCTAAGTAACGCGAAGGACACGAAGGTCGCGAAGGGATTCGAATGGTTACCTTCGCGACCTTCGTGTCCTTCGCGTTAAAATAGCACCACAATTATTTGGAGGATTTGCAAATCACCTCACTAGCTAGCTAGCCTTACCAGCAACCGGCTCTTGCGGTGGCGGCTCAGCACTAAGTGGCTCTCCATAGATCTGGTCAACCAGATACATAGGCCGCCGCTGCCCTTGCTCAAAGATACGCCCCACGTACTCGCCCATAATCCCAAGCACCGTAAGCTGCACGCCGCCAAGGAGCAGAATCGTGGCCATGTGCGAGGTATAACCAGGCAGGTTTTTACCGGCGAGGAACAGTCCCAAGATAAGAAAGATATAAAGAAAGGCCAGGGCGGAGAACAACACGCCGAGGTAAGAGGCAAGCCTAAGCGGGGCAAATGAAAAAGAGGTGATGGCATCAATTGCAAGAAACAGAGATTTTCGAAAAGGATATTTCGTGGTCCCTGCAAATCTTTCGGGGCGATCATAGAAAACGGGCGTCTGATGGTAACCAATCCAAGAAACCATGCCGCGAATAAAACGGTGCCGCTCACGAAGAAGCCTAAAGGCACTAAGGGCGCGCTGGTCCATCAAACGAAAATCGCCAGTGTCACTCGGAAGCTCAAAACCCGTGAGCTTGCGGAAGGTGCGATAGAAGAAAAAGGCAAAAATCTTTTTTGAAACGGGCTCACCACGGCGCTGCCTACGTTTCCCGTACACGACATCATAGCCCTCACGCCATTTCGAAAGCATTTCGGGAAGAAGTTCTGGGGGATCCTGTAGATCCGCATCCATAATCACGGTCACTTCGCCCCTCGCTTGGTCAAGTCCGCAGCTAAGCGCAAGTTGGTGGCCGTGATTTCGGCTTAACCTAATCACCTTAAAATGCGAGTCCTCAGATTGGATCTGGGTCATGATCTCCCAGCTACGGTCCTTGCTGCCGTCATCCACGAGAATAATTTCAAATGGAATTCCGAGTTTCGTCAGTGCCTCAACGAGGCGTTTGCGAAGCTCCGCCAAGACCTCTTCCTCGTTATAACAAGGCACCACGACTGACAAGCTACGCGGAGTATGAGTGCGCGGGACAAGACCCGGGACGCGCATCGCAATCTTCTGATTCGAATTCTGCAAAACGGCTCTCTCAAAATAATTTTAGTTGTGGCCCTCAAAGGATCTAAGGCTCCTCTATGACTGCCGATCCCTTAAAAGGGACTACATTCAGCTTCCTTCAATCCGGAGTAATCCTAAGGAACCTTGGAAAAACCTCGCTATTTTATTTTTCTCTCTGTGCTCTCTGTGTCCTCTGTGTCCTCTGTGTCCTCTGTGTCCTCTGTGTCCTCTGTGTCCTCTGTGGTTTTCAACAATTTAATTCAACCACAGAGGGCACAGAGTTCACAGAGCTGACTTTTTTAGAGTTTCCCTAATTCTCAAACTTACGATTCTCAAGGGCCCAATGATAGGTCTTCTTAAGCCCATCAAGCAGGGTATACTTTGGCGACCAACCGAGAGCCTTCATGCGATTTACATTAAGCACTTTACGCATAGTTCCATCTGGCTTGGAGGTATCGAGCTCAATCGCCCCGGGGAAGCCAACCACTTCCTTCATCATGGTTGCGAGCTGAAGAATTGAGCAGTCTTCGCCAGTTCCTACGTTGATTGTTTGAGGGGCTTCATACTTCTCCATAAGAAGAAGCAGCGCCTCGGCAAGGTCATCGACATAGAGGAACTCACGTAAAGGCTTCCCAGAGCCCCAAATCACCACCTTATCGCGCCCCTCAACCTTGGCCTGATGGAACCTACGCATCATTCCAGGGATAACGTGGGAATGCTCAGGATGAAAGTTATCGCCCTCACCATAGAGGTTCGTGGGCATCGCGGAAATAAAATGCTTCCCATACTGAAGTTGATATTTCTCGCAGAGCTTGAGGCCAGCAATTTTTGCAAGCGCATACCCTTCATTCGTGGGTTCAAGAGGACCCGTGAGCAGAGAATCTTCCGAGATAGGCTGAGGAGCGTGTTTTGGATAAATGCAGGAACTTCCAAGATACAGAAGTTTCTCGACGCCATGCTGGGCTGAAGCATGAATGACGTTGGCTGAAATCACGAGGTTCTCGTAAAGAAAATCAGCTTGGTACTTATTGTTAAAAAGAATCCCGCCGACTTTCGCTGCGGCAAGGATAACGTAATCAATTTTGTTCTTAGAAAAGAAGGTTTCAACTGCGCCATGGTCGAGAAGATCAAGCTCAGCTCTAGATTTGAGCAGGACATTAGTGAAGCCCTTACGGCCAAGGGCCCTCACCACCGCAGAACCCACGAGACCGCGGTGACCCGCGACAAAAATGTTTCCGTCTTTTCGCATATCTATGCCACTTAAACCGAGCCACTTGAACCGACTACGACGACCGCTTCAGAAACTGGGCCCAGAGACTAAGACCTGAAACCAATAGCAAACCGGAGTCCTAACGAACAAACAAAAGGGGTCGAGAGAGACACTGCCTCCTCAAAGCTATGAGTCTCTTCCTAGCGCACTATGCAGCAAAATCATAGCCTTAGCCTAGATTTCGAAACTAAGTTTTGCCGACTCAGGTGGCGGGAAGCAGCTCGCGCTATCTTCGCCGCGAGCTTCGGACCGGCGCCTGCTCAAACATGTCCCCTTGTGCATGGCACATAACCCTCTTCAACCCACTGAAAGAAGTACAAAAATTCTGGGGTTGTGGGCGCTGTTCTGAGGGTTGACTCAATCTGCGGTCTATGTGGAAGTGCGGGGACTCAAAGTTCTGCGAAATTATCGCCGGAACTATCGGCTTTGGATCCGGCATTACGCGCTCATTTGGATAAGAAGTATGTCAGCACCTCAAATTTCTGACCCGCAGTTTTCAGTTAGTGATTTGCAGCCGCGCGCAACTATGCATTCAGAGGATGGTGCCCCCGTGATTAAGCTTCACTCAACCGAGAGCATACAAGCCACCGCTGCGTCATTTATCCCAGGGTCCCAGATTGCCTCCTGGCGGCGTTACGTGAACGCCTTAATTGGAGCAGAGGTGAGCCGCTTCTCGCGCTACTTTGATAAGCTCATCCAGGTTGAGCCACTGCCGAATGATTCAGGGGCATTGTTTCGCTCTATTGACTGCCCCCAGCGCGGCGTTACTGCGGATCTTAATCACTTTCCCGATCTTACGGAGGAGAGTGAAGAGCGTACCGTAGTACTGCTCAACGGTAACCTTAACCACGATCTTGATATTCAATCGACGCTTAGGCGGCTTCGTGTGCGGCTGGCGAGAACGGCGCGCGTAGTCCTGGTGGCCTATAACCCCTATCTTAAAGGCCTCTACACACTTGCAAACATGTGTGGAATTCGAAAGGGCGCTGCCCCTCAGACCTTTGTTACCCGAACTGATATTGATAACATCGCAAAGATCTCTGGTTTTGAACTTGTGGGCCTACGCCCCGTGGCTTTTTTCCCGTGGCGCCTGGGCGGCCTGGGAGATCTGATCAATCGCGCGCTGCCACTTGTTCCCGTTTTGGGTAGACTTTCCTTTGCTTCCGTGGTGGTCCTGCGCCCTGTTATCGCCTCGAAAGCTCCTCCAAGCCTCTCCATCATCATTCCTGCACGCAACGAGAAGGGGAACATCGAAGCGGCACTGCAGCGCATGCCAAACCTGGGCGCCAAGCTTGAAATTGTTTTTGTGGAGGGGCATTCCCAAGATGGTACGTGGGAAGAGATTCAGCGCGTCGCCTCTCTGTACTCCGATAGATTCTCAATCAAATGCCTACAGCAAACAGGTAAGGGTAAGGCCGACGCAGTGCGCCTTGGCTTTGGACAGGCAACCGGGGATTTATTAACGATCCTCGACGCGGACCTTACCATGCCACCTGAACTTCTTGGCCGCTTTTATGATGTTTATCGAACGGGGCTCTCTGATTTCGTGAACGGCAGTCGGCTTGTGTATCCTATGGAAGGCGAGGCCATGCGCTTTCTAAACCGCCTCGGAAATGTCTTTTTTGCCAAGTCACTCAGTATTGTGATGGGAACCAGAATTGGAGACTCGCTCTGCGGGACCAAGCTCGTCTCCCGGCATGACTATCTCCGCATGACAAAGTGGCGCCAAGATTTTGGGGATTTTGACCCTTTTGGGGACTTTGAGCTCCTGTTCCCGGCTGCCGTGCTTACGCTTGGAATAGTGGACGTGCCGGTTCGCTACCGAGCCCGCACGTATGGAAGCACCAATATAAGGCGCTTTAGAGATGGCTGGCGTCTTCTTAAGATGACAGTAGCTGCCTTCTTTAAACTGCGCCTTGGCTCACCGCTTAAAGGTGGCGGCGTGGAGGGTGGGCTTTAAGTTGCCCTTGTATCGCTTTACAAACCAAGAGTCCCGTTCTATCGATCGTAAGTACGCGCATTAGCTTTGAATTCTCGGAGGAGTCTCGTGAAACTTTCCATTGTTATCCCGTGTTACAACGAGCGTCACACCATTCAGGACATCGTTACCGCCGTGAAGGCAGCGCCCGTTGCGGATATGGAGATCATCGTTGTCGATGACTGCTCGACCGACGGCACACGAGACATCCTTAAGTCCTCTATTGCCTCTCAGGTCACCAAAGTGGTGTACCACGAGGTGAATCAAGGCAAAGGCGCGGCGCTTCGAACAGGCTTTAAGGAAGCCACGGGCGATGTGGTTATCGTTCAGGACGCCGACCTTGAGTACGACCCCCAAGAATATCCAACCTTGATGGAGCCAATCCTCAAGAATAGAGCCGATGTGGTTTTTGGTTCGCGCTTTTTGGGCGGACAGCCGCACCGCGTGGTTTATTTTTGGCACTATGTTGGGAATACCGTTCTCACGCTTCTTTCCAACATGGCTACCAATATCAACCTTACTGACATGGAGACCTGCTATAAGCTCTTCCGCCGTGAGGTTATCCAATCGATTGATGTAGAAGAGAACCGCTTTGGTTTCGAACCGGAGATTACCGCCAAAGTCGCGCGTGGCGGCTGGAGAATCTACGAGGTAGGGATTTCCTACTACGGCCGGACGTATGCCGAAGGCAAGAAGATAGGTTGGAGAGACGGCTTTCGAGCCATTTACGCCATCATCAAATACAATTTTTTTCGCACGCACTCGGTTACCGAAAGCGCAGCTCAAGGGAAAACTCCCGCGGCGGGAAGTAACAACACTTTCTCGAAGCATAATCTTGCGGCGTGAGCCGCAGCAGGCTTTTGCGGCGTAGGTAGGGCGCCCTGTCCCTAGGGCGCCGCAAGATCTTGGTATTGCCACCTATTGATACGTCACGGCCAAAAGGGCGCCGGGTCGGGAGATCTTGCCGCACCGCGAGGACGCGGCGCCCTACCAAATCACACCGACTGCTTCCTCTCCCTTAGCGCCTGCACCGTCTGTGGCGGAAGAAAGCGCCTCACAAGCTGCTCTACTAACGGGCGAATTCCAAGGCTATCACTCAGGCGAATGCCTGCTTTCACTGCCCGGCCTACAAAACTTCTCCGCGCTCCTGAGATGCTCTGACCAAGAACGGTAGCGCTTCTATGCACATGCCGGTCATGCAAAAAGCGATACATCGCGCCATAATTTTCGACCGTCATGGGAGAGAGAGGACCCGCAAAATAACTGGCGTAGCGCGGAATTATCGCATCCCAAGTATGGCGCTGGGCGGCTTTAACACCCTCTGCCTGAAGGGCGCGCCTCAGTTCTTGATTGGTAATCAGCTTATCGAGAGCGGCAAACGCTTCTTCGACATTTCCCAGGGTAAAAAACAGCGCATTACTGTCATTGGCATATTCTCGCACCCCGCCGGTGGAACTAAGAACCGCGGCTACTCCGCACGCCATAGCCTCAAGTCCCATCAGTCCAAAGCCCTGCACCATAGAGCAGTCAATAAAGATATCAGACTTATGGTACAGGTCGCGCATGCCCTTGCGATCTGCGACCACATGCTTTTCTGAGAGAAACGAAGAAAATTCAGGCCGCTCTACTAAATTACCAACACCTATTATCTCTGCATGAGGATACTTGCTCTTTATTCTCGTAAGGACCTCGGCAGCAATTCGAAATGCGCCCTGAGGATCGTCTCGAAGGAGCGTGAGAATCCTCACGGGCCCCGCGCTCCTCGCGGGAGCCGGGTAGAAAAAACCAGTGTCGATACCATTGGGAATTACCGTCGAAGTGAATCCCCAGCGCTTAAGCATCTCACCAAGCCAGGAGGAAACTACAATTCGGTTCGGGATTGCCGCATACGTCTCTAACACTTCGTCTATGGTCGCCCCCGGGAACCAGCCCTCATACCCCTGCACCAGATAAGCAAGCGTAGAGGAAGGATCTAAAGAATGCGCGAGAACCGCGTACTGGCAGGTCTCGTAATGCGTTGCAACATAGGTCTTTGAGCGCACGCCGAGCTTCTCAAAAGCTGCCGGGTCAACAAAGATAGGCGAAAATTCAAGTGGCATACTCACCGACTCGCGTGGTCCCACCACAATTACTCCCGCCTTAACGCCCTGACGCACGAGCCTATTGCAGGTCTCAAAAACAACAATGACTCCGCCAAAGGGCTTAGCCGTAGGAAGAATAAAAAGCACATCAAAAGCGGGTATTTCTTTAGATTCCATAAGCGCCTTCTTTACCTCTTCGAGTGCGGGGATGAGCTCATTATGCCGAAGTTCATTGCGATAAATTCCGCCCCAGCGCTGCTCAAATAACTTACGGTTTTTCGTCACCAGAGCCATTTTCTTTTCAGAAAAGCTGGCGTGCCCTTGGTGGTACACAAAACAATCCGTCACAAGAACAGACCGAAAGCCGCCCGCTAACATACGAAAGTGCAGATCTGTTTCCTCTCCGTAACCAGGAGCAAAGGCCGGGTCAAAAACGCCCACGGTATCTAGTGCCTCTGTCCGCACCCCCATACAAAAACCAATCGCCGTGGTGATATCGGGGTAGCGGGCAGGGGGTCCTAAGCGCCGCACCGAAGAGGAAACGCCTAGGATCTGTGCCAGAATCTTTGGTAGTTCGCTTGCGACCCTCTCAGCGCACCAGCCCTCAGGTATCGGAGCACTAAGCCCCTCAGCATTATTCGAAACCGCTGTAGCTAGCCCTATACGCGGGTCTGATTCAAAGCAGCGCCTGAAAGCAGCAATCCATCCCGGGAACACCGCCGTGTCGCTATTAAGAAGAATTTTAACGTGAGCTCGGTCCTGCTCCTTACTTCTGTAGGTAAGGCCAAGGTTGGCGGTACCAAGGAACCCCAGATTATTTTCGTTCTCAAGAAGTACACTTTGCGGATAGCGCCTTGAAAACTCGCGTAAGTAGGCAGTGGTTACCCCATCACTTGCATCGTTGATAACCACCACCTGTACTTGAGACTCAGAGTCATCGAAGGAGTGGCGCATGACCGTATCGAGGCAGCGCTCGGTCTCAGTGAGGGCGTTATAGACTGGTACGATGACTTCAATACGCATCATAAAACAAAGTCACAAAACAGCGTCGCAAAAAAGTCAAAGCCCGCCCGATAAGGCGCACCTCCGAGCTCTGCGGAAATGTTCGCTTTATAGCTACCTAAGGAACCTCTAAAAAACCTCGAAAAGGAACTTTTTTGCCCTGCTTTCCCTCCGCGTACTCAGCGTCCTCAGCGTTATTCAATAGTTTTAAAAGAACGCGGAGGGGGAGTTTTTCAGAGGCTACCTAAGTAAGGCGCAAAATCAAATTGGCACACAAGACACCATCAAAGCCTAGCAAGCAGGGACTAAGCTTGTAAATCTAATGGTTTTCCTCTCGGCCAAGCACCAAAGGCATGGCGGCCTCTTGCAACGTAGCCCAATCGTTGAAACACTGCTTGCCGAAGAGACCAAAGCTCTTAATTTTTCTTCGCAAAGCCGTCCGCATGTCGCACTCTCGTAGTTTCCTCCTTCTTTGTGCCCGGCAGCTAAGAGTCCATCAGTGGGTCAAAAACCTGCTGATTGTCTTGCCGTTACTTATGGCCCATCAAGTGGCCAACTCAAGCGCAGTTTTGGGTGCCCTAGGAGCTTTTTTTGCCTTTTGCTGCGGCGCCTCCTTTGTATACATCTGCAATGACATTCTTGACCTTGAGGCAGATAAGAAACACCGCTCCAAACGTAACCGCCCACTCGCAAGTGGGGCCCTCTCGATTAGAACTGCTGCGGTCCTGGGGGCTTTGTGCCTTGGCTGCGCCGCGGTCCTGGTGGCCTTTTTGCCGCTTAAATTTGGCTTGCTCCTTGGACTCTACCTCATTATCAGCAGCGCCTACTCAGTTAGAATTAAGGCCTTAATAGTCGCGGACATCCTCGTCCTTGCCTCTCTCTATACCCTTCGAATTCTTGCAGGTGCTTTTGCGGCTGAAGTTCACGTCTCTCAGTGGCTTCTGCTCTTCTCGATGTTCTTTTTCCTAAGCCTGGCCTGCGTAAAGCGCTTCTCGGAGCTGCGCATGGTGAAGCTTGGGAATGGCGCTGAGTCCTCGCGGAGGGGATACCAGCCGGAAGATCTCGAACTTATCTCTCAGTGCGGCTGCGCCTCAGGGTATCTCTCCGTCCTCGTGCTCGCGTTATATGTAAGCAGCAAGGAAGTGATGACCCTCTATTCGTGGCCACAAGTAATATACCTGCTTTGCCCGCTGCTCCTATATTGGGTAACCCGAGTATGGCTACTTGCTCACAGGGGGGAAGTTCACGATGACCCCATCGTATTTGCGCTTACGGACCGTGTGAGTTACGGAGTAGGGTTCGCAGCCCTGATTGTTCTGGGCGCGGCAATTTAAAGGCACTTTGAAGATCCATGGAAAGCTCCGAGACTAACGCCGCATATCTCTCCTGGGGGCGCTACCCTCAGGTGCAGCAAGAAGTAATTCCGCTCTCATGGCGTGATGACAGGATATTTCCGCTCGGGGAACGACTCGCAGGCAAGTCAGTACTCCCGCAGGGGCTTGCGCGCAGTTATGGAGACGCCTGCCTTAACGACCAGAATGTGATTCTTAGCACGCGGCATCTCGACCGTATTGTCTCGTTTGATAAGGCCTCAGGCCGCTTGCACTGCGAATCAGGGATGTCGCTGCAACAGATTCTCGAAGTAGCGGTTCCTGCCGGCTGGTTTCTCCCAGTGACTCCAGGCACTCGCTTCGTGACCGTAGGGGGCGCGATTGCCAATGATATTCACGGCAAGAACCACCACCGCGCCGGCACCTTTGGACGCCACGTTCTCTCCCTCACGCTTTTGCGCTCGAATGGATTGGTTGCCAGATGCACCCCGGTTGAGAATGGGGATCTCTTTCGAGCGACTATTGCAGGACTTGGACTCACGGGGCTGATTCTGTCCGCAGAAATCCAACTACATAAAATTTCGTCCCCCTTTATCCATGTCGAAGAGATTCAATTTCGCTCCCTTGATGAGTTTCGCCAGATTTCAAAGGAATCCGAGGAGCGCTTTGATTATACGGTGGCCTGGATTGATTGTGTTTCAAAAGGCTCCAACTTTAGCCGCGGCATTTTCATTCGCGGCAATCATGCCGAAGCCGAGACCCTTCCGCCTTCCTTTGCTCGCGAGTGCAAAAAGGCGCAGCGCTTTAAGGCGCTTGCGGGGGTACCTATGGACGCGCCTGATTTTCTGCTTAGCCCCACCACCGTCCGCTGGTTTAATAGCGTCTACTTCCATAAACAGACCGAAGTGAGCCGGACCCGCATCACTCCCTATGGCCCCTTCTTTTATCCGCTCGATAGCGTTCTCAATTGGAACCGTGTCTACGGGAAGCGTGGTTTCTTCCAGTTCCAGTGTGTCGTGCCAAGTAGTGATGACGGCAGAGGACTAAAGCAAGTGTTTCAAGCCGTCGTTGATTCGGGAGAAGCGTCTTTTCTAGCAGTAATAAAAGAGTTTGGCTCATTGCCATCTCCCGGCATGCTCTCCTTCCCAAGACCCGGAACGACCCTCTGCCTTGATTTCGGGCACCGCGGGGACCGCACCTTTAAGCTGCTTTCAAAGCTCGAAAACATGGTTCGAGACCTTGGGGGCGCCATGTACCCGGCCAAAGATGCCACGATGAGCGCTCAATCGTTCGCAGAGTTCTATCCGCGAGCCTCGGAGTTCTCTCACTTCATAGACCCTAAGTTCTCTTCGAGTTTCTGGAGGCGCGTACGTGCGGCATAGGTAGAGACATGTCTTTGGCTTGTCGCGCGAGGCTTATTTTTAGGACTATCTGATGAAAAAGATTTTAATACTGGGAGCAACCTCCGCCATCGCCATCGAAGTTGCGCGCTGCTTCGCCGCCGAAGGCGCATCTTTTGTGCTTGCGGCCAGGCATCCCGGGCATCTAGATACCATTCGTTCCGATCTTCTAGGCAGGGGAGCAGTAGGTGCTACGCCCCTCGTTGTTGACCTTGCAAACACTTCTCTCATCGAGGTTAGTTTTGAGCAGGCCAGGGCCACCTTGGACGGAATTGACCTTGTCTTGCTCGCGTATGGCTCTCTCGGAGACCCCGCGCTTTGCCGTGAATCAGTTGCTGCGCTGAATGATATGCTCGCGGTCAATTTCACTAGTGCAGCCTCCTGGCTTTCAGTCGCCGCCCGTTATTTCGAGAGGGAAAAGCGTGGAACGATAGCTGCTATTGGTTCCGTGGCAGGGGACAGAGGACGCAAGAGTAATTATGAATATGGAGCAGCCAAAGGCGCTTTGGAGCTTTTCTTAGGGGGACTACGAAACAGGCTCTTCGCCTCCGGCGTTCGTGTGGTCACCATCAAGCCCGGGTTCGTAGACACACCGATGACCAAACACCTTAAAAAGGGCCCACTGTTCGCCTCGGCCGCGGTTGTAGGCGCCGCAATTCACAAGACGCTTTCCAAGCCCACAGCCTGGGGAAGTGATGTGGTATATGTCCCTTGGTTTTGGCGCTACATTCTTCTCATTATCCGTTCCATCCCCGAGGTGGTGTTCAAGCGACTCAGCATATGAGAGTGAGCAAGAACATATTGGCCCAGCGCACACCCGTTTCTCTCGGGGTGCGGCGCCTATCTTTCTTTTCACTTGGTATTCTTTCGATGTTCTTCACGGGATGCGCTCCCGCGGCCGCGCCCGAACGCCTCATTCCCGCAGGCGTTGCCTCTAAGGACCTCCTCGCCGTGCGCCTCGCAAATGAGGCCATGGGATACTCAAATCAAGGCCGGCTTATTGATGCCGCTCTCAAGTTCCATCAAGCCTTGTACCTTAGTCCGCACGCTAAAAATCTCCAGCGCTCTCTTGCGTCCACGTATGAGCGCTTAGGTCTCCCTGAGGAAGCAACAAATCTTTACCAATCACTGAGTAAGGACGCCCCCTCCGATCCATCCCTGACCGCGGGAAGCGCACTCGCAGAAATCCGCCGTGCGGCATATAAACCGGCGTACTCTCTACTGGAAAAATCACTTTGGCAGTTCGTAGATAAGGGCGACTGGTCTGGCGCTGCCAATCAAGCCCAAAGCATTTCGGCTCTCGCCTTTCGCTTGGGAGATGAGGAAAAGGCTTTGTGTTTTTCAGAGCTCTCCGTTCACCTTGCCCCGTCGCCCGCAAGACAGCTGCGGAGAATTAGGCTCCTCACGGCCCAAGGACGCATCAAGGCCGCACGCAAAGAGCTCGCAAGCGCTATGTCGGACACCTTTTTTCGCACCGACTCCGACGCGCTCCTTGCGCAAGCACTTCTGTTCTTTGCTGAGGGCACTTATTCATCCGCAGCTGAAGCAGCGCAGCGTGGACTACTCACGAATCCTCAAGATTCTATCGACAAGTTAGAACTGTCGCTCGTGCGAGATGTCTCACGAATAGAGGCAGGGGTACCTCCCGACAACGACGACGAGAGAGAGGCCCGAGACACCCAGCTGGGCGAGGCGGAAGACCTGCTGAGCACGCGCGGGCTCTATTGGCCAAAATCCTTCTTACTGGCCATCGAGAAAGCCATCGATGATGCCAAGGGGAGAATTTAATTAGACCATTCACCAACTGTCGTTCAGGTAGGGCGCCCTGTCCCCAGGGTGCCGCAAGATCTCTCGTGCCGGCACGTGGCGCGAAACTAGCCAATTACATGACCAGGGAACCTCTGAAAAACCTCGATATTTTATTTCTTTCCCTCCGTGTTCTCTGTGCCCTCTGTGGTTTTTCAACAATTTAAATCAACCACAGAGGGCACAGAGATCACAGAGCGGACTTTTTCAGGGCTTCCCTAAGAAACCCCTCTGGCAAAGCGAGCGATGATGGCTACGCATAAACCGAAATTCTTGCCCTCGGGACTTGACCGTTTTGGCTATCGCCTTGACTAATGGAGGAGCCAGCCTCAGTCGATTTCAACGACTTATCTCTCCCATACCTAGGAATATCGAAGGGTTGAATGGGTTCTCCTTCAGTAAAGGCCGTCCCTTCGCGAGAGGGAGCTACCTCGTTCACTGGAAAGTCCCCAACAGAGACCCTCGTCATGAACGGATATACGCCGTAATTGCCCGAGAATGACCCTATCCTCATACTGCATACTGTCGCACAGGAGTGAGTAAAGGATTGAATTGAAAGATTAAAGGCGATTCATAGAATAACTCGAAGTACGCGGCTCACTGACGCGAGTTTTGATTTTGTAGCCGAGAGCTTAGCTGCATGATTTCTCTTCTCATCTGAGCGAGCTGAGCCTCAACACTTGACTCCGAATCACCCTGGCCTTCATCTTCCTTCACTGACTGAAGATTGTTCGTAACTACAGCGATAAAAAGATTAATTACCACAAAGACAGCAATGATAATAAAGGAGATGAAATAAACCCAGGCAAAAGGATAGGTCAGCATCACCCGATCTTGGAGTTCCACCCATCCTTCCAGTGTCAACACTTGAAACAAGGTCAGAAGTGACGCCTTAAGCGTTCCCCATTTTTCCGGATCTAAGGGAGCGAAGAGGAAGTTGCCCACAATGGCGTAGACGTAAAGCAGAATAGAAAGAAGCGCGATCACATGTCCCATCGAAGGGAGGGAACGAAGCATCGTCCCCACAATAAGGCGCAGTTCCTGAGAGAGGGTGACCACTCTCAGGAGTCGAAGAATCCTTGCCAAACGGGCGACCGTTGCAAATTGGCCACCCGACGGGAGCAATGACGCAAGGACTATGAAGAAATCAAAAAGATTCCAGCCATCACGGAAAAAGGACCAGAACCTCGGCGCACAGGCTAAGATTCGAAGGGCCAATTCAATCAAAAAGAGCACCGTAATGGTCGAATGAATCAGCGCCAGAACGGGCTCATATTGAGAACGAAAAGAGGCGTCCGTCTCAAACCCCAGCAATACCGCATTAAAGACTATGAGTGCGAGGACTGCGTTTTGAAACAAGGGCGAGTTCGTCACTCGCGAGAGCTTCTGAAACATAATGCAACTGTTCTACTAGCCCCCTAGAAGGGCTCTTCCGTGAAATCAAAAGGCTGCTCTCCTCCCGGGGCAGCTCCGGATAGAGTCCCGGTTCCACCGGATGATGCATCAGCCATTCCCGAAACATCTTCACGCTCTTCAAGATTATCAAAGCGCGTAAATTCGGGAGAGAACGCGACACGCACGGTGCCTACGGGACCATTACGCTGCTTCGCGATAATCAACTCGGCGACGCCGCGATCCGGGGTTTCTGGATTATATACCTCGTCGCGGTAAACAAACATAATCACATCAGCGTCCTGCTCGATAGCGCCCGACTCACGCAGGTCGGACATCACGGGGCGCTTGTCGACGCGCGACTCAACGGATCGATTAAGCTGAGAGAGTGCAATAACCGGAACCTTGAGCTCCTTTGCAATCGCTTTAAGAGAACGCGAGATGTCGGAAATTTCTTGTTCACGGCTATGGCTGTACGCCGGGCTGCGCATGAGCTGCAAATAGTCAACAACAATAAGCGAGAGCGGATGTTCGCGGTGAAGTCTTCTCGCCTTTGCCCGAAGCTCGGTAATCGTAATCGCAGCAGTATCGTCGATAAACACCGGCGATTCGGCAATCCGGCTCGCCGCGTCCACGAGGCGCGGGAAATCACGTTCACCAAGATGTCCG
>JBIKWF010000112.1:0-14455 GCA_044356455.1 Bdellovibrionota bacterium | reverse complement strand
AAGAAGCCTAAAAATTAGGCGCGTAAGACTATAAAATCTATTACTTCACCCGCGCGACCTTCGGGGAGCGCTGTACCTATGGAGTCTGGCCCGTCCTACGGGACAGACTCCTAGCCGCCTGAGACCTGACTATCTCTTGAGCCGTTGCGGAACTGCCCTTTTCTAAGGCTCTTACACTTTCGGCGTAAAGCTGACGCATAGACTCTGTCTCTCTATGGCTACCCGCAGTTCCTGAGCCCTCTGTCTCGGCCACAACTTCAGCTCTCATATAAATCCTCCTAAACGGTTAAAAACACAGGCGGCGCAATTACTTTACTAGTATACATACTTGCAATTTGGAACCATCAACTTTATTTTCTACACCATTGACATTAATACATTAAATTTATTAGAATATTTATATGTCTCTCAAGATAGCTGAACTGCTTTTTGCACATCACACCCGCATCTCGAGAATTACGAGCCGTCTCGCCCTCCCTTCAAGCCTGATTGATATCCACCTTTTGAACGCCCTCATTCCTGGCCCGCGACTCTCAAGCGACCTCTCTGAGATGCTAGCCCTCGCAAAGAGCGTGGTATCACGCCGTGTCGAAGCACTAAGCAATGAAGGACTGCTCGAAGTAACTCGCGACAAACGGGACGGACGAGCCTGGCCCATAAACATCACCTCTCAGGGCTTACGCACCGCATATCTGGTCAATGTACTGAGGTCGCTTGCGGCAGAAGTCTGCATACACCCGCTCTCCACAGAGGAACGCTCTGATTTTATTTCATTACTGTCTACGTTCGCCGATAGACTTCAGGCGCCCAATCGCCCCTCCTCCCCCGGAAGTTCCGCCCTTTTGCTCTGTCTCGAAAGGCTCTCCTACGCCTTTGGCATCATTGGCGGATCCTTTTTGGGAAATGGAGTTTCTATCGAAGAGTTCCAAATCCTGGCTCGAATTCACGCGGCAGCTCTTGCTCCTTCAACACTTGCCAAGCAACTCTCGACATCTCCAAGTGCGCTCTCACGTTCCCTCGCCTCCCTTGAAAAGGCCCAGTTCATAGTTCGCTCTCTTGAGCCGAATGACCGAAGATCCAGCCTTATCGGATTAAGCGATCAAGGTTTACGAATCGTCGAATCCGGCTTTTCAACTATCGACTCACTTCTCGGCCAGTCACTCATAAAAATGGGAGAACACGAGCAAGCGAAACTTACCCAGCTCCTTACAAGGTATGTAGACGCTTCCGATTCACCAGAATCCGTAACCGTTGGCTCACTAGAGTTCTTCGTCGCACGTAAGACCAGGGAACGCAGCGCCCTTCGTGCATTCTATGTGCTTGAGATGGGCCGAAGAGAGAGATTATTGTATCTCCCAGAAAGACTATTCGCTCAAAGCTCAATTTGTATTGGTATCAAAGACTCAGATCGGATCCTTGGAGCAGCCGAGTATGTTCACGGGCAGATAGTCCCGGAGCTTGCAGCATTTATCCCGAGTGAGGAGTTTAGAGAAACCGAGCTCAAGGAGCTTTGCCTCACTCTTGCGAGGGCCTTCTTTCTTGAGGGGGACACGAAGCAGCACACGCCGCCAAGAAACTCGGTTGCAAGTTCCTATTTGCCTCCGTATCAGCAGTAAGGCGCCTTTGAGGAGTAGTGGGCACAGCTGAAGATTGTGGTTTTGATCTAGATAGAGACAAGAATTATTTTAAGGAACCTCTGAAAAACCTGGATATTCTATTTCTTTCCCTCCGTGTTCTCTGTGCCCTCTGTGGTTTTTCAACAATTTAAATCAACCACAGAGGGCACAGAGTTCACAGAGCATATTTTTTCAGAGCTTCCTTAAGGTTCTATGGCAACCCATTTGCAATCAGCTCCTCAATTTCCTCTTTCCGCTTGCTAAGAGGGAAAACTAAATATTCACTCGGATAGGAACGCTCCCCTATGAGCATAGGACAGTGGATACCAGTCCTACACCAACCCCGTGCCTCATGGGCACGCATGGCACGCTCGTTTTCTAAACGCACCCACGCAAGTACGGCAGTGTGCTTGGGGGAAAGCTCAGCAAGAGACGCCTTTAACAAACATCCATACACATCCCTTTCTTTTCCGCGTGCTTGAGGGTCAACTACAATGAGATGGGCATACGCACAGGGAGCCAGCCGGCTGGAAAGTACGGACAGGGACGAGACAGAATCGGGAAGGTTTTGCTGATCAACAAAATAGAGAGCAAATCCAATCAACTGATCTGCGCTCGTAAGACAGGTGAGCCGAGCTCCCGGAATTTTCATCCAACGCGCCACAAGCTGAGGAGCAATTGCAGCAGCAAGACCGCTTTCTCCTGTTTCACGTGAAACTACGGACTTGTCGGTAAGGCTCCAAATTTGCTCAAAGATTTTTTCTGGAAGAATTGGTTCGGTACGCCCGTCATGACTGGTACGATAGGTTGCAATAAAACTCATAATAAAACCTTACCAGCTCTCTCCCGCAAAACCTCGCTATTTTATGACTAAGAATAAGTTTGGTGGTAGCCTCCCTTTCCTTAAGACCTGAAGCAGTACAAAAGTTTATGCCGCAAAGTCCGCATCCAGGTGGAGCTAACCCAGATAGAGATCCGCAAGGCCGCTCCTTGCCGGGTGGGAATTGGTCTTCGAATTTTTACCGCCGAACCTTTTCGCCTCGGCTCGCATTTGAAGTCGATCCAAGGATAGTTGTGGGAAGGCCCCTTCCCGACTCCATTACCCTCGAGGGGTGCGCACTACCAAGGCTGTCGAAGACCACTCTCGCTCTCGTTCCTTTTGGTGCAGGAGAAATCTTATCCTCCGCAGTGCTGCAAAACCCTTTTCTTTCTCAGATTTTTTTTAAGCACAAACTCGACGCTGTCCCCGAAGACTTGGTAGTGAGAGATGAATGGGTACACTTTTCAATACCCGGGCAAGGCGAGGTAATCGCCGCTCCCGTAAGATCGCGCACACTCGAACTCTTCTTACGTGAGCTCACCCTTTACGCCAGCTCTCGGGAGTCTAATCTCGATGCAAGCCTCGCGGAGCGCCTTAAGAGAAAGTCCGAAGAACGCACGGTTGCATTCCTCCCGCTCTATGCTACTCCCACGCATTCGTTATCTCAGGGCCTCACGCTTAGCACCTCGGACCTCTCACGAGCGTTTGGCATGAGAAGCCACCCTCGAGAATTGCGCGCTTTTCGCTTCAGCGCTTCGAACTTCAAATCAGAGGGTGCTCAATACTCGAGCGCTATCGAAAGTCCCTTAGCGGCCGAAGGTAGAGTTGAAACGCCTCGAACTGCCGAGGCTTTTATGTCTGAGGCCCTCGCGTCAATTCAGCTTACTCCCGCCACAGGACAGGAATCCAACAACCGACACATCGCGGCACTCTCTCCCGGCCTTCAAGGAGCTCTCTATCGCACACTGTATAGCCATCGAGAAGGCGAGCTTCGTGACGCCTCTCCTTTCAATATTCCCCCTGAGGTGCTGCAATACGCATCACCAGAGGCCTTAGTAGAGCTGTGCACCTCGGGAGCTCGGGCCGAAGAAAAACTCTCCCCTTACCATGTCGCTTGGGAATGGTGCATTGCTGCCGACTCTCTGCAACCAGAACGTACTCTATTTTGTGAAGTCAGATTTCACACAAAGATTGCAGAGTCCTTAGGTGATGTCATTCCGTGTTATGTGGTTCAGCTTACTCTTCGAGATAAGGGCTCAAGCGCCGAGACCTTTACGCTCCTCGACTCGGCATCAGAACCAGAGGCGGTTGCTGAATTATCTCGCCGCGGACTCACCGTCGAACTGTGCTCCTCTCGTGTTGGCCCCTCTCTTATTGGAGTGACCTCCAAAACCATGGCAAAAGCGAAAAGGGAATCGCTTTGGTTTGCACGCGAGGCAAAAATGCTTGAGGGATTTCCCGAAAAATTGGCCGACCTTGAGACCGAGCGACTGCTGACTAATCTTATTCGAAAAGCGTCTCATTTCTCGCGCCGTCCAGAACTTGCGGAGATCAATAGTCCGTCGCTCCAAAGTATTCAGCACGAAACTACGCTCTTTCTTAGCAGGCCACCGACTGAGCCAGATGAAAGGCCCAGGACGGGCCCCCCGCACAAGGAAACGGGTCATTGGTATGAAGCATCAGCCACCATGCGCGAAATGTATGCTCGGAGACCCGCAAGCAATCAAGCACTATTAGGGATTCAGCGACTACAAGTGCTCTGGGAGAAAAACCAGTTTATCCTCCTACTGCATCCTAACGACTCGGCCGAGTTGGACATGTTCGAAGTGTCTTGGGGTGGGGAATGCCGGTCGCATACGCGTATGCAATTAGGGTCGAGTATAACAACTGAGACCCTGCACAGTCCCAACCCACTCCAATTTGAGCGTGCAATCGTGAGTTGCAAACAAGCTCTTCTCCTTGAAGTATATAAGACCCAGCTCGCGGGACATACTCCCTTCGCTCCTATCGGAAAAGGCACACTTTTAAACCCTGAGAGTCCGAGTGTTATTCGCGACTTTACTGAAGCACTCGAGGACGCGGCGTCTCGTGGCATGATCGGCACCTTCACAGAGTCACTTGATCGATCCCTTAGTCCTCAAGGTCCCAGCGCAACAGGGGCCTTTGAAATCGTGCGGGTAGACTACAATTATACGCAGGGCCCCCACTATATTGAGAGACTCTTGTATCTTCCGGGAACTCACTTTATCGGAGGGCCTATCCTTGAGGAGCGCCTCTTGGTCACTAAAAAAGGTGATTTGGTGAGCGCACGTGCGCGTCTCTTCGGACGCTCTCAAACGGTAGTCCTGCCTGAGCCTGACAGAGCGGCTGCAGAACGCTACCTTGGTCACGTCGCCGCAAATTTTCATAGGCTTGGCCTCGCTTTGTGAGCTGCCCCTACTTCATTCTCTCTAAACCAAGAACTCAGCAAGTCGGCCTATCCCACTGATGTCATTGCACATGATTGATTTGCCTATACTCTGCTATATAGTTTTACTCAGGGTGTATGTAAGGAGGTAGATCAATGTGCATGCTAACGGCTGTATCGGGAATTACTGATACAACCTTACCACTACTTGAAAGAATAACTGCACAAGAGGCACTATTTGGAGGGTATTATTCTGGAGTTTGTACACTATCAAATGGAGCATTCTCTCTAAAAAAAGAGGTTGGACCAATCTCTGCGCTGAAATTCTCTGCGCTGAAATCCGGATTAGATCTTACTACTGATCATGCTACCACTGGACTAGCTCATAGCAGAACAAACGGCGGAGGTAGCTCCAAGCGCGCACAACCTTTTGTAGATAGCAATTTCCTTGTTGCCGGAATTGGAACAGGAGTCCACGGCATCTTTGGCAAAGAGTACCAAAACGCACGTCAGCTCTTAGCTAATGAGCTTTTTAGTTCCGGGGTTACCTTTTCATCAGCAGAACATGGCGTAAGCGGGAGTGCCGAATTACCTGATGGATCTACCGTACATAATACAGAGCTATTTATTCAAGCTGTCGGCTATCTGGTAAAACTGGGGGAAAAACCTACAGAGGCAATTCGCAAAGCCTTTAAACGTATGCCTGCTGAAGGGGCATATATCCTTATTTTCTCCAACAATCCGAATGAGCTGCTCATCGCAAATTACAATATGCGCCTTCTAACTGTAGCGCATGAGAAAGGAGCTATAATTGCAACATCTATATTAGGGTTAACAGACACTGAGCGTAGGACAGCAAAAGAAGTTCCTATGAACAGTCTGACTATATATTCTAAACACAACACAGACTGCTCAGTTCTCGATGACACTCTATGGACATATCTTGATAAGTACACACTCTCAGATGAAAATATTGAAAATGCTTTTCTAAGCTATCTCGCTAAAAATCCTAACACTACCTGGTCTACAATCGTTGAGCATGCAGTAATGCCTCTATTTCCAAACAAAAAAGCTAATCTTCTAGTGCCATTGGCGCTGCAGGCTATTGAGAGGCTCATATTTTCACATCGAGTATCTATGTCTAAGATATCAGTTGAAGGCGCTGTGCCAGGAACTCATGCCGTTCAGGCAGTTTTTAGAATTTAAATTTTATACACACGAATTCGACTATCGATTTATGAAAATCAGTGCTGCTAATTGAGAGACTTAGTATAGTTCCACTAAAGGTTTTTGAGGCGACGGGATAGCCTACCTCGCCCCTATTTCTCATACGCCCTAGAAGGCTCCGAACTCCCTAGCGTGCAGCAAGTAGCCCTTTCCGCACCCTATGAAACCTCTACTCGCGCATGAACCGATGTTCGCAATTTTCAGGACCGGGCCAGGTTTCAGGGCCAGGGCAACTCCCGGGTAGAGCGAAGACGCCTGGAGTGCTACCATCAACCTCATGAAGACCAAAGAAGAAATAGTTCGCAACTGGCTCCCGCGTTATACCGGGCTCGCACTTGAGCAGTTTACACCCTACGTGCTGCTCACCAATTTCACGAGCTACCTTAAAATCTTCTGTGAGATCTACGGGGTCTCAATTGTAAACCCCGACAAGCCCATGCAAGCAGCAGTAAGCCCCGACGGCATTACTTTTATAAATTTTGGCATAGGGAGCGCTAACGCCGCCTTAGTCATGGACTTGCTTGGTGCAGTAAAGCCCAAGGCGACCCTTTTCCTAGGCAAATGCGGCGGACTCAAAAAGAAAACTGCAATTGGCGATCTGATACTTCCCATTGCAGCAATGCGCGGAGAAGGAACGTCCGACGATTTTTTTGACCCAAAGGTACCTGCCCTCCCTTCCTTTAGTCTTCAAAAAGCGGTTTCTGAAACCATCGCAGGGTATAACCTCGATTATTGGACAGGAACCGTATTCACGACCAATAGACGAGTTTGGGAGCACGACGAAAAATTTAAGGACTACCTGCAATCAGTTCGCGCGATCGCCATTGATATGGAGACCGCCACTATTTTCATCGCAGGATTTGCTAATGAGATCCCAAAGGGCGCGCTGTTACTTGTTACCGATCAACCAATGATCCCCGAAGGGGTGAAGACCGCTGAATCAGACTCTGTCGTGTCAGCAAAGTTCGCTGAAAAGCATGTGCGCATTGGGATTGATTCGCTACTTAGCATTAAGCAATCCGGACAATCAGTAAAACATCTGAGATTTTGATTCTTCAAGACAGGTGGTTAATGGGAGCCCACGGTCCCTGGCAAATGGACTAATCAGCCCCCCTCAAAAGTGAGCAATTTTGCGCGCCACCTCACCTCGCGCCATTTTGGTGAGCCGCCACATGCGAATCTTGAAGAGAGAGAAGCAGCGGTTACTGTGACTGCAGGGTCCATGTGCGTCGATTCAGAACTGAAAGCATTCCATAAATGCAACTCGGCACTCCATGCCTTGAATTGCTCGATGAAATCAAGAAACTATCGTCTGCGATAATTCGCAAGTAAGGCGGCACACCTCTCACTGCAACTTCGTTACGTGGACTCAACATGCTTGCTCGACTCTTGGGCCATAAGAATATCCTAGACCTCGCTCTCACCGCATACGATCACCTCATGGTTGAGCGCACGATTGGCGAACGAAACGTCTTAGCAGGATTTCGGGAATTTAATCTCTACTCTCCCCACCAGGTTTCCCTTCAAAAGATAAAGGAAATGCTGCCCAGCGTTTCTGGGGGCGACTTTCGCGAGCTCGATAACAAGCCAGGATTTATGACGTGGGCACGCTGGATGCGCACCTGGGCACCTCTTATCGTATCGCCCTCGGTGCTCTGCGCAAATCGAGATATATGCGCCCCACTCCTACGCGAGGCCTGCGAGTCTGGCAACGGAAGCCTTCTCGAAGACTACTTCCGTCGGCGCCTACTTGTCTGTTCATCGCTGCCTCCATGGAGCAAGGGACTTATTGGAGAGAGCCACCTCGAACTAAGCACCGCGATGCAAGAGCTAAGGGGCGCGGCACGCCGCTCTCCCTTAGAGGAGAAAAGGGAGTTATTTCTCAGGTCATCCCCAATAGCTGTTTTTCCACTCGGAGTCACCAGCAAGGGTCTTGAGGAGGGGAACTCGCTTCAATTTGAAAAGCACCTCTACAACCGAATTCGTAAAGAAGGAAATCACTCGAGCCTACTTTCTCGAACCGAGTTCGACATGCAACGCGCCGATCGAGAACTAGAGAAGCATCACGAACTGGCCCAGTTCCTTGGTCGACTGCGCTTTTTCACCGACATCGCATCTACCTACGACATCCCCGAACCTGCCAAACATCTCGGCAAATGGTTGACGAACACCACTCCCCTTTCAGAGGTCATAACCACACAGCCGTTCAGGCGTACTATTCAGGCTGCAATTGCGTGCGAAGAATTTCCCGCCGTAAGAGATCGATTTGGCGCCCTGGTCATTTGCAAGAATCCTCGCAGCGCTGCGCAGCAGATCCTTGAGCAGAATCGCTCGGCATCAAAGACTGAGGCACAAGCGCCAGACGGCGTGCAATCTCAAGAGCATCATGGCTCTAGCGCCGCACTCGAACTTCTTTTAGGCGTGCGGCAAACAGTACAAACGTACTGCAGCCACCTTCCCGACAGCCATCAGATTGCAAGACAGCTGCACGGACTCCTGCGCCGTGGCCTACTTTCATATGCTGAAATTGTAGAATCCCTCTCCCAAGGGGCGGGACCGGCAGAACTCATACTGCGTGGTCGCTCAAGAACTGAGGTGGCTGCGGGGCAAATCGGAGCCTCAGGGACAAATGAACCCTCCGGCGGCGCCTTGGTCATGCCCAGCGTTCAAAGCAGCCCCTCTCCCCTACGCTCCTCTAACGACATGGTGGAGAATACTGAACGTGCGGTCTTTTTTTGTTCTCAAGCAGCCCTTGCCTCTCTTGAGTCATTCGAAGGCTCATCAACACTTCGGCTGGTGCAGCAGAGGTTAGCTCGAATGAGCTTAGGCGAGCTGCTTGAGCATTCTACTATCAACGGTGAAATTAAGCAGTTAAAAATACACCATGGAAGTGGCACGAGAATCTTCTACAAAGAACTTCCGGACGGAGCCTTTCTGATCCTTGGCATCGCAAAGAAATCCGACCAGCAGGACAGTATAAATCGCATCAAAAAACTTTCTCTTAAGCCAAGATTCTATATTCGCTACCTATAAGGCATGACGGATGAGTTAGTTGTTGTTCCAGAACCCCGCCGTATGAGACGGGTCTGGGCGTATCTCAATAACCGCCCGACCGGTACTCGGAAGTTCCTTTCGCGCGTTGCTCCACTCACAGTACTCTAACCCCCACTGCTCGGCCCAGGCACGAAACGAAAGTGAGTGCTCATTAAGAAACAGCTTAGACTCAAACATGCGAGAGAAAATCTGCCCGCCGCCATTATTAATTACCACAATACGTAGTACGACATCGTCCAGATAGCGTAGCGCCCAGGGAGAACTTAAATCATAGAGAGCAGTCAAATCGCCAAGAAATGCCCAGTTCTCCCTACCGGGGGCACACCAGCCCAAGAAGGTCGATGTTTGCCCATCAATTCCATTCGCACCGCGATTGACCGCAAACGTGAAATTTTTCACCCCTGGAGGAACCGCAATTTCCCATTCGCGAATGGGAAGACTGTTGCCAAGGTACACCGAGGCTCCACGTGGCACATGGGCTGCCAAGCTGGAAAGCAGTGAAACCTCGGAATGGGGATAGGAGCTTAGTTTCTCATCAAGTCTGGCGCGCGCCGCACTGTCACTTGCCGCAATCAAAACTTGCTCTGGCACATCAGAAAAACTTCGCGTAGGAACAAAAGTACTTGCAAATTCAGTGAGAGGGCAGACGAGACATTCCCCGCGTCCCAAGCCTGGGAATTCATTTTCTGAAAGTGACAATACGGGAATAGCCTTTAGCTTTTCATCAAGATCGCGCCATACGCGCGGAGAAGGAACTCCTCCAATTCTAAGAACTGCATCGACTAAAGAGCGATCGAGAAGGCTGCGCGCAAAGTTATTCCCTGCCCGCAATAAACAGCCTTTAAGGAATCCCACATCGCGAAGCTGAGAAGAAGCCTCGGCATACACGGGAGCACCCAAACGTTGCAGAAACGACGCTATTGGACCTGCTTGCGCCTCGCTTAGCTCGCCAACCAGAATGAGAGGAAGTTTCGCGACCCGTAAAAATTCAGTCACTCGCTCATGCGCGAAAGTCACCCCTGGACTGGCCTGAGAAGGAGGCATTCCAAAGCGGAATGAGAGCGCGGGAATCTCCGCTGGAACTACCGGCTCATCAAAGCAGACATTAAGATGCCAGGGTTTACGAAATTGGGCTCCGCCCTCAGGAATCGAGGCTAGATCTGCAATATCAATGCAGCGCTCTACGTAGGTTCCAAACAGCCCCACTTGATCAATTACCTGAGGGGCTCCCGTACCACGATAACGAGGAGGTCTGTCCGCGGTTACAAGCACAAGCGGCAACCCGGTATAGAATGCCTCAATGGTAGCAGGAAGCAGTTCAGCGCACGCGGTACCAGAGGTCGTAATTACTGCCACCGGACGACCCGTAAGTTTGATACGACCTAAAGCGAAAAACGCGGCAGAGCGTTCCTCAAAGAATGAATAGAATCTAAAGCCAGAGGATTTCTCGAGCAGGGCTACAAACGCTGCGTTTCTTCTTCCCGGGCAGATACAGATCTCCGCCACGCCGCTTGCAGCAAGAAAGGAAAGCACCTTGGTGGCCAGCGCAAGAGAGTCAATCTCAGAGACATCAGTCTCTGTGCCACCAGCCTCGCGTTCCGTATTCCGCTCCACCACAAATGCTGTCCTTATAACCCAACTCTCAGCCCTACTCTCTTAGTGGTCTCTGTGGTCTTAGTGGTTGTTCCCAAAGATAAAAAACCACGCAAATTAAACGCCAAGCAAGCGATGCACCGAGTCGCGTTTGAGCGCGAGCTCTTCCCACTCTCGCTCAAGTTCACTCGCCGCAACTACGCCGCATCCTGAGCCTAGAATAAATCTATCAGGACCCCACTGGACGTTACGAATTGCCACGCAGCATGCAGCGGAACCGTCCGCAAACTGGATACCAAAAGGAGCGCCAAAGCGGCCACGGGGGAATTCACGGTCAAGGTCTCTGAGCCACTCCCATCCGAGGTGACGCGGAGAAACGCCAAGTGCCGGTGAAGGATGGAGAAGCCTTGCGAGCTCAAGCAACGTCACAGGCCGCGTGAGCACCACCGCAACTTCGGTAATAAGGTGCTGAAGATGTGGCAGCCTGAGCACTTTCGGGGCATCGGTGTGAGGCACACCTAACGTTGAAAGTCTTTCTTTAAGATAATCGACCACAAGCTGATGTTCGTGCCGCTCTTTGGGATCCGCGAGAAGCTGCTTCGGGTCGACAGAAATTCCCACCGTTCCGGCAAGAGCAGTTGAGCGGACGGTCCCTTCTGAATCTATGGTGCACAAGAGCTCAGGAGAGGCGCCCGCGATGCCCCCTGTCGAATCCCAAAGGGCGTATGGCATTAGTGGAGCATCGGAGCGGAGCACCCCAAGAAGCATCTGGACAATATGCGCAGGCATGACTGGCTGAGTGGCCGTTTCAAAGCAAATAGGAACCGCCTTCTGCCACCTTCCCGCTTTAATCTCTCTCTGTACTTGCATGAAGCGTCGACGAAACGAATGCCACTCGGGCGACTTCCATTCCACGGGATCAACCGCGGGACTTAGCTCAGAAACACCCTCAAGCGCTTCAATAAGAGAGGACCGTGAAACATAGGCGACCTCTTTGGGCAGGACCCAAGCGCCAGGACTCTCAAGAAAGAAATCAGGGCAATAGAAGGACGTTGCCTTCTCTGGCGCCTCGCGCAGCGCCTTAAGGTCACCCCACCCCACAAAGACACCTTCTTTGGACATGCCAAAGAGAACCCCTTGGCGCAAAAGAAGCGTTGTAAGGGCCTGGTCGAATTCAGAAAGAGTAAACTTCATACACCACAGAAAGATGAGGGCTCATAATAGCGAGTTAGCAAGATTAAGCACCTCCCCCCGCCCCTGATTTATCTTCAGGGCTCCCGGGGATGAGTGGCCATTGCGCATCTCTGTTTGCTTAGTGGTAAAAAAACAACCGCTAAGAACTCGAAGAACACAGACATGAAGGATCCTCAAAACGGCAGGAAGCCAGCGCGCCGAAACAGCCCTAAGTAGCTGAAATTTAGGGCTTCTTTGAAAATCTTCTCTTACCTCCTCCTTTGCCAGAGCCCCCGAAGCCGAGGTAAGCTCCGTGCGTGAATACCCCACTAACCACCCACCGCTCTCGCCCTGACACCATTCAACATATGTTCGGTGCCATAGCGGGCAAGTACGACCTTGCCAATTCAGTCCTCTCTCTAGGCATTCATCATCTTTGGAGGCGTCGCCTGGTAAAGAAAAGTGGAGTGAAGTCAGGCGACCGAGTCTTTGACGCCGCCACGGGAACGGGGGATCTCGCCTTCGCCCTTGCTAAAGTAGTGGGACCCACGGGCTCTGTGATTGGCGGAGATTTCTCTGAGCCCATGCTTGAACGCGCCAGAGTGAAGCAGGCTGAAACTCTGCCTTGGCTCTCGTTTCAATTTGCTGACGTTATGCAGCTGCCCTTCGAGGACAAAAGCTTTGATGTGGTGACAATTTCATTCGGCATCCGAAATGTGAGTGATACCGAGGGTGGCCTTAGAGAGTTACTTCGCATCCTCAAACCCGGTGGCCGGCTGATGGTCCTCGAGTTTGGGTCGTACGAGGAAAGTTGGTGGCTAAAACTTTTTGGATGGTACTCGCGCCACATTCTTCCCATCCTCGGTGGTCTCGTCACCGGAGAGCAAGGTGCGTATCGCTATTTGCAGGAGAGCTCTTCAACTTTTCCTGCGCGAGACGAGTTCATAAAGATTATAAAAAAAGCTTGCCCTGCGGTGGAAGTCACCTACGAGGGACTTACGGGGGGGATTGCCTATCTTTATTGCGGTATCAAAGCATAAGGCGTGGGTTTTTGGTTTAACGCAAAAACTCCCCCACCACCTCTGCAAGCTTCTCCGGTGCTTCATGCAAAACTCGGTGGCCACAATCTACGCTCCGGAGCACTACGCAGGGCGGCAAATGAGGGCGCAGCCTTTCTTGATGCGCGCGCATAGTGGAATCTCTTTCGCCCGCAACCCAAAGAATTGGTACTCCTAAATTCGCCGCTTCATGCAAAGAAACGGTCATGCGAGAGAGAGACCAGGCTTGAAACGCTGCTGCAATTCGTGAAGGGATAAGTTCGCGCCTTTTCTCCATCAATTCTGAGGGCACCGCTAAGGCCCCGGAAAAAACAGGCTGGGCGTCCCAGTCGCGGAGGAAAGATTCCCAAGAAAACTGAGAATCCAGGAGACGCGTAGCCCAAGATTCATCCGAAAGTCTTCTTTGTTCCTTTTCAGAATCAGTCAGCCCCCCGGGGTGCGAGGATACGAGCACTACTTGGGAAAAGAGCCTCGGTGCGGCCTTCAGCGCCTGCATCACAAGCCGCCCACCAAGAGAATATCCAATAAGAATCTGCGGCGTCTTATTCTCTATCTCTTTTACTTTTTTTGTAAAACGCGCACCCCAACCTGCCGGAGTATCTTCTGGAGTGAGCCCAGTATCTTCCCAGAGATTTTCAAAGGAAAACTTGAGATTGAGTGTCGCAGGTCCCCTACTACTAAGAGCCCTCGCGAAAGGGGCAAAGTCTTCGGGCTGCCCGACATTCCCATGCACACACCAAAGGTTACGCTGCCCGGTCATGTGCTCCTATTTCTTTCTGCCCTTTAGCGCCCGGAGCTCCTTCTCAAATCCGCTCGATAGAATGGGAAAGCGAAACCAGCTTTTAGGATCAAGGCTATGCCCATCAAGATGAAAGCTTGGCGCGTACCGCTCACGCTTCCATTGATTTCTGGAAAAGAGCACAAAAAATCGCTCTATCCACAGGACCAATTCCGCTTGAGAATATTTCTCACCAAAAGCAGTGGTCAGTGAGCGCTGTATTTCCAAGGGCGATTTCCCCTCTTCAACAAAATGCCGCTCAATCAGATCAAGAACCTGATACGGCATCAAATCAGCTTCGTCTGTTTGTTGCTCTGATGATTTCTTACTTCGGGGCCTAAGCTCGGCAGTTGGCGCCTGGACGTTGACCACTCGGAGTTCAGGAATCGAGCCAAGTCCTTCAGGCCCCGTGTCCTCAGCCCAGCGCAGCCAGCTTCGAATAAAATCTTTATTAATTCCGGCCAGTGGGGAGAGACCGCCCGCAGTGTCTCCATCCATAGTGGCATACCCTACCGCCGCTTCTGAGCGATTGCTCGTCGAAAGGAGAAGCTTTCCCTGAGCGTTTGCAAGCATCCACACCCCGGGAGCTCGCACGCGGGCCTGGATGTTCTGCAAGGTTAGGTCGTCTTTTTTCCAGTCGAATTCCCTACTCAAGCTCTTTGCCACAAGCCCTGAATACCTATCAACGAGCTCTTGCACATCCCACTCTGAATGCTCTGCCCCAACAGC
>JBIKWF010000110.1:0-14574 GCA_044356455.1 Bdellovibrionota bacterium | reverse complement strand
CTGATGTATTGGAAAGAAGCCTAAAAATTAGGCGCGTAAGACTATAAAATCTATTACTTCACCCGCGCGACCTTCGGGGAGCGCTGTACCTATGGAGTCTGGCCCGTCCTACGGGACAGACTCCTAGGTGGGCTGTCCCGTTGCCACCACAAATTGTAGTGGTCAGAATTTTTACGGGACAGACTCCTAGCCCTTACCTCTCACGGGAGCCCTATCGGGGCCTTGAGATTTCCGTTGTAAGTTGGCCACCTCGCCTCCGCGCCGAAAGCGCTGCGGCGGAGCTCTGCAGCGAGGCGACCGCGCCGCAGTCTAGCCGTCGCTCTTCGAGCTTTGGCTGAGCATGCTTGGCGAAGGCGGGCCGGGCCAATCTACAACAGTACACATCCACAGTGCACACCCGTTGGTCGCGATTTGCTAACGCCATCGGGCGTTAGGGCCAAAAGTACTCCCCCAGGAGCTCCCTAATCTCGGGGTCGTCACCCACCCGCAATTGCGAGGTCAATCTTTCGGAGGGAGACCCTCGGCGATAAAATTCATCAGACTGATGAGTGGTACTCTTTACACATGCCGGTAGGAAGCCAACGATAAGCATCCTACGGTCTATTTCTCTTTGACGAGGAGAAATAGTGCGATGCCAAAGGTGGGCATGGACCACAACAGAAGTTCCAGCCGGACATGAAATCACAACCTGTCCCGGCAGATCTTCGTGCGCCCTGTCCCCAACGGGGCACGGGTTAGAAGGATTGCGGTGCGAGCCAGGCATCACACAAAGTGCGCCGTTGTCTTCGCTAATATCATCTAGGTAAACTAAGACGTGAATAGAGTGCGGGTAACAGGGGAATAGTGGAGCAGGTTCTACTACGCACTGGTTATGGATGTGCCACTCGACAACTTCTTTGGCTGATTTGGTGATGCGAGCATCCACAAGGTCAAATTGAACTTGAGGCCCAAGCGCTTCACGAGCAATCCCGATAAGTTTTTTATGATACACGAGCTGCAAAAAGACTTCGTGCTTCTCAATAAGGAATGGGATGTATTGACCCCATCGGGTGAACTCGGCGATCCCTCTCGAGGCTTCCATCGCGGCGAGATCGTCTACCGCGGCGCGCATTTTGAGAATTGTTTGCGAATCAAAGAGATCGGTCCGAACAATAAAACCATTTTCGGAAAGCTCGCGCCGCTCTACAGGCGATAACTGATGCTGAACTTGCCATTCCAACCCGGCGTGTGGTGGGTTAATAAGTCGATATCTTGTGGGGAGACTCATTGGTCTATCCAAGTTCTAATATTGCGAATGAGTGTGAATAATGTCCTGGACTTAAGACGTCCTTGCTGCGACGGATCTTGGCTTGATGGATCTTGGCTTTATCGATACCAATTCAGATTGCGCCTTGGCATACTCTCCCAGAAAATCCTTAAATTGCAACTCACCATTCTTGTTAAGATTGCAATGCAACTGATCGGGGCTATCGAGCTCTCCTGTTTCAAAATAGGCATTAGAGCGACATCCGCCTCCACATGCGGCCCCAGTAGGACAGGAGTCGACATTGCGACAGTTTAAGAACCGATAGGACTCGATGTAGGGACTTCTTTCCCAGGCCTCACGAATTCCAACATCGGCGAGGCGAGGAGATCCAAACCTTGGGTCGTCACGAGATGTCATTGTTGGACAAAGAGCAATTTCTCCCTCTGCCGTGATGTAAAGGAAGCTGTGTGCTACGCCACACGCAGGTTCTATACGCTCTCGGTGTGTTCGAACTGAAGATTCGCAAACTCGAGCATCCACGGCCCCCTTAGCGGTGAGCGGAGCAATTAGTTCGTAGTACTCCTTGGTAGAAATGCCTAAATTGGCAGTCTTCTCTCCGCCAGTCTTAATAATACGGTCCATCTTCGTGGAGACACCTAACGATTCGTTGAAAAAACTAACGGCCTCCCGGAAGTGATCTCGGTTCTCCTTGTGAGCAACAATTGCAACACGCACAAAAATCCCAAGTCTCTGAGCGATTTTGATGCCGGCAACAGCCTTTTCCCAAGCTCCGGGCATGCCGCGAATTCGATCGTGGACTTCCGGAAGGTGAGAATCAAGCGAGACCTGAAGATGGCGCAGCGGGAGTTTTGCGAGAAACTCTACTGTTGGCTCAGTGAGAAGTGTCCCGTTGGTGTGCAGCGTAGTCACCAAGCCGAGGCGGCGTGCCTCTGTAAGAACCTCTTTCCACCAGCGATATGCAAGGGGCTCCCCACCCGTAAAATCAACGGTAATGCAACCCAGCTCCTCTGCCTCCTTGAGGACTCTATACACCTGTTCGAGGGGCAAGCCGGATCCTTTCTGCCAGGGGCCACTCTCAGAATAACAATAAGAGCAACGAAGATTGCAAACTCTTGTCAGCTCTATTTGTATCGATTTGAGTTGCTCTTTCCCACGGAACGCGCGAAACGACGCTCTCATATCGCCCAAAGGCCCAATGAGATGATGAGTCTGAAGCGTCGAGAAAAATTCCGGAAATTGCTTGATAATTTGAGCGCAATTTTCAGGCTCGGTTGAGAGCCGATCTAGTATTTTGCCCGCCGAGTTGTTGAGAATTCCGTCCGAGCCAAAGGGCGATGCAGCGAGGATGACCACCTCTCCTAGCCTCGAATTCCAGACTACGCGGTACGCGTTAGTATCTGCCGGGATGGCTTCACTCAAAGTCACGTGCTCTCCTCATCGGGAGTCAATGTTGATGTCAGAGGAGGCGTAAGGAAAACTGAGTGCAGGGAAGCAATTACTCATTGCATCCCTGCACCTTAGACAATTAGATCAGCGTCAGTATCTAAGCCCTATCGCAGTCGGCAACGGCAATCGATGCGGCCGGTCCTCCACTCTGGTTCGATACTTTAGCAAGATAGAATGGCGATGGGCCAGAACTTGGACCCGCGGGGGCAGCGGCTCCATCCCACTTGGCGGCAACTTTCGCGTCAGCTGCACCTTTTTCGCGATTATATGGAGCAAGAAGCTCCCCTGACGCGGTTGCAGGCCCAACTAATGAAACTTGACAGCCATTGTTTATCGCCTCCATTACCTGCTGAATCGACATCACCACAGCGCCCTCAGCAGCCACTGTCGGTGCTGCCATCGCAGAACTCGCAACAAGCGAAGCTGACATCGCAGCAGCAATCGCAGAGAATCTTTTCAGATACTTAGGCGTTTTTCTCATAATAAAGTCTCCTGAATCTCAATTTTGTACAGCTGAACTAGGCCACTATCATTGATGCAGCGCCCGCAAATGAGGTTCTAGTTCGATAACGGTAAACAAAAAAACAATCACGAAGAAATTAAAAATCGAACTCGCTCACAAGCAGCAAATACACTCAACTACAGCAAATGATGCGGACGACAGCGGGATTCTTCCGAAACCTTCATCCCTTCTACGGATTTCTTAAGCTCAATAATACGTGGAGCTTCTTCCTCTCGGACGTCATTCGATGCGAGTTCCTCAGCAGAGTCACTCTCGGAAATAGAATCAATATCAGATCCAGGTAAACGCGGGGTCATGGTAGGTATCCCTCCAAAAAAATATACAGAAACAAGGGTATGAAAGGCTGCGTCTTGCGTCAACATATATCTTCAATCTCAGGGCAACCGACTCAAACATCGTTTGCTTTCAGGTAATTACTAAAAATCGAACCTTCATTCGCTAAGTACTTAGCTGACTCGGTCTTTCTCAGTGAGAAATTGACTGAGACCGAGAGCTACCCGATGATACTGCCCCAATGAAGTCATCTGTCCTTCTTGTAAATCCCTGCTCCCATACCCGAAACGATATCGCGCTTGGGTATATCGCCGCCTACGTTGCCAAACTAGGAGCGAGAGCAACCATCATTGATTTTGCACGTGACAGGCCCTCACTTTCAGGATTTCTCGAAATTCTTAATCGAGAGCGGCCGCTTCTTTTGGGAATTGCCGCTTACAATGAGTCGATGCACCAGGTCCTCTGCCTCGCGAAACTTGCAAAGGAGCTGCTCGGCTCTCACATATTATTGGGAGGACCGCAGGTGCCCGCAATGCCGGGAAGCGCGCTGCTTGAGATGCCTAACATTGATTATCTTTGTCGTGGGGAGGGGGAAATCGTCACCAGCGAGTTGCTCCTGCGGCTTGATAGGGGTGACCCGGTCGACACAGTTCCAGGAATCGCCTTTAGAAACTCGCTTGGGACCATAGCGGAGCGGCCATGGCCAACGCTACCGGACGATCTCGATTCGTATCCTTCGCCCTACCTTGAGGGAATTATTGCCGTGTCGCCCCATGAGCGGGCACTATTGTTAACTTCTCGAGGATGTTCCTTTAGCTGTAGATTCTGCGTAACACCTTTCTTGAGTCAGAGACGAGTTAGATACCACTCAATCTCTCGCGTTATCGAAGAGGTGCGTTGGCTCTATGGTAAAGGCGTGCGCAGCTTCTGGATCGCAGACCCATTATTCAGCGTCAACCGCAAGCGCTGCTTGGAGCTCTTCGACGCGATCGCAAAGCTTGGTCTCAGCCTGGATTTCTGGTGTGAAACACGCGCAGATCTTCTTGATGCTCAAATGCTCAGCGCAATGAAGTTGGCAGGGGTTTCAAAAATTGCGATGGGACTTGAGTCCGCCGATAACCAAGCCTTGGCGCGCATGGGGAAAGGCCAGACTCTGGACGGATTCTCTGCCACAGTGGATGCTATTTTCAAAGAGGGAATTCAAGTCGAATTTCTTCATATGATGGGAAACGCGGGGGACTCGGAGCCCTCAATTTTATCCACCTTTGACTTTATTCGAAGTAAGGGGCTGTTTTTCAATGGAAACAACACTGGCAATTGGAACCAGCTTTATTTCGGGTCTCCCGATACAACCGATCCTGCCCACAGTGGGATTCGACTCAAGCCCGTGGTGCAGAGAGGCTCTTGGCCCAAATACCTCTCCCCGGGTTCTTTAATTGAAATTCCGCACATGACGAACCGTGAGAAGCGTCGAGTTGAGAGACGCCGCATCTCTGAGCTATTTCTGGCCCAAATGCGTGATTGCCATATTAAGCAAAAGGAGTCTTGGGGTCTTAATGCTCGCGCTTCCTTTGCTCTTCCGTGGCCAGAAATTAGAAACATGCGACGGATCTACCAAAGCGAGCGTCGCTCTTGTAGTTCCGACTCAACCGGATACTCAATGATCACGGTTCTCCAGGACCTACCCGGCGCTGCGTGGGTCCAGACGCTCGGCAATGCGTTAAAGAATGCTTCCTTTACCTGCACCATTTCCCTAATTCTGCGCTTCCCGGAAGCCGACTATTTTTCTGAACTTGCTGCAATAATCAGGCAGCAATTTAAGAATTGGGAGCCCTTTACCAAATTGGAAATCGTAGTGGGCCTCTCACCCTCTCGATGGGTGGAGCAAGAGTTGCCGTTTGCAATATTTAGTCGCGCGGTTTCTCGCATGCCTCTTGATAAGCCCGCATTCTCCGCTGAGCCATTCAGGAAGCCCCGAGTGTCCACTGCGGCAGTTGCCAATCTTAGTCGGGCAATCTTACTTGATGAGGGCTTACTTGATGAGGGCTTACTTGATGAGGGCTTACTTGATGAGGGCCTCCTCGATGGGGGGCAGCCGCCGGAGCCGCAGGCTGCTCTTAGCTCCGAGAGTCTTTTTCCATCGAGAGCTTTGCCTCTGATTGTAGGCAGTCATGCCATGCCCGGAAAAATAGAAGACAGACTCGCTTATTGGAGATCTATTACTCCGGAAACGAGGATGCTTGGGGCGGAGGGCGCTTGTCTTGTTTTTGGCAGCGACTCCTATTACAGAAATGCAGAGCTTCTCTCGACTCAGCAAAGCGACCTGCCCGTATTGCATCTTGTAGAAAAGGGCACTCTCTACCGAGGAGCCTATCTCAGCCCCATAGAAGATCGCGCTCCTTCTCTTTGGATTCGCTCGGATGGATCCTCAGTGAAATCACGAAGCGAGTTCTTTGAGCCTGGTATCAGCTCCTTTGCATCTGAGCGGAGGCTACCGCAAATATGAAGTATGGATGGGTAGTTGGCCCTGCCTTGTTTGCTCAGATGCTCTCAGAGGGGCGGCATGTGGTGACGGATCCGAGTGGTCTCGTGTGCGCGTGGCGGGCGCATGGACATGGGAAAAGGGTGGGAGAAAATGCAATTGTTGAGCTTTCTTATCGCGCGTGGTTAATGGGGGGCGCTTCACTCGATGGGACGGGCGCTCGGCCGGTGAAGATGGTCACTTCCGTGCCTTCCAGATCTCTCATTCTAGGATTTAGCAAAGCCCTGACTTTACTGAGGCAAGGAGACTTTGCGCTTGTTCGTGTGCCATCTGAGCTCGGGTATGGATCACGTGGGGTCCCTGAGGAGGTGCCGCCCAATTCAGATCTCATTTTTCAGATTAAGGTCCTTTCGGTCTTAAACCTTGATGATGACCCCTTGTTGGTGCTGTCTCCATTGTGCGCCGTAGGGGTGATTGACGGGACGTTAGGCGTATGTTGCGGTTCCTCCCTATTCATTTCAAACCAAGTGGCCCAGAGAGCGTTGGGGAGGCTCGCACGGGCAGGCGCCCTTCGAGTGAGTGCACTCTTACCGGCCGGGATAAACACAGAACACCGAGCTACATTCCTGGAGGAGCTCTTTCGACGTAAAATAGTCGAAATGCACTCTTAAAGAACGACAGTGAAGAAAGATTTTGAAATGAAAAAAGTCGTTCCTATTATCTCTCCATTTGATGGCTACTCAAAAAAACCGGGGAGCGCTGGTTCGGCTCGCGCCTGGCGGAAACTCTGTGAAAAAGAATCTTGCATAGAATATCCCCGAGAAATGGGTCCCTTTTTGCCAAAGTTGCTTGGCTGGGACATGGCGGAAGTTGCGTCAAGGGGAGACGTTCCATTGTGTCTGGGAGGAGATCATAGCCTTACATTCTTTTCAGTCGAGGCGCTCACCTCTCATTATGGCCCCCTTACCATTCTTCATTTTGATGCCCACCATGATTGCTATGAAGATTTGCAGCTGACGAACTACACTGTTTTTTTTCATTGTTCCCGTATTCTTCAATCTCGGGTTATCTCTTTGGGAGTACGTCATGATGTCAAGGAGCCTCGACCTTGTTTACTTGAGAAGGATATCATTGGACCTACCTTTATTTCCCTAGATCTCGACTATTTTCCTCCTTCTACTGTTCCCTCGGTTTCGTATCCTGCCGAGTGCGCTCCTGATTGCGCGACCTCCTTCGAGTCATTTACTGAGTCTCTTGCTAGAATTCGGGGCCCCATTGTTGGAGCTGATATTGTGGAATGGCATGGAGCGGCGGAGGAAAGTAGGGAGTTTCAGTTTGTAGGCTCAGTGTTGCGTGTGTTGAGCAAAGGAATGGTAGGCAGTGGAATCAATACTAGTAAATGATGGATCAGTTTTTGAGCTTGATCCCCGTGTCCGCAGTGCACACACCCCCACCTGCCTGGTGCTGCGTCAGGGAGAAAGAACGGTTTTGATATCCCTTCTTAGGGATGGTTCACTACACCTTGACAATGCGAAAGAGCTTGAGAATCAAGGGTATGGCACCATGGGTGCAAGGAAAATCTTTGAACACCCAGAGCTGATGGAGGCGCTTTTCAATTGGTCGCCAGAACCCGAGTTGAACTTTTTTGAAGAGCAGTTTGGCAGTCTCCTTAAAGGTAGAGGGCTAGACGTCGGCTGTGGGAATGGAAGGATTCTTCTCCCCTGTGTGCTACAGCGTGGATGGTGTGTTGATGGAATAGATGAGAGCCTGAGCTCCACCCGCTGGGTACAGTCCAAGTTGCCTTCCTCAAATGGGTGCCGAATTTTTCGCGCAAGAGTTGAGTACTTCTGTTCCCCGAATTCCTATTCCTATGCATTCGCGTGCATGAACTCCATTCGCTATCTTACGAGCATGCATCAGCTTCGCGCCCATCTTGGTAGTCTTGGAAACTCTGTGATTCCCGGGGGCGCCTACTTATTCCATCTCGATCTAAGGCCTGATCCAGCCACACCGTACAGGAGCTCTTGGGATTTTGCCTGGGAAGGGAGACCGCATCGAGCAACTTGGTTACTGCACTCATTTGATCACCTCTCAAGTCAAATAATCGAGGAGGTAGTAATTGAAGATGTCGAGCGACAAGTTGAGGTGACGAGAGAATATCAGCGTCAAGGATATTTCCCAATTGCGACACTTTTGTCCCTTTTCCGCGATGGGTGTCCTTGGAAGTTAGAGGCAACGTTTGACGATAGATTTGAGAGGGCATCCGTCGACCGGGAAGCAAGGGGCAATTTCTGGTTTCTGCTCAGGAGGGTTTCATGACCAAGGGAGTTGATGTTTCCGGGGCCTTTGAGGCGGTAAAAAAGGAAGTTGAGAGGGCAACTGGGCTCAAGGTCAGACTTGGAAAGGAGTCAGAGCAGAGGCCTGATTGCATTCTTGTTAAGAGAAAAGACACTGAGGGACTCATTCATGAATTTTGCCATTGGGTAGTGGCAACGCCTAGAGAGCGTGAAAGATATAATCTTGACCTCAAGAATCGCTGGTCGATTTTGCGAGAGTATCAGGCGTGTTTGATCGAGGAACAGATTTTTCGGTGGTGCGGCTTCCTTCCCGAGCGGTTCTATAACGACCCCTTTAAAAATGCTCGAAGAGCTCGCCGCAAAGGAGTGCCTCTGCGCTGGAAGGGCTCGAAGCTGCAGTGCAAAAAATTGGCAGGTTTGGTCAAAGCGTGCCAGTCAAAGAAGAATCTGCAAGTCTCACGTAAGCCTGTTATTAGAAAAAAAGTTCGCCCGAAGGGATCCCGGTAGAGTCGAAGTCAGGGCTCAGCTCCGAGCCGTGCGGCGCGTGCCGATTCCCTGCATCTGCTCATCGAACCGGACGTGCGACTTTCCCGCATCCGGCTCTCCGATGGAGTTCTTACGACGCCCACGCGTGCGGTCCGCGTTCAATATAGCGAGCGACGAACCTAGTACGGTCTGCCTCTTCAAACGGCTCGCCTACCCAGGTACCGAAGCCGGAGTGTTCTTGGGATAGTATCTGCCCAGGCACCTCATCGGTGACGATAGGCCTAGCGTACCTGATGGTGTCGAATACTCCGGGATGATGATTGATGGGGAAGTAACGCCGCTACCTGACCACCCAAAAAGCTCATTCAGAACCACATGACACACGAAGGCCACATGACACACGAAGGCAAGGTCACGGTATATCGGGATAGTCCGTAAGATAGTCAGTCCGCAAATTTATAGCTTCACCGTACGCGCGGACAAAGTCCCCCGCTATGGCGAGATCTTTGTATGCAAACTTAACCCCGTATTTATGTAACCATGGGACTACATGTCCCAAGTACCCAGCTCTTTCCTCGAATGAAAGCGGCTTCCGAGGATCTAAAGTTACTTCTTGATACTTTGGAACGTCTCCTCGCTGAACATCAAAAACGAAACTAACCCGTCGTTCGGCTCCTCGCTTACTACTACGGCTTCCCCAGTGAAGAAGCGAATGATTCAATCCGATGGTCTGCCCTGCTGACACAGCCATGCACACAATGTCTTTAACATTCTCGACCGAACGCTCTTGCACGTTATTAGGGTAGTTCTTGTCTCTCGACCCAGGTACGCAATATAAACAGCTATTGAGTGGCGTGGCGTCTGTCAGTGCCGTCCAGAACGTCATAACTTCCGGAAGACCATCAGCGGCTAATGACTTTTTATGCATCACGTCCCGGTGAGGCCCCCATCCGCTAGCACTATCTTCATTAGGAATAACGAAGATGTAGTTGCCAGTAACGTATTTATAGTCAGGTCCGAGTATTCTCTCGATGAGAGTGCTGAATTGAGCAGCGGTAATCCAGAACTCATCGTACAACAGAGTCCAAATGGGATCTAACTGCTTAGCCATCACACTGTCGATAGCGTCTAGCATTTTCACTCGCATCGCCCGCGGTAGTAACGAACGACCAGTTATAAAGTATGCCTCAGAACGCAGGCATTCGACGTAGTCAGTGATCTCTTCTTCGGTAAAATCGAACCGCTCTGGAGAGGGGAGTAGCGTTTCTGAAAGCTCGAGCGACGCGACCGCTTGTTGCCAAAAGTTTAAAGTGAGATGTTCCTGCATAGTTCGGCTCTCGCCGCAGAAGCTACTTCACTACTTCTTGAAGATCAATAAATATTTCTGGTCAGGAGTTCTCTTTTGAATTCACTTCACTTTTAAGAGAACTCTCACGAACATCAAATAGAACGCCTCTCGTGCGGCGCTTACTGTTGTAATGGGAAAAGGGCGCTGGGGATATGACAGAGTGTAGAGAGCAAGTTCTCCTGTTTCAAGCTGAAAAATCGAAGAAAGTGGTAGGAAAATTTAGCGGCGGAGAGATGTCCTCTGATGGGGGTCTAGTGCTGCTGAGGGAGTTTGAGAAGAGCTTCGGGGTGACCAGGCGCTGAGTTCCTTTTAAGTTGAAACTTCGCCTACTATCTTAAGCCCTTTCGTGAGCAAGGCGGGAACGTCGACTCGCTCAAGACCAGGTTCATAGCAGAAGGTTCGAGCTGAGCAGGAAAGGTCAGTAATGTTTGAGAGAATCTGAAGTGCGGAAATGTTGAAGCGAAAATCTCTTACCGGCTGGACTGCCTTTCCATCTTGAATGAGAAACACTCCGTCGCGTGTTACGCCGGTAAATAGCATAGATTCGGATTGGATAAGCCTCAGGTACCACAGGTTCGTAATGAGAAGCCCATGTTTCACGCCTCCAATTAAGTCTTCTAAAGGCTTGTTTGTTCCCTTGAGGAGGAGGTTTCGCGGTTCACCAATTGCGGGGAGCGATTGCTTGCGGGCCCACATGCGATCACAGCAGAGAGCTCGAAGAACACCCTCTGAGATCCATACCGTTCGGGTTAAGGGTAAGCCTTGCGGATCCCAAGGCTTACATCGCAGGTGTGAAACGTTCGGATCAGAGAATAAATGAACGGCAGGAGATGTAATTCTGCTTCCGATCAACGTCCCCCCTTCCCTGAGAGAAAGGCCGCTTCGTCCCTCTTGGGCTGAGCGCAAATTGAAGTTCCAGAACATAACATTCATCAGATCCGCTACCGCCCCAGACTCTAATATGATGGGCAGATCCTCGGATGGGACTTGAGCCAAGGTTGGGCCGAGCTTGCAGCGAAAGGCCGCAGCAGCTAGGGCTGGGGCGATATCGAGCTCGTCGATCGAGCTGGCGGCTAATCGGCATTTGCTCGTTCTACCTGATTCACGCGATTGGAGAGTGCAAGAGAACGTAACTTCTTGATTGGAAAAGCAGCCAACTCCATGCTGCGGGCTTCCGATCGCCTCCGTCTCTATTGAATCGCACAGGTGCCCTGATATCGAGAATCCGGCCGCGACAAGCCTTTCAACGCTTTCGGAAAGCAGATCAAGATATCGAGAGTGCGAAGCCGGCTGTTTCGCTTCCGATACTGCATGGCAAGTATACAGTTCAGGCGGGGAAGCTTGAGTATTAGAAAAAATGGCTGGGGCGTTGGATTCCACCGAATCGATTGCGGTGCGGAGTGCCAGTAGGTCGAGGGAAGTCAGTTCTATTCGATGAGTTCTCCCTTGACTGCTGGAGTTGACTTGAAGACAAGAGCCTGTTTCTAAACTCCCAAGAAGGAGGTTCTCTTCAGAAAACCGAATGTGCCGACGCGTAGTTGTCGAGGCGATTACAGACAGGTCTCTGTCTCGGACGTAGGCGACTCCAGCTTCAACTAAGGCTTGCAATGCGGTGGGGGAAGTGATCGTCATCGCGCAGTTCCCAGCTGAGAAACCTCCACATTGCGAAAAAGCGCGGCGGGGGCACCATGACTTACCGGGGAAGCCTGAAGCGGCTCGCCCTTGCCGCAGAAGAAAGTGCCCCCAGAACCGACTGTACTTGCGTCCCCAAGCGCAGTGAGAGAGGACCAGAACTCGCGAGTCCTCCCGTGATAAGCGCCATCTTTAACGAGGTTAGTAATTCGCCCCCTCCTTATTTCCCATAGCTCTTGCGCAGAAAACTGAAATTGATGGCGTTTCTGATCGATACTCCAACAATCATCGCCAATGACGAGGAGCCCATCCTCTACGGCAGAAATCAGGTTCTCGAGCGAGCATGCGCGAGCGCCAGGCTCAAGCGATATATTGGGCATTCTAAGAATGGGGATTCTGCCGGCGGTTTCGCAGAACGCACAGCCATTCGAACGTTCGAAACCGAGGATCCGAGCCGTATCACTGGAGGTTGGGACGTCGACAAGAATACCATCCTTCACAAGCTGGAACTTCGAGGTCGGAATCCCTTCGTCATCGAATCCGGAGCTTGCGAGGCCGTTTGTTGAAGTACGATCGGCAGTAAAGTTGACTAGGGGAGACCCAAATACCAAATGACCAATGTCCACTGGTTTGACAAATGTCGTCCCCGCAAAGTTGGCTTCGAATCCTAATATCCGATCAGACTCAGTAGAATGGCCCACGGTCTCATGGATGGTAAGCCACAGATTGGACGGCGCAATAACAAGATCCTTGGTCCCAGACCTAACCGTCGGCGACTTGAGTTTCATTTTGGCATGCTCCGTCGCAATCTCTATTTCTGTAGGAGGGAATTTCTCGAGGAGTTCGTAGCCGCAGGCTTGGGGGGGGATGAGGGTCTTGCGTTCAGCATGCTTACCCGCCTGGGAGTCAACGATAGAAGGTCTGACCTCCGCCCATGAACGAATTGCCTCTTGGGATAAAACAACTCCGTCCGAGGAACCGTAAAGTCGAAAATCCTTTACAAACCAAAGATGCGATTCACAGTGCGTCGCTCCTGCGGAAAGAGCCGTTCCATTCGCGCCAAGAAGCCATTCTTCTTTTTCTCTCACATTAACTGAAAATGGGTCTATAACGTGAGGGCTTACCCAAGAAGGTAAGACCCGTGGATGGACAGGTGGGGCAGCAATAAGGCGTGTTCGTTTGGCATGCGCATGGGCTATTAGGCAGGCTTCTCGAGCCATAGCTCGGACGGTCTCCTCATCAAAGGCTGCGCCCGACGCAAACCCCATGGCACCATCAATCCAAACCCGAATGCCAAATCTGTGGGTAGTTCCTATCTCGGACTCCTCCACCTCGCGATCGCGGCAGATAAATCGCTCCTCTGCAACTCGAGAGAATCTCATGTCGCTGAAGGTAGCTCCACCTCTCTGCGCCTCTTCGCAGCAGAGCGCCAGGAACTTAACAAATTGGTCTTGCTCTAGAAATTTTCCGTCTCGAATACTCATCGCCTATAATGATAGCGCGGAACTTGCTGCTGACAAATGGTCAATAGTTTTTTGGGGGTGGGGGTGATGACGGGGGCCTACATGGACATGGTTCTTGGCTGCTGACTTACCGAAATCGATGAGGGATGCCGTCATTCCAAAGATTCCTTGGGCGAAGAGGCTTAATGGAGAATTCTGCTAGCCTTGTAAGCACCTGATTATTAAAGGGCCGTGCGCGTTAAACCTGTGAAACATCTTCGAGTCAACGATGCATAACAATAGGGATAACTTGAACAAAGACTAGCCTCTTTTTCTCACACTGCGCGTGGAAAAAGAGGCTACGTAAAGGGAACTTCAATATGGCACTTGGCAACGATGCGCGTTTCGGCAGGAGTACCAACACTTCCTTCGAATTTGTTGACCTCACCATTTGTGGAAAGCCGTATCGATTCCCAGATTTGTGTGACGGCCTAAGTTCGGTAGTCTCGCCAGGGAAGCGTTTATGTCTTGTTGCACAGACCTCTTCGCTCTTGCCCCCGACTCAGCCGATCATCCCAGCTGGGTTTCGCCAAAGGCTCTTTGAACCAGAGGATTTTGCACAGGTCGCGGCGCTTCACTTCCGCTGCTTTCAGGCAGATAGAACCTATCAGTCGGACGCAGGCAGTCGAGATGAATTCCGAGCTCTGTATCGAGGAGACTTTGGTGCATTTCTTCCTGGTGGCTGTTTTGTTGTGGAAAATGAAGGGGGAAGCATTATTTCAGCACTGTTCGCAGTGACAGGTCCGCCCTGGGGAAAGGCCACAGATTCCCTCTTTGTTACTGATATATTCACAGATCCCAATTATCGTGGAAGGGGCTTAGCGCGTGCACTTTTGGTTGAGTTCGGGGCGCTGGCTTCGCGGCTCGGTAAAGCTGAGATTGTCCTTTGCGTGAGAGAGGACAATTATGCCGCCCGCCAGCTCTACCGAGCGCTTGGATTCTCGGAAAGTGCCCCATGAGCCTCGATATCGAATCGCTAGATCCAAGGACCTTAGAAGAAAAATTTCCCTCCGCGCATTCTGCGTCATTCCTGATTTCTTAAGCTTTTTAAAAGGACACTCCGATTTGCGCGTAAAGTACGCGACATCGCCCCCTCTCCGTTCGACACTCTGCCGTGGCGAACGGAGAGGGGGCGATGTTGGAAATTGGCCCGGACGGCTAATTTCCAGCGGTAATCTCACGAACCCGAAGGGATCTCGGTAGAGTCGAATTCAGGGCGCAGCGTCCGCGCCGTGCGGCGCGCGCCGATTCCCTGCATCCGCTCATCGAACCGGACGTGCGGCTTTCCCGCATCCGGCTCTCCGATGGAGTTCTTACG
>JBIKWF010000199.1:0-4205 GCA_044356455.1 Bdellovibrionota bacterium | reverse complement strand
AAGGCTTGGGCGAGACGCCTAAAGGAACTGAACTTCAGAAAAGGAGCCGTCCGTCCAAGCGAAAGCAGCGCACAGGCGATTGGGTATGCCGCCACAATCCCAAAGAAAGGCACCATTCGTACCGCCCGAAGACTGGCCCAGGCGAAGAACAGAACGAAACAAAACGCGAGCACCCCTCCCACCCGGCGTTCGCCTCTCCCTAAGACAACCCCTAGGACAATTACAGAAAGTGCCGAAAGAAATAACTCTCCTTCCGGAGAGCCAAACGAAACCGGTCGCCACTCCTCGTGAAGCTGCATAAAATAGCTGCTTTGCTGAAGAGCAAGAATGGAGCGATGAAGCTCAAATCCCTGCGGATTAATCAAAGTTGTCGTGGCACAAAGCAGGAAGATGGCAAGAAAAGCCCCCCATCGCCCCGGTTCTTTGGGCGAAGAGAGAAAACTCCATAGGGAAAGCGCTCCTAAGAGAAAGAGCCCCAAGACAAACCCTGGATGAAGATTTGCCCAAAGAAGAAACAATCCAGGGAGTCCACACCAAGCCATACGGGTGGGAAGTGCTTTCTGCTTCTCTGCGCTCATCACCCAGACATACACCAGCGCAAAAAAAAGAAAGCTTGCCATTACAGGACGCAGGATGAAGTGGATTTGACCAGCTTTAAAGGCAACAAGAGTCCCTGCTATCGCAGCGAGACACCCTACACCCAATTGCCGAAGCCCACTTTGAAGAACAAGGAAATAGATACCGAGATACAGCGCCGTGAGGACGGCGTAGAGCAGGGGCCAGGAGCCAAGATGATAGAGTTGAGACAGTAAATAGTCAGAAAGCCACTGGTCGCTCACCCATGGGCGCGGCGCCGCTGCCGCTAGGAAAGGATCAATTTTAGGAACCGCTCCGTTATTAGCAATCCATTCCCCTGTGGCAAGGTGCCATCCCACTCCAGGATCGCCGGCAAAGTTCTCCATCTGAAGGCCTAACAAGGAGAGAACACCTAGTAAAAGGGCCCCCTCTTGAAGACTCGTCCGATCTCGAAATGTGCTTATGAATGTCATAGCTACCGGAATAGGACACTTAGTGGTCTTAGTGGTTTAAGGAACCTCTGAAAGAGTCCACTCTGTGAACTCTGTGCCCTCTGTGGTTGATTTAAATTGCTCAAAAAACCACAGAGGACACAGAGATCACAGAGACCGCTAAGGATAGGTATTATAGGGGTTCCCCCTTTTAAGAAAGGACTCTCCTCAGCGCCTACCACAATCCCTAAACCCTTGCTACGCTTCATCCCGATTATGACTTTACTCATCTTACTTATTGTCGTCCTAGGGCTCTTCTTTTGGCGACGCAGGCCAGCTCTTGAATGTGCCCTCGCCGTTTTGCTGGCACTTCCTGCCCTCAATTATCTGCTTGGGCTCGTACTTGGCGCCTCAACCTTCACTACCTATACCGCTCTTGGCGCGTGCCTCTTTCTTACAAACTGGCTCTCCACATCGAGCCAAAATCAGCTTTCCAGAAAAGACGACCGCTGGGCGGCTCTTGTTCTCGTGGGGAGCTACGCTTGTTTTTACCGTCTCTCCCTGCTCTGGCCCGACTTTATTTCAATTGGCGAAAGACTTCGCGACTACGCAATTCTTGCCTCTACTATTCGAAATCCCCTCTCACCAATAGAGCCGTGGATGACGGATACCGCTCTCAATTATTACGTCTACTGGTTTAGATTTGGATATGGCCTCGCCTCTCTTGGCGGGGAGGAGGCCTGGGGTGTCTATCACCAAATTGCAGCGTTCGCTCTTGCAGCCTATCTCTCCTGCTGCTTTCGACTTCTACAGACTCACCTAGGCTTTCGACATGGCCTCGCATTGGCCGGAAGTATCGTCATTGCCTGCGGCTCAAACTTCGCCGGGATAGGCCACTTCCTCACAAGGGATAGCAATTGGTGGGGTCCCTCGCGAGTGATTCCGGGAGCAATTAATGAATTCCCTGCCTGGTCGTTTTTGCTAGGCGATATTCACCCTCACTATCTTAACCTTTGCGTTCTTCCATTTCTTGCCTGTCTCACGCTTCTTATCGTGAGACGAAAGTGGTCTCCGGAGGCGCTCCTCCTCTCGGCAATTATCTGGGGGCCTCTTGCAGGCCAGTGGCTCTATTCAGCAAACGCGTGGGAGCTCCCTGCGCTTGGCATTCTCGGATTCTGGGTTATTGCGGCTCTCTTGCTTGATACCGTAATTGGTCTTTTGAAGAGCAACGCTGATGCGACTCTAGAGGTTCGTGACTGGATTAAGGGAATTCGGTTTCCATCTCGTCTCGTACTAGGCGGGATGAGCGTCCTACTCATGACGTTTAGTCTTTGGCTTTCGACGCGCCACCTTCAACAGCCCACCAAGTTTTCCCTCGAACCTGTCGTGTTTCCAATTGAAGGAACAAAACTCTACGATATGTTCCAGCACTGGGGAGTGCAGCTTTCACTCATCGCCGTCGCCGCGCTTGTTGCCGAAAGAAATATCTTAATGGCCATAGCCTCGGCGCTTATTTTGATTTTAGGCCCTACTTTTTCTGAAAAGGGTGATGCACTCGTCCCACTCGTGTTTCTCACCGCAATTCTTATTTTCCACAGGTCCTCTTGCCACTGGATCGCGGATCGAACGACCGAAGAGACCGCAACTTCTCGTGGAGAGAGAATCCTCACCACCGCATTGCCTCTCGCGTTTCTTAGCCTCCTCATTTTCCCCGAGTTCTATTTTATTGACGATGCGTACGGCGGCGACATCGAACGCATGAACACTATCTTCAAATTCTATAGCGCGGCTTGGTGGATGGGCTGGATTGGAGCGCTGCTTCTTTTGCGCGAGGCCGCTCGTCGCCTCCCCGATCGAATTCTTTCCGGCGCCGCGCACGCGGTCCCTCCGCCCCTTGCTCTCTCCCTATGCCTTGTGTTGCTCCTTGGCTTTTTTGTGCGAACCATTCCCCTTAGAAAGACTGAACGTTTCACCGTCCAGCCTATAAGTATGGGGCTAAGCGTGATCGATCAGCGCTTCCCTGGAGCGGCAGAAACCGTTAAACGGCTGCAACCACTCTCAAAGGCGGTAATTCTTGAGGCGCAGGGAAATGCCTATGACTATACCACGCACATAGCGACTATTTCTGGTCAACAAGCATTCCTTGGCTGGGGCAATCACGTGGGATTGCTTACCGGAAATTACGACGAAGTCAGACGCCGGGAACAGTTTACTGAGGAATGGTATAAAGAACCTGACTGCGATAAGCGCAGTGAAATGATGCTGAAAGAAGGCATCACGCACGCCGTTCTTGGCCCCCTCGAGAAGCAGAAATATGGGGCCTCTACTCCTGAAAGCACGAGCTGCCTTTCCACGCTCTTTATTGCTGGGGAATATGCGGTCTATACCCCTTCCCCAAAACGATAAGAGCAAAAGCCGCGCGCACCCCGAAAATTGCTGATTTCGGAAGAAGTATCTGCTAGAACCTCCCTCAACTATTTCCAAGAGGGTTCGCATGGAAGCCGCACAAGTAGAAGTCTTCAAGGAATTTTTCATCAAGGGGTTAACCGCCGAATTCGGAACTACCAAGCGCGTCCTCCAGGCCTTACCCGATGGAAATCGCGACTACCGCCCGGATCCAAAATCTAAGACGGGTCTTGAGCTCGCATGGCATATTGCGGCCTCGGAAGTATGGTTCCTTGAGTGCATTGCACGCGGGGAATTTGGTGGCAATGAGCTGCCCCTACCAAAAGGCACCATGACTGGCGCAGAAATCGCTTCCTGGTATCAAGAGAACTTTGACAAGGCTATCGCGCGGCTGAAAGCTCTTTCCCCCGCCGATGCTGGAAGACCAGTTTCATTCTTTGGCATACAAACGCTTCCCGCGGTGCTCTTTCTTGGCTGGGCGAACAATCACTCCGTGCACCACCGAGGACAGCTCTCTACGTACCTGCGCGCCATGGGTGGAAAAGTTCCTGCAATCTATGGTGGATCGGCAGATGAACCTATGAAGATGTAACTTCGTCAAAATCCTCGCAGACTTTTGGTGTAAGAGAAGTCCTCAAAGAAAGACGAGGGGTGTCCTCGTCTCAATTGGAACTTTAGCTCCTCGGGTAGCGAGTTTAGCCGTCTTCATATAGCAGCAGCGTTATAGCCGCTTTAAAAACATCGGTGACGCGAACACCTACTACTCCAGAAGGCTTAGATAAACCGCTGAAA
>JBIKWF010000014.1:0-56709 GCA_044356455.1 Bdellovibrionota bacterium | reverse complement strand
ATGTATTGGAAAGAAGCCTAAAAATTAGGCGCGTAAGACTATAAAATCTATTACTTCACCCGCGCGACCTTCGGGGAGCGCTGTACCTATGGAGTCTGGCCCGTCCTACGGGACAGACTCCTAGCCGCAGAAATTATTTCAAATTCTGCGAACTTACCTTCGGTTTTCACCGCCTTTGAATCTTTCAATTCAAAGTTCGTGGTCTGGATCATGTCTTCATCCCCCGCCGCCTCCACCTCCGCTAAAGATGCGGTGGACAAGAAGGCTTCGGGGGATGGCTGGTGTATGATCTCTACACATTTACATCCGGTTTTACCCGGATGATTTAGCTCGGCGTTACCTCTCAATTCAAATTGAAGGGGCTTCACCGAATTAGCCAGCATCCCATCGGAACGTCGCCGCTCCGTGGCTCATTTTTTCTATAAGTCCTGTATGTCTACCAGTTCCATCAGCCCGGCATATCTAACTTTCTTGTTTCCAGGCATTCCCGCTATCCGAGAATTTCCGCAAACAAGCGCAACACCGGTCAACACTCCTCAATAAGCCTCAACACCCTACAACACCCCTCAACAAGACCTAATCTCTTTTAAGTTTGCTGGGCACATTACCGGTCGACACCCTTCAACGTCCTTCAACTAAACATTGTCGCCACTCAGCACGAAGAACTTGTTGAAGGGTGTTGTAGGGTATTGAAGAGTGTTGAGGCTATTTACGTAAAATTTACGGAAATTTTGCGCCTCACACGATAGTTTTCGGCAGGCAACTTCCCGCTCCAATTGCCGATTATGCTAGGTGTTGCAGTGTCGCCGCTGGGAGAGCACCAAGAACTCGCTCCAGCATTATCGCCGAAGAACGCCTGAGCAGACGCAGCTCTATCGCGTCGTCTATCTTAGTAGCCTCACGGGGATCTTGTATCGGAGAATAAGTAGGAAAGTTTCCTGGTATGCAAAGAAAGAAGTAGCCCCGGTACAGATAGAAAAGCGTATAGAGTTGTTTTGCCGCAAGAGTCGGCCAGGATGGGCTGGTTGGGGCAATGAGCTTGAACTGGTAACGCGCTAGGCTTCCTAACCCTACCAATCTATTGATTTTCGCCACAATAAGTGGTCGACTTCTTACCTGATATTTTTTAATACTACGCATTCGAAAATCTAAAGTTAAGATAAGGAGAAAATGAAAAAATTACGTTACTACAGCTTATCGCTGCTGACGGTGGGCGCGGCTTTTTTTTGCGCCATCGCTCCAGCACAGGCGGCGGACAAAAAACCCAACATACTCGTTATTTGGGGTGACGACATCGGGACCTGGAACGTAAGCCATAACAACCGCGGCATGATGGGTTATAAGACCCCAAATATTGATCGCATTGCCAAAGAAGGCGTGGCGTTCACAGATTACTATGGCCAACAGTCGTGCACCGCGGGTCGTGCCGCCTTCATCAACGGCAGCGTACCGGTTCGTACGGGTATGACCAAAGTGGGCATGCCCGGTGCGAAGGAAGGCTGGCAGAAATCCGACGTAACCATGGCAACGGTCTTAAAGAGCCAGGGATACATGACGGGCCAATTTGGCAAGAACCACCAAGGAGATCGCGACGAGCACTTGCCGACGGTGCATGGCTTTGATGAGTTTATCGGTAGCCTCTACCACCTAAATGCCGAGGAAGAACCGGAGAATCGGGACTATCCGAGGGATATGAAGCTTCCCAACGGCAAGACTTTCCTTGAACAGTTCGGGCCGCGCGGCGTGATTAAATCTAGAGCCGACGGCAAGGGCGGTCAGACAATCGAGAATCTCGGCCCTCTGACCAAGAAGCGAATGGAGACTATTGATGAAGAAACGTTAGCTGCCGCCAAGGATTTCATCACGCGACAGGCAAAGGCTGGCAAACCGTTCTTTTGTTGGTGGAACGGAACCAGAATGCACTTTCGAACCCATGTCAAGGCTGAGCACATCGGCCTCTCAGGTCAGGACGAGTACGGCGACGGTATGGTCGAGCACGACATGCACGTTGGTGAATTACTCAAGCTGATAGACGAGCTCGGGCTTGCAAACAACACGATCGTTCAGTACTCGACTGATAATGGCCCTCACTACAATACCTGGCCCGACGCCGGCACAACGCCGTTTCGCGGAGAGAAGAATTCCAATTGGGAAGGATCCTTCCGAGTACCGGCGTTCATTCGCTGGCCTGGGAATTTCCCCGCTGGAGAGACTCTCAACGGCATTGTGTCGCACGAAGACTGGTTGCCAACGTTCGCCGCGGCCGCTGGCGCTTCCGATATTAAAGAGAAGCTACTTCAGGGCGTAGCCCTAAACGGGCGAACCTATAAGAACCACGTTGATGGCTACAACATGCTCGACTACCTAAGTGGCAAAGCGAAGGACTCCCCGCGAAAGGAGTTCATATATGTAAACGACGCCGGTGAAATAGTCGCAATCCGAGTGGGCGATTGGAAGGCGGTTTATTTGGAGAACCGCGCTGAACAGCTGCAAGTGTGGCGTGAGCCATTCGTTCATCTACGTCTCCCGTTGCTCTTCAATTTGCGGCGCGATCCGTTCGAGAAATCTCAGCACAACTCCAATACCTACCACGACTGGATGATTGACAGGGCTTTTGTGCTCGTTCCTCTGCAGACGCTAGCGAGTAAGTTCCTTATGACTTTTAAGGACTTTCCACCGAGCCAGACGCCAGGGGATTGGAGTCTCGACTCGCTGGAGAAGCAAGTTAAGGGCATGGTTTCAGTCGGTAAATAGCTAGATTGGATACCGGGGGCTGCCCCAAAAAAAATCAGCTCCCGGTATCCTAGAACCAATGATCATGCCATGAAAGTCCTCGCTCAACTTGCTGCGTTCTTCATTTCTTGCGTTGCCATCGGCGCTGCCGAAGCCCAACAGCTAAGTTCCTGGAATGATAGTCCAAGCAAGTCTGCCATCATCGCGTTTGTCGAGAAGATTACTACGCGCGGCTCTCCTGACTTTGTAGAGCCCGCAGATCGTATTGCCGTATTTGATAATGACGGTACGCTCTGGGCCGAACAGCCCATGTATTTTCAGCTGTTCTTTGCCATCGACCGCGTCAAAGCACTCGCACCGAAGCATCCGGAGTGGAAGAATATGGAACCCTTTGCTTCTGTGCTCAAAGGCGACACCAAGGCTGCTCTGGCGGGCGGTGAGCGCGCACTCTTAGAAATGGTCATGGCCACACACGCAGGTATGACCAGCGAAGAGTTTGCAACTATCGTAAAGGACTGGTTGGCCAAAGCTAAGCATCCCAAGAGCGGTAAGCTGTTGACCGATATGATTTATCAGCCCATGCGCGAATTATTGGATTACCTTCGCGCCAATGGCTTTAAGACCTACATCGTTTCAGGTGGTGGCATCGAATTCATGCGCCCCTGGTCCGAGCGAGTGTACGGCATTCCACCTGAGCAGGTTATTGGCAGCAGCATTAAGACCAAGTTTGAGATGAGGGACGGCATGCCGGTGCTTGTTCGGCTACCTGAGCTTAACTTTTTCGATGATAAAGGCGGCAAGCCTGTGGCCATCAATCAGCACATTGGTCGTCGTCCCATTGCTGCATTTGGAAATTCTGATGGCGATTTGGAAATGCTGCAGTGGACCGCAGCGGGTCCTGGGCCACGCTTTTGTCTCTTTGTTCATCACACTGATGCCGAACGTGAATGGGCATATGACCGCGAGTCACCTATCGGAAAGTTTGATAAAGGGTGGGACGAGGCACGCGCAAAAGGCTGGACTGTTGTCGATATGAAAGCCGATTGGAAGAGTGTGTTCCCGGATTGAATCGAATGCATCAAACATTAAAAATTCTTCTCTTTAGTCTTTTAATCTTTGCGGTCCCCTCTTTAGCGGGCGCTACCCCCGCACCCTCATCCAAGCCACCGGGAATGATTTGGATTCCTGGTGGAAAATTCGTCATGGGAAGTCAGGATGACAGCAGTCGGCGTAACGAAGGGCCCCCGCATGAGGTAGAAGTCGACGGGTTCTGGATTGATCAGTATGCGGTGACAAACCAAGACTTTCAAAAATTTGTTACTGCGACCGGATACGTAACAACCGCGGAGCGCAAGCCAGATTGGGATGCGCTTAAGAAACAACTCCCACCTGATGCGGTGAAGCCGGACGAGAGCGTGCTTGTTCCCGGATCGATGGTATTCACTCCTTCAGAAGGCCCAGTCGATTTGAGTAACATGGCAAATTTCTGGCGATGGGTTCCTGGCGCGAGCTGGAAGCATCCGGAAGGTCCTACAAGCAATTTGAAGGGCCGAATGAAGCACCCAGTCGTACAGGTGTCGTGGTTTGATGCCGAGGCTTACGCTAAATGGGCAGGAAAAAGACTGCCGACAGAAGCCGAGTGGGAGTTTGCTTCGCGCGGAGGATTAGAACAAAAAAAATTTCCGTGGGGTGATGAAGCAATGCCTAATGGAAAATTTATGGCAAATACCTGGCAAGGAGATTTCCCATATAAAAACACTGCGCAAGATGGCTATCTTCGAACTTCTCCAGTCCGATCCTTTCCTCCTAATGGCCTTGGTCTTTACGATATGGTTGGAAATGTGTGGCAGTGGTGCAGCGATTGGTACCGTCCAGATACCTTCGTGCAGCGTGCCAATGAGCCCTCATGTCACAATCCTGCTGGGCCTACAAAGAGTTCGAATCCAATAAACCCAGCGCAGGAGGAGCGTGTAACCAAAGGAGGCTCGTTTCTGTGTCATGTCAGTTACTGTGAAAGTTATAGGCCCGCTGCGCGGCGTGGAACGCCTCCAGATACGGGTATGTCTCATATTGGGTTTAGGTGTGCAAAGTCAAAAGTATGAAAAAAAACAATCGCAGTTTTAGTCGTCAACGTAATATCGCAGCTTATAATTGTTGGTAATATTTGCGCTGAAAACGGGACCAATTCTAAGGCACCTGTTCAGAATAAAGACCAAATTCTTATTACGCCGGATTATAGGGGAGACTTTACTGATAGAACGACATTGAGCGGTGATTGGGGAGGGACGAGACAGGATTGGGCGAATAAAGGAGTAACTTTTGATCTAAACCTCACACAAGTTACTCAAGGCGTTGTCTCTGGAGGAATCGATACTGGATGGGAATACTCGGGACGAGGAGAAACCACCATGAATCTTGATACCAGTAAGATGGGGCTTTGGCCTGGGGGACTTATCACAGTAATGGGAGAAGGCAATTTCGGTAATCCACTTACAAAAAAAACAGGATCGCTTCTTGGAACTAACGCCAATGACTTATTTCCCGAAGCAGATAATAGTTTTGTGTTGCCACAGGTTACTCTTACCCAGTTTTTAACACCCAAGTTTGGTTTAGCGCTTGGCAAGTTCGCTACTATCAGCAGTACCGCTGGCGATATGAATGAGTTTGCACATGGCAAAGGTAGCCAGCAGTTTCTTAATCCAGCCCTCAGCTTCAATCCAGTAATGGCTCTGACCGTTCCATATTCAACTTTAGGTATGACTGCAATTTATTTGCCTACTAAGGAATTGGCTATTACTGCTGGGGTGGTAAATCCACAAGGTGATCTTCCCCCGCTTTGATTGATGGCTTAAGCGGCAGCCTTTCGGTTACTAAAAGCTCCGTTTTCGAATTGCTCCGGGGACCGAAATCCGATGGCGGAGTGCTTTCTTCGTTTGTTGTAGAATCGCTCGATGTACTCGAACACTTCTACCTCCATCTCCCGCCTGGTTTCAATGTCGGAGCCCTGAATGGCTTCAACCTTGAACGAGTGGAAGAAACTTTCTGCTACCGCGTTGTCGTAGCAATCTCCGCGGCTACCCATACTCTGGCGAGCCTGCACCTCAGCGAGAGCCGCTCGATACGCCGCAGAGGCATACTGCGACCCTTGGTCGCTATGCACGATGATGCCTGGCGGAGGCCTACGGCGCGCCACGGCGCGCATAAAGGCAAGCCGCACCAAGGTGCTGGTGATGCGTGGACCCGTCGCCCAGCCCACCACTTTACGCGAGTACAGGTCTATGAACACCGCGAGGTATAGCCACCCTTCGCTAGTCCACAGGTAAGTGATGTCGCCTACCCACACCTGGTTCGGAGCTGGCGCCATGAAGTCCCGCTTTACCAAGTCTGGTGCGATTGGTTTGTCGTGCGCGGAGTCGGTTGTTGCCTTGAACTTCCTTCCTGCCTTGGCGCACAGCGCTTCTTCTCGCATCAGCCGCTCTACTCGCTTCTTGCCACACCGAACCCCCTGATCTCGCAGCTCATCATGAATCCGAGGACTCCCGTAGCTCTGCTTGGTCTCAGCGTGGATAACCCGGATTCTTGCCGATAGGCGCTGGTCCTCTTGCCGCCGAGTACTCGCCGGACGCTTCGCCCACGCATAGTACCCCTGGGCACTCACCCCAAGTACCCGGCACAGAGTCGACACCGGGTACCCCGTCAAGCGCTCCTCGATAAATGCGTACTTCACCGCTGGTGCTTCGCGAAGTACGCTGCCGCTTTTTTTAAGATATCAGCCTCCTCTCGCAGTCGGCGGTTCTCAAGCCGCAGCTGGCGGTTCTCCTCCTCAAGCCCGGTGCGATTGCCGTTGCCTCGGAACGCCTCAGGCCCTTCCTGCTCTAGCTGCTTCTGCCACCGATAGAGCAGCGATAGGTCTATCCCAAGACTCTCCGCTGCGGGTCCCGCCCCTCGCTGCGCAGCTAACCGAACAGCCTCTACCTTGAACTCCTTCGTGAACTTCCTTCTCTCTCGTCTCATTCCCTTCCTTTATCACATCTCTAGGAAAGGCTGCTTTCGCTTATCTTTGTGTCAACTAAAGCGGGGGAGGTTCAAACCTCCTTCGGTGGCGCCTTCACTCAGCACGATGGGAGCCCCTGCAGCACTCGAAACAGAATACGCGGCGCTCCTACTCTAAGCTACTTCAGATTCTGTTTCTCAATCTCTGGCCCAAGTTGCTCACTAAGCGCAAGCCCAAGCATCTTAAAGTCGCCTCGAATAGACCACCAAAGCTCCCTGGCAATCTGTCCTTTGCTCTTGCCAAAAGCCTGAAGAGTGGCCGGCTGATTACCCTCCTCCACCCAATGGCTTACGAAGAGAATCCCATAACTAACAATAATCTCCGCAAAGACTGCGAGGAGTAAACTTTCAACAAGCGAAGAGCTCGCGTACGATCTTCCAAGAACAAACAGACCAACTCCAAGTCCCGCGAGAGTTCCGATATAGTGCCACCACCGCGTGCGTGGATTCATATGCTGCGATAGGTAGAGCGGCCAAAACTCATCAAAGGATTTCGCCCACGTCATAGGATCTTGTTGTGGGTTAGAAGCGGAATGCGAATTACTATCCATCGGATTCTCCTAAGAGGTCATCTTCACTAGTTCATGAATGAGTCTCGAGATTCCTATCTCAACTTCTGCAATACTTTTCGCCAACATATAGGCAGGCGTCGAGACCACTCTATGAACGGGATCTAGCACTATGTCTTCACATTTGGCACGCACATGTTTCGCGCCCATCTCCTCAACTGCACGAGAACACCTCTTGGACACCCACTCTATGCATCAGAAACCTCCGGAGGCCTCGGCTAGCCGTTACATCTCCTTGTATGGACAAGATACAAGGTTGCTTGCGCGCGACGAGCTTGAACAAAGTGGGTGTCCCAATGACTCATCATCTGCCGGTCGATTGAGGGGGTAGTCCTGGGATAGTAGTGCAGCGCCATCGATTAGAGGGGTAATATGGGTCACTTTGCCAGTTGTCCGGCACGCAGTATTGCCCTCGAGCACACCCTCGCCTACGCGTATAGGGGGCCGACGGAGGAGAGCATTCGCCATCGAGCTCGATAGCACGGCATAAGTAGTGACGACGCTGTTCGCCATCCGGGTCCTCTGGTGGCACGCGAATCAATATGCAACTGCCCGAGTAACAGAGGCTCTCGCAGCGCTGCCTACAGGGCGTCGTCGATGCTTCCTCATTACATAGGTAGATATCACTGGGCCCAATCATTCGTCGACAGCGATTGTCGTGCCCACACACGAGTCCTTTGTCGCAGTACGCATCAAGTGAGTAATCAGGATCTTCGTAGTGCGGTGACGCAGGAACACACCTATCTCCTTCATTGAGTACGAGAGGTAAGTTCGTACAGCTGCCTGACACGCAGCGAAGAGGCGGCAGACAGGTTGAGTTCACGCCACGATCTCGAAGCTCACCTCTTGACTCGCAAGGGTCGGTCACACGGCCCCTTTTCTTGCATTTCATAGAATCCCAGTCACAGTAATTGCCCCAGCCACATTCCGAATCAGAGATGCACTCATCCGGCATGCTTTCTTGTCTGCAAATACCTATGAAGGGATACCCTGGCGAAGGCTCCTCATTATCCACATTTAGCCTGCGACATTCCGCGTTGGCTGGGCAATCTCGATTGCTGCGACAGGCGGAACCATTGAAGCTATCTCTGCAAAAGATACCGTCGCAGACCTTGAAGGGATCCAGGCACTGATGATAGCGGTCACACAGCACTCGGTCAGATGGCATCGTTCCGGTCTCGTTCCCTGAGACGCAGACGTTGTAGGAGCTGCAATGCATGCCGTCTGGACAATTTCCTCCCCAGGGGAACCTGCCGTCACATGCGATCAGGAACTGGTTACTACTCGGACAGATGTACGCGGGGCTGTCACTCAGGTCTTTGCACCAAGGTCGAGGGGGCTCTCCAAGGCTTTGCTTCTCCATCAGAGACTCCCAGGCATCACTCCATGAGCTTCTTCCTCCGCTGCGAGCGTTTTTTTGATATTCACTTACGAGCTTTGGGATCGTGCGGCAATCAACTCCCGATGAAGTAGTGCTGGTGGATGGAGTTTTCGATTGCCACTCGACAGATCCTCCGGGAGAAGGAAAGGGGTAAACGGCCTGAGGCTGGGGGAGACTGGAGACATTCGACTCGAGCGGCGCTTTCTGGGTTGCCTCTGCTTCTTCCCAAGATGTCTGGCTTTGCGCAAATACCATCTGCCCAAAGAGGATCTGCAAAGTGAGGCATAGGCAAACCGCCCCCTGAGATTTGAATCCCTTTGCATCCATCGTTGCCACCCCAGCAATAGCTAAAATCCCTCAAAGCTCAGATATCTCCGCACTCCGCTGTCGCGCGCATGAGAGGACTGCTCGGCTCTACCCTTACCGTAATCCATTCGGATAGTTATAGGCCTCGCTTGAGTGATTTCTCCGACTACAGGCTCAGCAAAGGAACAGTAAAGGAACACCTCTTGGACACCCACTCATTGGTATCTGACCCGCCCGGAAGCCTCTGCTCTCCGGTACAACCCCTTGAAACGATAAGATACAGGATTACTTGCGCGCGACGAGCCTGGAGCAAGTGGGTGTCCCAGTGACCTCTCACCCTTAAAGATTCTTTCTCAAGGTTGAGTAGCTGCTGGAGCCCCTTTATTCTTCTTTCTCTCCTCTTTTTCTCGAGCTTTTATGGCCTCGCCTCAGGACCCCAAGAAAAAAGGCCTCAACAGGCAAGAGCGCCCACGCATTAAAATTATTCGGGACCCCCGCGACTCGCTTGATTACTGGACCAGACTCGTCGGTCCCGCTCCCTCCCCACTTCTAAGAAAACCTCCTCCTCCTGCATACTATAGCCTTAGCACTTCAAACTCGGGTACCGAGGAGGACCAGCATAAGAGTCTAGAAAAGACCGCGCGACAAGCCGGAATGGACAGCCGAAGAGCTAAGACTCTTGCGCGAGATACCCTTGCCCAACACCACAATGCGAGGCTTGGGAATAGCTCTAGCCTGCAGGAGATAAGAATTGGCGCCAAGGAATATATCGATAGATATGTTGCTCTTGGGGCTAAACTTGTTAACGGAGATCACAGAGATGCTCTCCTTGCAGCCTTCAACCTCAGGCAGGCAGAAATTGTTGTTGAGATTCTTAGCGCCGAGCCTGGAGGTCTTAAGTGGCTTGATGACTATTTCACCCGTGAGCTTAAGGTTAGAGAAGAGCAGTTTTTCACACCGCCCCCCGTTGGCCTTGTCTTTGAATATGCAAGAGGCGCCATTAGCAGCTCTCAAGCAGAGCTTTATTTTGGTCCTTGGGGAGGGTCTCAAGTTGAAAAGGTATTTTCTCGCTGCAATTCTGACCTAAAGACCCAGGGTTTTTCGCCGAATGGCGTGCTGGAGCTCCGCAAGTCTCTTGGAGACTTCGTTCAGCGAGCAGTAGGGCATGAAAGTGAAGCATTAAAGTGCCTCAGCCGGGCCGTAGATAGAAGGGTGCCCTTTCCTTCGGAAGTTATTTTTGAAGAGCTTCAATTTTTCTTAAGGGACGCTCAGCGGCTTGATAAGCTCATGCACGACGGCGGCATAGTTTCACTTCCCCTCATAGGGCTTGTAGTTGAAAACCTAGCGGGCGAAGAGCAGAGAGCGATTCAGCCCTATGAGATAATTTCAGAAATTGAAAGCTATGCGGGGGTGATTCCAAGCCTCGCCGCAAGGACGGGACTGCCACCAAAGGTAACTGGCGCGCTTTGGGCTGAGTTCCCAGGGCTTCTTAGAACATTTGTAGATGCTCGCCATCTGAACTCAGAGAGAAGTGTAAGTCCATCTGAGTCTGATTTCGTCTCTGCCCTAAATTCGTTCAGAGACCCGATGCGATTTTTCGAGGTTACGGGCGCGACGCGCCAGAGCGGCGCCATGGACTCTCCCAAAGTTCAGAAAATACTCTACCAGAAAGCAAGCGCACAGCTCATGGATTATGTCGTAGCTAGGTATAGTGATTCTGTGCAACTTGGCTCCTTCTCTGGGGCCACTGCCCAGCTAATTGCTGGCAAAGATGAGAGGTTCTTGGCTCATGTAGAGAATGAGCTGGAAGAAAAGTGGGGCAGCTTTCCGCGGCTTTCAGAGGCTGAAAAGGAGTTCTTCTCAACCTTGCCATTAAAGCATTTGAGTAAAGTGCAGCTTGTAAAATCAGGCCTCTTGCGTCGGCTCCGCAGAATGTTTCAGTACACGACATCTGCCTTCACACCTATCATCACAGGGCTAAAGATTGTTGACGAGGCTTCTTGTGCGTTAACCTCTGAGCAAGAACGAGAGGACTTTTTTCACGTAGTCGCCTCTTTTAATCCAGGGTGGGACTCCCGAGGAAGGGTGCGCGACACTAGCTCCAGCAGTGCGCAGCTCAAGTTCCTATCGGTTGAGGCAGCGATAACGGGGGAGTTTCTTAGCCAACTGGGCGGAGACTACAAAGAGCTCAGAGAAGCTGCATTAGCTTCAGGAATTTCTGCCACGCTTGGCATTCAGCTCGCACAGGCATCTGAGCCTGGTTTCAAGCTCAGCACCTCGAGTTCAGAGGGATTTTACAAATCAGTAGAAGATAAGCGGCATTCTTTTTGGACCAAGATAAGGGGCAAACCCATTAACCGCGATCCAAGCCTCCTATTCGAGGGCAGAATGTCCGAGAACTTCTTTAGAAAGCTCATTGAGCACGGCAAGGCCACTTATCAAATTGAAACGAGAAATGCAGTAGGGGCTAGGCGTGCACATAGTCTTCATAACCATGCGCGTGTCGAAGAGGAGGCTGAGCAGGGAGGCGGCAACCTTTGGGGCACCGCGCTTAATGCTTTGCCGAAAATCCTTCATGTTTCGGCTGCTTCTCCCCACCGCCTTCCAACTAAAGAAGAACTGGAGCTCATCGAAGAGATAGCTATCGACATACATTTAGCGATGGAGCTGACAAGTGAAGATGCATTCCTCATTGCTCAGCAGGTCACAAAGCAGCAGGTGCTTCAGTCACGCTTCAAAATCACAGCTAATGCTCAGGGGATGCCGGAAAAGGTAGTGCTCTCTCTTCTTGATAGGCTTTCCGGATGTGAGGACGCCCTTCAAAATGCCTCCTCAATGGAGGAATCCGTGCGCGTGGCCTCAAATCTTCCTAGCATTAGAGATAGCGAACAAACGTTTGTTCGTGAAATGCGGCGCGCGCTAATTGCCTCTCAATCTATTGGCGCAAGAGCCTCCTTTTATTTGGGGCAGGCGGAGGGAGGCAGCAAAGCCTTTGAGCGCGCTGGCAACATGCTGGATATTCTTTCAAACGCTTCTCAGATCTGGAAAAAAAGGCTAAGCGACTTCCCAAATCAGAAGGGAGTAAACCGTCTAATGGATGGTGTGTTTAGGCTCTCCACGCTAGAGCACTTAATCCGCTCCTGTAGAATGCCATCCTCAGAAGATCTAAAATCTACCGGTATTACTTTTTACCTCTCACAAGGGTTTGAGCTCGAATATGCGGGATACCTTGCAAATACCTGCGCTACTGGCGTTAGACAGGTTTCAAGAAGAGCCGCATGCCTTGCGTTTGCAGATGAGAAGGCTTCTCTAAAAGACCCCTTCTTTAAAGGCTGCTCTATTGTGTTCCAAGCCAAGGACATTGATGGGAATCCTTGTCTCATCTTAAGGGGATTTAATCCCGCAGGGTCCTCTTCCAGTATACTTGATTCAGGCTCTCTCTTTGAACGCGCCGTTCAGTACCTCGAGGAACTAAGGCCCTTAGTTCCCTTTCAAAGCATCCTCGTACCTGATGAGAATTTTGCAGGAGGAGCCCTCAGTAACCGCCCAGAAGTTGTGCATCACGTTTTTGATACCTACGGAAAGGGTGAAAGGCGCCGCATTCAAAATCCTGACCAGTGTGTCTACAACAATCACAAATTAGATAAGCCGCTGCTTGTGATAAGAAGCTACTAACAGGGCCGCTCCCCCGCTTACACCATCAAATCTCAGACAGCTTCAACCACGAGCGCTGCCTCACGACTCGCTCCGTTATCTACTCGGATAGTTAGATTTATTTTCCTATGCTCCGATTCACGCACACGGGGAAAACGAAAGGTGAAAGGTCACCTCCCGTGCCAATCGATTCTTAAGGAATCTCTGAAAAATCTAGAAGTTGACCTTCTTCTGTCCTATTTTTCAGAGGCTCCCTAGCGGCCTCCAAAAAAACCGCGGTCCCGAAGTTTTTATTCAGAAGACGGCGCAGGCCCACGGCGCACCGAAACCCCTAACGCGAGACTTGTCGCGTCATTCATGGGATCCGAAATCACCCGCTGAAAGATAATTGAGTTTTGAAGCAGGCTCTCTACGTGGTCCTCTGGAACTCCGCCAGAAAAATGCGGGTTTGCGAGAAACTTTCGAAATCCGAGAATCTGCATCTTTAGGTCATTGGCCATCTGATGAGACTGGACCATAAGGGCATCGAGTGCTGGCGTATAGATGACCTTGTTAAGCGCCGTCAGCACTTGATTGCAGCGCGAAATGAGCGGCTCCGCCTCTACCGCGGGAAGGGCCACCGCCTTGAAGCCAAAACCTGGATGGGGACGCACTGAATTGGTTTCAATAAAGGAATCAAGCTGCTCGTAAAGTCCCCTGAGCTCATCTCGAATCACTGAAACGGGGTGGTCCGCAGCAAGTGCAAACGGGAGCCTTGAACTGCCAGCCCCTACTCCACGCAGACTAGCAAATGTTGTGCTGCCGTCCTGAGAAGCTGCACCTGGCGAGGACTGTGAGGGGGCGACTGGCGCGCTGGCGGGAGCAAGGGAGGTCGCGCGAGCAGGATGCCTTCGGCGGTGGGCGAAATCAGAGCCATGGGATGCAGAGCTACTACGGTCATTACTGCGTGGTGAATCCATAAAACCCTCGTAAAAGTGAACAGATGGTTCCTCAGCGAGCTCTTTGCTCGCAGAGAATGAGGCGACGTGGGAAAAACCTGCTACAAACCGAGAGATCTTGGACCTAAGGCTGCCGTCCGTGTTTACGGCTGCGCTACTCCATGGATATTCGACCCATGTTTCATTGGGATGCAGCATTTGCCCAAGTGTTGCAAAGGGACGCAAAATCGTTGCAAACAGCGCCCGAGTGAGGCTAGGCTATCGCTAGCTAACAGGCCGAGAACTCTATGAAATTGACCTCCCACCTGCGAACAGACAGTGCTGAATTTCGTGCCAACCGCGCCCGCATGGAGACGCTGCTTGGCGAATTGGATGGCCACCTTAAGGGCGCTGCGGGCGCCTCGGACGATCCTTCTATCGTCAGACATAAAAAGCGCGGAAAACTTCTCGCGAGGGAACGCGTAGAGCGCTTACTCGACCCAGGAAGCGCTTTTCTAGAAATTGCTCCGTTAGCGGGACTTGGACTTTATGAAGGAGTTCGACCAGGGGCGGGTCTCATCACGGGAATTGGCCGCATTAGTGGCCGCGAGTGCATGATTGTAGCAAACGATGCCACCGTAAAAGGCGGGACTTATTTTCCCCTTACCGTGAAGAAGCATTTACGCGCACAGGAAATTGCGCTTGAGAATAGGCTCCCGTGCGTCTATCTCGTGGATTCAGGCGGTGCCTTCTTGCCCCTACAAGATCAAGTCTTCCCTGACCGCGAACACTTTGGCCGCATTTTTTATAACCAAGCTCGCATGAGCGCGCTCAGAATTCCGCAAATTGCAGTGGTCATGGGATCCTGCACGGCGGGCGGCGCTTACGTTCCGGCGATGAGCGACGAAGCAATTATCGTTCGCGAGCAGGGCACGATCTTTCTTGGCGGCCCTCCCCTCGTGAAAGCAGCCACCGGAGAAGAGATCACCGCAGAGGCTCTCGGCGGCGCAGACGTACATTGCCGCATCAGTGGAGTTACTGACCATTTCGCAGAAGATGATCTAGACGCTCTTGAACTTTGCCGGCGCATTGTAGCCAACCTTGGGGCCTTCCAGAAAACGCGTCACGACATCTGCGCTCCTGAACTTCCTGCGTATGATCCCAATGAACTCTTGGGACTTATTCCAACAGAAAGCAAAAAATATTTTCCCATGCGAGAGATGCTGGCCCGCATTCTCGACCGCAGCGAGCTCGATGAGTTTAAGAAGCTCTATGGCACTTCAATTATTTGCGGGTTCGCACGCATCGAGGGCATTCTCGTTGGAGTTGTGGCAAATGACGGCATTCTCTTTGCCGAGAGCGCTGTAAAAGCGGCGCACTTTATTGAGCTCTGCAACCAAAGACGCATTCCCCTCGTGTTCCTGCAGAATATCGTCGGCTTTATGGTGGGCAAAGAATACGAGCATGGCGGCATCGCGAAACACGGCGCAAAGCTTGTAACGGCTGTTTCCTGTTGCAGCGTTCCAAAGTTCACCGTCGTCATGGGCGGCTCATTCGGCGCAGGCAACTACGGAATGGCAGGACGCGCATTTCAACCGCGCATGCTTTTTATGTGGCCGCAATCGCGCATTTCCGTCATGGGGCCTGAACAAGCGGCGAGCGTACTCACGCAAGTAAAGCGAGAGGGATACCTCCAGCGAAAAGAGGCCGTACCAGAGTCAGAGCTAGAGGCGTACCGGAAAGAGATCGAGGCCCGTTATAATGACCAGGCCAGCGCATACTTCTCTACTGCGCGTCTTTGGGACGATGGCGTAATCAATCCTCTCCATACTCGCGCTCTTCTCGCCTTAGGCATCAGCGCAAGCATGAACGCACCTTGGGTCGAGAATGCAGCTCCCTCTGATTTTGGCATCTTTAGAATGTAACGTACCGTATGAAAGCATCTCTGCAAAAGTCACCCCCTGCCATTAAGGTACAACCCATCACGCGAGTACTCATCGCCAATAGAGGCGAGATTGCGTGCCGTATTATTCGCACCTGCCAAGAGCAAGGCATACATACCATTGCCGTGTTCTCAGAAGCTGACAGATATGCCCGTCATGTGCGCCTGGCCGATGAAGCGGTTTGTATTGGCGAAGCAGAATCGGTGCGATCGTATTTAAACTCGGACGCAGTGCTTGCGGCCGCAAAAGAGCGCCGCGCAGACGCTATCCATCCAGGATATGGTTTCCTCTCTGAGAATTCAGGATTCGCCGAACTTGTAACCAACGCAGGCATGCGCTTCATAGGTCCAAGCCCGGCGTCCATGCGTCTTGTGGGCGATAAACTCTCTGCTAAAAAAATTGCGCGACGAGCGAACGTGCCAATGGCTCCAAGCGTGGAAATAATTCCCCACGACAAAGAGTCGGACCTTGCCCTTGCGAACTTTATTAAGGAAGAAGGCTTCCCTCTTATCGTTAAGGCCGCAGGCGGTGGCGGTGGGCGCGGCATGCGCAAAGTTTTCGAGCCTTCGGCCCTCGAAGAAGCGCTTGTAAGCGCCTCACGAGAGGCAAAGAATTTCTTTAAAGACGGCCGAGTATTTTGCGAGAAATTGGTAGAACGGGCTCGCCATATCGAGGTTCAGATCCTTGGCGATTCGCATGGGAACGTCATGCACTTTTACGATCGCGACTGCACTATGCAGCGCAACCATCAAAAGGTGTTAGAAGAGGCCCCCGCACCCGGCTTGCCGGAATCACTACGCTCTGAGATCCATGCTGCTGCAGTGAGACTCATGAAAGAAGCCGGGTATTCGAATGCCGGCACGGTTGAGTTTCTCCTGGCGCCCGACGGCCGATTTTATTTCCTCGAGGTGAATAGTCGTCTTCAAGTTGAACATCCGGTAACGGAGGCTCTTTTTGGTGTGGACCTAGTGGCTCTACAAATCGGAGTAGCCGAAGGGCGCTCACTAAAAGACCTTCTTCCTCAAGGGCTCACCGCGCCGCAGGGCGCGGCACTTGAAGCCAGGCTCTGCGCCGAGATCCCCGAGGAGCAGTTTGTCGCATCAACGGGGAAACTGCTTGCCTTTTCCCTTCATTCCTCCACGCTAAGGGAGAACTCTCCTGAAGCTTCGCTGCGAGTTGATACAGGTTTTGAGACGGGAGACACGGTCACTCACTTTTATGATTCCCTGCTCGCCAAACTTATTGTCCACGCCCCTACGCGTCTTGAAGCGCTCCACGCCATGAGCAGCGTCCTCTCACAAGTGCAAGTTGAAGGAGTACGCGTAAACCGTGGCTTCCTCTCGCACCTGGTAGGTCATTCTTCGTTCCGTGACGTTTCACATGAGATAAATCTTGCCGCCACTCTTGTTCCAACCACTGCCGAGACGGAGGAAGCGCAGTTTCACTCCGTCCTTTCAGTGCTCGCTCACCAAATCGCTCCTTCTCAATTTGCTCCTTCTCTTGCGACGGGAAACACAGATCCTTGGAATTCGCTTCGAGGCTTTAGGCTTCATGGCCGGGGCTCCATCACGGGCGAGTTTCGGCTTTCCGGGACAAAATTTTCTGTCCAGGCAGAGGTAGAGAACGAACGATCCTTAAGACTTTCGGAGGTCCTCATTACGGGGTCTTCGGGCACGCCTCACCCCTCCCCCCATGGGCACCATGGGGCCCAGCTGCTCTTTAGCCGGCGTGGACCAAATGAGGTAGAGCTTCGAATTGCGGGCAAGAGCTTTGCCGCCAAGGTAGCCGGCCACGGCACTGATTGGTGGGTCCACCTTCCCCAGGGCTCGTTTCTAGTCACGAGAACTCAGCCTGCCTTAAGAACTTCGGAAGCAAGTGCCAAGGCACATGCAGGGGAAGTGCTTTCACACCTGCCAGGCAAGGTGCTTGAAGTCAAAACCAAGGTTGGAGATTGTGTAGAGGCAGACTCCATCGTCGTCGTCATTGAATCGATGAAAATGGAACATCGGATTCAAGCTGGGATAAAGGGACAGGTGCAAAAGGTGCTGGCTGAGCCAGGCCAAGTTATCCAGTCAGGACAGCTGCTGCTCGTCGTCGCTGCGGCTCCATCCTAACAAATCTGGCCTAACAAATCTGACCGAAGTAACCTCTGAAAAACCTAAATACTTTATTTTCTCTCTGTGAACTCTGTGCCCTCTGTGGTTTTTCAACAATTTAAATCAACCACAGAGGGCACAGAGTTCACAGAGTGGACTTTTTCAGTGGCTCCTTAAGGAATCCGGCCCCTTCGGTTGTGAGCTGTTCTTCCGCCCACCTTCAAATTGCGCTAAGCTTCAGCCGAATTGTAGGTTTTTATGGCCATACACTACCCCGAGCTCTCCACTCCCCTCGCCTCTACCGCACCAGTCACCCCCACTACTCTGGGTAAGAAAATTTTTGCATTGGTTGGATCTGAGCGTCCCTCCACCTTTAATCTAAATTTTTGGGCGACCAAGATGATGAACTGGTCCATGTCGGACCCGAGGTTCAAGGTAAACCTTTTTCGCCTTGTTGATGTGCTCCCTCAGTTGCGCTCGCAAGCCGCCGTGGCAAGCCATGTCCGTGAATATCTTGGCAACCACCATATTCATTTACGTGGCATCGAAAGGCTCGGGTCCCTTCTCCAATGGGGACTTCGCGCCCCACCGGGCAGCCTCAGAGGAAACCTTGTTGCGTACGTAGTGAAGCGTTCAGTTGAGCAGATGGCAGGGCTTTTCATCGCGGGAGAGAATCCCTCTGACGCGGTCCCTGCGCTGCGAAGCCTTCGGAGTCAAGGTCTTGCCTTTACGGTCGATCTACTTGGAGAATTTTCTGTAAGCGAACGAGAGGCGAACATCTATGTGGATCGCTATCTCGATGCGCTTGAAGTTCTAGGCCGAGCGAAAACAACCTGGCCAGAGGCTACGCCACTAGTAGAGGGACATCCTGGTGAGCAGTCCCCCTGCTGTATTTCGGTAAAGCTGACTGCTCTTTATTCTCAATGTAGTCCTCTTAATTTTGAGCGTTCAGTAGAAGTGCTCTCAGATAAGCTCTCTACCATTGTGAGAAAGGCTCGCAGCGTCGGTGCCCAAGTATATGTCGACGCAGAAGATACCGGTAACAACCCTATCATCTACCCCGTCTATAAGAAGGTCTTTGGCTCACCAGAATTTAGAGACATTCCGTTTCCAGGCGCCGTGGTGCAGGCCTATGCTAAATCCTCCGGCGAATTAGTTGACGATCTCCTTGCCTTTGCTAAGGCCAGAGGAGCCCCGATCGCCATCCGACTCGTTAAGGGCGCGTACTGGGATCAAGAAACTATTTCTGCGAAAGCTAACGGCTGGGAGACCCCTTTATACGCCCATAAGCAAAGTAGTGACGCAAATTATGAAGCACTTACGCGCAAATTAATTGATGAGCACGAGCACGTTCTTCCAGCTTTTGGCTCTCACAATGTGCGCTCATTGGCTCACGCATGCTCCTATGCCTACGAGCGCGGTCTCTCAAATCGCGACTTTGAACTGCAAATGCTTTTTGGGATGGCCGAACCTATCGCGCGCGCCTTTGCTGCTCAAGGCACCCTCGTGCGTATGTATGTTCCGCTCGGAGATATGATTGTAGGCATGGGGTATCTCGTTCGCAGGCTCCTTGAGAACACCTCTAATGAATCTTTTCTACGGCACACTTTTTTTGACTCAGATGAGATAGAGGAGCTACTTTCCGCTCCCGCCATGCACCCCGAAGACCACATGCCCCCTTCTCCTAAGGTAGCTAACTATGTTTAAGAACGAACCCTTTGTAGACTTTACCATTGCCGCTGAGCGTGAAAAGTTTGCGGCAAGCCTCAGCGAGCTCGACAGGCGTCTGACGGTATCCCCTCTCCGCGTTCGGCCGATAGTAAATGGCGTCTCTCTTAAAGGCGGAGAGGAATTCGAGAGGTGCGATCCGAGTGATGGCATTCGGACAGTTTCCGTTTCCGAGTTCGCTTCGTTAGAAGCCACGGAACAAGCGGTGCAATCACTGCATCATGCCGCACCGCAGTGGGAAGCAGTAGCGCCGGAATCCCGGGCCGCGATTTTGAATTCTGCCGCTGCGCTTATGCGCAAGCGAAAGAATGCGCTCTCGGCTCTCATCATTCGCGAAGCCGGAAAATCATGGAAAGAGGCAGATGCCGACGTAGCAGAAGCCATTGATTTTTGCGACTACTACGCCGAACACATGCGCAAACTTGCAGCGCCTGTTCTTACCCAAGAAGTTCCAGGTGAAGAGAATTTCTATTTCTATCAGCCTCGCGGCGTGTGCGCCGTTATTGCGCCTTGGAATTTCCCCTTTGCCATCGCCTGCGGAATGGCGACTGCGGCCCTGGTTGCGGGCAATGTCGTAGCCCTCAAACCATCCGAACAAACGGGCGCGGTGGCCCAAGAACTCGCTCTCTTGCTCTATGAAGCTGGCCTCCCCAAAAATGCTCTCGCTTTTCTTCCGGGTCGCGGAGAAGTAATTGGCCGGCACCTCGTACAACACCCGCTCGTCGACATGGTAGTGTTTACCGGCTCTAAACCCGTGGGTCTTGAAATCCTGCGCTCAACAGCCGAGGTTCGGCCCGGCCAACGCAGCCTAAAGAGAGTGGTCGCTGAGCTTGGAGGCAAAAATGCTATTATCGTTGACGAAGACGCCGACCTCGATGAGGCTATTAAGGGCATACTTTCCTCTGCCTTTGGCTTTAGCGGCCAGAAATGCTCGGCCTGCTCTCGCGTAATCGCGGTGGGCGACTGTTACGAACCGCTTCTTCGGCGCTTAGCTGACGCCGCCCAGGATCTCATCGTAGGAGCAGCCTCTCATCCTGCCACCCTGATAGGCCCTGTCATTGACGCAGAGAGCCAATCGAGAATTCTTGGCGTGATTGAGCTTGCTGAACGTGAACACACCCTTGCTTTTAAGGGCAAGGTTCCTGCGAATTGCCCTTCGGGCTTTTTTGTTCCGCCCAGCATTTTTAGGGACGTAAACCTCAGCAGCTCGCTATGGCGCGAAGAAATCTTTGGGCCGGTCGTCGCATGCGTTCAGGCGCCTGATTTCACTACCGCTCTTGAGATGGCTAACGCCTCGGAATACGCACTTACTGGCGGCGTCTTCAGCAGAAGCCCGGCACATCTTGAGCAAGCGAAGCGCCAGTTTAAGGTAGGCAATCTCTACCTAAACCGCGGCTGCACGGGAGCCCTGGTTGGACGCCAACCCTTTGGTGGCTTTAGGATGTCGGGGGTAGGTTCAAAGGCCGGTGGCCCAGACTACCTGCTACAATTTCTCGAGCCTCGAACCGTGACCGAAAATACTATGCGGAGAGGCTTTGCCCCCTAATACTTGCGCCCCAATCATTTCTTACAAAAAAGCGCTCACCAGAATTTGTTAGCAATATGGAGACCTAAGTATGAAATATGTAGCGACCGTACTTTTACTCATCTCTGCACTTTCCCTTAGCGCCTGCAATGGCAATCCCTCCGAAGCAAAGAACACAGGGGAGCCAAAGTCTCAGGCTGGCAAGAACGTAGCTGCGGCACATAAGGCAGTTGATTCTCTGGAAGCATCTCAAGACAAAGAAAAAGACGCCCTAGATGCAATGGCATCTGAGGAGATGGCTTCTGAGGACGACGAGTCAGAGGAATAGAGGCAGCCTCGTCTTAGAAAAGCTACGCAGCCTTTTGAAGTCAACACTGAATTGCTTTTAGGCCGGATCAGACGGAGGCATGTCCAGGAAAAAGGTTGCAATAAACGCCCTCAAGATGAAAGCCCCAATCGCAACGCCAAAACAACCAAGAATGGCGAAGGCGAGGCGTCTTACCGCTAGGAACTTCCAGTGCACACCAATAAAAACGAAATTGCCGAAGGGTACGAAAAAGGCCACCAGGCTCCACCACCACTTAATGCCGTACGCACGGATACCATAGAGCGAGACCGCAACAGGGCCGAGTGAGCCAATTACGAGAGCTCCGAGACCAGCAATCACCATCACCAAAGCGCCACCTGTACCCGCGATTACTTGCAAGATTTGGTTCACAGGTTCATTCATAGGCTGGTTCTCTTAAAGCCGATCCAGTAAGCACGGCACCATGTTTAGAAGCGACCCCGAAAACCTCATCGGCTTTCTTCTCTGAATCCTTAAGGCAGAAAAGAAACACCTTAAGGGTTATGATGGCCTATGAATTACTCGCCCTCTTATCCAGTGAGAATGTATGCGTCCCGCCCTTGTTCCTGAACTCTTCATTAGAGACCTCAAAGTAAGTCTCTCATTCTATGTGGGAACTCTGGGGTTCTCCATCTATAACCAGCGCCCAGAAGAAGGCTTCGCAGAGGTGCACCGCGAAGGTGCCCACCTTATGCTCGAAACAATGGCTTCCTTTGAAGCGGTGAGCGATTCTGACTTCATTGAGAAAAGGTTATGGCGCACCGGCGCCATGGAGTACCCTTTTGGAAGAGGCCTGGATCTAGAAATTACTATTGCAGATGTGGACTCCGTGTATCGCTCCCTGCTCGCGCAGAACTACCCTCCTAAGGTGCCTCTTGAGGAGCGCCAGTACCGAGTTAATGGGAAGATGGTTGCTGTGAGACAGTTTCTCGTCATGGATCCAGACGGCTATCTGATTCGGATGGCAAGTAACATTGGGGGCGTTTCCGCCAAAGACTGCCCGCCGTAGAACGAGAGGAGTTCTGCCGCGAGTTCCATGCAAACCATGCAACCACCACTTAAGAACTCCATCGTGGAACTCACCGAGCAAAAAAAGGGGGCGCCCCTAAAAATGGGGTGCCCCCTAAGAGAATTCACTTAACCTTATTCCTGGATACCATCCGTGTTAAAGAACGTATCCATAAAGGACCGCAGGATAAACGACCCAATCGCAACAATCAGACAGCCCAGCGAGGCCTTATACTGCCCAAATGCTGAGCTCATGATAGCGCCAAGGCCAGCACATACCATCACAAGAGCGCCGAAGCTGCCCTCAAGGTAGGTAAGGATGGCGTTGACACTATCCGTAAGTCGCTGCCCGTTGTACTTTATCTCTGCCGGGTCCCCCACTTGAGCTATCGCCTCATTTGCGATTCCCATCGCTAGGAGCGACACCCCAGTCATAAGGAGCAGGAATTGCACCTGCATGCGTGTAGGAGCAGCCCTAAAGGCGCCGATTCTCTGACACAAACCAATAATGTACGTATTCACAAGGAACTCCAATTTGAATGTTGTTAGTAGTCATAATGCACTCACCATTTTTTACGGCGCCTTACTCCTTTCAGAGACCGGCGCCCCAGTCTTATAAAAGGGATATTGGGTGAGATTTCAGGAACGGAGCATTAAACTAGGAAATTTTCTTACGGTGGGAATAGGTATTCGGAGTAGCTTGATATTTGGGATGGGCTTAAGCAGCGAGGTATCCCGCTAAAGGCTGTGCGAGAAGTCTTAATACATCGAGGATAATTACAGAGGGAACTGCAATAAGGCTCGACCCCTTTCGCGACGCAAGCCTCTGAGGCCCCGCCAAGAGAACGAAGGGAGTCTCTCCACCCCTCTCCTTCTTATCGAACGAGAGGGTCTCAAGAACTCTTTCGATTGAAACGCCTGAAGGAATTCGCGTCGGCAATTCATGGGACTTAAGGATACTTCGATGGAGCTCAACAAATGAGTGGTCACAAAGTCCAAGCTGTGAGGATATCATCGCTGCGGCTACCATGCCGGGTGTTTACGGCCTGCTTATCTCCCGTGGTGCTATCGAGCTGCGAGATGGAGTAGGCACATGCACAAAGCGAATTCCGCGTAGGAGTGTCGAAGCTAGGAATCCTGAGAGATTACCGACTACCCCTCCCCCGAGAACAATAAGATAGCTACGCTTAGCAATTCCTCCATGGAGAGCACGTTCTGCAAGCTCGTTAAGCGCCGTAAAGGTTTTATGCTGCTCGCCCGTGGGAAAGCTAAAAACTGGGCATTCAAACAGGCGGCAAGACTCGCGTAATTACATTCTGAAAAGTCAGGAAGGTATAGCTTCTTCTTTGAATCAACCGCTTGGGAGGAGAAAGCGATTCGTCTCTGCAAACAAGAGCGATGGGAATGCTAATCCTCTCCGCTGTAGCAAGGTGCCCCTAAGAGCTTCGGCTCCACGGGTTTTTCAGCGATTTCCTAGATACTAATTAAGGGAAATAAAATCGGCTAACCGCCTCAACCATGAGCTCTTGAATCTTATCGATTCCTGAATGCTAGTTTTAAAATCTGAGTCCGGAAGTTCGGCAACGCACCTGCGAAGTAACGGAAGATCCTGGTCCTCTCCCGCAGCGTGCAGGTTGCTTACTAAAGCTTCTTTCGTACTGACAGATATCATTGCCCGTCGCGAATCGTCACCGAGCCAATGTCGGGCAGGCTCGACCAAAGAGGCGGTGCGCAGCCATATCCGTTCTGGCTGCAATTCATCGTCACCTGGCAAATACTTTATAAAGAAGGGGTCCTTGGCGGCATTCGGAACACTGTATACAGAGAATGTGGCGACAGTTCTCGAGCTAGGGAGACCGCTTGCCCAGCGGTCGGCATCCATAGGCCCGATAGTCCCGTTGTTAAATCTTCGAAGTACCTCTTTCGGCAAAGCATTAACACGACGAGATATCGCAATATCCTGTTCATTAATCTCTTCTATTCTTGATTTACACGCGGACAGAACTTCTAAGGTATTCGAGTTAAGGTCCGCATATAATTTTAATGATTGCTCCCAGTTGCGACCAGAGGTTGCACAATACTCGATCAGTGGAAGGACCTGTCTTAAGAAGCTTGAATCTTTTCGCGCCTCGTTTCGAATGTTATCGGATGAAGCCTGAATTCTAACTTCAATGGTGCCGTTAAAAAGTTCTCGAAAGCTCTCGGCAAGCGGACTGCTGAGTCGTAAAAAAGCCTCCCGTGCCGAAGCGCCAGGGACATCCGCGGGTTCAAATGGCATCTTCTCCACTTGCGCTTTATGCACCTTGGCGAAATCCTTTGCTTTCTCGCTTAAGCGCTCCATACCAAGGTCAAGTAAGCGCCCAATCTGGTGTGCTATTGCGTCATGAATATCAATTTGACCACCTTTGCCATCGATCTCAAGTCGTCGATGGCTACCGATACCGGAGCCTAAAGAGGTTGCGCCACCGACGTGGATGAAAGCCTCTCTCGGCCCCTTGCACGATTCAAGTAGGGTGACTGCGAACATGCGTTCCCGTTGGGAGCTCCGAGGGTCCAGTGCAATTCCTGCGAACTCACTGACTGCTTTGGCCGTATCCGCGAGTAATTCTCTATAGTTCTTGATTTGCTCTTTATCACTCCCTTTGCCTCTATCGAGATGATGAATGCATAGCGATTTGAATTCATCTTTGACATGAGGAATAAGCTTAGAGACCTCGTTGAATGTATCGTTAATGATTTCTTCGATCTGATCGCAAAAGATCCTTTTTGCTTCTGAAACAGGACCAGGCTGTTCCGAGTTTGTGGTCTTAAAGGCGGCAGCACGGTCCGGGCCCAAAGGACCCGATTGATCATTAGGCCGCAGAGAATCAAACATAGACACTCCTACACAGAATCCTGTGAATAGAATCGGACACCCATAATCTCTCTCTTCCCAAGCAACTCTCCCGCGATAACTCGGAATACAAGTGGAAAGTGGACCTTTTCAGAAGCTCCTTAGATCCGCCACCCTTAGGTTGCTTGTTCCGCTGGCTTTAGCTCTAGACTGTTTCGAGAAATTCAGCCTCTCTAAGTCCCGATGTAAGCTCGATTCGACTCCTGCCATACAAGTCCTCTCTCATTGCTGTGTTAAAAATTCCTCGGACAGCGAGCGCTACTCTCTCTAATTCTGAACTTCACGCTTGGGCTTTGGCGTGTGTCTCCCGATGGCAAAAGAGCCTCATAGCTTAGTTGCCATTTGCCCAACGCCAATCCTTTTAATACCACGCGCGCAGACCTGGAGCGGATGCGTCGCACCATAGGAGGAGCCGTAGTGCGTTTGGCCGAGATTCTGTAATTCGCGCCGGCAATTTTTGTAAGTGAGGCAGTGGCCTTAGTTCCGCATACCACTACTCGCGCGCCGTCCAGAACCACTACGGTACCTGCGGTGGACGTCGGTGTTGGTGTTGCCTGAGGCGTCTCTGTAGACCCTGGGCTTGGCATGGTGGATGTCGGGGCTGGCGTGGAAGTAGAATCAACAGTCGGTATCGGGCTTGCCGTAACTTCCGGCACTTGCGTGGGGGGAAATGAGGGAGTTTCTACCGGTGTTGCCGAAGGAGACGGGGTAGCGGTGTGAGTTGCAGTCCGTGTTGCCATACCTGTCGCGGTTGGTGAAGCACTAGCAGTCGCGGTTCGCGTCGGAGTGCGAGTAGGCGTCCTAGTCGGGGTGTTGGTCGCTGTGGGGGTGCGGGTGGCTGTACTGGTAGCAGTCCGTGTGGCGGTTGCCGTGCGAGTAGGCGTCCTAGTGGGCGTCGCGGTGGCTGTTGGAGTTGCTGTGGCAGTCGCAGTAGGCGTCGCTAGCGTCCTTACACGTATCTGGGCTGCGTTACTTACTGCCTGCCCCACTCTGTTAAAGACTCTCCAACGAACCGATACGCCATCGAGTGCAAGCGGGGCTTCGGGCACATCGATAGCTCTGCTCGTAAGATTGGGGACATCCACGAAATCTGCATCCTGTGGCCCTCGGAATTGAGTCTGGTAGCTAAGCTCTCCACCAAAGGCAAGCACTTCCATTTGGAAGAATCCACCTTCATCAACCGTAATATCAGTCGGATGCGCTATAATAACGGGAGCCTGAAGTTCTCCAACCACGCGTATAGTTGCCTCATCACTCAGAACGAACCCTAAAGAGTTTTCGGCACGGCAGCGGACCCGAACCCCATCAAGAATGTCGCTCGCTGTGTCTGAGCCAATCGTTCGACCAACAAGCTCGGGAAGATGCTCACCATTAACAATCCATGTGTACCGTAAATCTCCCCCAATCGCCCGGCACGAAACACTAAAGCTCTGACCACGCTCCACTTCAACGTCCTCAGGCTGCGATACTATTTCGGGAACTTGATTCGGAAAGGGTATGCAACTAGTAACAACACACGGAGCTCCCGGAGCCCCGCCGCCACCAATGTTTCCGATAATAACCCCTTGTGTTTGGTAGTGCATGCACTCAATAAGGGCATAGGTCTGTGCCCTGACCTCGAGATCGTCTACTCCGGCGCCAAACACACTGAAGGGGAAACCATTATTGAAATAAGAGCCTGATGCTTGGCAGTAGAAGACCTCCGCCTTAGCCGCTCCAATTGGCATGAAAATGAACGCGAGAAGCAAAGCAAAGACCTGCAGACCGCTTGCCCCTCTTTTCTTCATTCTACTTACTGCCATATAACCTCGTAATTCTCTATTTCGCAGAAAAAATAATCTGTACGAGCCGAAAAAGGATTTGCACTTTCTGTTCTTCGCTCACGATCCCTTGTACGCAAAGCTTCTGAAGAAGTTCTGCAGTTCGGGCGACGAAGTTGATTAGCTCCTCATTTTTTTCCATGGTCCTTTTGAAGGTAAGGATTGCACCTGCAAGACAGCTCCAAACTGCTGCACGAGCCTGCCTCATTCACCGAAGCCGTATGCAAGTATTATGGATACTCTCGTTAGCATGTGCCGTTAGCTGGCACTTTTTGCCATGGACAATTTACGGGACCGCTGAAAACACCTCTGTCTCATCCGAGCTGAAAAATTCATGAGCAAATTCAACAGACAGGGGGCAGAAGTCCACAAAGGTGGCATTAGTGAAGAGCTTTCTCAGAGCCCATATAGCTCTAAGGGCGAGGGATTTCTGAGAGTTGAGACTTGGAATTACATTTGGCCCAAGAAGCGGTCATTCTGATTCAGGGAGAGTACACATTGTCGGTAAGCTACTTGGGTCGCCTCCTGTGCAAGGACCGCTTGTTTCTGTAGAACCGCCGCCCGTCTCCATTGCCCGAACAAAGGCCTGGGCGGACCTATCTCTAAGCAGCCCGAAATGCAACTGCAATACCGCGAAGAGCATGACTATGCCCGCGATAAGCACTACCTGCTCTACTATCGCTGCCCCGCGCTCAGAACTGTTCTGCACACTGCCGCGAAATGGAGGAAGAAACTGTTGCATAGTTACGTATCGGGTCGAATTACACGTCTGCTTCCAGCGAGTTATAAGAATGCGCAATTCCCCTAGGGTTTTATTGGATGCGCTTCAGAAATAACTGCCCCTCGCCAGAAGGTTCGCTGCTGCAGGTGTCAACAAGAGGAAGAACCCCCCCCATACGACACGAGAAAACGTCAGAGAAAACGAGAGCTCTCCGCGCTACCCAACTCACCAGGGGGAAAGTACCATTATTCAAGTTCCCCAGTGGTCGCGGCTATGGCCGCACGACAAAGATTGCAGCCGTTCCAGGCTCAAGCGTAACCGACCCTCCTGTTTGCGGCTCAAGAACTACATGACCTGGATTGAGACGATAGGAGCTATCAGATGAACAAGGCGGAGTCCCGGGGTGACAATACATATAGCCACCGCCACTCCGCTCAGGATACACAATTTCCGAACCAACGATGATCGCTCGCTGCATTCCTGCAGGCACCGAGACAGTCACCGTCTGCCCGCTGAGACCTCTCGAATTTCCAGACCCGTTCACCACTACATAGCCATTGGAAAATTCACGTTTTCTTATGAATGGATTAACTGGTTGCGAGACCACTTCCGTGGCTTCACCAAGCGGGACCCCTAAATCAAGATCGTACTCAGGTAGGAAATTGATAAGCGAATACTGATAATCGGGTACTCGCTCAATCCATTTGGGATGAACTTCCTGAGGTGCATATCTCAGGTCTCGGTTAACGTCATGCGCGAGAAGGAAAGACCCAAGGACAAACATTCTGCGCCCTGGCTGTATCGATTTTCTCTGGTCGTCTAATCTATTGAGGCAAACGACCATCTTGTTATCCTCAGAATAACGGCTGAGCGAGGCAAGTTGATCTAACCAATCATTATTATTGAATTCGGCCGGCTCGCCGAAGCACCCTTCCATGAGTCCGCCGTCCAATCGACTTAGCGCCCGCTGATTGATTCCTAGCGTCGCGCTAAACTTCTGAAGGCCGTTGCCAAATAACTTTACCGATGTTCCGAGCCGGCGACGAAGTTCGGAGGCAAATTGGTCAAGGCTATTAATCCAGGGATCCCTTGCTGGCAGCGCCGGGTTCTCGAACGAAGGATCGCCCGGGACAGCGTTATCTCTATACCGCGGGAAAACGTCATCGTCGCGGTAGTAGTCAAATGACTGAGCCGGATAGGGCAACTCAACTGCCGGCGCCTCCATTTGCCACCCTTGGGTGAACTCCCAAGCTACAGTATGTTCGGGACGCCACTCATCGAGATAAACTGTATTAATGCCACGCGCAAACCTATTGTTAAGAAAGTAATCGGCAAAGGTATTCTGATACGTGGGACTCCTGATATTAGTGAGCACTCCGCCCCAGATGCGATCATGTAAGCGCTGATTGGCTTTAGGAGAATAGAATCCACCTCCCAGGGGAAATTCTCGATCACTCGGAGGCGCGCCGACAGATGCATCGTTAACGTAGATCTTGAATACAGGGCTCTCATAGCGCACATCCGGGACATGGTTCACCATGCGCGGCAAATCATCAACGGTGAGGTCTACGGCATAGAGAAAAGTATCCGGAGAATCTCCTGAGGGAACCCAGGTCTCTTGCTTCACCTTAACTCTTGGCTCTCCATTTGAATGCAAAGGTGCAGGCCGAAACCCGTGGACACAATGGTAGTTGAGCAGATTTGGGTCATCCGACAAACAGGGGCCCGAGAGCTGAAAGATATAGGGCACCACTCGCACCGCCTCGGAAGGAACTTGATTCGGCGCAAGCAGCACTTTCATTTCTACTCTAAATGCGCGCGTCGCACGATACGGGGGATTGGCGCGCGGCAAGCTCTTATCAACAATACGGACGCCCTGCACCGATACTTCGCGAGGCCCAGGAAGCTCTGCGGGATTACCACAGAAAGGGAGTGAATAAGGAAGAATTCTTCCCGAAGAATCTATCGATTTCACCAGCAAGCATGCACTGCCCTCAAGGGTGCTCTCAATCCTTGCTCTTAAGAGCCGAGGACTCTCCTGATCGATGGCAGTATCAATTCTGGAAAGAAGTGAAGGATCAATGCTCACGGGGTCGTGCGGAGTAAAGGTCGACGGGGGATTCCTTAATTCGTATACGGCATAGCCCCGAACTCCGGCTCGATCATCCGCTGCCCAGATCAACTCTACCCCTCCCTGATTGCTGCGGCGCACCGCAAGCCTTGCGGGATCTGTGCTATGCAAGAAAGCATACTCGTCATGAGTGATCGCGTCGACGCGAACGGGGTAGTTCTCAAGATGCGCGCCCTCAGTCGCGAGACTTGTCATAATGTACTGCGCCCTCATGCGCTGAGGTGTCTGAAGCAGGGTACCAGGATCCCCAAAGCTTGCGAATGTTAGTGATCCAAAAGCTTCTGGGATCTGCTGAATGTAATTGGAGGGAAGAGAAGTAAGGAATTCGTGCTGGTAGTGTAGAGGGACAACCGCGCGCTGGGAGCGTAAACCTCTGAAGATAGCGACTTCCCCAGTCCCAAACAGAAGCCCTAGTGCTGGCCCTACTCCCGCCCTGTCGCGTACGACTGAGATTCCCACTGGGCGCCCGGCGACCCCAGAAATCTCGTCTCCTAGACTCGTGGTCCCCAAATAGCGAAGTTGAAAGCCTTCTAAGCTCTGAGCCCCGAGAGGAGTTCCCCACACATGAGCTCGGCCAGAGGGGTGAAAAGCTACTATCTCCTCGCGCCCATCCCCGTCGACGTCAACGACCGTTTTTGAATTATCACTCTCGAAATATCCATTCGCCCAGGTCAAATCGGTCGCAGAAATTGAGCTGTAACGAGAGGGAAATTCTCCGCTGCCCGAGGGGGCTGCGATGAGCGAAACTCCCCCACGGTTGTAGAAAAGTGCAATCTCCTTTTTGCCATCACCATCGAGATCAACAGCAAGCCGAGGGCTACGGCGTTCTGGGTTATACCATCCAGTCTCGGCGGTAAAATTGTCAGTCAGACTTGCATCTTCTTCGACCAGAGAAATGGCTCCGCCGCTTGCGGAGTTGCTGAAGAATCTGACCTCTCCTACCTGACTCGGAACACCCGTTCTTCTTACGGATCGAAAGGTAGCCAAATCGATTCTGCCGTCCCCGTTAAAATCACCGAACAAATGTTGGGCAGGCGCCGAGAAATATCCATTACCTAAGGTGAGTGCATCGCGGGCGGGGACCTGGGGTCTTACAATTGAGACAGTTCTACTGAGCTGCGCAACTTGGCCCCGCGAGTCAAAGGAAAGTGAAAATGCCTCAAGGGTACCATTATCAAAGAGCACGACAAGTTCAGGAAGTCCGTCGCCGGAAAGGTCAGCTGCGTGCAAGCGATCGAAGGAGTTCGAAATAAGCCCCACATCCAATCGGGTGAGTACTTCTCCAGCGGCTTGAAAGCCCAGAGCCGAAAAGTGATATACCCTAAGGCTCCGTCCCGACTTCACCACGACTTCCGCCGAACCGTCACCATCAAAATCCGAGATTACTGCGGGGGAATTCAGGGAAGTTCCAAGCTCTCTTGCAAGCACATCATTTCTGACGAGACTTGATTGCCCTTCGTTATCGAGGTCAATCTGGAGACGCCGGCCCACGATCCCTGGAGTAATGGGACTACTTACTTGCCCCACGCAGGTGGACGCAAGAAGCCAGCACGCAAGAAATAGAACTAGAAAGGGGCGAGCTGCCCTAGATGCGGCAATGCATCTTATGCGCCAAACCTTAAGCATCGTTCCCACCCATCAGAAAAACCGGCACTGAATAAAAAGTGCCACTGCTGCTCAACAAAGGGTGTTATTCGAGCTTGCTGCCGAACTGTGACTTAGCTCTCGCGTCCTAACAAGCTTTATTTACTCAGCAATTTGTTTAGATGCCCACTCTCTTCTCACGTGGCTTTAATGTGCCGCCGAATGACACTTTCCCCATAACAGATCCAGAAGAGAGTTTTTCTGGTTTGCCTTTCGAGGTTATATGTTGGTTCCTCATCAGTTACTTTTTGTTACGCTTGCAACTGCCCTTGCGTTCCCCATCTCTGCTTTTTCTCAAACTACTGCGCCCAACTTTAGCGACCTAGACGACCCTAACTTTTACGTCGCTCCCTCTGAGTTCGAAGCCGAAAATTCGGGTTACTGGTCAAAGACCACGAGTCCTTCTGTCGCAGGAGATTCAGAGTGCGCTATCTCAACTGAATGGAGAGTTCGCTGGGCTTTTTATTTGCTCGATACTTCTGGAGCTACTCCGGTTTGGACAGGCAGAGCGGTAGCAGGAAGTATTGCTCGCCCGACGAACCCAAGCCCGAATTGTCCAGAGCGCCTAACCTGGACCACCTATACGCCAATGCCTCCTCAAATAGCCTGGGAAAGCAGACAGGACTACTACGTGAATCAGGTTCTTACGAACTCACTCGCAAGTCAGTTCGCACCCTCACTCGACCAAAACTGGTTTGGAATTCTTGGGGAGGGTTTCCCAGAAAACTCTGAGAGCCGTGCCTGTGACGAAACAAGAGGCGCCCCCTCCGGACAGCGTCAGACCAGCATTGAACTTGGGTGCAGCGGCGGGCAGCAAAGGATTATGACCTCTAGTGATTGTATCCTTGCCGACGGTGCGCGCATTCGCATTACAGGCCAATCGGTGACTGGTGTATGCAGTTCCTCTTCAAGCTCATCTTTAAGTTCATCCTCAAGTTCGTCGGCGTCGGCCGGGAGCTCTCTCTCATCAAGCGCCCCCATCAGCAACTCATCCGAATCTCATGCAAGTTCCTCCGAGCAAAGCTCCCCCCAACCGCCCAGCGAGGGGAGTTCTTCGAGTAGCTCGGTACCGAGTTCCTCTCTCAGCTCCAGCTCAAGCGCTTCGTCTGAGGGTGGCTCGTGCACCCAGGGGGCACTCAATGAGGCACGCGCAAGGCTACTTAGCCGGATTAGATCCTTACGAAGGTCGATCACCCGATTGACTGGTTTCGTACCAAGTACGGACCTTAAGAGAATGTTCCGCGCAGCCAATGCAGTAAAACTGCGCGCAAAAAGCGAGTTCCGTCTGCAAGGCTGCCTGAGGCAACAGGCGTCTTGCCAGGCTTACCGTGCCACACTGCGCAGCACTTCAAGTGAGGTTCTTCGGGTTGCTTCGAAGCTTCAAAGGGCGCAGCAAGTGGCCCTTCGCAAGCAAGCCTCTTTTCCCCTTGTTTATCGAAAGGCAGCAGCTTCCGTTCGAAGACTTGCCCGGCGCAGCGCGTCGAGTTTGCAGTGTGAGGGTCATGGGGGGTAATCAGCTTCTCATCGTACTCGAGATTCGCTTGAGTCGGATCAGGAGCGCTCTCAAACCGTCCTGCGGCAACTCGGCTAGGGCCTTTCCGGCTGTCTCGGCATCAGCTATTTGAGAGGGTGGCTGGCTCTTCGTCAGCCACCCGCTTTCTCGTGCTGCTCTCTCACTCCTTTTCCGCCGAAGCTTGAGCCTCACTCTCTCCCAACTCCTCCGGCTTTACACTCGATTGCAAGAAAGAAGTTACTGCTACTCGCATCGTCTCAGTTGAAATATCAACGCTCTCTGCGCTCGAATCCAAATCAAGCTGCGATAGATACTCTCGAATACGCTTATGGAAGGCGCGGCCTTCATTCAAGACCCAGGTGCGCACCTCAATAAGCTTTGGAACAGGAATGCTATCGAATTCAGTATGAATATGCATCGCCTTGGGCTCTCGCCTCTCTTCTACGTTCTCAAGGACGGTTTCAAAAAGCCCCGCCACATCTTGGGACAGCAGGGTAATTGCACGCTCAGGAATCGCTGAAACTCCCAGAGTCGAACGAAGCAACCTAATACCTTGAGGGGTTCGCTGAACAGTCTTGCAACGCTCAAGCTCAAAAAGGACAGTCCCCGGGTTGAGGTGCGAATTGACGGTGCGTACTAATTTTGAAAACTCGCCGGTAGGACCCGCATGCTTAAGTACGCGAGGCTTTCCGTCTCGTCCTCGGTACGGCGCTTTCGTAAGCCAGAGCTCGACCAAGCGCGCGAGAGGACTAAGCTCTACCTCTATTTTTATCTCTTCTTCGCTGCGCAGCTCCGCTACATCTTCCCGCCGCACCCCGACCATGGCTGAGATACGGCTATCATTCACCTTTCGTCCACTTGCGGTGAGTTCCTCTGCTGCGCAGAGCACAAAGAGGCGCTTAGAAAGCGACGCAAAGGTATCGAAATCGACATGCTTCTTAATTGCAAAGCGCACCAAGGGCTTAAGCATTCGAGCTAGGGCTTCAATCAGCATGTACCAATTCCTCTCTTGAGAGTGCGGCCTGTTACATATTTCTCGGCACCCAATAACAAAAAGTTAAGCATACATAGATAACCACCTACAATTACTTATCTTATCGGGCTTAAGAGATGCCCAGGGCGAGCTTTCGCGCAAATTGTGACGGGCGAATACTACCTAAATGGGGTATCTCGCCACGATACTGTGGGTTGGAGGAAGCAATATTTAGCAAGCATTAACAGAGCCTTACATACTTTCTTCCTAGGTCGCGAAAAATTAGTGCCTCCTTACGGCACCTTTTTCGTCAGAGCCCCATAACTCCTTATGTGTTCTCGGTAAGGATTCCGCGAGCCAATCATGCGAGGGCCCTAAGAGTGCATTAGAGTTTCAACGGCAAACCCCACGCCAGCGAAGCAAAAACTCTTAGGGCCCTCGCACTTTTTCAAACCATCCCCCACCAGTTACGAACCTTTCCCTTCTCGAACCAAGGAAAGAGCTATTCAGCATCTGGCAGCATAGAAGTTCCGCCTATGCTTTTGTGGGAGAGCCTGAAGGGAAGATAGTTCTTATCGAAAATCCGCTCACGACGAGCTTCACGCCGAGTGATTTAGCGTGGATCTCGGGACTAGGGCATTTTCCTAATTTCTAGTTCCCTTTCGTATTTTGCTGCCCCTACAGGAGCAGCCGCACAAAAAAAGCGATTGGGGGGCATGAAACGTCAAAATCACCGCTCGGCCCGCACCCCTACAACTCACGCGCAACTTGGCGCGGCGATGGTGGAATACATCCTCCTCATAGCAGGCGCGATTCTTATGGCGGCTGCCGCTCAGTTTCATTTGGGAATACTGAGCAATTCATTCGAGGGCGCCTTCGAGAGCGCGCTTCGAGGGGGTGGATCAGTTGAAACGAGCAACCCAAACAACCCAGTGCCCGTAGGAGGTGGTTCCAGCCCCATTCCACCAACTCCAACACCATCCCCAACTCCGAAACCTTGACCGCCAATATCAGTTATTAGGACTCACTAGCGCTAGTTACATTCCGTGGTATCGACCCTTTGGTGCTTTTCGCTTCCCTGTTTGGCCAAAGCCTTTCCGATTCCGCTCAAGCGTCGGGTCTTCCTAGTCTTGGCAAATACCAGGACTAAAAAAGGGCCAGAGAGCCTTTCAGAAGTGCCCAACTGACACGAGTGCAATATGAAACTTACGCAAAAGCATCTCGACATTATCAAGAAAGCTTCTCATCGCGCCTCCATCTCTATTGCCAATCTATCCGAAGATCTCCCGTACAAAGAACACGTGGTGCGCCGTGCGTTGGAGGAGCTACTCCGTCATGAATATCTGCATCGCAGCATCTTTGTGGATTTCTATAGGCTTGGTTTCACCTCTGACCGCTGAGTAGCGTCCCTTTCAGCCTAATCTCTTGCGGCTTTCCGAGGATAGAACCCGAACGCATCACGAGAACGAAATCGTATTTGCCGTTCAATTGCCGCTATGAGTGAGGGACTCACGAAGAGCCGCCCTTTCTTTTACTCAGCGCTCCTCCTAGGCTATCCTCTTTACCTGCGCCTCAATGCACAGCTAGCGGCACTCATCTTGGGACGGGGCTCTTTTCCTGCTACCTAGTCGTCCGAGGATGAGGATGAAGAGGATCCTCCACTTGAAGAGGAGCCTGACGAATCATCATCTTCATTGTCATCGCTATCCTCGCGACTGGCCTCTGATGCACATGCGCTTGACTGGCTTCCGTCATCTTCATCTTCATTGCTCACGCTATCGTTGTCGTCATCATCATTGCCATCTTTACGGCCGTTGTTGTTAAAATCTGGGTCCTTGGGATGCGCATCCGAGCCGTCGCTTATTCCGTCATCGTCACTATCCGAATCAAACATATTGGTTCCCTTGCGCGCTTCCTGACGGTTAGTGAGGCCATCCCTATCCAGATCGCCACCTTTTCGAACCACGCGCAGTTCAATCTCATCTGAGATTCCGTCGCGGTCTTTATCCGCAGCGAAAATCAAGGGCGGGAACACCAATAGTCCAATCAGAACAGACAGCAGCAAGGCAGAAGAGCTTTTCATAGAACAATTCCCTTGAACCAAAAAAATTAACTTTGATGTCTCAGCTTAGCAGGCCAACAGGAAGACCAAAAATCCACTAGAATGGCAATCTTGAGCCAGTTTGTCAGAATCTTCGCAGCGCCTTTTCGGGCTCTGGGAGGCTCTGAAAACTTCCCCTCCGCATACTCAGGGTCTCCGACTCTGCTAAAGCTATGCCGCGGAGGGAACGCGGGACAGAGGAAGGTCCATTTCTAGCTTTCTCACGAGTTCCCTATTTCCCGAGACAGCCGCTTGCCATAGAAGCGCGTTCCTCAGTAAGGTTGCCCCGAAAATTGGCGCGGGGGGCGCTAAACGCAAACTAACTACAAAATAGAAAATTCCTGGCACAGCACCATGAAAAACAGCACCCTAAAGAAGCTCTCTCCTGAACTCCGAAAACTTATTTCTTACGACAAAGTGGGCAGCGCCGGGAAATTGCCTCTCTCTCAGGAGATATCCAAGAGCTCCCGAAAAGTATCCGCTTACGCCGAGCGCACGCTGAACCACTGCAACGGTGGCTCAACCATGGAAGCAGCCCGCTGGCTCAAGAAGCACCTCAAGGGAGGCGGAAAGCTCGTAGTTACCGTCGCTGGGGCCCTTAGCTCTTTCCAGGTGGGCGTGATGTTGGCTGAGCTCATCCGCAAAAATAAGGTTCACTTAGTATCTGCTACGGGCGCAAATCACGAGGAGTCATTCTACCGCTACGTGGCCCACTCTCACTATGCGCATATACCACGCTACACAGAGCTCACCCCTCACCAAGAGGCAGAACTGCGCGACGCGGGCTTTCGCAGAATCACCGATACCTTTCTCCCCGAGGAAGAAAGCGTTCGCATCATGGAGCCGCATCTTCTCAAGATGTGGAAAGACGCTGAAAAGAAGAAGCAGTCGTATTACCCCCATGAGTACTTTCGTCGTCTCTTCGCAGAAAAGCTCGTCTCTCCCGATAAGAAAGCAAATCCACATGACTGCTGGGCATACGCGGCCTATCAAAAGAATATCCCGATAGTAGTGCCTGGGTTTGAAGACTCAACGATGGGCAATATCTTTGCGAGCTACACGTATGCGGGTCCCCATAAGAAGAAAGGGGATGTCACCGTAAGTCCCAGCGTCATGAAATCTGGGCTCGACTACTTTCACTTGATGTATGACTGGTATCTTAAAGAGTCAAAGCAGCACCCTATCGCATTTCTTCAGCTTGGGGGCGGAATCGCCGCCGACTTCCCAATATGCGTGGTGCCTTCGATTAAGCACGACTTACGGCTTCCTAAAGTTCGCGATTGGGCTGGGTTTATTGAGATAGGCTCCTCCCCCATGTCCTACGGCTCTTACTCGGGGGCAGGAGGAAAAGAGAAGATCACTTGGGACAAGCTTTCCACTGAGAGCTACTATCAAATTATTCAAAGCGACGTAACCGTGGCATTTCCATGGATTGCAGCAGTGCTGCTTGATCTTTAGACGCCCACTGAAGTGATGAGTTGCCGAGAAACTGAGAAATCTTCTTAGCTAAAGTTATGTGATGGTACGTCGACCTTGTTAGAGGCTCTGCAGAAAGCACGAGAACTTGAGTTCACGGAGCAAGGCTGGGCAAGGCTTAGAGAACCGGCGTATTTTCAATCACTTGCGCTAATCTGAGACTACCGTTGTAATGCTCAGGAGCGAGAAGTGACTACTCAACCTGGGAATTTCTCATTTCAACGGCGAATAAAAATGACCGCCTTCCGTGCATTTATACTTTGGTGCGCCGCGCTTTTGTTCTGTGGGGGGCTACTGCCCCTCTCATCCGCCCATGCCGATGTTCTGGTCTCTCCGTATGTAGAGGTTGAGCTGATTTCAGAAAACACTTCTTTCCAACCAGGCAAGCCTCTTGCGTTAGGCGTGCGCATGAAAACGGAAGAGGGCTGGCACGTGTATTGGAAATACGCGGGAGATTCGGGCTCGGCGCCAAAATTTAAGTGGAAACTTAACGGCAAAGACACTTCTGCTTCCCTTGATTGGCCTGTACCAAGCCGAATTGCCGTAGGCCCGCTCATGAACTACGGATACGAGGGAGAAACGCTCTTTATTGCAGATATTGCCCCGGAAAAGCTCCCTAGCGAGGGGGCGCTGAAAGTGGAAATTGATGCTGAATGGCTCGTCTGCAAGGAAGAATGCATACCAGGTAATGGGGAACTTTCTCTTGAGCTTCCGCGAAGCGAATCATCTCCTTCTCTCTCGCAGTGGCAAAGCCTTTTCGAGGCGACGCGCGCACGCCTTCCCGTTCTTCGAACTGATATTCCGGTGTCCTCCCATTTCGATGACAAATCATACGTCATTAGCTTCTCGCCTCCCTTTGTCCCAAAAGTTGGGTTCGATGTCGCATTCTTCCCTGACGTGGGAGACATCATTGAAAATGCTGCGCCACAGAAGTTGACGTTCGACGGAAAGGAACATCACCTTATTCTTGAAAAAAATGTGGTAGAGGAAGCGCTGTCACCTCGGCTGAGCGGCATTTTGGTATCTAATCAGGGCTGGTCAGCAGATGGCAGCTCTCCCGCTCTTGCGGTGGATCTGGTAGTGAACGGAGTTCCCTCTGCTCCAGCAACCAAAGTTGCACCAATAAACCAAGCACCTGGCTCAGCATTTCCAGCCCCACCACCCGTTTCATCAGAAGATGCGCTGACCCTTTGGACCGCACTCGTTGGAGCCTTCATTGGCGGACTCATACTAAACGTAATGCCCTGTGTCTTCCCGGTGCTATCCATCAAGATCCTGAGTTTTGCGACGGAAGCCGGGCACAGTCCGCGCGCCGCGCGTACCCATGGCCTCCTCTTCGGCGCTGGAGTTATTGGCTCATTTTGGGTCCTTGCAGGCACCCTTTTTCTTCTGCGAGCTGCGGGGGAAGGACTTGGATGGGGCTTCCAGTTGCAATCTCCGGGCTTTGTTCTCGGATTGCTTTTTGTGGTGTTCATCATCGCACTTAACCTCCTTGGTGTTTTCGAAGTTGGCTCCTCCGTACAGCGCGCAGTGGGAACTATTCAAACGGGAGAAGGCGCCTTGGGAGCAATTGGCAGCGGCGCCCTCGCCGTGGTTCTTGCAACTCCTTGCACTGCCCCCTTTATGGGATCTGCGTTGGCCTTTGCGCTCACCGTCTCGGCGGCTGAGGGCATCGCTATATTCACCGCACTTGGAGTTGGCATGGCGCTGCCTTATGTGCTCCTTTGCTCTATACCCCAATTGATACGGGTGCTTCCTAGACCGGGCGCTTGGATGGAAACATTTAAGCATTTGATGGCGTTTCCTCTATTCGCCACCGCGATTTGGCTTCTTTGGGTGCTTGGCATTCAAGCGGGCCAAGATGCGATTATTGTTTCGCTGGTCGGATTACTTTCTGCGGGTCTTGGACTCTGGGGTCTTGGCGTATGGAGTTCACCTGCGCGAAAGCGCCGCACGCGCATATTTGGCCGAGTGTTTGCGCTTACACTGGTCACGCTTGGAGCCTACGGAGCCTGGACATCAATCGAGCCTGGTGCAGCCAATGCCCCTCAAACCTCTCCTTCTGGAGTAACCGTAGATAAGTATGGCCTTGCGTGGGAGACCTTCTCCGAAGAACGTCTCGCCGAACTACTGAACAGTTCTAGACCGGTCTTTATCGATTTCACTGCTGCTTGGTGCATTACCTGTCAGGTAAACAAGCGCGTAGTGCTCTCATCTGAGGAAGTAAGAAACGAACTTGAAAGTCACAATATTGCTCTACTTAAAGCAGATTGGACTAATAAGGACGAGAAGATTACGGCCGCGTTGGCGCGCTATGGGAGGCAGGGCGTGCCACTTAATGTGCTCTATTCGGGAGTTCCTGGCGCTGCGCCTCATATCTTCCCCTCTATTCTAACTCCTTCTATCGTCTTGGAAGAACTTAGAAAGCTCAAAAAGCCCTCGCTCTCGTAATCGGCACTCGCCCCGCGACTTGTGCCATGATGCATTATTTTCTAACATTCACTGGATTTAGGATGATTTTTTGTGGGTGTTTGCTATGCGTCGCAGTGCACTTGGTACGCTCTTGGTCCTTTTATTTGTAGTGGGCGCGGCCCTACCGTTCGCTTTCCCTACCGCATCGGCCTTCGCTGAAGTCACCGTGGGAAAAGCTGCTCCAAATTTTTCGCTGCCTGGGTCGGACGGCGCTGAGCATTCGCTCTCTGACTTTAAGGGTAAATTCGTAGTGCTTGAGTGGCTCAACCCAGAATGCCCTTATGTTCGCAAGCACTATGAAAGCGGCAACATGCAGGCGCTCCAAAAGAAGTACACTGAGAAAGGGGTGGTGTGGCTGTCAGTAAATTCTTCCGCTATCGGAAAACAAGGGCACCTCACACAAGAAACTGCAAAAGAATTTATTGCAGATAAGAAAGCGTCCCCTACCTCTATTCTACTGGACCCTGAAGGACGCGTAGGAAAACTTCTCGGCGCTTCGGCAACACCTCATATGTTTGTCATTAATCCGTCTGGCAATCTGATTTACGCAGGAGCTATCGACGATAATGATTCAACGAGACTCTCCTCTATTGAAGGAGCAAATAATTATGTTGCTCGTGCACTTGATGAAGCCATGTCGGGAAGCGCAGTCACCGTGGCCTCGACACAAGCCTATGGCTGCTCAGTTAAATACGCTACCTAAGGATTCCTGAAGAACTCACCTCTTTGTCCCTCTGAGGTGTATTAAGAATGAAGGTCTTTTCGAGATTCCCTAGGGCACTGGAGGAAGCTTAACCTCTTCGGGCACAGCGGAAACGATCGGCGCCGTATGTGGCTCGGCCGCTTTTAATGCTGCGGCGAAAGGTTCCGATAGCAAGGTCAGAGCTCGAAGAAGAGACGAGAACTGCTCAGCAGGGTCCCCCTTGATACCAAGCTCTGACCACCTCTCCCGAAGTGGCGCTTGATCATCGCGAATTGCAATTACAAGAGAAATTGCCTTGCTACCGGCAGGAACTTTTTCAGCGTACGCCTTAAGGATCCCCGGGTGAACGAGAAGACTGTCCCCGCGCTCCCCTTTCTCGATACGCCAAAAGAGTGATTCCCCCGCGGCGAGGTTGTCATCGTCGACGCCAAACGCGCGCACCGCCCGGCGAGAAACATCTTCGTAGCCATTGTAACCAAAGAACCGCTCCAGGCGACCAACCGCCTGTCCAACCATAAACGCCATGCCAGGGTTAAGTCTCCCTGCATAGCTCACGGTTTTTGCTGATGAGTCAACAATGAGTGGGAACGCGGGAGAGCGCGAAAGATTCTTAAGGAACATTACGAGCTGAGTTTCTGAGAGGTCCTCAATTCGAGGGGAGTTTATCTTACTTTGGATCATACCGCCTACAATCAGCGGCGAAGAATACACCCCGAAAGCGCAACGTCAATTCTCTTATTTCTAGTACAACACCAGAACCGAGCGGTCTTGCGGCCTTTAATTCTTCCCCGCAGAGAAAAGGGTGAAAGAGCTCTCACGAGCCATAGCCACGCCCTATGCAGGCCGCACAAACGGACCCAAGTATTTGATATTAATAGGCAAACAACTGACAAAAGAACCTGTAACACCCCTCCCCTCTCCTTCATCGAAACCACAGGTAGGAAATCCCACCGCGTAAGGCAGCAGCACCATGGAAATTGATTATCTCATCGTAGGCTCAGGGCTCACAGGCGCCGTGATCGCGCGCGAGCTCCGGCAAGCCGGTTTCTCGGTGCTGGTGCTTGAGCGACGAGAGCACGTGGGCGGGAATGTGCATGACCACGAGCACAGCTCTGGCATTCGTGTTCATACCTACGGACCACACTATTTTAGAACTTCATCCGAGAAACTCTGGAACTACGTCACTCAATTTGATCGCTTCTACAAATACGAAGCCGCACTTCAGACCCTCGTTGATGGCCGCCTCGAAGCGTGGCCTGTGCATTCAGAGTATATCAAGCGGCTCGTAGGGAGTGCGTGGACCCCGGGCTTCCATGGAACTCCAAAGGACTTTGAAGAGGCGAGCCTCGCCATGATGCCAGCGCTCGTCTACGAGAAGTTCGTGAAGGGATATACGGCGAAACAATGGGGAGTCGATCCGAAGACGTTGGATGCGGGACTTGCGCGCCGTTTTGAAGTCCGGGAAGACGGAGAATTTAGACTTCACCGCCATCGCTTTCAAGGAATACCAGAGAGGGGCTACGCCAATTTCACCCGCGCTATACTTGAAAGAGTCCCGGTAATAACCAATGTTGACTACCTCGCTCAAAGAACTGCCTTTGCGCCTAAATATCTGACCATCTTTACGGGCCCTATCGATGAGTACTTCAACTATCGCCTCGGGAAACTCGCCTACCGTGGACAACGTCGCGAGCATGAATTCCACCCTGATCTTGAATTCTCTCAACCTTGCGGGCAAGTAAACAATCCCGGACTTACGAGCGGTGCGCACATTCGCACTCTCGAGTGGAAACACATGATGCAAAAAGATTCTCAAGGTGGCATCAAAGGGACACTTCTCACGCGAGAGTATCCCTGCACCCCTACCAAACCGGGCGAATATGAATACCCCTTCCCTGACCAAGAGAACAAAAAGCTCTTCGAAGAATATCGCGCGCTCTCTCTTACCCAGTCAAAGTTGATGGTGTGCGGCAGGCTTGGCGAGTACCGTTATTATGATATGGACCAGGCAATTGGGCGCGCCATGGTGCTTGCCAAACGCATTCTCGTAATGCGTAGTGCTTCTGGCCTCGAGTCAGCGATCGGCGCCAATGAACGAAGCGCTCGTCTTCTTCATGAGACCTCGAAGGAGGAGCAGCGGGAGATTCAGGGCGACGGGCTTACGTGAGACACGGTACCTACTTCTCCTATATCGAAGTCGATATTCCAAGTTCTCAAAAAGCACCCGGTCAATGCCCGGGGCGAATGCGAACCACGTTCCGTAAAGGTCCGCTGGATGAAACTACGAAGCAAGAGGCATGCCTCCGTTAGCGAAGCCTCTAATGAAAGGGTGCCCAAAATCATATTTCTCGTAGAGCTCAAAATCAGCACAGATTCCTAGGATATCTTCTTAGAGTTAAAGGAATGCGCCCTGCTGAAACCACTAAAACCAGTGACTATCTGCACCGAAGCTCTGCCTCTTCTCCGGCACACGTCTTGCTTCTATTGAAAATTCAAAGCAGAGCGACGAGCCGCGTGCTTGTGCTCTCATTATAAACAGTAGATGAATTTGAGGGGGATTATGTCCAAGATTGGTAATCGTGCCGTAAACCTTTTGACAATGTTGAGCTTCAGTCTCTTTTGTAGCCTCAGCGCTTCCGCCCAGACTTCTCAACTGACCCCATTAATGATCCAATACCGCGAAGGGGCACCGCACCGAGTGCTTAATGTTACCTACGGTTCAAGCAATAACGTCGTGGAGCTAAATAACGTGCGTGTTTCTGCTGGCGACGACCAATTTGACTACGGTGCACTACAAGTTCGCATGCCTCTTACCGGGCCCGCCGCCAAGTGTGCCGATGGCGCACTTCTAACCCAGCGCGTTGAGAATATTGCGAATAGTCAGAGCGGATTCGGCAGAGATGTCAGAATTTTCGGCCTCGGAATCTTACAACCCAATGGTTCCGGAGAGGGCATTGCAACGATGAAAACTGTAACCGGATGTTTCTTCCAATAAATGCAAGCGCTGCGGCTGGACGGTGAGACATCCGCCAGTCGCAGTGCTGCCCACTAGTTACGATCAACTCCAGCTGAATCTATAAAAACACTTTGTCGACACCAAGAGAACGACAGCCCATAAGAACTAAGTATGGTGCTCCTGAATACTTCTCTTCGAGGGATACGAGGCAGTCAAGCCCTCAGACTGCTCGGTTTCTAAGGTTTTCAGCCTGCTCTCTCCGATTTTTTCCTCAATGCTCGCATGAGCCCACTTGCCACCGAGCTCGTCGCTCGCTGATGAAAGAGCTCAAAGCCAATAACCCGCTCTACGGGGGACAAGTAAGGTGAGAGGACTGCGTGACGAGTACCTCTTCGCCTGAGCGGGGCCAAGGGCTACTGCTCAAGGTTACGGTATTCCTCTACTCGGGCAGCTATCCAGAATGCCGGGGAAAAACCCTGTCATGCACGTAAAGCGCGCTTCTCAGTTTCCGGACCTGATTTACTAGTTGGCATGGTTCACTCGAAGATCAGCCAGCCCCCCATCCATGCGCATGATTTGACCGGTGACCCAAGAGTTAGATGGGTCGAGCAGAAATTCAATCATCGATGCAATATCGTCTGGCAGTCCTAAGCGTCGAAGCGGGTGCATCGCAATGGATGCCTTCTCCGCTGCAGGATTCGCGAGCAGCTTGCTGGAAAGCGGAGTCCTCACGAGACCTGGAGCAATCGCGTTCACCCTAATATTTTTGGCAGCCTGAGAAGCCGCAGCCGCTCGCACAAGCCCGTCAACACCGGCTTTTGCTGCTGCTATCGCCTCATGATTCGCCAAACCAACTTGCGCCGCAGTTGAAGACATGAGGACTATTGACCCCCCTTCCACACCGAGTGCCTTCACTGCTGAGCGCAAAACAAAAAATGCTGATGAAAGATTTATGGAGAGCGTACGCCACCATTCCTCATCAGAAACTAAGTGCAAAGGTTTAAGGACTATCGACCCTACAAGATGGGCAACGCCTTGCAGAGGGCCTTTCTCGAGTGTTTGAGCAAAGACATTTTCGACTTGCGCTGAGTCTGTGACATCGGCGCAGAGGTACTCTGCGCCAAGCTCCTGAGACAGAGTGCGCACACGCTCCTCGGTTCGACCAACTAACGTGAGAGAGACTCCCTTTGAGACGAGACGTCTCGCCAACGCCGACCCGATCCCTCCTGAACCCCCAAAAATTAGAACTCTTCCCGTATTCTGTGTCATCGTGTACCCCTCTTACCTTCATCTTTCTCTTCGTAGAGGAAGGCAGTCTTTCTCGTAAGGGGGTAGACGAAGCATGCCCAAAAGTCCTTACAGGAATCTCTCACTGCTCGTGAATTCTTCATTTCGAGCCGCATGGCAAACACGACTTCGATTACCCTGGTCTGCTCAGCTTGCATCCTCATAACTAGGGAACCTTTGAAAAACCCTCATTCTTAATACACCTCTGCGTACCTCTGTGTCCTCCGTGGTGAATTCCTTCATGAAAATTTCACCACGGAGGGCATCAGAGGTTCCCTAGATGCAAGCTGAGCAGTATACCATAGCGGCCGAGGCAGCTTATCGGTCATCGAGCAAGAGAAGCGCAAACGGCGCTCCCCCGCCCACATTATCGCGGGCTATCGCCGTAAACCGATCCTGCTTCTTTAAGGTGAGCGAGCCAGAATCAATAGCAACCGTCTTTGTTCCGGCTACGGTGACGCGAACCTGATAAGTCCCGGCTGGGATAGTAAGATATCCAGACGAGGCCTTAAAAGGCACATTCGTAAGAACTGGCGTCGCAGCATTCAAGTCTGCACCGAGAGACGTAACATATACATCCACTGCGGGGGCACTTGGCGCTCCATGGAGAACCCGCACAGACGCCTCGTCGCCTGGAGTTCCTCCACGCTCATCTACAAGTACCAAAGGCTCAATCGATGCTAAGCGGTTCGCGGCAACGACCGTGTAGCTCTCTTCCTCGTTAAGCGTAACATTCGCGGTGATGACCGAGGTAGAAGTATCGGCAGCGTTTACCTTTAGCTCGCGAGCACCCGCAGAAACTTCAAGATAATCAGAGGCTGAGGGATAAGAAACGCCCGCAAGCACTCTTCCTCCATCCACGAGCACATCTACCGCCGGTGCATCAGGAGATAGATGCACGATGCGAACAAGAGCACTATCATCACTGTCGCTGCAAGATGCGAGCACGAACGTCGCTGCGATTAATAAATATTTCTTCATACTTCTAGTTCCTCTTTTTATGTTTTTTATATCTGTGCGGGAAAGAATGACGTTTCCCCCCTGCTTCTGAAAGCTGTTCGATTTTTTCAAAAACAGGAATAGTCCAGGCTAAAAAAGGGCGCGCTTCTTTCGCAGATACTCAACAAGACGCCAAAGAGCGACGAAAATATTTTCTTTTTATTCTGAACTTTTTTGTAAGGTTCTCCGGTCTGGTTCGTATCGCGGTGCCTCGCGAGGAATTGGTGGCGTAGTGAGCACTGCCCAGGAAGGCGCCCAAGAGGCCTCACGGTTATAACTGCGCAAATGCTCGCATGACCCCACTTGCCACCGCGCTCGTCGCTCGCTGATGAAAGAGCTCAAAGCCAATAACCCGCTCTACCGGAGACAATTTTGGTGCGAAGAGTTCAACGGGAGAAGTTCTATTCTCTGTCGGCGTGCGATGAGGGGCACGCATGTCGGGACACGTCTCCGAAATAAAGGAATTGAGCTCCGCTCCAACCTCCTGCCATGCCGAGCTCACGGCACGGCTCTCAGTAAAGTCCGTCTTAGTCATGGAACCAAGAAGCTCAAGCAGTGCAACACTGGCAAACCCAAAATTAAGCCGGGTACGACGTTCGCAGGCATGAAGTTCTTGAATAAAGCCGATCAAACTATCCTTTGCACCGTCGCGAGTACCTTGAGCAGTCTGCAATTCTCGAGTCTCTAGAAATTTAGCAAACTCAAGGTGAATTTCTCGAATATCCATTTCAAGTCGCGCGCGGCTAGAAGCAGCTCCTCGCAAGAGAAGAAGACTGACTATCGGTAGCGGATGAATGCTATTGGCCCCATAGGCAACGGTTTGTGCCGCTCGTGCACCCGATTGGACTTCAGCATCATGCTCAATAAGACGCTGCAGCGACTCAGCTCGCCACGATATTCTCTGCGGCGCCAGCGTGGTGAGGCGACAAGCCCGCGCTCCCTCGGAATGATTCCCGCTGGCAGTTTTGTGGGAAATCGCAGCTTCAGATCTTTGGGGGGCCGGTGTGAATTGGGTTCTTAGCATAGTCCTCAGCATTCTCTTATTCGGGTGCCATATGTGGCACTCGATGTTCGCCCTGTTGGACGAAATGTTATGCTGCTGCCAAGCTCAATCTCAGAATCCCCGACGATATTATGCATTTCCTGAAAATCGTGTGCGATAGGAGGAGAGCGAAGACAAAAACAGAAGCTAAGCGCCTCCAACCCCCTTTTTTTACCCCTCCGCGCGAGAATCCCTCGCAAGAAACAGTCTCCGAATTGCCTACGGCGAGGCCTTACAGCCAAGACCGACAGCCCCAGAGAAGGGAAGACGCAAGCGATCATAACGCAATAATTTCAGTAAGTTGAAACTCGCTCCTATCAATCACAGACTGGACAACGAGCATGCGATACACTATAATGTACCAGACCGGAGTCGTATAATGCACCAATTTGTTCCATTTAAGGATCTAATAAGGAGATCTGGAATTTCAGAGCGTGACCTTGCTCAGAGGACTGGGCTTTCACGAGGAGCGATACGCGCGATCCTCGGAAGCAGTTCAGGCAATCCTACCTTGAAGAGTATTAAGACTTTGGCCGATTACTTTAAGATACAGCTCTCTCTCTCGAGCGCACCAGACGAGAGCTCTCGCTCCGACATCAGCGTCATCTCGGCTTCTCAAAAAGTGCTACAGGACGGCTTCGATTCATGGAAGATCCATTTTATGGACCTCGTGGATTATTTCCGAAGCAGCCTTGATACCGAGTGTCTTCTGCTTCCGCCCTGCAAGATGCTGGACAAGCGCTTGTATGCGCTCATGTCGTCTATTGTGCGTCAGCTCTGCCTTGAAAGCTCAGTGCCACCGCCCCGTTGGAGCCAGCAGCCTTGCTTCTTGGAGAAGCCATGGTTTTTAGCCGGGATGAATTCTCTTAAAGCTTCAGCTCTCGTTGAGTCCCCAGTCGCGTTCCGCTCGAACAACATATTCGTCTTAGACAACTTCCTTGCGAGAAAATAGATGCTAGGCACCAATGATATCCTCCGTCTTTTCGAACTGCTCAATGAGGAACTTAAGGCTTCAGGCTCTCAGGGGGAAATCGGAATCGTTGGTGGCGCTGTAATGTGCCTGGTCTTCAACGCCCGGGTATCTACGAAAGATGTCGATGCCATCTTCGAACCGTCAGCACTCATTCGTAGATTGGCTGATAAAATTGCTATCGCTGAAGGACTTCGAAGTGACTGGCTAAACGACGGAGCCAAAGGCTTCATACAACCGGGATTCATGAAGCAGCAGGTGCTCATGTTATCCCACTTGAGAGTCTGGGCGCCCGATGCCCGGTATATGCTAGCGATGAAGTGCATAAGTGCCCGGTGGGATAGCAGCGACCGGGATGATGTAATCTTTCTTATAAAATATCTCGCCCTATCGGCCTCAAGCCAAGTTATTTCGTTGATTGAAGATTACTATCCGAAAAAATCAGTCCCAGCCAAAACAACCTTTTTTATCGAGGAGGTATTTGATGAGCTTCAGAAAGCGGCCCGTAAGAGCTAGCCGTCATGTCTCACGGGATCCCTAACGGGTCCGTGAGACTGCGTTGGAAATCCTCCATCCAGGCGAATTTCCAACATCGCGCACCTGCGAGCGCCGCCTAAACAGCGTCGCTCTCCGGTGCGCTCCGTCGCGTCTCTACGCGCCAGTGGCGCGATGCTCCCGTTGGTCGCGATTTGCTAACGCCGTCCGGCGTTAGCTAGCCCGATCATCTCACAGCCCTTGGGGGCTGTGAGATGATCAGGCTAGAGTCTACCACGCTTAAAAGGACAAGCTCGACCGCTTACCATCGGTAAGAATTAAACGCTCTAGCAGCGCGACGCGCTCCCTAAGCTGCTGCTCAGTACAGTGCGTTTGGCTGCGCACTCCTTGGGTTTTATTGAGTAAGGTGTGTATTGCCGAATGTGGCTTCGCTGAGCGGCGATGCAAGGTTCCCACCAAGTTTTTTATATCCGTGGCGAGCTTGGCTTTTGTTTCGCTTCTTGTGAGCCGCTCCTCAAGCTGAACTTCCACCTCTCTATTTACTACTTGGCGCACCTCATCTGCGTGATGACCAAAAAGCGCGAGCTGACTGCCCTGAACAATTACTGAGTCTACGCCACTGTTCACTCCTTGAAGCGCAGTCCAGGTGCGTTCATTGGGAGTCTTGCGTTCTTTCGCGTCTCGCCCTTCTTCATCAAAAAAGGAATCTCGCTTTTTATTGAGTGAGTGCCTGCATTCCTCTTCTATCTCCTCCGCAAGGGCGTGAAGGATAGGGTCCGCCGGAACATAGAGGTATGATACTTGTAGCCCTGCGGGCTTGGTCTGCCTGCGTACGATGCGGCCAAGAAACTGGCGAAAATACATTTTTGTACGAATGGTGGTGCCGTATACCCCCACACGAAGCCGAGGTATGTCAACGCCTTCGCTCACCATATTGCACGCCACAAGCCAGAGGCTCTCCTCATCTGCAAACTTCTTAATCTTCTTTGAGGCGCCGCTATCATCCGAAAGCACTACCGTGGGTTTTTCGCCCGAAACTGCAGTTATCAGCCGCGCCATTTCCCTGGCATGCTTTTGATCGGCACAGACAATAAGCCCCCCTGCGGAAGGATGCTCGGCTCTCGTCTCAAGCAGCATTTTATGCGCATCTCGAAGGAGCGGCTGAATCCAACCCGCCTCGGGATCAAGGGCCGCTCGTAAGCGCCGGGCAGAGAGCGACTTATCAAGGGCGTCAGAAAAGCTCGCCGAAAATACGCGCTCGTGCTCGGTCCACGCGATATCGCCCCCGTAGGTGAACACTGCTGTGGGGCGGCAGACGCCCTCTTCTACCGCCCGTGCATATGAGTAGGTAAAGTCAGGAACACTTATCCCTTCTTTATCGTAATGCACGAACGGAATAGGGTTATTGTCACTTCGAAAGGCAGTACCTGAGAGACAAAGAATATACTTTGCGGGCTCCAAGCTCTCTCGAATGGCATTACCCCACGTTAATCCATCCCCCGCATGATGCACTTCATCAAGTATCACCACGGAGTGTGAGGCCAGATCCCTAAAGAGTTTCTTGCGATTTCCAAACTGTTGGTAGGTGACCACTGCTCCGTGGAAATCAGAGCTCAGTTGCTTCCGATCTCCGCCAAACGCGCTATCGAGCTGAAGACCAAACTTTGCCGCGGCCCGGGCCCATTGGATGCGAAGATGCGAGGTCGGGACTACAATAAGTGCGGTCTTCGCAAGCTTGGTGACCAGTTGGTGCTTCACGACCCGCAAAGCGGCTGTTGTCTTTCCCGCGCCTGGGGTCGCCTCCCAGAGGGCCACCCGCACGCCCGCAGCAAGCTGACGCTCATAGAGAGAAAAAGCGTCGCGCTGCCAACCTCGGAGCTGAAACATGGTACTGCTAACTACGTCTAACCTGTCCTTGGATAAGAAGGGGGGCCCCTTCCTTAAGGTACTAGGACTAGCTGACCCCCTCTAAACAGGAAACGGTAAATCTGAGAATTTTTTCTTATGAGCTAGGACAGCGTTCACGGGGAGCGAAGGCCTCTCTCTTCCTGATGCAACTTGAGCGAAGTTTTGGTATAGCTCTGAGCTGGTTAACTGCCGACTTACTGAGCCCCCGTTTGGCACAAAGCCGTTTGGCTTATGAGGACACTGCTGATGAAAAAGTTGCCCATAAAAGAGCTGACGCCTCCTACTTTATGGTCCGCATCCCCAAGGATCTGCCAACTTCTCTTACTCTCTCTCGTGGCTTGTTCTCTGCATCTCTTTTCATACTCGGCCTCCGCCGAGACTCGGCCGATAAAAATAGTTTCTAGTCTGCCGCGCACCGGGAGCTCCAATTCTCAGACCACTTCTATCGTGAACGGTATAAAACTTGCCCTTGAGGAGACGGGCGGACGCGTAGCGGGATTTCCCCTCTCCTATGAAGACTGGGACGATGCTTCGCCTGAAAGGGGCGCCTGGGATCCTGCGCTCGAAGCTGCCAATGCCGACAAAGCTCTTAACGACCCCTCCGTCATGGCGCTTATTGGGCCGTATAATTCTGGGGCAGCAAAAATTTCAATGCCTAAGACAAATGCTGCGGGACTTTTGCATGTAAGCCCGTCGGTTACCTGGCCGGGACTTACAAAACCAGGCATTGGCGAAGCTAACGAGCCTGCGGTTTACCGCCCAAAGGGCTCACTCAACTTCTTTCGAGTTGTTCCTGCAGACGACATCCAAGGGCTTGTGGGAGCTGAGTGGGCAAAGACTTTAGGGGTAAAAACTGCCTACGTGCTGCACGATCGAGAGCTTTACGGGAAGGGAGTCGCCGAGATTTTTCGGCGTTCCGCCCCTGCTCAAGGAATTCAAGTTCTTGAATTTGAAGGTATTGATCCCCGCTCCTCAAACTACCGCTCCCTAGCAACAAAAATTCGGCAGCGCCGGCCAGACTTGGTCTATTTTGGAGGGACGACCCAGAGCAACGCCGGACAATTAGCGAAAGATCTGAGGGCAAGCGGAGTGACGGCGAAGTTCATGGTTCCTGATGGCTGCTTTGAACAAGCCTTTATCCAATCTGCCGGGGCCGACAATCTTAATGGCCGCACGTACATAACCTTTGGAGGCGTTCCCCCTGAGCAGCTCCAAGGGAAGGGCAAAACATTTTACGAAAACTATAAGAAGAAGTTCGGCTCCGCCCCTGAGGCGTACGCAGCTTACGGCTATGAAGCTGCTCAGGTTGTGCTCGAGGGCATCAAGCGAGCCGGGAAGGCCGACCGCGCCAGCATTATAAAGGCAGTATCAGAGATTAAAGACTTCGATGGAGCTCTGGGCAAATGGTCCTTTGATGCGAATGGGGACACGTCTCTGATTGTCATGAGTGGTAATGTAGTCGAGAATGGTCAGTTTAAGTTTGAGCGCTTGCTTGGCGGGGCGTAAGTTAGGGAGGCTTTGAAAAACCTCCTCTTCCCCTTCGCGTTAAACCCAAACACTGAGGGTCCGCGATAAATTGCAAAATAACGCGAAGGACGCGAAGAGCACGAAGGAAGAGTTTTTCAGAGGTTCGCTAAGTAATGACAACTACGTTCTCTGTCGCCATTGCGCAGTTTGTAACAGGGAAGAAATTTTCGCTCTCACTATTGCCTAAAATACTATGACCGACCTCGAAGTCATTCTGCAGCAACTTGTAACCGGCCTCTCCAACGGCATGATCATTGCCCTCATCGCGCTCGGCTACACCATGGTGTTTGGCATCGTTGAACTCATTAACTTTGCTCATGGTGATTTGTTCATGCTGGGGTGCTTTCTCGCACTGACCTTGCTTGGAGCAACGGGGCTTGCAGGAGCCGATCCCGGAAGCGCAGCCAGTATCTGGGCTATCGTGCTCATGTTTGCGGTAGTTCCCCCTTTTTGTGGCGGCCTGAATTGGTGCATCGACCGCTATGCCTACAGGCCGCTCCGCAGCGCTCCTAGGCTTGCGCCTCTCGTTTCTGCCCTGGGCGTATCGTTCATCTTACTCAATATTGGGCTTTTCTGGGGAGGAATGCCCCTTGAGGTTTTTGGATTTGGAAACGCGGCAGCCTCTCCCAAGGATTTCCCTGCGCTATTATCGAGCGAGAATTTACTCGGAGAAAGCAACATCTTCATCACATTTCGCGAGGTTCTCGTCTTCGCCGTCACCCTTCCCCTGCTCGCCCTTCTCTCCTATGTCGTAAAATACACTACTCTTGGAAAATCAATGCGAGCCGTCGCCCAGAACCCTACGGCGGCAAAGCTCATGGGAATTGATGTTGATAGGGTCATAGGACGCACCTTCATGATCGGGGGTGCTCTCGGTGGGGCTGCCAGTGTGGTGCATGCCTTGACCTACAATACCGTCTTTTTCCAGATGGGATTTCGGGTCGGAATTGATGCATTCACGGCAGCAGTGCTTGGGGGAATTGGGAACCTTCTTGGCGCATGCCTTGGCGGCATCGCAATTGGGATTATTAGAGCACTCAGTGACCAATACATCGCCACCCAATGGACAAATTCGGTGGTCTTCTCAATCCTAATCGTCGTGCTTGTTTTTCGGCCCTCGGGACTTCTTGGCGCGCGGACGAGAGAGAAGGTATGAGCCAAGCCCCATCAGCAGCAAATCCCCCCACCAAGTTTCTTCGAACTATTGGCTTCACTCAACTTGGCCCCCTCACGTGGGTTCTCATTTCTGCGCTCTTCCCTGTGCTACTTGAAGTAATTTTCCCCGGCCTTGCTCTTACCGAAAGACTGAGACCGATTCTCATTTTTGTAATCTTGGGCTTTGGCCTTAACGTAGTGACGGGCTGCTGCGGACTGCTGAACCTTGGAGTTGCCGCATTCATGGCAATTGGAGCCTATACCTATGGGATTCTCACCGTATCGGTATACCCCTTTCAAATTGGCTTTTGGGGAGGCCTGCTTGCAAGCCTATTCACGGGTGCCCTCACTGGGTTTTTGCTTGGCCTCCCAACATTAAGACTTAGAGGAGACTATCTTGCTATAGTTACCCTTGGGTTTGGCGAAATTGTTCAAGATGTACTTCGAAATCTAGAAGGGATTACCAAAGGGAGCCAAGGCCTCAACCCTTTGCCCCACTTCTCCCTTCTTGGGCTAAACGTTGGCAGCGATAATCCATCAGGCTCTTACCTACTCCTACTTGCGCTGGTCGCCCTTATCGCACTTGGCCTCAAGAACCTCGAACGTAGTCCGGTGGGCCGTGCCTGGACTGCGGTGCGTGACGATGAACTCGCTGCGAGCTGCATGGGAGTTCCCGTAGTCCGAACTAAGCTGCTCGCCTTCGCCTTTGGAGCGGCTCTCTGTAGTCTTTCGGGCGCGCTATGGGCAAGCTTTCTCGGTTCGACGGGAGAACCCGGCAACTACGACTTTCAGCTATCGGTTGTTGCGCTCTGCATTGTAATTGTCGGGGGACTCGGAAGCATCGCGGGAGTAATTCTGGGCGCGTTCATCATGGTGGGCTTTAATTCTATTTTGCTTGTAGAGCTTTCCGAAAAGCTAGGCGCTCTTGGTTACTCTGGAACAGAGAACGTCTTTGCAGCGCCCTCTAATTGGAAATTTCTCGTCCTTGGGCTCGCCCTCATCGTCATGATGCGACTAAGACCTCATGGTCTCCTTCCACACCACGGGGCGAAGAGATAATCCATGACAATTTTAGCTACGGATTCGGTGACTCTAAAATTTGGCGGCCTGACTGCCGTCAATAAGGTGTCCCTTGCCATACACCGCGGAGAGATTTTTTCTGTTATTGGCCCAAATGGCGCAGGCAAGACCTCTCTCTTTAACTCCATCTCAGGCGTGTATAAGCCGACCGCAGGAAATGTATATATTAACGAAAAAATTGCCCGCAAAGGATTCTCCCTGCAGCTTCTTGCGAGCCTCATTTTTTCAGGTCTCTTTACGGCTCTTGGCTTTACACTTGTTTATCACCTCTCTTCCCTCTGGGATGCGGCGATATCGTCAAGATTTGTCTTCCAACAACCATTTGAATGGCTTGGCTCACTCAAGGCGGCCTGGGAATATTTTCTCAAGCAACCTGGCGCAGCGCTGCTCGGCCCACTTCTTCTAGGTAGTGTCCTTGGCGCGCTTGGAACGCTTAAAGTCTGGCAAACATCGCGGCAAAATCCTGAGGTCTGCGCCTGCCTTGGACTCTCGAGAACATTCCAGAATGTGCGGCTTTTCCCTCAGCTATCCGCGGTAGACAATATTCTTATTGGCATGCACCGCAGGCTCTCTACCGGGTTCTGGAGATGCGTGCTTCATCTCCCCGCCCTTAAGCGCCAGGAGCGTGCCGCCAGGACACGCGCACTTGAACTACTGCATTTTGTTGGCCTCGAAGAGATCGCAGAGCACGCAGCGGGGTCTCTGCCCTATGGGTTCCAGCGTAGGCTTGAAATTGCGCGGGCCCTAGCCTCCGAACCTGAGATCCTTCTGCTGGATGAGCCCGCAGCCGGCATGAATCCCACCGAATCAGCCCATCTCATGCAACTTATCTCCCGCATTAAAGAGCGCGGGATTACCGTGGTTCTCATTGAGCATGATATGAAGGTCGTCATGGGCGTTTCTGACCGCGTAGCAGTGCTCGACTACGGAAACCTCATCGCTGAAGGCACCCCGCGCGAGGTGCGCAGTAATCCTAAAGTTATAGAAGCGTATCTTGGGACCGGAGCCCAGCACGCATGACATCAGAAATCCTTGGCATTTCAAATCTGCATGCCGGGTATGGGCAAGTTGAGGTGCTTAAAGGCATCTCGCTCCACGTAAACAAGGGCGAAATTGTTACCATCATTGGAGCTAATGGAGCGGGAAAGACTACTCTCCTGCGCTGCATCTCAAGGCTCATCCCCCCTAACAGTGGCGCACTACGTTTCGGTGACCTAGACCTTGCTTCCCTAGAAGCCCACGAGCTTCCAGCGAGTGGCCTAGCCCACGTCCCTGAGGGCCGCCAAATTTTTTCGCGTCTCACCGTCCTTGAGAACCTAGAGCTCGGGGCCTACTCCCGACCTAAAAACGCGAATCTCTCAAATGAGTACGAAACTATTTTTTCTCTTTTCCCTATCCTTAAAAATCGTCGTAGCCAGCTCGGGGGGACTCTTTCGGGTGGAGAGCAGCAGATGCTCGCTATCGGAAGAGCGCTCATGAGTGCCCCGCGGCTTTTGCTTATGGACGAACCCTCGATGGGCGTAGCCCCCCTGCTCGCCCAGAAAATTTTCCTTGCTATTCAGCAGCTTAATTCACTGGGCATGACCGTAGTTCTTGTCGAGCAAAACGCCCACCTTGCGCTATCGCTGGCAAATCGAGGCTATGTTCTCGAAACTGGCGAGATAGTCCTTGAGGGCCCCACCTCTACCTTAAGAACAGATTCGCGCGTGCGCGAAGCCTATCTTGGGGAATAATCGAATTCACTCCGTGAGCCCCCTCTGTTGAACCATACTGAGCCCCATGTAATATGGAGCGCCCTTCGCGAGAGGACTACGACCCTACGCCATGGGCTTGCTCGGCAAAGAGAGTTTTTATCCGAATCTGGATCCTTTATGAGCCCTTCAAACGATCCGCGCGAGAAGCCCAAGACTCCATCCGGTGCAGATGGTAAAGAGGACCTCGTCGCGCCTCTCTCACCCGAAATCGAGCAAATCAATATGGCGCTCGGCAATATAAAAAAATGCCGCGAACTTCTTGTTTTGGTAGACCACTCAACCGCGGATGACGATAGCTTAGAACGCACCATCGTTCTTGCACCACGCGGCTCACACTCCCTCAGTATTCATGAGGTGAACGACCTACTCATGAAGCTAGCTCCCGATGGTGTTGAGATTGATGAAATTGATGAGGATCTGGCAGAGGACGAGATTGAGTGTGAGGGCGCGCTTGAACACGAGGAAGAGGATCTTGACCAAGAGGAGGAAGAGCAAGAGACGTTAGTAAAAGGCGCTTTGTTCGCCGAGTTTACCATAGAAGTCATCGTCGGTCAGAAGCGAACGAACGTTTCGGTGGAGATTTCTAATCCAGATATACAAGAGATCTGGGAAGAAGTCGGTGGCACCACCGGCACGGCAGAGGAGAGCGTCGAAGACATCACCTATAATCTGCAAGTATGTCTCTTTAGAAACCAAGAAGAAGCTCAGGCGGCGTCCATTGCTCGGGGCTGGATATCCTCAGAGTAGGAAAAGAAATTGAGTCGCTCAGGCATCGCCTTTACGCCAAATTGGTGCTCCCTCTATACAGGCATGGAAAGCCAGCACCCAGT
>JBIKWF010000109.1:0-14787 GCA_044356455.1 Bdellovibrionota bacterium | reverse complement strand
ATACTCAGGTAATTGTTGAGGTTCACGAGCGCTTGCCGATGAGCGCGATTCTTCCTGATCTATTTAGTCGCTTGAAGAATCAGGTCCAGGAGTACGTTACTTACGCAGAAGTTGACGACCTTGAATTCACGCACTTGCTGCCAAATTTCAATCAATTGCCCAAGTTAAAATTTCGCGATGATGGGTCTTTTGCAGCCATACTTGCCCGGCGAAGTTCGCCGCTGCCATTAACTTATGAACGGCAAGATCCGAGCCCACTTGATATTAGACTTCTTAAGGCGCTTGCTGATGATCCGCGTGCCACTATTGTTTCACTTGCGGCGAAGCTCGACTGCTCTAGGCAAACGGTTAGTCGCCGCATGCAGCATCTGATCGAGCGGAAGGTTATTATAAGTTTTGGTGTCGGCGTCGATTACCAGCGGCTTGGCTTCACTGGCTATCATTTGCTTTTTAGGCTTCGACCGGGGCTCACTCTCCAAGCCCTGCAGGCCGCGTTTCGTGGAGTCCCCGAAGTTTATTACGCAGGTACGGCGCATGGGGCGTATGATTTAAGCGTTAATCTGCACTGCCGCACTCCCCAAGAGCTAGGACAGATCGTGCAGCATATTCGTAAGGCGTTTGGTACTCACGTCGTTCACTGCGATATGTTGGTATATGATCGTATCCACCATTGGAAACAATTTAGTCCGGCAGTGGCAGAGGCCCTCAATAAAGTATAACGACCCGAATTAGCTGAGCGTAAGGGTGCGGCCGCAGCAAATTTCAGCCTTGGGGCCCGTGGGCATGACGGGCTAGATCTACTAAAGAAATGTGCCCTTTCCGCCGATCACTGGAGCGATCTAGATGCTTTGGAGGCATATGCTGCATCTCGCTAGTCGTATAAAAAAGGCACTCATTCTTCTCACAGCCACCGCACTGACGACAGGCTGCGCTACCATGAACGGTGCAAGGCCCTCGGAAGTCGAAGGCCGTGGACCTTGTTTTTCTCAGAACGCCTCCAGTAACAGTAATGCAGACGCCGTGCTCTCCGTTCTCTCAGCTCTCGCGGGAAACAGCGATCGAGTTAAACGAAAATGTCATGGCGGAGTATGCGTGGTCGCGGAGAAAATTGATGATGGTAACTCCGTGCGCTTCTACTTCGAAAATGAGCAGTTCTCCAGCGTTACTGCCTCGTTTGAGGTAGAAGCGAAGAATATGGTTCCCTACAAGGAAGGCACGTTTCCCGAACCATCCTACGTGCTCGCGCCTTGCCAGAGGCTTTACATTAGCACCTACAGCCAACTCATAGGCTGGTTTGATTGGGAGTATAATTATTCGTTTAGCTGGGACTGGGGGAAGCAAAACGCAGAGCCTACGGGAAGGTTCCTGCTACCTCTTCAGCTCCTTGGGGCAACAAAGCTGCTGTACAAGCCAAGTGGCGGCAGTGACGCAAGTTTCCGCTTCCAGGCCCCGGTTGGAACCACAGTTCTCGCCGCTCGTTCGGGCACTATCGTGGATTTTACTGCCGGCACTATGGGCAGCGACGTTCAACTCGATGACCCAGGCGACGACATCGCTCATCTCTATATTGAGAACGCTGATGGAACTATAGATAGATATTATTACATCACTACGGGAGCGAATCGTGTAAGCCTAGGCCAGAAAGTTGAAGCGGGAACTCCTATCGGTGCGGTAGCGCCTAGCCAAGGGCCACTCGCATCCTATCTTCATTTCGAGGTGACTTCTCCTTCGGTAAATGACCACTCCGTTTCGTCGACTATTACCGACGTTGACTTCTTGGTTGCAAAGAAGGGGGAGGTCTCCCTTACGGAAGGGCAGAGCTACAAGAGGGCGATTCGGTAATTGACATCGAGCCCCCTGGGAAGCCCCCTGGGAAGCCCCCTGGGACACCCATTCTTTCCCGTTGCCTAATTCAGGCCGAAGCAGGGCGACTATTTATTTCAGGCCGTTAGCCGCTTAAGGGGAACTTCAGCCCTCACTCTCGGCTATAGAAATTGGGTGTCCCAATAAGTTTTTCAGGCGCCCATTCTAGTCGAGTGAGAGAAGCTATCGCGGTCTTGGCGAGAGCGAGTGTGGTGTACGCAGCCAGTAATAATAAGGCTTCAGGTTTGCCATTGAAGGCCTGCGCGGACCCAAGCACGATGAAACTATACTTCTTAGATGTTGGTCTTTATAACGCAGCAACCGGGTTGGAGTGGGAGGAGCTTTTTAAGCTCCCAGCAGAGGAGCTACTCACCAAGGGCTTCCTGGCTGAGCAGTTTATTGCGCAGCATTTGGTATTTAGGAGAGGAGATACTGAGCTGACAGAGCTCTATTATTGGTTGCGAGGAGGCAAAGAGGGCGCGGCCGAGATTGATTTTTTGATCGCCGAGAAAGGGCGCATCTACCCAGTAGAAGTCAAATCCGGAGCTACTGGAAAGATGCGCTCGCTTTGGCAGTATGTGGCCGCGAAAGGCGCGAAAGTTGTGGTACGGTTTGATCTCTCCGAGCGAAAGAGTTTTGTAAGTAAGGTTAAGCAGCGCGTGGTCACTGGGGAGGGAACGAAGGAAATTGAAACTGATATGCTCTGCCTGCCTGTCTACGCCATTTCGAGCTTATCCAGGGTACTTGACGAATATTCGGCGCGCTGATGGGCGAATTCGCTGCGGCACTCCCCCCTGGAAGGAGGCCTAAGCGTTGGCTTTGTTCTTCTCCTCTATCCAGCGCGAAAAGTATTCCGTACTTCGATTACCTTGATACCATAGCATGGCGCCGATGGTGTTCTGAAGGCGCCGCTCATGACGCATCGCATACGAGGCTTTAAGTACTTCGATGAAGAGGTTCTCATTGCGCAGAGGGTTAAAACAGCCCTCTAGTATTTCGAATCCAGCAGTTTGTGACTTCTCCCAAAGGACTTGGTCAGAGTAAAGATCCGCGGCGCGCTGCACAAAGTGCTCGGCGGAGTCCTCTAAAATTCCGCCAAATAGTGATCTGCCCTCCTTGCACATCGTCATACCCTCGGCTGCAAGGTGGGTTGCGGCGCTAGGTGTGCCGCCCGCCCAGCCGTCGAGAATTTTTCCTTTTACTCCCGCTCCGAAACGCAGAGGGGCTAAATTGACCCGGTAGTTGCTTAGAGTTTGAGCCGCGTCTGGTGTGTATCCCTTAATTCGAAAACCCGTCGCTGAGGAATCAAGCTTTAAGACCTCTGAGCTGGCGTATGAGCCGTAAATATGAAGTTCGGGAGCCGAGACTCCGCGTTCAATCAAAATTCCTTTAATGCGTGGCCAGAGATCCTCTCTTAGAAATTCAACGCTATCTCTATTGGGAGGATGGTTAAAATTTCCAATTGCTACGCAGTTTTTGCGATTTTCAAAAGTTGGATAGTTCTCAAGCTTCGCGCGGGACATGGCGCAAAGGGTAAGGAGAGACTCCGGAATCTGGAACTCGTGGCGAAGGAGTTGAAGCTCGCTAGAAGAAATAATGAGAGAAAGGTCAGAGCGATAGATGGCAGAAAGCTCGCGCAGCGTGTCAGTCGAGTGCTTCTCGGAGTCGCAAAGATTCTGAACGCTTTCACCCCGCTCAGAGGCGCGTTGGCGAGCGCGCCGCAGAAAGTGCAGATCGATAGTGTCTAAGACACGCAGGGCCTCTGGGCAGTGCTCTTTAACCCGCCAAGAGAATTGCTCTTCGACCATAAAGCGGTCGAAGAAGACCACCTGAGGATTAATCTCTTTGAGCAATGAATCAAATCGCGCGTCATTAGGGGGGCATTGATAACAGCGAAAACCCTGCTGCTCGAGCGCTGTCCGGTACTTGTTGTCCTGGCAGGGGGAAAGCACTGTTACGGGATAGCCTTGCTTTTGCAGCGTGAGAAGCAGCTGCTGGGTTCGAGTGCCTGCTGCTGAGGAGTCAGGCTCAGGCCAGACAAAGGCTATCCAAAGAATATTCACGCGTTACCCTATCATCTGAGCTACGAGAGGATATTCAAAGTAACGATCCTCTTCGATGTTCTTGAGTAGCACGGTTCCAGCCGCGCTCTCATGCTGGCGCAGATTTAATAGCGCAGAAATTAACTCTTGGCGGGTAACTTTTCCGGCCACCTTGAGTAATAGCTTTCCCAAATCGTAGTGAACCACTGCACCAGAAATGGCATTGTCATTCTTATACTGAGCAAGGTAGTTCGCACGAAAAGCTTGAGCGACTTGAACGGTGATGAACCAGCCGCCCTTGAGAGCTCCGCCAGAAAGGGCGAGTTCGTTTTTATCCGATAGAAACTCGCAGCCACCAATTTTTGGTTTTATTCCCAACTCAAGAGCTTGCTTTGCGATTAGCCCCGCTTGACCGGGAAGTGTACAGAGCAATAAATCTTGAGCGCCACGGCTGCGCGCTTTAAGCAAAAGAGACCTAAAGTCTTTAAGGTCAGGCATGACCTGAGTTTCAAAGGCCAAATTTTCAGGCTTAAGAGTCTCTAGTGCGCCAGCCCGCCAAGATTGAGGATAATCGTGGATAGTGGTGATCATGCCGATTTTTGAGAAGTTCTTGCTGAGAGCTTCTTCGACAGCTCGTTTTCCTTCGTTCTCACCACTCGGATAGGTACGCATCACCATGGAGCGCCCAAGCGATACGTTTCTATCGCTGGCCCACCCGAACAAAGGAATGGCGCGCGACTGAGCTAGTGGAGCGATAGCATTGCAGGTGGCTGAGCCTACGCATACTGCTACGTCAATTGAATCAAGGTTGGCGAGTTTGTTAAAACTAGAGACAGTTTTTGCAGGAGTGAATTGATCATCCTCGTAGATCACATGAATTGCGCCGTCTCCAACGTCAACGTCTCTAACTTCACGGAGCGCCATTTCAAAGCCATTGCGAGCTGCCTCCCCGTAACTTTGAGCGGAGCCACTGAGCGCCGCGATGAAACCAACCGTGAGCTTGACGGGTGCTGCGGAAGCAGTGCTCGCAGACAGCAGGGTGAGCAGGAAGAGGGCTGAGTACCAGAATGATTTCATAGGAACATTCCCCGAAGAATAACTCGAAAGAACTAGCATTTTAAGCGGCCCTCGACTAGGAGTGTGTCACAGGACGTCCTAGGAGGGTTTGGAGGCGGGCTGGTAGCAGGCGAAGCTCCAACACTACCGCCGAAGGCAACCGGAAGAGTCGCCGCTGTACCGGATTGTATGCCACGGACGGGATGACCTCCCGCGGGCCTGGGAAGATTGGTTTCAGCCGACTTACGGCGTGCTGCGCGATGAGGTGCTTGAAACCTTCATAGAACGTGGACCGCTCTCTTTAGAGAAACTCTCCATCACTGACGACTTCGCTTGACTCCCCAGGCAGCGTAACCCGTGTTCCCGCAATCACTCGACACACCGAAAAACAACGCCAAAAATCCCAAATCGCTCGCCTGTCGGTCACCAGGCAGAGCCGAAACCAGGGCACATCCCTCATTTCAGCCCACCACGGCGAACGACCGTCGCTACGCTACCAGCCCACTTCAAACAGTTTGAAACTCATTCAGCTCTTACCCTCCTATCCCTCCGGAGATACTCAGGACGATTGATTTACTTACTCACAGCTACCCGCGGATTCGCCGAGGTTAATGGCAAGGGTTTTCGGCGCCTTGTGGAAGCGGCATGAGCGCTAAGCGCGCCCCAAGCAGAAGCGAATGCGGCCTGAAACAAGGCTTGGTGCTCACTCCTGTTAAGCGCCAAGGCCCCGGGTAACAATACACTAGCGTGTCACATCTTCGCTGCCGCTCATGAAGCCCCATTCATAAGGTGCTCTTCGATAAAACTCTGAACATTATCGCCGGCGTTTGACATGCCCCAATACGCCGTCTGACTTGGCACGCCGAGACCACTACCGCCTGACCAGCCGCCGAATCTTTTCTGAAGTTCCGCACAGAGTTTGCCATCGCCGAAAAAGTTTGCCTCGCCGTCGCCTGAGCGGACCAGGAGCTGGTCGTAACTTCCATAGAGCCGATCTGTTACGGTTGCGGTCTTGGAATGCTCCATAGACACAATGGTGAGTCGATCCTTCTGCACACGATTGCCGATGGCGCGCTCCGCTTCGCGCTCGTGCTCAATACCGATGCCCTGGGCCTCACGATCGAGAGCTCGAATTCTTCCTATTTCCTCGATCGAGGCTCCAAGAGCCCGCATGCCCTCGATATGAGCGACATCGTTCGCCGCGACCAGCTCGATGAAGCGCCGAGTCGGTTCAGATATCTGCAAGTCGAGCTTCTTCAGCACCTGTAGTACCGCGGCTGGCCACTGAGATTGCTCGCCATGGTGGTCGAGAACTACTGGATTAGTGTCTTCCCAACCTTTGCCAGGCGAACACTCAACGAAGACGTAGAGCCTCGGAAGACCCTCACGTGGAAGGTGCTCCTTTCGGCGATCCAACCCTCCGTGATACGAGGATTCGCGCGCAACCATTTCGATCCCGAGATCCGATGGATCAAAGGAGTGGTTGCCCCATTCTTTACGCGGCTGTACAAAGCGCTCGCCTGCGAGCCGCAGCAGCCCGGCGATTACCTTCATTTCGAGATCGCTCCCCCCAAGCACCCAGAGACGCGACTCGAGCGGATAGCCCGTGTTGGGGTCGATCCGCGGCACTGGCGGTGCTGTGACTGGTGCAGAAAGATTCGCGAGGCTCCCTGATTGAACTGCCGTATTTGCTTCCATATCACTCCTCTTTAAAGACCTCGCTTCAGTGCGGGTCGTGAAGAGAGTCTCCAATATCCGCTGAAATAAGTTCGTCGAATGAGCTAGAAATCATAAATTCTATATTAATTATAGTAGATTATGTGATATAGAAATGCCGATGAAAGATCGACAACATCCACCTATCGTGAACCTTCTGGAACGGTGTGGGATCCCGACCACCGAGGGCACCGTCCTCGCGGATCTTATGACCACAGGCCCAACGTCGGGTGGTGTCCTCGCACGCCGCCTAGAGATCAAGCGCTCTACGGTCTATTCATCACTGACTAATCTCGAGCAGCGCGGACTAGTGCACCGAGATCAGAGCACGAAGATTGTGACCTATGTCCCTGCGGATCCGGGCCTGATTGTTGAGTCACTGAGGCGAGAGGCGGAGCAACGAGCTGCCCACGTCGCGCTGGCCGCCACGCTTCTGAGCGAGGAGCTCCCCAAGATCCAAAGACGGTCGCACCTGCAAGTGGGTAACCTTCGAATCCGCACCGCAGAATCCGGCAAGGGCGCACTCGTGATGCTCTCGGACGTCCTCTGCAGCGGAGATTTTAGATCATTCTGGGATCCCGAGAGTGCTACCTCTGGTGCCGTTGGGGCTATCGTACTCAAGTTTCTTGAGCAGACGGCTCGCACAAAACCGCGTATTCGAGATATCGCCGTTTCCGGACCACGACTCGACTGGTATCGCCGCCGAATTCGAAATCCGAATCACGAGATAAAGGAGGTCCCACGCGAGGCGGCGCTCCAAACGGACGTCATCCTAGCCCGCGATTCCGTTTTTCTAACCAACTATGCTGAGGGCAGCCAGATGGCAGTTGAGATCACCCAACCCCAGTACTACCAGACGATGTGCGCTCTGTTCGAACTGTTGTGGGAGAGGCTATAAATATTCGCGATAGCGGACGGATATGCCTCGCGCTTTCATCGGACAGAAGTCACTTCGTTAGAAAAGGCTCACGCCTAAATAACTGGTGCAGAAGCTGGTACACCCCAAGTTTTCGAATAAGACCCAGATTAACTCTGCGGCATATTCCGCCAGGCTATCATTTTGAATTTGTTCAGGATGCGACCGAGAGTCGCTCCAAAACCGACGTGGAAAAAGTTGGGGTGTACCAGTTTGCTGTAGGAAATCGATATTTCGAAATTTGGCACGTCTGAAATCTTGGGTGTCCGAATCAGGCGTCCTACTTATTCGTTTTCTCCATAACAACAAAAAGCACACCTGAAACTTATCTGAAAGGGGTCTGAGTAATGGTAGATTCTAATGTCTCGATGCCGGCTCGGTCGAAGTTTTCATTATTCTCACTAGAACCCTTCCTCTGGCTTGCGTTTGTCCTATTGTGGCAGGCCGTTTACCTGATTTGTTGTTTCTTGATGCTCGCTCTTCAACGCGAGCTCCAAAGAGATAGAAGGTATGAATATTTCACGCCCAACGGCTCGGGGCCTCAGATTTGCTACAGCGGCTGCGGGCGGTTGACATCAGAAGTTAACGACTTCTTCAACTGGATTGCATCAGACAGCGCCCTGTACCTACTAGTTGCGGCCCTATGTTTGGCTCCTTTACCCTACCTTTTGAAAGTTAAAAGCCGGACAACTCGGGTTGTTATTTCGAGCGGTTTGGCTGCGCTCTCTGTGTTTGTGGTTTGGGTGAGACTCTTTAATGCCTCATTTTTTGATACGCGTCAGATTCCGCTTTAGATCAGGGTCCTTGTCTTGGAGCCGGCCGGTGCAGAAGCTGGTACACCCCAAGTTTTCGAATAAGACCCAGATTAACTCTGCGGCATATTCCGCCAGGCTATCATTTTGAATTTGTTCAGGATGCGACCGAGAGTCGCTCCAAAACCGACGTGGAAAAAGTTGGGGTGTACCAGTTTGCTGAAGTAGCTTATGAGCCTCCAAACGCAGTTGGTAACTCGAGGCATTCCGGAGAGTTGCCGAGTTCCTGCCTGTGAGACGAAGTTACCTAAACCCAGCATAATAGCAGGTGTGCATTCTACTGCTTCCAAACAACCGGGGCTTGAAAATTCCCTAGATGTTCCGCTATCCGCACCAGACTCCGCGGTGGCGCGCGCACGTGCGCTTGGAGCCAAGGGCACGCTCCCACCCTCAACAGACGAACTCGTGAGAGCACTCTTTGCACGAGCGATGACAGAGCTGCCTGAACGATTTTCACCTCGGCATCTCTTTGAACACCTTACCTCGCTCACGCAGGATCCTTACTTTCGCGATGGACTCACTCAAGACGACAGAGAGCTTCGCCGCCAAAATATAATCACGATTGAAGAAAAGATTGGCGACAACCCTAAATTAGCAGACTACCGCGCCGCATTCCCAAACGATGCTACTGAGGTAGAAGTCTTTCATCAGAATGTACTTCTCGCGCGCGAGAGAATCGCGTGGGCTACCGCGCGCGACCTTGGGAACGCACTTACCTATGTGCTGCCCCCCGGTATTGGCGCGGCACTCCTGCGCAAAGAAGAACCTGCAAATGCTCAAACTCTTAGAACTACATTGTCAGACTGCCACGCTCTCAGCGAAGCGTTGTACCGCTTCTTGACCAAAGAATGCAGACTTCCAAGCTCGGGAGGAAAAGATGGCGACGATTTTGAGCTCTTCGCGCCCGTAGAGAAATATGGAGCGCGGGTGGCCGCAGGAAGTGCTCCCCTTCTGCGTTTTCACTTTGCCTATTCGACTTTGCACGAGGTGTCGCTGGTAACGCCTCTTGGAGAGATGCGCTGCTTTCGCGGAGCCAATGGCTTGGGTATCGAACGTTCAGAGGAAGTTCTTTTGGCGCTTGGAGAACGTTTCGGGCTCAAGCCCTTTGTACAGACCCGGGACGATCGCGTAGCTCTCGGTAGTATGGTTCGGCACGAAAGGCCGTTCCTTCTCAAGATAGGAGACGCTCCCGCGAGGCTTCCGCAATACCCGTGGACGAACTGTTCTTTTTCGGATTCCCTGCCTCCCAATGTCATTCCAGCCCCTAGGCAGCGCGTGCAGTCCGTTTGCGTCGGAACGATTGGGAAAATAGGCGGGCTCGAGGACCGTGAATTCGTTCACCAAGCCAATCAAGCGCTACCAGCAATTCGAGACGTTTCCGGTCGAGCCGCGTACGTAGGTGACCTCCCCCGTGAAGTGTTTCTGAAGGCGGCAATGCTCTACGACCGTCACCAGGGTGCACCTGACAAGATAATTTTGGACCTCTTTGACGCCGATAAGTCACATCGGCGCGGCGCAGTAGTGGCGCTCGCTGCAATGGGCCCCCAGGCGGTCGAAGCGATTCTTTGTCACGACAAGTCAGACTACATGACTGAAGACTTTGCTGAGGTGCTGCGGCTCTGGGGCGCGGAGGAGCTGCCGCCAAATACCGTGGTGGGTCCCGGCTTAAGCCCCTTTATCTATGAGCGCTCAGCGAAGATGGTTTTTGCGGCCCTTGATCAGACTGGAGTGGATGCGCTTTTAGAAACAGCGCTTGGACTAATGGGAGCTCAAACTGAACCGCGGCAAACAATTCGTTTGCGGGCAACTGAAATGCTCGATTGTGAGAACGAGCTTCTCCATCCGTCTCTTCGCCGTCTCACAGAAGCTGGCCGGTCACCGGAACAGATTGCCTTCTGCATGGATAGACTTTCAAACCTGCCCACGAAGGTGCAAGGGGATTCGAGTTGGGTCGCGACCGCGCTTAATGAGCTTGTTTATTGGTCTCCCACAAAACCAGAAGAACTTGAACTGCAGCGCTCGGGAATTCACGGCTGCATAAAACTTCTTGCGGAGGCTGAAGCTCAGCCTTCTGCAGAACTACTCCCAAAACTCGTTGATGCATTCAAATTTGGAATGCGAGGATTACCCTCAAACTTCATTCAACACTTTGAGGCTTTGCTGCGACGTTATGGAACCGAAGCGATGGCCGCCTTCGGGGAAATGGAAGAACATTACCGTGCTGAAGGTAGCCCGAACGCATGGGAGCACCTTATGTATTCCACCACGCGTATCATGCGGAGCAGCACAGAAGGCTGGGAACGCGAGAAGAAATGAGCCGCTCCCCTAGTGAGCTCCCCCTGAAGGTTTCCCCCTGGGACACCCAATGACTCCACGATCACGCACAAGGTAGCAATTCGATGCTATGGCTCATCATTTCGAATGGTTAGTGAAAAGGTTTCGAGCTCGCGGGCCCTCAATGAACAAAAAGTGGGTGTCCCAAGTGTGAACATGAAGAAATTCACCACGGGGAACACGGAGTTCAAAAAGAAAGTTTTTCAGGTCTTCCTGAGGAAGAGTTCGATATTTTCACATTAAAAGCGCAGCAGGCTGAGCGCTAATTGTGTTTGCTGATTGGCCTGGGCAAGAACCGAAGTTGCTACCGATTGGCGAATTTGACTCGCGACAAGAATCGCGGAGTCCGAAGCGACATCGGTGTCGCGGATGCGGGATTCCGCTCCCTTAGTATTCTCGCCTGAAGCTCTAGCCACCTCAAGCGCCGCCGTTAAGCGACTCTGGTTAGCTCCGATATTCCCTTGAAATAGAGAAAGTTGGTCGAGTCGGTTGCGCAAAATATCCAAGGCTGCTCGGCTACGACTCACATTCTCAACGCCGGTAAACTCGATACTGGTTATCCCATCGTTGCTTGTGCGGTCGGTTGTTCCGACTGGTGGTGGGGCACTAATAGGAGAGAGAAATCGCAGGCCACGCAAATCTACCGACAGCGCGCCAGTAGCAGTTCCATTGGCGAAGTTTAGGTTAACCGAAATGGTTCCAGTACCACTCGCTATGCCAGTCGCCGAGTTAACTGATACCGCTACTCCTGACATTGCATACCAGCTATCAGGATCGCTGCTTAAAGCCTGCTCCAAAATGTGCTCATAGCCAGGGTCTCCAATGTCTACACGCCGTTGAAACACCACTGCCTCGTACGTTCCATTCGAATACTGGTATCTGAATGCGAGCACGATATCGCGATCCACTCCCTGACTGTCCTTGACAGTGAGATTTACTGCTTTATTTTGGACCGCATCCATTAATGCATCAAACGATTCGTATTCTGCACCAGTTACCACCGAGCTGGCCGATCCTAGCGCGCTGTACTCGGCAATTACGCCGCTCAGGGTTCCGGTGTCGGCAAGTGAGATCCCAAGCCGAGACGCCGCCCCGCCATCGATCCCAAGCTGCAAGAGGAGCGATGCTGGATTACTGCTTCCTCTGCCCCCAAGCATGAGACTGCGACCATTAAAGAACGTTGAGTCGCCGAGCCGACCGAATTCCTGCATAAGTTGCCGGTACTCAGCGCTCAGGGTATCACGCTGAGCGCTCGAAAAGGTCCCATTCGCCGATTGTTCGGCCAGCTCAATCATGCGCTGCACCAAAGACTTCTGATTGCCAAGGGTATCGGAGATAATGCTAAGCACAGATATCCCGTCATTGATGTTACGAAGCGCTGTATCGTAAAGACGGCCCTTATTGCGAAGCTGGTCGGCAACAGAGAGCCCGGCAGCATCATCAGAGGCGGTGGTAATTCGGGAGCCGGACGCAAGGCGATTCAGCGCACGGGACAGCGCCGTGCTGGCTTGATTCAAGCCACGCTGGGTTTGCAGAGCGCTGATGTTAGATCCGATCGTTAACGGCATAGCGGCGTCCAGTGCCTGGTCTTACGCAGGGCAGTCCTTACCCTACCTTTAAAATGTCGTCTTTTCTGGTAAGTGGCTGAAGATTCGGCACCTAATGAGCAACACTCTTGGAAACCAGGGGGAGGCTGCTGAGCTCCAGCAATGAAAGGGAACGAGGAGTAGTTAGATTGCTTACGCAGCTCTCCTAAGGAGCCTCTGAAAAACTCACCCTCCGCGTACCCTGCGTCCTCCGCGTCACTTGAGAATTGCCCTGTGGGACACCCAATCTTAGTAACCACGAGAGTTACCTGAGATTCCTTCGGTGCTGCTAACAATTTGGAATCACCAATCAAATAGCTGGAACTCGAGTCCAGACATAGGGGACAATGGGTATCCTAAGGTGCTCCCTCTGGACGCTCCTCGGTAACATTTTCTTGAGCTTAGAGGGGAAGTGAGCAGAAGCGCGTAGACTTTACGCCGTAAGCATAACCTACATATGCTTACCGAAACTCACCGACCAGAAGCTAGGGGCTGGGCCAAAGCGCTAGGCGACGCGCCAGCACCTCTACCGTCACTAGTCACCGCAACATTTCCATCATGCCCTCATGATGACCCGTCAGGTGCGGTCGAGAAGAAAGCTTCGCTTCTCTCGGTTCCCGACCGCTTTAGCGACCTCCAACGAACAAGAACGAAGGAAATGCTCTCTGGGTTAGCGTCGATTGCTACGTCGCCACTCGTCGCGGCATCGGCTGCTGGCTTGGGATGGGCCTGCTTTGTAGGGGGAAGTAATCTTGCAGACTGGGGAATTGCGTCGGGCGGACATAATATGCTTCTCGGAATGAGCGGCTTCGCCGTTCTATTCACTACCAGTATAGCAACAGTAGTTTCCGGGGGAGTAGCGTCAGTGCTCTCGCTTGTCAGGGGCATCAAAAGACTTAATGGCGCTCTCGGCATTTACCAAACTCGCACCACGAGCCAAGTGTTGGAGGACTTCGGTGTTGATCTGCCGAGCCAAGATGTCCAAACAAGCTGGGGAAATCTTGTGAATGCGTTTGAGAGCAAGCAGTCACTTCGCAGCCAGGACCAAATCGCACTGGTGATTGCCGGAACTGATCTGGCCGCACGCCTTACTAATCCCAACGATCAACTCATCGCTTACTCTACACTTGCTCGCAACCTTTCTAACATCGGTGGGAAATGCAAAGTTGCAAGTCTAATTTACACAGAGCTAGTGAGGTTGTTAACCGAAATCGAAAGCAGTTCACAGGTTAAACCAGAACCGCACAGTGTTGAAGTCTTCCGAGGCCTCCTCAATGAGGTTACGAGGCAGCAAATTCCTAACATGGATGATTTTGCTGCTGCGGTTGTGGAATTCTCAAAATCAGAGTTATTAGAACCTGAGCTTGCAATCGAAATGTTGATCAAGGTGCGGTCACTAGTGGACCCCGAAACGGTGGTGCAGAAGCTGGTACACCCCAAGTTTTCGAGTAAGACCCAGATTAACTCTGCGGCATATTCCGCCAGGCTATCATGTTGAATTTGTTCAGGATGCGACCGAGAGTCGCTCCAAAACCGACGTGGAAAAAGTTGGGGTGTACCAGTTTGCTGTTTACCACTGGACCGTTTCAGGAGCTGACGCACTGCTATGCTTGGCAGTAGAAGACTCCGGATTTGGCATCGCATACCCCGGTTCTCCAATTGGATAGCCGGGCAGCTTAGGGAGCAGCTCAGGAGCGAACGGAATTTTCTTTATATCATCCGGCTCGAAGCAATTAGGTGTGCGCTCACCCTGGCGGGTGAAGCACCCTTTTCCGTCTCCAGGGTAAGTGATGTGTCCTGGCGTAACTTTTCTTTCAAGAGGCTGATATTGACCTGGGTGCGTGCAATGAACGTCAGTGCCTCCATCCGGACTTTCGGAAAAGTGGCATTCTACATTCGGAATGAAAGGAGGCGTGATTACTTTAAGGGTGCAGGTCTTTTTGCCATCCGCGGTCGTCACGCACTCAAGGTAACCAGGAGCACAAAACAATGAACCACGAAACTTGAAGCAAACTTTGAATTCAAAGTCGCGCGGGTGGTTCGGACGAAGTGGTCGATTCTTTCCGATACAAATCCCATTCCAAAGCAAGTATTGGCCTTCCGGGCAGTCTCCCCTATATGGCCCCGGTGTCGCTGTCGCGAATGGGGCTGGAGGAGTAGTAGGTTCCGCCGCTGGCTCGGTCTCCTTGCCCCCGCCTGATAGTAGGTGCTCCATTAGTGCGCCGAGCTGGCGCCCGATCTCCAGAGACTCTTCTGTTGGGCCATCTTCAGCATGAGAGCTAGTGGTATTCAGTAACCCCAAAGAGAGCATGGCCAATACAATGAATTTTATTGCTGCTAACCAACAGTTCTCTCGTATCATTGGTATCCGTCCTCCCGCGCTCAGGTAGAGAGTGGGGAGTTTTTTTGAGAGAAGAGCCCTGCCGAGAAGGAGGGCAGGTGCATGAAGAGCAGAGCCGAAC
>JBIKWF010000198.1:0-4249 GCA_044356455.1 Bdellovibrionota bacterium | reverse complement strand
AATATGATACGCGGTGCAGCAGTAAATGTTACCCTTGAGGAACCGTATGCGTTAATTGCGCACGTACGGGTCTGTGGGGGGCTTCGGCGGTCAGGGGGCTTCCCTCCCGCCGGGTCTACCCGGCGGTACACAGAGGTGTATTAAGGTTTTTCAGAGGTTCCCTAAGACATATCTGCTTCTTGGGCCCTTTTGATTCACGCAGAAACAACATAGTCACCTCTTGTTGTTTCAGGGGCTTAGCGGAGCTCTGAAAGACCTCAATTCTAAGCTGAGGTAAGCGCAAACGAATCGCGATCATTCAAAAACGGAAACTTCTGTCTGACTTCCTTCAGCCGATTCGCATCAAGCGAAATTTGGAAAGAAGCTTGAGAAGACCCAAGTTCAGCAAGTGGCTCGCCAAGCGGATCGAAGGCAAGAGAGCAGCCACCAAAATCTATCTTGTTTCCGTCCACTCCTGAACGATTTACCCCAAGCACGTAGGACTGATTCTCTATAGCCCGTGCGCGAAGCAAAGTCTTCCATGCGAGGTGCCTTACGCTTGGCCAGTTTGCAACAAACACGAGTGCATCGTAGTCCCCTTGGTTACGGCACCACACGGGGAAACGCAGGTCATAACAAATCTGTGGGCAGATCCTCCAACCTTCCCGCAAGAAGACCTTGCGTTCATTTCCGGGCGCATAAGAAAGATGCTCTCCCATAAGAGAAAAAAGATGGCGCTTATTGTAGAATTCAACGCCCCCAGAAGGCGTCACCCAAAGGAGTCGGTTATAATACTGCTTATTCTCCTGGATTATGACGCTTCCGGTAATGACCGCAGAATAGTGGGCGGCGTTCTCTTTCATCCACTCAACGACACGCCCATCCATGGTTTCCGCCAGGTGAGAGGCATTCATGGAAAAGCCGCTGCTAAAAGTTTCAGGGAGCACGATGATATCTGCCGCAGGCCCCTGGGACTGGGAAGAGCTTAGAAGTGCATCTAGATTGCGTAAGTTCGCGGCGCTATCTTCCCAGATGGTGTCTGATTGAATGAAGCGAGTTTCTAAGTGTGGTTTCATCTGCTGCCCTTGAGCTACACCCTTTTAAGTGCGGCTGTTGCTGTTTCAAGAATCTCATTCGACTTCGCGAAACAAAATCGGAGCATCTTGTTGTCAGTTCCGTCTTTGTAAAATGCAGAAAGGGGAATCGCCGCGACCTTTGCCTCGCGCGCAAGGCGTTTCGCGAACTCCATTTCTGGTTCGTCGCTGATGGCAGCGTAGGAAAGGCACTGAAAGTAGCTCCCCTGACAGGGCACCACTTGAAAGCGAGAGCCTTTAAGCCCTGCTAAAAAGTGATCGCGCTTTTGCTGATAAAACGCCGGGAGTCCTAGGTAGTGCTCGCGATTCTTGAGGAACTGCGAGAGTCCCCATTGCATGGGGTGATTTGTGGTGAACGTTATCATTTGATGAATCTTGCGGAACTCATTCATCAGATATTGAGGTCCAAGGCAGTATCCAATCTTCCACCCCGTCGCGTGATACACCTTCCCAAATGAGTAAACGGACAGGCTTCTTTCGGCGAGCTCCGGAAAGCGGCACACACTCTGATGTTGCTGGCCATCAAAAGTGATGTGTTCGTAAACTTCATCGCTCAGCACTACGATGTTGGTGCCGCGCACAAGACTGGTGAGCTTCTCAAGGTCGGCCGCGCTAAGAACTGAGCCTGTGGGATTGTGAGGCGTATTTATCCATATCAGCCGAGTGCGCGGAGTAATGCGCTTTGCGACCTCGTCCCAAGGTATCGCATACTCCGGGAAGGTGAGATTGACGATAACGGGAGTCGCTCCGCAGAGTGTGACGATAGGAGCAAAGCAGTCAAAGCTTGGGTCAAATATTATTGCCTCATCTCCCGGATGAAGTATCGACATGGCAGCAGAGGTAAGTGCCGTGTGGCCCCCCGGAGTTATAGTAATCTCTGTTGCTGGATCATAACGGCGCCCATACAGCAGAGCGACCTTTTCTGAGATGGCCTCGCGAAGCTCAGGAAGCCCTGGCATCGGCGCATACTGATTTTTCCCGGACTGCAGAGCCTGAGCCACGTATTCCCGTAGCTCAAGGGGGCAGTCAAAGCTTGGGAATCCCTGAGCAAGGTTAACTGCCTGATACTCCTGTGCGACGAGATTCATGGCAGTAAAAATGTTAGTCCCCATGCCGGGGAACTTGGACCTAATTGATACGGGGGATGCGTTCATGCAGGGCACTGTAGCCAAGTAGGAGGCAGAGGCACTAGGGGCTTGAGGGGAGCGCTGCCCTGGATGACCTAAATTCGCCCTAAATGCTTGCAATGACAGATGAAATGAACTACCTGATAGAGCTTCTGGCCTAATAACGGGGCCAATATCGCCGCTTTAAAAGCGGCCACTTTGGATGCGCCGCTCCCTACAGGTAGGTGGGGCCCGTGTCAGACATATAATTGAATGGTGAGAGAGTTATGGCCGCGAAGCTTTACGATGTGTGTGGATTTGGTAGCGCAATAGTAGATGTGATCTATCAAACGCCCGAGAGTGACTTCGCCAAGGTTGGCTACCCCGTTGAGTCGTATGGAATGATTGACGACGCTGAGCACGCCCGCGTGACTCAGCTTCTTAAAAACGTGCCGCAAAAATTGCTAAGCGGAGGCTCAGTTGGAAACTCTATGATTGCGCTCGCTCAGCTTGGAGGGCGCTCGGCCTTTGTCTGCGTGACTGGTGATGATGAGATTGGCAAACATTACCAGAAAGAGTGCCGCGATCTTGGAATTAACTTAGGCACCACTGCGATTCCCGGGGCTACTACTTCGAGCGCTTTTGTTCTCGTCACTCCAGACGGTAAGCGTACCATGCGTTGGTACCCCGGCGTTGCTCCCCAGCTGCGTGCTCAGCATGTGAAGACAGAAGTCATCGCCGCGAGTCGTTGGCTCTTTATTGAAGGCTACCTCTTTTTGCTTGGACCAGAAATTCACGCGGCAATTCACAAGGCGATTGCTGACGCTAAGAGTGCAGGGACAAAAATTGCGCTCACCGTTTCTGATTCCATTGTGGTAAATCTTCAGCGAGAGGCTCTTGAAGCGGTGCTTCCTTCGGTTGATCTCTTGTTTGCAAATGAAGTTGAGGGACCTGCGCTTTCAGGTACGAAGACTCCGAAAGAGGCTTTTGACTCGTTGCGTAAGCGATTTGCCTCGGTGGTTATTACGGCTGGAGCCGAAGGCGCGTATGTCGCTCATGACGGAGTGGTGCAGCATGTTCCCACGACCAAGTGTGTGCCCGTTGATTTGACGGGAGCAGGGGATATGTTTGCGGGTTCCTTCTTCTACGGCATTACCTCTGGGGTGGCTGCTCCTCAGGCTGCCCACGGCGCCAACGCCTTGGCCAGGGAAGTAATTTCAAGAGTTGGTCCTCGTCTGATGACTGGGACCCGCGAATTCTGGGACCGCGCCATGACCTCGCGCCCCAATGTTGTGGCCGAGCAGGCTGCGATATAATGTTTGTGAGACCAGGTTTCGGTAGCTAGAGACCTCAATTTTTGTAGGAGGATAGTATGGTAAAGATTGCTCCAATTGCGGTTCTTGTTCTTGCTCTCGCCCTAGGGGGTTGCTCGATGTCGTCGAAGGGTGATGCTGCTGCGCCAGGTGGCAAGGCTTGTGTCTGCAGTAAGTGCGCAGATTGTTCTAAGTGCAGCAAAGGTGACTGCCAGTGCGGCGAGTCTGGATCCTGTGGTTGCAGCGAAAAGAAGGAAAAGGCTTCGTGCGGCGCGGGTGAGTCTTGCGGCTGCTCGGGGAAGAAGTAGCGCCTCATCACTAATTGAGTTTGCGGGTGTAGCGTTGCCGTTCCGGGGGTAACCAATACCCTCTGCCTTTGAAGTTTAGCGCTTTAATACCCGTGGACGTGTGTCCGTTGGTATTCCAATACCAACGGACACAGAATCTAAATATCTAAGTTTAAATTGAAATCTGGCGGCTGGGTTACACTCCCTGTGCAGGGTAGATTGATTCTTGAGTGGTTCCCGGAGCCGGGACGCTAATATGTTCTCTTCCTACTAGAATGTTCGAGGAAACTCTGTAGATAGGGTTAAGAAGGGATTAGCGCGGAGACACGGAGACCGCGGAGGGGAGATAGAATCGAGATTTTGCTCAGCTATGTGCCTTAGCATAATTGCTAGTAATCCTGAACATTCGCAAACAAAATCCTGGTACCACCTAGAAAGTTACAAATTTGCAGGCGAACACTCCGCGGTCT
>JBIKWF010000197.1:0-4273 GCA_044356455.1 Bdellovibrionota bacterium | reverse complement strand
TGGAGAAGGTTTATTGATTGGTTTGATTGGATTCATCCCACGGCGTGGGATCATGAGCACAACACGCTGCATCACTATAATACAGGCGAGGAAGCCGACCCCGATGTGGTGGAGCGTTATTTAGAATATCTGCGAGCCCTGAAGATTCCCTATTTCGTGAAGCGCACGTTCATTGCCCTTACGGCCATGACCTGGAAGTTCACCTACTATGCGCCAAACACGACTAGTGTGCTCGATCCCACCTTCAGAAAGCGCCTTCGCCACGAGCATATTGGCTTTATTAGTTTTAAGAATATTTTCGACTTCCGTAATAAGAGCGTGCGCGCACTCTGGGCGCGTTGCTACTTGCCCTACGCGAGCTTCAACTTTGTACTTGTCCCTTTGCTCTTCTCTCCTCTCGGTGAATGGGCAGTGCTTAGTGTCTTTTTGAACAGACTGCTTGCAGAGGTATTCGCCAACGTGCACTCATTCTTGGTGGTGGCGCCAAATCATAGTGCGGACGATCTCTATCGTTTCGACTTCCACTATCAAGGGAAGGAGCAGTTTTACGTGACTCAAGTGCTCGGCTCAGCCAACTACCACTGTGGAACTGAGTTCACGGACTACATGAGCATTTGGCTGAATTATCAGATTGAGCATCATCTTTTCCCCGATTTGCCCATGACCAAATACCGAGAGATTCAGCCAAAAGTTGAGGCCCTCTGCGAGAAATACGGTTTGCCGTATGTGCAAGAGTCCATATGGAAGCGCGTTGGTCGGCTCGTCGATGTGTGCATAGGCAAAACTACCATGAAGCGGCTATCTGCCTTTCCCCGTTCACTAGAGGGCGCTAATCCAATGTTCCCCTAAGGGCGGTAAGCACGTCGATGTAGCTTACTATCCCCACGAGTTTATTGGTGTGGCCATCAATCACCGGCACTGCGCCGACTTTGCCCTCAATAAAAATATCGAGCAGCTCACTGACTTCGGAGCCTTCATTCACCGTGACAAGTCCCGTGGACATGAAGCCTGAGACAGGTTTGTCGAGAAGTTTTTCGTAGCGTGCATCGTGGGAAAGAAAAGAGAGCCCTCGAACATCGCGGCTGCTCAAAATTCCGATGAGCTGACCTTCGCGCATGACAGGCAGATGGCGGAAGTCGTTGTCGTGGAAACGCTCAAGAGCGTTTCGAATTGGCTCGGAGTGTTCGATGACCTCTGGGTGGCGAGTCATAATCTCAGATGCTTGCATAGTGCTACTCCTCGTTCGAAACTTTTCACCTGCTACAGTACTCCAAGTGTTTGGTCCCTGACTAGCCTAGTGGCCAAAACCTCTCAGGGGCCGAGGGGCGCTGAGCTTACTTGATGTCCCTTCCCATAACAGTCTTCCGTCCCGCCTCCCGGGCATGTTCCACGGCCCTTTTGCAGGCAGTCACTATCTGGGCGGTGAGAGCATCAATCGCGCACTCGCTGGTATTGAATTCAGAGAGATCTTTAACCAGCTTCTTGACCTTGGATACGACGACCAAGGTTTCGATATTCGATAGGTCGGGAGCAAGCACTCTTTGCGCACTTAGACTTGCAGGGATAGAAGGCCCGTTAGAAGGTGAATCGCTCGCAGAGGCGGAGCCAGATGATTTCGCTAAAGATACGGAGGGTTTGGCTATGTCCTGTATGATTTTCCTGCGTGGGGCTGAGTCGTCGCCCTCGCTGGCGAGAATGCGCAGATATTCTTCCTTCCCGGGGGCCTGTGCGTCTTCCGCAAAGGCGCTACGATGATTTGCGTAGCCAAGATGGGCGTCCCAGCAAGGCACGGAACAGAATACATAGCCAGTTCTCTTCCCACGGCAGGTGCTTACCGAGCAAACGTAGTGTTTGGCCCCAAAGCCTAGTTCTTTTTTGCAGCTACTGCAGCGCTTCCAATAGGTGCGATCGGTGCCATGAATATCCATGCGTCTTGCTTTCCCTCTTGTGCTTCGATCCCACTCAGTGTCCTAAGGCCGAAGAGGGAATGCAAGAAAATAGTTCTCTGTGTTGTAGCTCTCTCGTGCGCGGTCAAAGGATGGTTCGTGAAGGCTGGCCGCACTGTGGCGCTTCACGGCAGGCTGATATAGCGTTGAAGGCGACAATGCTTGAGTAATCTCCTCAAGGAGGAACTAGTGTAATGAAAAAAATAACCACCGCAGCTCTTTCCTATCTGCTTTTGTGCAGCGCTTCTTTTAGTTTTCTCACTGGATGTTCATCTTCTATCCCAGTTAGTCCTTACAAGGATAAAAGCTTCCCCGTGGTATATGGCTCTTCACTTGACGGAAAGAAGATTGAGCTCCCAGCCGAAACTCTCGGCGCTCCCGCGATTCTCCTTATCGCATACAAACAGAATGCGCAGTTTGATGTAGACCGCTGGGCGTTAGGACTTGCGCAGGCCAAGGTGGAGGCGAAGCTTCTCGAGGTTCCCACCATTACGGGCTTTGTGCCTTCGCTTCTTTCCGAGGTCATTAGCTCAGGGATGAAAGAGGGGATTCCAAGCGAAGATTGGCCTTCAGTCGTAACCGTTTTCGAGGATGGGGAAAAGATCCAGGAAGTACTTGGCAATGAGAATCCGCGCAATGCGCAGGTAGTGGTGCTTGATAAGGGCGGTAAGATGGTTTGGTTCGACAACCGAGGCTACTCTCCTCGTCTTGCTCTTGAGATCAAGGCCTTGGTCGAGAAACTGAGCTAGGAGTGTGTCCCGTAGGAACATGAATCTTCATTTTGGACAGACTCCTAAGGAACCTCTGAAATACCTCCTTTCTTAATACACCTCTGAGTACCTCCGTGCTCTCTGTGGTTGATCCAATTATGGAAAAACCACATTGGACACAGAGTTCACAGAGATATAAATAGATTCCCATGCTTTTCCAGAGATCCCCTCATGAGTAGGGTTGCGACCAAAACATCACCTTCAGCCGGTATGCTATTTGCTGCGAGCGGCGGACTCCTGTAGCTCCAAAAGCCGTGGGATAGAATCTGAGGCCCCGGCGCGAGAGACGCAGATGGACGCTGCCTTTGCCGCTCGCTCAAGGGAAGCTCGAGCCGAATCGCCCGAGAGGTAAGACGCCATAAAGAATCCAAGAAACGTGTCTCCCGCCGCAGTAGTGTCGACAACTTTAACTTCGATAGCGTCTTGAAAAATCTGGGTCCCTTGATGCCAGTGCACAGCCCCTTTCTCCCCCAGGGTTACTACTATCTGTGAGCTGGGCATGCGCTTCCCGAGGGAGGTTATGCCCGCATCTACCGAGTCAAATCCTGTAAGTTCTTTTAGCTCGACCTCGTTAAGAAAGAGAAAATCGACGGCTTCCAAGGAATAGCTCTTCACTGCTTCGCTCATGGGGGAAGGGGTGAAGATAATCTTCATACCTTTGGCGCGGCCATGCACAATGAAATCATTGACGCAGCTCACTTCATTTTGAAGCACAAGAAAGTCGCCATGCTGGGCCGAGGCAAGCACTTCAATAGGGTCTTTGCTGGTAAATGAATGATTAGCGCCAGGAAAAAGAATGATATTGTTCTCGCCTTGGTCCGTTACTTGTATAACTGCATGTCCTGTAGGGAGCTCGACTTCTTGGCATAGGGAAGTGTCGATGCCTTCTGCGCTAAGACGCCGAAGGAGCTGGGAGCCATCAGCCCCGATTCTTCCTACAAAAGAAACGGAAAGCCCCGCACGCGCCAGGGCAATCGCTTGATTGAGCCCCTTTCCCCCGCAGTACACACTTCGCTCGGTCGCAGCAATCGTTTCCCCAGGCCTGACAAAGTGAGGCATGCGATAGACAAAGTCGAGATTGGCTGAGCCGCAGCAGTAAATTTTCATAGTCAAAGTACCGTTTTGCGAGGGGAAAGCAGGCTATGCAGGAGAATTCCATGAGATGGTCTTAGGCGCTTTGGTGAAGAAGCGAAGCGCTTCGTCCCCTCCCTCTCGGCCTACGCCAGAGTCTTTGACGCCACCAAAGGGAGTTCGGAGATCCCTCAGCATCCAACAATTAATCCAGACGATGCCACTTTCAAGATTGTGGGCGACGCGATGTGCCTTATCACGGTCCTTAGTCCAGACATTTGCGGCAAGGCCATAGCGGGTTGAATTTGCGAAGGACACTACCTCATCCTCGGAGTCGAAGGGCGTAAGAGTTACTACGGGGCCAAATATCTCTTCTTGATTTGTGCGGCTGGATGGAGAGAGCCCTTCAATGACGGTTGGCGTAACAAAGTATCCGTCCTTGCAGCGATCATGCAGAACTGCGCGAGAGCCCCCGCACAGAATCTT
>JBIKWF010000013.1:0-57213 GCA_044356455.1 Bdellovibrionota bacterium | reverse complement strand
TCGGTACAAAGAGGGCGAAGGATATTGGCTGTGTTTCTCTGCTGCCAACAAAGACGGCACGAAACAGAGGGCGTGGGTAAACATCTCTGAGAATCAAAAGGGAGTATGGGAGCTATCGCCTTTTACTCAGGTAGAGCTTGCCCAAGCTGCGCGCTATAAACTCGCAAAATTACGGGGCAAGGTAACATTCCCACAGGGCCTCCCATGCCCTGAGCTAATTGGAACGAAGGGAGGGACACAGATAAATTTTCCGCTCCCGAATGGGGAAAAGCACGGGGATAATCGAGGTATTGGCCTCCCCCAACCATCAAGCGACCCCCGTCTGTACTCCATTCGTTTCAAAGAGGGCGAAGGATATTGGCTGTGCTTCTCTGCGGCTGACAAAAAGGGCGCAAGGAGCGAGGTAGAAGTACTACTTTGCGAGACGAGCCCTGGAAAATGGGAGTTAAAAACTTCTTCGCAATTATTCGCTGAAGAGCTGGCTCGCAGCTACAAACTTGCAAAAGACGCTGGCGAGATAAAGTTCCGGGATGGCCTCCCATGCCTTGAGCTTATTGGAAAGAACGGAGCGACACAGAATAATTTTCCCTTCCCGAATGGGGAAAAGCTCGGGAGTTCGCGAAGTATAGGCCTCCCTGCGCCTTCAAGCGACCCTCGGTTGCACTCCATTCGGTACAAAGAGGGCGAAGGATATTGGCTGTGTTTCTCTGCTGCCAACAAAGACGGCACGAAACAGAGGGCGTGGGTAAACATCTCTGAGAATCAAAAGGGAGAATGGGAGCTAACGCCTTTTACTCAGGTAGAGCTTGCCCAAGCTGCGCGCTACAAACTGGCAAAATTACGGGGCAAGGCAACATTCTCACAGGGCCTCCCATGCCCTGAGCTTATTGGAACGGACGGAACGACACAGAAAACTTTTCCGCTCCCGAATGGGGAAAAGCACGCGGATAATCGGGGTATCGGCCTCCCCTTTCCATCAAGCGACCCTCGGTTGCACTCCATTCGGTACAAAGAGGGCGAAGGATATTGGCTGTGTTTCTCTGCTGCCAACAAAGACGGCACGAAGGTGAGGGCGTGGGTAAACATCTCTGAGAATCAAAAGGGAGAATGGGAGCTAACGCCATTTACTCAGGTAGAGCTTGCCCAAGCTGCGCGCTATAAACTCGCAAAATTACGTGGCATGGTAACATTCCCACAGGGCCTCCCATGCCCTGAGCTTATTGGAACGGTCGGAACGACACAGACAACTATTCCGCTCCCGAATGGGGAAAAGCTCGGGAGTCAGCGAGGAATCGGCCTCCCTCGTTCAGCAAGCGACCCTCGGTTGCACTCCATTCGGCACAAAGAGGGCGAAGGATATTGGCTGTGTCTCTCTGCGGCTGACAGTAAAGGGGCAAGGAGCGAGGTAGAGGTACTTCTTTGCGAGACGAGCCCTGGAAAGTGGGAGTTAAAAACCTCTTCGCAATTGTTCGCTGAAGAGATGGCTCACAACTACAGCCTTGCAAAGGACGTTGGCGAGGCAAGATTCCCACAGGGTCTCCCATGCCCTGAGCTTATTGGAACGACTGGACAGACACAGACAACTTTTCCGTTCCCGAATGGGGGAAAGCTCGGGAGTCAGCTAGGTATCGGTTTTGCCAATCTATCAAGCGACCCCCGTCTGCACTCCATTCGGTACCAAGAGGGCGAAGGGTATTGGCTGTGTTTGTCTGCGGCTGACAAAAAGGGCGCAAGGAGCGAGGTAGAAGTACTGCTTTGCGAGACGAGCCCTGGAGAATGGGAGTTAAAAACTTCTTCGCAATTATTCGCAGAAGAGCTGGCTCGCAGCTACAAACTTGCAAAAGATACTGGCGAGGCAAGATTCCCACAGGGCCTCCCATGCCCTGAGCTTATTGGAACGAACGGAAGGACACAGGTAAGTTTCCCGCTCCCGAATGGGGGAAAGCTCGGGAGTCAGCGAGGAATCGGCCTCCCTGCGCCTTCAAGCGACCCTCGGTTGCACTCCATTCGGTACAAAGAGGGCGAAGGATATTGGCTGTGTTTCTCTGCTGCCAACAAAGACGGCACGAAACAGAGGGCGTGGGTAAACATCTCTGAGAATCAAAAGGGAGAATGGGAGCTAACGCCTTTGACTGAGGTAGAGCTTGCGCAAGCTGCGCGCTATAAACTGGCAAAATTACGGGGCAAGGTAACATTCCCATGGGGCCTCCCATGCCCTGAGCTTATTGGAACGACTGGACAGACACAGAAAACTTTTCCGCTCCCGAATGGGGAAAAGCTTGGGAGTACGCGATGTATCGGCCTCCCCCAACCATCAAGCGCCCCCCGGTTGCACTCTGTTCAGTACTTAGAAGGGAAGGGATACTGGCTTGAGATCAGCGCTTTGAGTGCTGGAAAAGAGCGGCGATTTATAAAGATGCTTCTCTCCGAGAATGCTTCCGGGAAAGATGCGCTGCTTGAGTACGTCGATGAGGCGACAAAGCTTGACTTGCCGGTACTTCCGAAACAATTTCATCGCGAGAGACGCGCTACCTTTACTGGTAAAAGGGCGCTTGTTGAGTACTCGATTGAGAATGGCGTAGAGCTTAAGAAAACCTCGCTCAGCACGTTTCTTAAAGGCGAAGCGTTTGAGCAGTTGGTGGGAATATTTCTCCTTGCGGCTTATCCGGAGAAGAAGGTTATTCCGCAATACTGCCTTACGGTAGATGAGAAAGGAGAATTCTTTGGAGACCGCGCGGATTACCGCGTGGGAGACGAAATATTTGAGATAAAATGGGGCGGGCACGCTGAGAATATTGCGGCTACCTATCAGAAACACAGCAAGCTCCTTGAGGGAACTAACCTTTCGTACACCGTGATTTCGCGCGAAAGGAATGTTGAGTGCCGAACACCAAAGGTATTCTTTGAAGACTTGGCCGCGCAGTCCCTACTGCATAAGGAAATTCTCGGTGTACTTGGCTATATCGATCACCTCGCTGCGAAGAAAGAGGGCAGAGATCTCGAGCACGTACGAGATTACCTATTTAGTATCCAACGCGAGATCTTCAAGACGGAACTCAGCGGAGAAGCTAGGGTAGCGGCGCTGCGCGAGGGGATGTCGCAGCTTCTTGATGTCCCCGCGGAGCAGCGCAGACATGTTTTGACAAGCGGGTTGCTTCACCGTTACAGCCCCCTGGAAGCGTTTGCTGAATTCAATGGAAGGCTGTACCGCGACGCTATTACTCCACGGGTGTTCTTCGACGAGAATCCGGATCAGAAAGAGCTTTTCTATACATTTAGTTTTCCGCTTCAGCCAGGCGGCTCAGAAACTAAGTGGCACACGTGCAGTTTTTCTAATCAACTCGATCGGGACATCCTTGTGATGCTCGCACTTGGGGAGCTCGACAGCGAGGATCTGGATCTCAAGGAACTCGGGGGAAGGTATCTGAATATCAAGGAGTGCATTGGTTCTGCACTCGATCCGGTAAAGCCTGTCTTTCTATTACCCGGCGGAACGCGCATAAGTTCACACCAAGTCGAAGGTGCGATCCACATCAAGGATCTCGAAGATCTCAGAAATCTGCTCACGTTTCCTGGGAATAATTTTGAATTTGGCCTCGAATGGATCGCCTACTGGAAAAAAGCGGCCTAAGAAATAGGAATCATGAGGCCATTGGCTTCTGCGAACACGCAAAGTGTGGCATCCTGGTGCCACCCACTTTTCTGCAGTCGAACCAAAGAGGCCCTCGTGTGCACTGCTATTTTGCACTTCATTGCCTCGGCAAGCCTGCGAATCTAAGAGATAGAAACCTCCATGCGACATATTAAGCCCTAAAGGTCTCGCCCCAAGATTTCCAATTTTCCGCCCTTGATCTGGTACATATGCTCAAGCTGCGGGGAACTTCCCTTGTTATTGAAGGAAATGCGAGCTGAAGCGCCCGCATAATCCTGCAGCGAATACAAAGAATCTTTAATGTCCGCGCCGCTTGCGCGGCTCCGGCTTATACTTTCTGCAAGAATTGAAGCGGCGTCATAACCTACCGCCACAAACCAAGGCATGGAAATCTCACGGCCATATTTCGCTTTGTAAGCGGCCGCAACTCGCCCATAGGCCTCCGAGCTTGGATCCAGGAGCCCAGTCTGGAAGATACCTTCGAACGCCTGAGGCGCCTTCGAGATGTGTTCATCTGCAATGATATCGGAGCTGACGATAGTCGAAGATAGCTGTAGCTGCTTTACTTGAGAATAAAAGGGGACCAGATTGAATACCAAGGGGCTATACAAAACGTCAGGCTTCTTGCTCTTTATCTTTGAAATGACAGTACGAAAGTCGGTTTCTGATGCTCCAAGGACAACCTCTTCTAGCACTTTGCCGCCGCGCCTCTCGAAGTCCCTCTTGAAAAAAGTTCCCACGGCTTCTGACCATGAATCAGAATTGACCACAATAGCGGCGGTTTTCGCGCCGAGCTTCTCGGTAGAGAAACGAGCCGCTTCCTCTCCGGCACTTGGTGTCCAAGGGCCAATTGCAAAGGTATATTCGCCAATATCATCTATCTCAGGACTTGAGTCCCAAAGAACTAGTGACGGAATCTTTCGGGCCTCTAACAAAGGGCCACTTGCCATGGCGTCCAAGTAGGAAGAGAGGATTACTGCAACGACGTCGTCATGATGGAGTAGCTTTTGAACGGCGCTATTTGAAGTCTTCGGGTTATTCTGACCATCCTCAACGTTTAGATTCAATACCATGCCGGTTCGAGAGTTATTGATCTCCTCAACGGCAAGTTCTAGCCCTTCCCGAAACGCGGCCGATTGCATTGCCAAGTCTCCGGTCAGATGAAGAACTACTCCTACTGAAACTTCCCTCTTTGGCTCTTCACTTGAGGCCACTGGAAGAGAGGACAGCAGGAAAAAGGAAAACAAAAATACTCTGAAGAATTTATTCATTTCTTAATCCATACATGTGGAATAAAAACAATCCGCATATGAATGCCATTTGGTTAGTGAACGTTTCTCTGAGTACCAACACGCGCAAGGGCCGGCATGACAGCGAAGATGGCGACAAGTACATAGTAAACCGCACCTGAAAGTGGGTCGCGGTTAAAGAATACTTCCCACGTTGCCCTCCCGGAAATCAGCACATCCACCGTGAGCTCAGCTAAAAACAAGAAACCAACTGCGATGAGGCCCACGTTGAGGAGCTGACGCGTCGAACCGGGAAAAGTTCGACTGACCCAACGTGCCGAAAATATAATCGCCGCAAACATAAAGGGTGCCTCAAGAAGCTCGGCAGCCCTCTGGCCCAGCCTTGGAACCAGGAAGGGAACCCTGATACAGCCAAGCGCAAAGCCTACTGCGAAAACAAGTGCAAAGTAGCATGCCGCTGATTTCAAATTTCGCATAATCAATCCAAACCTTTGGGCTGTCTCATAACCGTAGAGGCCAACGGCGATAGGCACAATCCGCAAGGTCTCTGAGACCTGGTGTGAGGCCTTATTTCCCCCTCCACCCACCACCTAAGGCCCTAGCTTTACTGGACATCTGAAGCAGAGTACGATGAGGGCCCACTATAAATATAGTCTCGTCATAAAGTAACTTCTCATATGGCCGAAGCAACAACTCCCTCCCCTGTAGCGCAAGCAGCCTCATCTACCGCCGCCTCTGGCCCCGCGTCGGGAAACACAGCCTCAGGAAATCAGCCGAATTTTATTGCGATTGAGCACGAGATGCAGTCGCACTGGGCCAAAGAGAAGACGTTCCAGGCTCTTCAGTCCAAGCTTAAGGCAAAGCCATTGTTTCGATTTCTTGATGGCCCAATCACGGCCAACAATCCCATGGGCGTGCATCACGCCTGGGGCAGAACTCTTAAAGACATCTTCATTCGCTACAAGAATCTAAACGGCTACAATTGCCAGTTCCAAAATGGCTTCGACTGCCAAGGACTTTGGGTGGAAGTTGAAGTAGAGAAAGAGCTAGGCTTTAAGGGCAAGCCGGATATTGAGGCGTTTGGTCTCGATAAATTCAGCAAAGCCTGCAAGGGCCGCATCGATAAATTTTCCAAGATCCAAACAACGCAGTCAGAGAGACTCGGGCAATGGATGGAATGGGAAGACTCCTATTACACCCATACCGACCAGAACATTCAGGGAATTTGGAAATTCCTAAAAACCTGCCACAAGAATGGCTGGCTCTACCGCTCCTACGTTCCTATGCCCTGGTGCACCCGCTGTGGCACGAGCCTTTCCGAGCACGAGATGTCGGGCTCCTACAAGGACATGGAGCATCTTGCCGTATACATTAAGCCTCTTTTGCCGAAGCTTGGCGCGCGCATGCTCGTTTGGACAACCACCCCGTGGACCTTACCAGCCAATGCGGCTCTCGCGGTCAACCCTGAGCTTGAATATTCCTTGGTTAAGGTTGATGGCGAAGATCTCCCCCTTATCCTTTCAAGTGAAGTATTCCGCACGTGGAGCCAAGGCGGCTGGAAGACTCGAAATCCCCAAGTGCTCAAGACTATGCGGGGCACCGATCTTGAAGGCGTCGAATATGAACCAATCTTCTCTGAATTGCCCATCCAGCAAGGATTCAGCCACCGCATTGTCCTATGGAAAGAGGTCGACCCCAAAGAAGGAACTGGCGTAGTTCATATCGCGCCAGGCTGTGGTCGTGAGGACTACGAGCTCTCCACCCAAGTGGCCATTGAACGATTGATTCCCGTTGATGAGAAGGGCGAATACGTTAAGGGATATGGGGCTCTTGAGGGAAAGAACGCGAAGACTGTCGCAAATGAAGTGGCGGAGTACCTTGCGAAGAACGGGAAGCTTTACAGTAAGTACCAACATAAGCACAGCTACCCCGTATGCTGGCGTTGCAAAGACGAACTGATCTTTAGGCTCGTGGGTGAATGGTACATCTCTTCTAAAGAAGTGCGCCCCAAACTCATCGAAGCCGCTCGCACGGTGAAGTGGCAACCCGAGCATGTCGGCAAGCGCATGGAAAACTGGCTTGAGAACATGGGCGACTGGTGTATCTCCAGAAAGCGTTTCTGGGGACTTCCGCTCCCTCTCTACTGCTGCCCTTCCTGTGAGACCGTCACGGTCGTTGGCTCAAAAGAAGAGCTACAGACTCTGAGTCCCGATGACTGTTCAAAGATACCAGAACTCCATCGCCCGTGGATCGACGCCGTTCGCATCAAGTGCCCGAAGTGCGCCACGCTCGTGCAGCGCATTCCAGAGGTTGGCGACTGCTGGCTAGACGCCGGCATCGTCCCCTATTCCACACGTGGCTGCTACGAGCGCGGTAGTGAAGGCAAAGCGGAAGCCTGGGCTCCTGCAGATTGGATCTGCGAGATGAGCGAGCAGGTGAGGCTATGGTTTTACTCGATGCTCTTTATGGGCGTCACTCTCGGAGAGAGAGCCCCCTATAAACACGTACTCACCTATGAACGAGTGCTCGCCGAAGACGGCACAAAGTTCTCGAAGACTGGGTACATGATTAAGTTTGATGAAGCAGCGGAGAAGATGGGCGTGGACACCATGCGCTACTACTTCGCCAGCCAGGCGCCCACTAACGACCTGCGCTTTGGATACAGCCAAGGCGATGAGGCGCGTCGCCAGCTCATTTCGCTCTGGAATATTTACTCGTTCTTCATGACCTACGCCGAGCTGGATAAGCCATCGATTGACATAAAAGCGCTGGCGAATCCTGAACAGCTCTGTTCGACTGACCGCTGGCTCCTTGCAAGCATCGCCGAGCTTGAACGGGAAGCGAAGAAAGGATTTGAGGACTTTAATACTCCTGCTGTTGTTCGAGCGTTTGAAGAGTTCTTAGAAGGTGTTTCAAACTGGTATATCAGGTCGAACCGCCGCAGATTCTGGAAATCAGAGTCGAGCACTGACAAGAGTACCGGATACGCTGCGCTCTTTTACGCGCTTCGTACCGCTGCGGTGGTGATGTCTCCTGTCATGCCTTTCTTATCGGAGAAGATTTGGCTCACCTGCGTGCGGAAGTTCGGAAGTGCTTCTGAACCTGGCTCGGTGCATCTTGCCGAGTGGCCAGGTATTCCGACTACATGGGCAGCTCCCGGAATTGTAAAGAGCGTGGCTCACGTACGGCAGACGCTAAACATCGCGCTTCGTCTTCGCTCCGAATCGAAGATAAAGGTGCGTCAACCCCTTTCGCGTCTTGCGATCATGGCAAGCGCGGAACAAGAGAAATCTTTGCGTGAGATGGAATCCGTAATTTTGGGAGAACTCAACGTAAAAGCTCTTGAGTTTCTTAAGAGCAAGGAGGAAGTATTTTCCGAATTTCTAGAGCTCGACCTAAAAAAATCAGGGCCCGTGCTTCGAGGAGACGTTGCCAAGGTAGTAGCCATTGTTAATGCGCTTACTCCGGCAGTAACCGCTACTCTCTTACCTCTCATTAAGGATGGAAAAGCCGTTAAACTTCCTGAATATGAAAAGGAACTCCCCGCTGAGATCTTTGTGGTCAAGCTTAAGCCAAGGCCCAACACGATTTCTGCAGAAGAAGCGGGAATTTTTGTAGTGCTTGACACCACAGTTACCAAAGAACTTGAGGAAGAAGGCTGGGTACGCGATGTTCTGCGTCAAATTCAAGTCCTGCGCCGAGAGTCAGGACTCGAAGTGCAAGACAGGATTGAGCTTACCCTTACCACGTCCTTCTCTGCCGCAGCTGCAGTATTTGAAAAGCAGCGCAGTGCTATTGAAGTTGAAACCTTGGGGACTGTGGTAACATCACTCGGCAGCACTTCTGCCTTAGGCACAGCCGAGGCCGAGCTTTCTACTCTTTCGGGAGAAGATTTTAAGGTCTCGATAGCGCTGCGGAAGAAGCAGTAGGCATCGACGGGAAGGGAGAGTAGCCTCACATTACCAGGCCCCGAGTAAAGGAATTGCCATGCGGGTCTTGTACCTAACGGAGGATAGCGACCGAGCGGAAGCAGGCCTCATGCACGGTGTAAAGGAGCGTGGTCATGAGGTCCGCGTTCTCGGAATCTCCGAGTCCCCCGCCCTGGAAAAGATAGGCAGTCTTGGAACTCAAGTTGATGACTTTCGATTTCGAAGCCGCTTTGACATTGGAAGCGCGGTAAGGCTTCGGCGAGTTTTGAAGGAGTGGCGTCCTGAGGTAGCGCACGCCTTCACGAGCCGCGCGCTCTCCGTTCTTACCATCGCCGCAATAGGCCTGCGTCTTCCCACCATTGGTTATCGAGGGACCGCTGGAAATCTTAGCTGGCTCAATCCTGCAGACTGGCTCACCTACCTCAATCCAAAACTCTCACGCATCATGTGCGTATCAGATGCGGTGCGGAACTCACTGCTACAGATGGGGCTGCCCGACACACGACTAGTCACTATCTACAAAGGGCATGATACGGCCTGGTATGGGGAAACTGCCGAGCGATCCACGCTTACAGAGCTTGGAATTCCCGAACACTCCCTGGTGATTGGCTGCAATGCGAACATGCGACCAGTAAAGGGTGTCGACGTGCTTCTAAAGGCGGCCGAACAACTCCCCTTGGACGGCTCCGTGCACTATTTGCTTGTGGGAGAAGTCCGCGATCCCTTGATACAAACGTTAGCAGCCAAGCCCCCTCTCAACGGCTTAGTTCATCTCACGGGATTTAGACCGGACGGCTCTCGCTTGATGCGGGCTTGTGATATCTTTGTGATGCCTTCGCGTGCTCGTGAAGGACTGCCCAAGGCCCTTCTTGAAGCGATGGCAGGCTCGCGCCCCGTAGTAGCCTCCGCTGTCGGCGGCATTCCAGAGGTAATTCAAAATGGCATTGACGGAATGCTGGTAGACCCGGACGACCCAAGCGCTCTCGCCCAAGCCCTTACTTCTCTCTGCCAAAGCCCCGAACTGAGAAACACCTTAGGCTCTGCGGCCTGTGCACGAGTAGTGAGCAAGTTTTCCCTTTCGGCAAGTGTCACGCGAGCCCTAGAAGTATACCGCAGCCTCCCCAATACCTAGTTTTTCAGAGGTTCGCGAAACGCCCGCTCCATCAACTCGCTCTATTTTCCGGCTAAGATTTCAAGCTCTGCCTTTAGATCCTCGGCGAATGGCGCGAGCAGCATACGCTCACGAATTGCAGAAACATATGCGCCCTTTCCCTTTCGGTCTTCTGGCCAAACGGCATCGAGCAAGGTTCGTGCCTCCTTGGCTCGCCCCTCGTAGATATATCCCACAACGGAGCTAGTAAGAATCTCGGGGAGATCCTGCGCGGGGTGAGAAGGATCTACCGCGGATAGCTTTTGCTTGATCGCAGAAATAAGTTCTTTAGGCACCTCTCTTTGCCCCTTCTCTTTAGGGCGCCATAATCGCCATTTCCCAGACTTGGGTTGATAGACCACGCGAAATGCCGGACGAAGCAGATCTCGCGAGCCCCAGCCCGCAAAAGTGAGATCAACGCCTGGGAGCTCAAAGCCAGGAAGTGCATCTGTATTCTCGAAGCGCACAGGCGAAAAGGTTCCAAGATTAAGGGGCGGATAAGAAACGAGCGTCTCTCCAAGTTCAAAGATCCTAAGGCGCGTGCAGCATTCGCGCGAAGATGTTTTCTCAATTACTACGAGCTCTGGGGTAGAATCCCCCGTAATGTCTCCAATTCCAAGTGCGGCAGTTGCGGGGAGACCTGACGCTCCTAAACTAAAATCGAATCCTGTGAGGCGAACTTGCTCTTTTCCACCCCGCTCAACCACCAAAGACTTTCGCGCTGCATCAGCAACTTTGGTTCCCGAGGTGGCTTCTACCCGAACAGTCCATTCGCCCGGCTTCGGGATAGCAGCTTGCTGAGCAAATGCCGGAGGGATTGCCCAGCTATAAGTGAGGCAGACAAGACCAAGTATTCGAGCAAACCCGAACAAGCGTTTCATAGGTGGCCCGCATTTATGCTTGGGGCGCAATGAACCAACGATATTTACGAGATTGGACAACAGTTGAGAGTCACAGTTACTACGCGCGGTGTTGCTTGCGAGTCACCTTGCGTGACAACACGAAGCCCCTTCTGGTAGGTATTCACCCCTGCTACTTGTTGAAAAATTATCTCTTGGCTCAAGAGGCGACCATTATTAGCCGACTGTGAGTAACCACCGCCCAGCATAAAGCTCCCGGCCGGGCACTCAGCTGATTTCATAATCTCACCCTGCCCGCCTTCTGAGCTAGCAGACTCTTCAAAGCACTCGGCTACACCTACAATTCCTGGAATCCCAGGCGCTCCAGTCTGGCCCTGTGCACCTTGAGGGCCAACGGGGCCCTGGGGTCCGATTGGCCCCGCAACCCCAGCCGGTCCTTGAGGACCAGTCTCGCCCTTAAGCGACTGCAAATCAGTTACTCCCGTTTTTACTACCCCACTCACACTAAAGAGCTGATAGCGGCTATTTGGGCACGAAAGCTTACCGGTCGAATCTTCGCGAGGAGTGGTGAGGAAAGGGAGATTCCTCCGCAGGGCATCGTTACTAACCCGCTTGAGCGCGCATACGGTTCCGTCAACACCGCGGACCGCCGCTTGCGCAAACCCAAACTGAGGCAATGCGAGCGAAGCGCCCACGAGCATAAGACTAAGTGAGAGAACTGATCGGCAAGTCATACAAAGCGCACTCCAAAGACCATTTACTACTCAGGACGATAAAGAGTGCGGGCGTCTTTCGAAACCCCATTTATTCGGGGAGTTCGTTGCCCTCGCGTTCGATCTTGCAAACGTGCGCTCGCTCCCGTGGCCCTGTGGCAGGCCTCCGCGCACTCACCAGCAAAGAACTGCTCGATAGAAATTACTTCCTGGCGCCCCCCTACCCGACACACCCCTCGTCGGCCCGCGCCCAAGACATTGATATTGCTTGCCATTTTCCCTGTGGCTTTTCAGCATGCTAGGTCACAACAAAGTTTGAAATCCCGCTTTACTGGCGTTATGGTGCGGGTCCTTCGAGGCTTACCGCCCCTAAGAATTGCTGTTGCTGTAAATGATGTTCCAGCGCCTGCTTTCTCCAGATTCTCCCGATGGCTCGCACTCAGGCGGCGGCTCGTCTGATAAGTCCGCACAAAGTCAGAAGCAACCTCCAGTCAAGCTGACCGAACCGCAAGAGCTTGGAGCGCCTCGCCTCCTCCCGCTCGAGGCTCGTGCGATTATAGAGCGTCACGCTCCACTGCTTGCAAAACTTAGCGACCAAGAACAGCTTCCTAAAACCGCTCAGTCCTTGGCTGAATATGCGCAGGGAGCTGCTCAGCGAGAGAACGCACCCGCGGAGGCAGCACTCTTGGAATCGTTGATTGGCGCCTTTGGCTCAAGGCCCTATGGATTACGAGCCTCTTTTCAGCTGACCGAACATTTTGCTCTCCTTCGCCCCAGCACAGAGCAGTTCCTCCAAATCTCTCGAATTGTTTCAAAGATTTCCGGGGATCAAAAAACTACGGCCTTGCGAGGGGCACTCGAGGCGATGAATACCCTGTGTCCTTCGCTTCCAAGCGTGAAAAGTTGGAGAGCCCTCTTAGAGGTTCTGACCTACACTTCACGCTCTAAGGGCTCAGTGCTCCATGCCTTACGTGCCACCAGCTCATGGTCTGGCACTCCTCCCATTGGCTCAGAATCAGCGGCACGCGCTGCCTTTTTTGGGTATGCCTTGTCTCGACGTGCGGAAAAGAGGCAGTTGCCCCAACTCGCCGCGACTCGCCCCGCCTACTCCTCCCCGCTTGCTGATTACCTCAGAACTCTTTCGCTGCAGGCTGAAACTCACCCTGATACCTACTCGCGCCCCGAGGAACTCCGCCTCGCGTTAAGAACCATCACTGCTTTCGAGAAACTCGCCTATAAAGATTCATCTATACTCCCGGACGCAAACGCCATCGCAAAGAGTTTTTCGAATGATCCTATTGCGCTCCGTCGCTTTTACCGAGATTGCGCGTCAGAACGTGAATCTGAACTTGGCACTAAGCTGACTTATGCAGCGAATCTTGTACGCGCTGGCGCCTCTGTCTCTTACTTGCCTTTTACGATCACCTCGCTGCTTGGCACCCTGCTCGAGAAATCGGGAGAGGACCCTCAACAGATACAGGCTCTGAGCCGACTTGCTACCGCGCTTTCCTCCTTTACCATGCGCATGCTCCAAGAGGGCGAGTCTGATGGATGGCCGTCGCGTCTTAGAAACGTGGTTGCAAGAATTGTCGGGGCACAATCCGACGACGAGCGCCTCGCCCCTCCCGCAAACCTTAGAACAATCATATTTGATGGGCCCGATCATATCCGCAAAGCTTGTCTTGTACTTCAAGGACACGGGCTTCCTGAACAATCCCGCATAAGCAGCCTCCAAGAATTAGAAAAGTTCGTGATTGAGCTCACCGCTCATGCTTATATTTCCGAAATGCTCGTCACCTCAGACGACAAGCGCCGCGAACAGCTTGAGCTCGCATTTCCCTCCAATGCCGTAGCGGGTGCGGACAATCCACCCTTCTCGATTCTTTCCCCAGAGAATCAGCCTCGCCTCGCTCGTTTTAATGAACAGGTCTTGCGGGTGTTCAAGCATCAGATAGATAGCTATTATGGCTTTTGGGCGCATACCCACACCTTCCGCCATAGTCCGCTCTCACGGCGCTGTCCTTTTGATGAGTTCGCACTTCGAATTGCAGGACAGGACCGACTTCAAATTCTACCAGCAGCGGACATTAACCAGCTTCCAGGCCGAGGACGAGTTCTGCGCGGATTCCTCCCTGAGCGCGTATTTGCAACCGACCCATTGGATGCCCAGCGAAATCCCTTCCACCGCTGGAAGACTGGAATCCTTAAAGAATTTGGCGTCGATAATTTATCGAGCGCTGGCCGGATTCTTCATCCCCTCGATTATGCCTCAGAGACCACTTTCGTTTTTCTGAGGTTGCAAAGGGCTATTATCCCTCCAGACCTAAGAGAATTTAGTTACGCGGGCGAGCATTTGACACGCGTTGAGTACAATCACCACTACGACTCAAGCGGAATCACACACGAGATACTTGTGCCAACGAGAGTCTATCGCACCTTCATTGATCCCTTTGCGGTGCCCTATGACCCTTCCCCTGAGACCTTTTCAACACTCCCCCAGGGAGAGAATCTTTGTGCCTACCCACCTACAGTCGCGAACTTGGCGAAGCGCTGCAAAGAAATGGGCACCGCCGTAGGTGTGATTAATCTCGGCTCTGGCTCTAATATTGGTGGAGGTCTGTGCAATGGATTTGCGCCTAAAAGCTCTCCGCACCACGAGTGGGAACAGGTCAAACAGCACCGAATTTACCTCGATAACTTCGGGCATTCTCACAAATGGCACATCGCTAGCCGGCAAGATATTTTGGCTAAGCTACTGAGAGCCCATGAGGAGCTCTATACGGTCTTCATGAACTTTGAGAATCTTTTGAATCTGTACAAGGCAGCAGAGAGCATTGACGCCTGCGGCTTCTCTATTCCGCAGGGTTCTCTGCAAAGGCGCAGCGAGGCGTCGGGTGCGCCTCTTGGCGAGCTAGAAGATCTAGACCCATGGGCCCTAGAGTTGCCCGACTTTTCGACACGCGAGGATGAAGAGCGCAGGGAGGGGTACACCCCTGAGTTCGTTCTTGAAGACCTAAGTCTCACGGGACTAAGTGCTGAGAAACGCGAGCAGCGAGAGAGGTTATTTGGGGGCAGAACTCTGCGCAAGCTGGAAGAAATTTCTCGCCTAGCATTTGAAAACAGAGCCAAAGGAATTCCAAAATCAGAGGCCCCGATTCTTGTTCTCGCTGACGGGTTCAGCTACGCCCAAACGCCTGATACCCCCTTTGTTATCGACTCTGGCTCTGGCATGGTATGGAGACGATCGGGACCGCCGCTGATATTTGATAGAATTGACGGGGAGATTCCGGATGAAGTTCAAGATTGGTGGCTTCGTGAGGTTGCCCCAAAGCTGATACATAATCCCTTCTTCCCGCCGCGGGTGGTCGCCCGTGAAAATTACTTGGAGCAAATGAGGGAAATGGGCGCTTCTGTTTAGGCTGAAAATAGATTCGAGAATTTGAAACTAGGAGTTCCGATGAAAACTCACCTTAGGCAATCACAGGTTCGCCTCCCTTCAGAGCCTTCACCTCTTGAGGCATGGAGCCCAAGACCTGCGCCTCAAGCTTTTGATTTAAGTCTTTCGGAATTGGGCTCTTTGCAATTTCGTCCCGCGGCCTCAGAAAAGGAGCCGAGCAAGCCCGCGACAAAACCTGCTCCAGACACCAAACCAGAGCCACCAGGTCAACCCATGCCCGCTGAACCGGCTAAAAATCCAAACACTGACCCGGGCAAAGGGAAACCGTGCCGCGGGGGACCTTGCAAATTCTAGTCGTTATATCTCACGGGGCACACAGGGCCCGTGAGATACGTCGGTTAACGCTACTCTTTGGTGACAAAAGAACCGCCCCAAAGCGCCGCATCATCCCAGCTCTCAAATGCCTTGGTGAAAGTTTCCATGTCCTTTCGAGTAACCTCCCCGACCGGGGTTACGAAATACACCACCGTCACACGGATTGGCTCCTCGGCGCGTGCGCCTGCGTAGCCTGAGCCTACTGAGTAAGGCCCCTCCGTTTCGCCGTGACCAATAGCAACTTTCTCTAAGCCGCGACTGCGAAGTGGGGCCGCGGCCTGAGGGGCTGCTTCAGAGGCATCCTCAACATATTGCTCGCCTTCTTCTTGTGGCTGGATAGAAAGCGATTTCGATAGAGCGCCCCCTGCACCTATGGCGCCTATGAGCGGCATCACATTGGAGAACACGCGGGGAGGCGTCCCCATGTTGGAAAGCTTAATTCCTTGCACCTCTCTCTTTAACGGAATTTGGATAAGGTAGTAGCGCTGCACATCTACATCCATCCCCTGAGACTTGAGATCCGCCTCCAACTTAAGCAAGTCCTTTCGCTCCTTGGCGCGGCTTGCGGTAAAAGGGGCCTTTTCGCCATCTATGTTCGCGAAGAGGAGCTGATGATTCCCGGGCCCCACTATCGCGTCTGAACTCCCTTCAATCACGTCCGTGATAACAAAGTTCGTTGAGCCATAAGGGAAGATACTAAAATTAAAGGCCACTCGCGGCGCCTCGCCTTCCTCGGCCGAAGAAGAGCGGTCGGTACGCATCGTGCGAGAAGGCACCGGTACAATTGCAAACTGATTTGAAACGATAACGTTTTTATCCTTAGTTTTTGAAGTCAGCTCCAGCTCTTCAAGGCGTTCGGGGAGCGACACCTCTCTTGTCTCATCTCCATCTTTAAGATGAATCTTTATTTTCTCGGCCGGTACCACAAGAACCTTATCTCGGAAGTTTTGGTCTCGGCGCACGGAGAGTGCAAGCTGGGCAGAACTGGGGTCTGATTCGACTTTGCGAACCCATATCCCTACGTCACTTATTCGGTCACCCCAAACGCTGCCTTCGTAGCGCCCAATATCTTCCCAAGAAATTTTTACCGGCGAAAACTTCTTTTCTCCTACGAGCCTTAGAAACTCGCGATTGGAATTCAGTCCAAGAGTCTTTTCAAAATAGCTATTCCAATCTGGATCTAGGCGAGGGATCCGGCATCCCTCAACCATGGCGCCACACTCACGGCCTGAGGGCACGCATGCAAGAGAGCCAATTGATTTGGTAATCCTCTCTTTAAGGGTCCCATCTACTTTAGGGTTAAGCCCCAGCGCTGCCGCAATCTCAACGGCGGCAAAGCCCACTTTGCTGTTTCCCAAGGAGCCCCCCGACTTACACTTCTCTGCGAGCGCGGTTTCAAGACTGCCCCGAATTGAGGCCACATCTCTTTCGCTTAGATCAATAGACTGGGCTTTAAAGGCCTCTTGAATAGAGTCCACAGGCAGTGTGGGGGCAGCGTTCGCGGAAGTTGCAAACAACATGAGCAGCGAAAGTGGAATAAGGTGGGTGCGATTCATAGGGCAGGAATCTCCGGAAAATGAGCGGGGAATCTGGGGGCTTCTGAAAACCCTCCATTCTTAAGATACCTCTGTGCCCTCCCTGGTGAATTTCTTCATTAGAATTTCACCACGGAGGGCTCAGAGGTACACAGAGGTGGGCTCTTCGGTATTTCCCAAATTAGCTCCATCAAATCTTACGTGCGAATAGGAATTAGCAAAAGCCCAGCTCGCGTGACGAGGCTTAAACCAACTTCACCTCTTTGCGAATAAGGCACGATACCCCCGTAAAAACTTCACAACCGCACCAACCGTCATGTCTCACGAGATCCCTGTCGGATCCGTGAGACTGCGTTGGAAATCCGCCATCCAGGCGGATTTCCAACATCGCGCACCTGCGAGCGCCGCGAACACGGCGTCGCACTCCGGTGCGCTCCGTCGCGTTCTTTACGCGCCAATAGCGCGATACTCCCTCCGGTCGCGATTTGCTAACGCCGTCCGGGCGTTAGTTAGCCTGGTTTGCTCCCGGCCCTTCCGGGCCGGGAGCAAACCAGGCTAAGTTACGATTGAAAAATAGCAACAAGATTAGGATGATTGCGTCCTTATAGTCTTCGGCCCAAGCAGCCTGTGCTAATGATTAAAAGGAACGTATGACCCCTACTTCTCCCCTCACCTTAGGCCGTTCGAATACAGGCGTTACTCCCTCACTCCTTCTTTCAATGGCCAACCGCCACGGCCTTATTGCCGGAGCTACCGGCACTGGCAAAACCGTGACTCTTCAAATGCTCGCCGAACAATTCTCCCGTAGCGGCGTCCCTGTTTTTATGGCGGACGTGAAAGGCGATCTTGCCGGACTTGCAAAGGCAGGTCAGCCGAACGAGAAAATCACAAAACGCCTCACCTCCCTTGGAATTACCAATTGGGAAGGTGCCCCCTGTCCATGTGTCGTGTGGGATGTCTATGGGAAGTCAGGCACTCCCATGCGCACCACGGTTTCTGAGGTGGGCCCGTTGCTGCTTGGCCGCTTTTTAGATCTCAACCCAACCCAGCAAGATGTGCTTGAAGTCCTGTTCAAAATAGCGGACGACCACGGCATGCTCCTGCTTGATCTTAAAGACTTAGGGGCCATGCTTACCTGGGTTTCCGATAACTCCTCGGAACTGCGGAGCACCTACGGAAACCTCGCGCCCTCCTCGCTCGCATCAATTCAGCGCGGAGTCATCTCTCTTGGGGCTTCAGGTGCAGAGCAGCTCTTTGGAGAGCCTGCGCTTAAACTAGAACATCTGATGCAGATGGACTTCTCCGGGAACGGCGTGATCAGCATTCTCGACGCGAGCAAGCTTCTTCATGATTCACGTGCCTATGCAACGCTGCTCCTTTGGCTTCTTTCCGAGCTTTTTGAAAAACTCGAAGAAGTGGGAGACCTAGAAAAGCCGAAGCTCGTTTTCTTCTTCGACGAAGCGCATCTTCTCTTTCGAGATGCCCCTAAGGCTCTCATCGAAAAAATCGAATTAGTGGTGCGTCTGATCAGGTCTAAAGGCGTAGGCATCTACTTCGTGACTCAAAACCCACTCGACATCCCAGAGTCAATTCTTGGGCAGCTTGGGAACCGGGTGCAACATGCCCTGCGGGCCTACACCCCCGCAGATCAGAAAGCCGTGCGCACCGCGGCTCAAACCTTTAGGCCAAACCCCAACTATGCAACTGAAGAGGTCATCACCGTGCTTGAAGTAGGCGAGGCCTTAGTCTCTCTCTTAGATGAGAAAGGAGCGCCAACTCCTGTTGAAAGGATTCTCATCGCGCCCCCTCGCTCGCGCATGGGGCCTCTCACTTTGGAGGAACGCGGGGAGCTGATAAAGAGGTCCCCCCTCACCCCATTGTACGCGCAAAGTGTCGATAGAGAATCCGCGTATGAACTGCTCAGGGGCCGAGCAGCAGAGTCCGTCTCCTCCTTGGCGCCCTCTTCTCCCGGCGAAACAGTCCAAAAGCCCCAAGGAATCCTTGGCGGACTATTTGGAGGGGGCGCCTCCTCGGACGCTCCGGTATCGTCATCATCTCGCGAGAAGCCTCCTGCCAAGAGCTCAGGCTCCCAGCGCCAGGGCCACCTTGAGTCGTTCGCTAAATCGATGCTCAGAAGCGTAGGGTCCTCGCTTGGTAGGGTGATTCTCCGGGGTGCGCTAGGCTCAATTCGAAAATAACAAACTCCTCCCAGAGTCCCCTTCGACGCTTTGGTTTGAATTTTCACCACTCTGAAAACGTCCTAATGACCTCTGTTGCGGGACAAGGCGACTCGCCTATACTCTTACGGGGGCGCTATAACTGGCTCCTCCCCCAACGGGGACTTAAAGAAATTAGAGGGTTACATGACTTTTCTGCCTGCTCAATTGGTTAGCAATCTGGTGGTTAGCAATCTGGTGGTTAGCAATCTGGTGCTTCGCAATCTTGCTGTTTCCCCTTTGAACGCCGCTAGGCGCGCTTTCCTTTCACGCTCAAAATTATTTTCGGCTTTAGCATTCGCGAGCTTCACCATACTGACCCCCCAGTATAGCTACTCTCAAGAAAACACGGATCCGGCTCCTGGCATTGCGCATGCACGAGAACTATCTTCTGCCTTTGAAGCCGTAGCAAAGCAAATCACACCTTCGGTAGTTAATATCAGCGCCATCAAGAAGCCACAGCCCGCTCGCCGTGGCAAGAACGAGCGCGATCAGTTTTTTGAGCAATTTAAAGACTTTTTCGGCGATGACTTTGCTGAACGCTTTGGCCCCTTTCGTGGCCCCGGTGGCGGCGGAGGAGGAGATGACGGTGGCCGTTCCGGCCTGGGTACTGGCGTAATCGTAGACAAATCCGGCTACATACTTACCAATAATCACGTCGTGGGAGACGCCGACGAGCTAAAAGTCCGACTTAGTGATGAAAGAGAGGTGAAGGCGGAGCTTATTGGACGAGATCCTCGAACGGACTTAGCTGTCATAAAGATCAAAGCCGACAAACTTGTTGCTGCGAAGCTGGGTGACTCAGACGAACTCAAGATTGGCGAATGGGTGATCGCGGCAGGCAATCCCTTTGGCCTCGATAATACCATCACCGCCGGCATCGTGAGCGCCAAGGGGCGCTCAATTATGGGCGGAGGCCAATTTGAGGATTTCATTCAAACCGATGCAGCAATAAATCCGGGTAACAGCGGCGGGCCACTCGTAAATCTAAATGGAGAGGTAGTTGGCATTAATACGGCCATTTTCTCTCGTAGCGGCGGGTACATGGGAATTGGATTCGCGATTCCCGCGAGCATGGCGAAAAACGTCCTCGAGAGCCTTATTTCAAAAGGCAAAGTGGTGCGCGGCTGGCTTGGAGTAGGCATCCAGAATCTCACCGAGGACCTCGCAGCCTCCTTTAATTTCGCCGGAACTGACGGCGCCCTCGTCGGACACGTTGAAGAAGACGGGCCGGGCGGGAAAGCAGGACTCAAACAAGGCGACATCATCATCCGCATGGATGACACCCCAGTGAAGAATATCAACCAGCTTCGCAATAAGATCGCAGGTACTGCTCCTGGCACCTCGGTTAATTTTGAGTATCTCAGAAACGGACGAAAGGAGACCGCCTCGGTCAAGATTGGGGAGCTTCCAACGCAGCAAGCAGAAGCCAAAGAAGAGGAAGCTCCTACGGTTGATCTTGGGATCTCCATAGAAGCGCTCACACCTGACATCGCAAGGCGCCTAGGAACAAAGACCAAAACTGGAGTGGTCGTGCGTCAAGTGGAGCCGTCGAGCTTAGGAGAACGCGCGACGCTTCAGCCTCGTGACGTAGTGGTAAGCGTAAACGGCCAAAAGGTTACTTCGACGAGCGATTTCTACGAGCGTATTCAGCAGGCAGACCTTAAGAAGGGAGTACGCCTTGTGGTGGAGAGTCAAGGCATGGAGCGCTTTGTATTCCTACGCTCGGCTGAGGAATAGCGGCCCTTTTTGAACCAACTATTGCGGCCGCAGCGTAGCGCCAAATTGCGGCGCTACGCTGCGTTCTATTAATGCGAGCAGCGCTCGGCTGCTCATGCACTTTCGCGAGGCCACGGCCTCTGGCAGCGATGAAAGGCAGGTACAGGTACCGCCAGCCCCCCCCCTTACCTCTCAAGCCATATCGTCAAGGGGCCAGACTTTAAGCCCTACCGCGCGGGTGCTTAAGGCTGTCGGTGAGAAGCTCTACCCCATCTTCCGTCACAAGCACGGTATGTTCCCACTGCGCCGAGAGTTTTCCATCTGCGGTGCGCACCGTCCAACCATCTACCTTAGAAAGCTCTGTCTTATAGGTCCCGGCGTTTATCATGGGCTCCACGGTAAAGGTCATGCCTGGCTTAAGTACATCTCCGTGCCCCTTCTTCCCCACATGCACCACTTGAGGAGCTTCATGGAACTCACGTCCCACGCCGTGCCCGGTATACTCACGCACAATGCCGTACCCACGACCCGAATTCTTGATCTCTTCTTGAATGGCCGCACCGATGTCGCCTACGTGAGAACCGGGCCGAACCGTGCGAATACCGGCGTACATGGCATCCTGAGCTACCTGTACCAGCTCGCGCGCGCTCTCTGAGCATGCCGATTCACCGCCTACAAAATACATGCGGCTGGCATCGCCATGGAAACCATTTTTATAACTAGTGACATCGACATTGATGATATCCCCGGGGCTCAAGACCACATAAGGACTTGGAACGCCGTGACAAATGACGTCGTTGATCGAGGTACAACACGACTTGGTATAGCCTTTGTAACCAAGCGTAGAGGGCTTGGCTCCTGCATCAATAATCATCTTGTGCACAAAGGAATTGATGTCTTCTGTGCTAATCCCAGGACGAACAAAATCTTCAAGTGCATCTAGAATCGTAGCGGTGAGGCGGCACGATTCACGCATGAGTTCAATTTCTTTTGCACTCTTTATAGGAATACGAGACATGGTCGGTCTAAATCGTTCTTCAATAATTTTTTAGTTTGTAGGCTTTCCTACGAGGGCCCTTATTTTCCAGGGCGATTACCATTCTCCGCAAGCCCCACAATCACCTGGAACTCAACGTCAGTTACTGGCTGTACACTAAGCCGCGAACCTCGCTGCAGCACTACCATCTTCTCTAAGTCCTTGCGCACGCGAAGCACTGATAACGGCACTACTTTAGCGAAGGCCTTCACGCATTCAAGCCTCGGAGCCCACCAACGCGGAGTATCCTTTGTTGCTTCGGCATCGAAATAATCACTCTTCTTATCAAATTGAAGCGGCTCTGGAATTGCTTCTTCAGTTACCTTCCCGATTCCTGCGACTCCCACCTCTTCACAGGAGGAGTGGTAAAAGAGAACGAGCTCTCCCACCTTCATGGATCGCAGATAGTTGCGAGCTTGGTAATTACGCACCCCATCCCAGAGAGTTTCCTTCTCCCGTTTGAAATCGGAAATTGAATATACGTCGGGTTCGGTTTTCACTAACCAATATGCCATGGACCTTAGGATACTGGACCCCGCTCAAGAGGTACAGAAGACAGCCTCCTTAGCCGAAAGATTAAGGCACTTTGAGCGAAAAAGACCTCTTGCCTCCTCTTTGAGCCCCCAAGAAGGCCCCGTTTTGGCAAAAATTCATCTTCCTGAGGAGCAAAGCAGCCCTTGGAAGGAGTCGCTACGCTATAAAAAATCACTCATCGGAACCTGCCCATTCATCCACAAGCGCAGCCACGAGCCCCGACCAACCGGTCTGATGACTTGCGCCCAAGCCTGCCCCATTGTCACCATGAAAGTATTCATAGAAGAGCAGATTATCCTTCCAATACGGATTTACCTGCATCATCTGAGTGCCACCAAATACGGGGCGTTTACCATCTGGCCCACGCTCAAAAATGCGCACCATGCGAGTAGCAAGCTCGCGCGCCATTCCCCCAAACGTCATAGATTTTCCGGAACGTAGCTTGATTCGGTATTTGGGACCGTAGGCCTTACTTAACTGCCTGAGAGATTCGATCAAGAGAAAGGTCGTGGGGAACCAAAGCGGCCCGCGCCAATTAGAGTTCCCGCCCTTAAGCTTACAATCAGATTCTGCCGGCTCGTACTTAACCTCGCCGTTACCAAATCTAAAAGGATGCTGCTCATGGAACTTAGACAAGCTCCTCAAACCGTAGGGCGAGAGAAACTCCTCTTCGTCAAACACCACTTGCAAGACTCGCGTAAGCTGCTGCTCATCCAAAATGGTAAGCACATGCACAATTTCTCCGTCTCGTTCTTGCTCCCAGCAACAGCGCTGAACCAAATCCTGCCTGTTCTTAAGGAACCAGCCCAAGCGTTTCCTAAAATCAGGGAAAGGCTCAAGCCAGCGCGCTTCCAGCCGCTCCACTGCAAAAAGCGGAATTAAGCCAACCAAAGAACGCACGCGGAATTTATCGAAGTGACCATCGGGATGCCGGAGCACATCATAGAAGAACCCATCGTCATTGTCCCAAAGGGAATAATCCCGGCCGCCGCGATGCTTCATCGCCGCACCAACATACACGTAGTGCTGGAAGAACTTGGTCGCCAGGCCCTCGTACACCGGATTCTCACGCGCAAGTTCGAGCGCCATGCGCATCATGGTGAGCGCGAAAAAACCCATCCAGCCTGTCGCATCAGACTGCTCAAGCACCATTCCTTCGGGAAGTTTCTCGCTGCGATCGAGCACCGTAATGTTATCAAGCCCGAGAAACCCGCCTTCAAAAATATTATTCCCCTGAGAGTCGACTTTATTAATCCACCAGGTGAAATTGAGAAGAAGCTTGTGAAAACACTTTTCAAGAAATGCGCGGTCAGCCTTACCCTTCTTAATCTTCTCGGTGTTGTACACACGCCACACCGCCCACGCGTGAACTGGTGGATTGAGGTCTGAGAACTCGTACTCATAGGCAGGAATCTGCCCGCTCGGATGCAAAAACTGCTCAAAAAGGAAGAGCCAAAGCTGCTCCTTTGCAAATTCAATATCCACGAGTGAGAGCGCAACTGCATGGAACGCCGAGTCCCAAGCCGCAAACCAGGGGTACTCCCATTTATCCGGCATTGAGAGTACGCGCATCGAATTCAGATGTTTCCAGTGCTTATTTCGCACATGTTCCCGGGAAGCGGGGGGCGGCAGCGCAGGATTATCTCCCTTAAGCCAGCGGTCCACATCAAAAAGATAAATTTGCTTTCCCCACAACATCCCGCTCAGGGCCTGGCGCTGAATAAGTTTTTGATCGGCGGTCGCCTTCTCCGGATGGAGGGAATTGAAAAATTCATCTGCTTCCTTCCGTCGCTCGGACACTACCTCTTCGGCTCGTGAAAGAGGCTTCGCCTCTTCGCGATCAGACAACCTAAGACGGAAAGAGACGGATCCATGCGCCGGGACGTTGCAGCGATAATGAATCGCTGCCTTAGTCCCCTGCGCCACGGGATTGGTCGCCTGCTCTCCTTGGACTATGCTGCGATGAAAGGCATCCTTTACGTAGGGCCGCCGGTTCTCGCCGCTGCCGTACACTCGCGGCATATTCGTTTCATTAAAAGTGAAAAGGGGCTTCGCGAGGTGGGTATTTTCAGCGTAAAGGTAAAACTTCCCGAGCTCATATTCGACCGGAAGGTTCTTCAGTAACTGAGTCCCAGTATCATCCGCGCAGAGCGTAAGCACTTCCTGCGAAGCCCCTCCAAGCGGAGAACGCGCGAGGGTAATCAAGGGCTCTTTCTCTGCAGGATTTGTCCACGCCCACGTGTTTCGAAACCAGAGCTGGGGAATGATGTGCAAAGGCGCGGCATCGGGGCCTCGGTTAAAGGCCTCAATCTTAAGGTAGACATCATCGGGACCGTCTTTGGCATATTCCACTACGATGTCAAAGTAGCGCCCATCATCAAAAATCCCGGTATCAAGAAGCTCGAACTCAAGGCCCTTACCACCGCGGCGCTGGTTCTCTTCTATCAACCAGCGATAAGGAAACTCTTTCTGGGGGTACTTATAGAGGTATTTAAGATAAGAGTGCGTCGGCGTGCTATCGAGATAGTAATAGTATTCTTTAACATCCTCGCCATGGTTCCCTTCCTTGGGAACCAAACCAAACATGCGCTCCTTTAGAATCGGGTCGCGCTCATTCCAAAATGCCAGGCCTAAACATAACAATTGGTAGCGATCGCTTATTCCGGCGATCCCATCTTCACCCCAGCGGTAGGCTTTGCTTCTGGCAAGATCATGGGGAAGATAATCCCAGGCGTTCCCGTCAGGACTATAATCTTCTCTCACCGTGCCCCAAGAGCGCTCACTAAGATAAGGCCCCCAGCGCTTCCAGAATACACCGCGCATCTCTTCATCTAACCGCCGCTGTTCCTTCGACGAAGGCGCCTCTGAGGCGTGCACTTGCGATATCCTTTCCTTAGATCCCATGATCCCTCGTAGTTACGGCACTTTAGTCGCCGGATACTAGCGCACGAGGGCGCTTGGCGGAAGCAAAAGGTGCTAGCCGCCACGGCGGCTAGCTAACGCCCGGACGGCGTTAGCAAATCGCGACCAACGGGAGCCCCCCGCGCTATTGGCGCGTTAAGAACGCGACGGAGCGCACCGGAGGGCGACGCCCCGAGTGCGGCGCTCGCAGGTGCGCGATGCGTAAAATCCGCGAGGACGGCGGATTTTACGCGGAGTCTCACGGCCCCGCAGGGATCCCGTGAGACAAGAGGGCAAGGCATTGACGAGCGGGCGAGCAAGACCCAGACTGCCAGCCTATGGATGTATTTCTCGCAATTTTGGGCGTTCTAGCGATACTTATAGGGCTTGCCGGCACGGTCGTTCCCATTCTGCCTGGAGCCCCGCTTATGCTTGGGGGCATGATTCTCATTGGCTGGGTGGACCACTTTGAACGGGTCGGTTGGGGCACCCTTACCGTCCTCATTATACTCACGGTCCTCTCGCTCGTAGTTGATTTTGTAGCCACCGCACTTGGCGCCAAGCGCGTTGGCGCAAGCTCCTTGGCTATCGTGGGAGCCGCCATCGGAACTATCGTCGGGCTTTTCTTTGGGCTTGTCGGAGTATTTTTTGCTCCTTTTGTGGGAGCGGTGCTAGGTGAGCTGATTAATCAGCGAGATTTGCTCAAGGCGGGGCACGTCGGACTTGGCACTTGGATTGGGCTTCTCCTTGGCACCGCTGCTAAACTTGCTATCGCTTGTTCAATGATTGGATTTTTTGCTTTCTTCTACTTCTTTTGAGGCAGGAGCGAGAGAACTTCTGCTTCTTTACTCTTCATATTCCTTTTGAAGGCCCTTGGGCTTTTGAGGGCCACTTAGGGAAGCTCTGAAAAACTCACTTCTGTGTAAATCTGTGTCCTCTGTGGTGAAATTTTTATGAAGAATTTCACCACAGAGGACACCGAGGTACACAGAGGTGTCTTAAGAATGACGGTTTTTCAGAGGCTCCTTAGACTACCCACGATAAAGATTCACCGGCGCTGCTAAAAAAACCACAGCGCCGCCCACTATCGCAGCGACGAGAAGCCAGAACCCAACATCGCGAGTAAAATGCCAGCCCGTCCCTCCTCGCTTAAGTATTTGTGCCGACTCAACCCAAAGGACTTCACAGGCTCCGTTACCGGTATCATCGCGAATAAGACTCGTCTTTCTCTCCTGCTCTGGTGACCACTTCGGAGAATAGTTTATGAGCATTCCCTGAAGCCGCACCTGGTCGCCAATCTGCATTGAGCGAATCGTTTTTCGCACCTGCGGGTCAGCGCTGAGGAGGTGGTTGTTTGAGAGCTGTTGAGGATTAAATGACATGGCAGCGTCTTGGTCATTGGCTTTCATATGGCAAGACCATGGCTCGCTCCAAAATGTCATGCGCCGAAACACTCCTGAGCCCACATTAGAACCCCACACCAAACACAAGTCTCTAAAATCTACCGATTCACTAGTATGATAGGCGTCGGTCATGCTTGAAACTTCATTGTGAGTCACTATCAGCCCGCTAATATCGTAGGAAGCCACTGGCTCGATTCGGTACTCGTCTTTCCCGTAGCTAAAAAAGAATGGGGCCTCAGAAATGGCTTCTTGCACTGGGTCAGTCCGTACGGATTTAGCTATTTGGAGCTTCTCATCGAATCTCCCAATCACATACTTCCCAGAGACATACAGCGCTAAGCCAACGTAAAGACAAAACCGGAGGGTCCAGCGCAAGAATCTCCAGCGCGCAAGTACGCGATCCGCCGCCAATCGAGAAGGAGTGCCCCCGGGAGCAGATCTATTGCCCGATACAGGCTCTGCTTTCGAGGCCGGAGGCTCCTGTTCTTCTATTTCAAAATCCATAAGGTAGAAGTTCCTAAGCCGAAGCGGTGCGATACCGCGCGGCTAACTTTTGATTGGCGCTGATAAGAGCGCTTACTGCCTCCTGTAATCTGCGCTGAGAGAAATGCTCTTTCCAAAGAGCGAGATCGGCGGCCACGAGCGTGCGCTCTTCCGCGGGCATTGACCAAAGGGGCTCTCGCGCTGCGGCTTCCCTGTCCTTGGCAAATAGTACATGCCATATCCGCTCAAAATAATGCGCCTCGATGGCCCCGCGCTGCGATTCTGGACCTGTGGATTCGTCGCACATGGCCGCTGCAGTTTCATAGAAATCACGGGGGAGCCTCTGGATAGCCTCCCGGGTTACCGCAAAGAGCGCATTCATGCGGGCATACATAAGAGGAGGAGGCGCGGCGAGGAATAGCTTCTTAAAAAAGTCATAAAAGCTTCCAAAACGCTTAGAAGGCTCTGCGCCCACAAGATGCGGCATTCCAAAAGAATCGAACACGGCTCTCTCCCCTGACAGGGAGGAAAACCCATCACACAGCTGAAAATTCGCCAGCTCATCTATAAATCTTGGTGAGTGATCAAAGGGCCAGCCTTGGCAAAACACACACAGCTCTGGAAGCTGTGTATAGTTCTTCGAGATATACCAAAGGTAGGAATGTGCCTCGCGACCTGTGTTAGGAAGGCACACGGAAGCGCACTTAGCTGTCTTCTCGTTCTTTGAAAGAATCTCAAGACGCCAATCAGCCCCGAGCCGCTCAATCCAGCTCAAATCTTCCGCATAGGCTGCGATAACGATAGTTTTAGATACGCTCTTCATGCGCCCCTTCTGGTGCTTAAATCCTGCTACGACTATTTGCTCATGGGAATATCAATTCTGAGCAGAGGCTCCCCCTTATTATTTTTTTCGGCGCTCTGGGGACAGAGCGCCCTACCTATGCCATTCTATCCCGGCTCAATAAAGATCAATCCTTCTCCCTACTATATGCATCAGATTATCCGGAGGGCGTGTAGCACATGGAGCTAGCCTCACTTATTATCGCAGCATGCGGAGCCACCGGCTCCTTTGCCCTTGGGTACCTTTTTTCAAGCTCACGATCCCAGGCTATTCATTTAGAAAATGCAGCTGAGCGCGCCCAGCTCCTCGAACGCGTGAGCCAACTTTCCTCTCAAATCGATTCAGAGCGCCAATTTTTTAGCTCAACTGAAACTGCCTTGAAGAATTCTTTTCGGGCCCTCTCTCAAGAGGCCTTACAGGCCAACAGCTCTCAGCTACTTAACCTCAGCAAGGGCCAGCTTGACGGCAAGCACGCGCTCATCGACTCTCTCGGGCGACAACTCGTTGAGCGTCTTGGTGCCGTCGATACCTTCCTCAAAGAACTTGAGCTGAGGCGAAATGCCAGCGAGGGCGAAATCAAGTCGCAACTGCGCTCTCTCGCCGATTATACGAATTCGCTAAGTGGAGAAACGGCTCGTTTGCGCGGGGCCCTTTCAAACACTCGCCACCTAGGGACGTGGGGTGAGGCGCAGCTTAGAAACGTACTTTCTTCTTCAGGGCTCCTCCCCTATTGCGATTTTACGGAGCAAGCCGTGACGCGCGAGAATGGCTCTCAAGCAAGGCCCGATGTGATTATTCGGCTGCCTAACGGCCGTTCTGTCATTGTAGACGCAAAAGCGCCGGGGCAAGCGTTCCTTGAAGCTGCTCTCGCTGAAAGCGAAGCTGGGCGAGCTCAGCATCTTAAAAGTTTCTGCGAAGCCATACGCAGGCACATTCGTGCCACGGGCCAGCGCAAGTACCCCTCGTTATTTCCAAACGCACTCCCTTTTACCCTCGTGTTCCTTCCGGGCGAGTCTTTTCTCTTTGCGGTGCTTGAGTCAGATCCTGAAATTATTCGAGAAGCAGAGGAGCATGATGTCTTACTGTGCACGCCTCTCTCTCTTATCGCATTCCTGAAGACGGTAGCTCTTAGCTGGAAGGAGGCGAACATACATGCCCATGCGGAGGAAATTCGAACTCTGGGATATGAGCTGTTTGAGAGGCTCAGTACCTTTGTTGAAGGTTTTAACAGTGTCGGAAAATCCCTAGGAAACGCGGTAAAACAATTCAACCAAGCCGCAGGCTCCCTTGAAAAGCGCGTCCTTGTGACCGCTAGGCGCTTTCGAGAGATCGAAGGCGGACATGAGATTACGGAAGCCTCCCCCCGCCCAATTGAGGAAACCCCTGATATTATTACGCAGTAACCTCCTCCATCCCTGCAAACTCTTTTTGTTGAAATTCTCCCCGTATCGGCTAGTGTGCCCCCATGTTGTCGACCGCCATTGAGGCTCGTTGTAGCCTGCCCGTGCTCCCTCTTGTATCTGTCGAAACCAATTGGACAGTTATTACTGGGGTTTTTTCATCCGGTAAGACCACCCTGATCGATGATGTGAGAGCAAAGAGACCCGAATTTGGAGTACTGCCTGACGCCGCTCGCCAAGTAATCAACCAGGGCCTTGCCTGGGTTGGGCCAAAAGGCGAAAGGATTACGATTGACGACATCCTAAGAACCCAGCGCTTTGAAGACACCGTCTTTGCCCGTAAGTGGTCGGCGCATTGCAGTGCCGAGCCTCACATGCCCCACCTCCTCGACTACGGACTTCCCGACGTGATTGCCTTTTCTAGGGGCTGCGGGCTCTCCACTTCACTTTTTGAAAGCCGGGCGGGCTTATTCCGTTATAAGAAAGTATTTGTACTCGAGCCCCTTGAGTATATAGAAGAAGCCGCCCGCAAATGGACTTCTGATGAAAGAGAAAGAATTCTTGGCGGCATTGCTGACGTCTACAAAGAATTTGGCTTCTCCTCAATTCGAGTGCCAGCACTCCCCAGAGAGGCAAGAAGAGATTTTGTTCTTGAGCGAATGGCCACCTGACCTGTCTCCTAGCAAAGAGGCTCACCGAAGCGAAGGATGAGCTCTGGTCTCAACTTTACCAGATTCCTTTGGCTTCCCCCTACCACTCAATTTCCATCGTGACTTGAACTGCCTCCAGTTGTAGGTTTGGCTCTGATCTCACGTGCAGTGCTCTCTCTCTTGGAGTCTCCCCATGCCCTATTATCGAAAAGTAGGCCAAGTTCCCTCGAAGCGTCACACCGTCTTTCGCCAAAGTAGCGGCGCGCTCTATCACGAAGAGCTCTTTGGCACCGAAGGGTTCTCGGGCGTATCCTCCCTCGTTTACCATTTAAATCCCCCTACCCTTGTGAAGGATCCTGGCAAGCCCTACTCGGTAAAACCAGAAATTGCTGTTCAAGACAATCTCCAAGCACGCAGCTTCCGTGGGTTTGATCTGGCTCCTTGCGCTGATTTCCTAGAAAGCAGAAAAGTGCTCCTGATAAATGCCGACCTGTCGATTGCTCTTGCGGCGCCGCAATCTGGCACACAAAAGTACTTCTATAAAAACGCAGACTGCGATGAGATGCTTTTTATCCACCGCGGATCGGGAACCTTAAAATCCATGTATGGACAAATTCCCTTTGAGTATGGGGATTATCTGATTATTCCTCGCGGAACTATTTATCAAATTGAGTTCTCCTCGACTGACAACAGACTTCTTGTCGTTGAATCAGCCAGCCCGATTGAACCTCCCACACGGTATAGAAATCAGTACGGACAATTTCTTGAGCACTCTCCCTTTTGTGAGCGCGATCTCAAGGTGCCAGAAAATCTTGAAACACATTCGGAAAAGGGAGACTTCACGGTAAAGATAAAGAAACGTGGCCTTATACACCCCTATGTCTACGCGGCCCACCCTTTTGATGTCATTGGCTGGGATGGCTGCAGCTATCCGTATGGCATCTCCATACATAATTTTGAGCCGATTACAGGACGCGTGCACCAGCCCCCTCCGGTGCATCAACAATTCCAAGCACGCAACTTTGTCGTGTGCTCATTTGTCCCGCGACTGTACGACTACCATCCGCAATCCATCCCCGCCCCCTATCATCATAGCAACATCGATAGCGACGAAATTTTGTACTACGTGGACGGCGACTTCATGAGCCGCAACAACATTACCAAGGGACAAATAACGCTGCATCCAGGTGGCATCCCTCACGGACCGCATCCAGGAGCAATTGAACGTAGCATTGGGAAAAAAGAAACCAGCGAGCTGGCGGTAATGATAGACCCTTTTAATCCGCTTGCTCTCACGACAGAAGCTCTAAAACTTGAACAGGCGGACTACTACAAGTCTTGGCTTTCATAATTACAACCCGACTGGTGCTTTATGAACGATCTTACAAAGCTTACAAGCTATGAATACGACCAGCAGAAGGTATTTAAAGCGGCTCAAGATTTTCTCCCCATTAATGGGACGGACTATGTTGAGTTCTATGTAGGAAACGCCAAGCAGTCAGCGCACTTTTACAAGACCGCCTTCGGCTTTCAGGATTTGGCCTATGCGGGACTCGAAACAGGAATCCGTGACCGCACCTCGTACGTGCTCCAGCAAGGAAAGATTCGGCTCGTTCTCACCACCCCTCTCGACCCCGAGAGCGACATCTCTCATCATATTCGCACCCATGGCGATGGCGTAAAAGTAATTGCGCTCTGGGTTAACGACGCTTATGACGCCTACGCGCAGACCACATCACGCGGCGCAAAATCTTACCTTAAGCCAGAGACGATTTCCGATGCACACGGCTCGATTCGCCGCTCGGGCATCCACACCTATGGCGACACCGTTCATATCTTTATAGAAAGAAAGAATTATAAGGGCATTTTTCTTCCTGGCTTTGAAAAACTTGAAACTTCTTATCATCCCACATCCGTTGGTCTTAAATACATCGATCACATGGTGGGGAATGTAGAGCTGGGAGCGATGAATACGTGGGCCAAGTTCTACGGGGAAGTTCTGGGGTTCATGAATCTTGTCACCTTTGACGACAAAGATATTTCCACGGAATACACCGCCCTGATGAGTAAGGTTATGTCGAATGGGAACGGTTACATTAAGTTCCCCATTAACGAACCCGCTCAAGGGAAGAAGAAGTCCCAGATACAAGAGTATCTCGACTTTTACCGCGGCGCCGGCTGCCAGCATATTGCGGTAGCGACCGACAATATCATAACCACCGTATCAGAAATGCGGGCTCGCGGAGTAGAATTCCTTCATGTTCCAGGAACGTATTATCACACCGTGCCAGAGCGTGTAGGGACAATAAAGGAAGACCTTGCCGCTCTCGAGAAGCTAGGCATCATGGCGGACAGAGACGAGGAAGGATACTTACTTCAGATTTTCACGAAGCCGGTCGAAGACAGACCAACCCTCTTCTTTGAAATTATCCAGCGTATGGGAGCCAAGTCGTTTGGCAAGGGCAACTTCAAAGCGCTCTTTGAATCTATCGAAGCTGAGCAAGCTAGGAGAGGAACCCTTTAGCGTGGTGCGCGCCTATAGGGCTCGAACTCAAACCGCATACGCTCGACATTAAAGCCAAGAAGGCGTGCTTGAACCATATCCCCTTCACGCACTCTTCTTGCGATATGCCCTGGAACTTGCACCATTCCCCAGCGACTAAACTCGGGGAACTCCACCAAGACCTCCCCTCTATGCACCTCTTGAATTACGCCTGAAAAAACTTGACCCGCATGTGAGAGCCCTTCTCGCAGCCGTTCATAGAACCGGAATTTGAACTCTATAGACTCCTCCGATTCGCGCAGCTGATTCCGTTCCTTGACCCTCTTGTCAATTTCGGAAGCTGAGAGCCCTACATAGGATCCACGGGAAAGTGCGCTGCGTATCTGAAATTGATTCTGAAGGCCCATGGACTCGCGAGGCTTGATTTCAAGGTAAGCCGGAGTGCCTATGCCATAATGTCCACGGTTAATGGTGTCAAAGCGCGTTCGGACGAGAAATACATCCACAATCTCTTGAAGAAGCGAGTGGGCACCGTGATCCTCAAGGAGTTTAAGAATCGACGCTAGTCTCAGGGGCTGCTCGAAGTCGCTCGCTTTTACTTCAATACCAAGAACACGGACCGACTTCGCAAGCGCTTCCGTTCTTTCTGGGGTCGGTGGTGTATGAACTCGAAAGGCTGCGGGAGTCTTTGAAGCGACAAGGAAATGAGCGAGCTCTGTCTTTGCCGCAATCATACATTCGCCCACAATATCGGCGCCTGGATCGTCCCTATCAACGCGAAAAATCTCTTTACTTTCACATCGACGCGCCCTGAGCCTTCCTGTCGCCTCCCTAAGAGCGCCAATAACTCGGGAGCACCCCTTCAGAGAGCAGCTCTCCAGTTCTGAAGGAGCCACCGATTGATGGTTCTTAACTCTGGCACGGTATACGCGCCCACTTTTTCTACGACCTAGCCTGTCAATTACTTGCTCTACCACAATTGCAGCTCTCTCCTCGCCCTCGGTAAAACTCCCGAGGCTGAAGGCCGCCTCTTTACCAAGAGTCGGAACTTGCGAGCGCGTTCCATAGACACTGCGCCCCAAGCGCCGCGCATAGGTATCGAACTTTGAGTGAGGATCGACGAAGGCCGTCACGTCTATAAAGGCCGTCCGAACTCGAATATCGCCGCTGGGTCCAATCCGCTCGGCATGAATTAAATCTTCCCGGTCCCGCACCGACGCGGGGTCAATTGCAAGATACGGCGTACTCGTTTCATTAAGTAGTTCGGCTGCTGCTCGGTGAGCGCGCCGGGGCGCCTCGGAATCTTTTGGTTCAGCTCCCACTATTGTTTGGACAAGCCCCTTAAGCGCGCCTTCGTGCACGGGCGTAAGTAATCTTGCTCCATTAGCCACCCCTCGAAGAGCCTCCTTCATCCCTGAATAGGAAGCGCCGCGATGCAGGACAAGACTCACGCCGAAGCGCTTCTCAAAGTCATTCTCCCATTGTCTAACGGCAGCCTCCTTTTCAGGCGGCACGAACACTTTAAGAACTAATAGATCAAATCGCCCACCTTTAAGTGGAATCGTATAGTGATAGGGACGGTAGATTTCGACCCCAAGCGGTATAGTCTGCTTTATCTTTCTAAGAAGTTCCGCATGGCCCAGCATAGGCCCTGTGCTTAGGGAACGGGGGCTCGGGGCGAGGCCGCCGGGTAGTTCCAACAAAGGAGAAGATTCCCCCTTCAAGAGATCACCTTCGCTCGAATCGGAAAACCGAAGCCTGGATGGTAGGGAGGGCGCGGCGCGCCTCTCCTCTTCTGGCTGGTTTGTAGAGGGCCCCTCTCGCGCAAAATCTGGCATTACTAAGCATGGTAGCGGCAACTCCGAATTTAGCCGAACGGCTTAAAAGAAGCATTCTCTGAACCTTACACTGAAGGCCGGAGAAATTAGAACCACCTTCCGAACACATTCCATACTGCCTCCTTGCCTCCCGCCCTTAAGCCGCGCAGGGCTTCTCCAAGAAACACATCTGACGTATAGTCCCTCGAATTCCAATGGCCCTCTCAGTCCTCACCATCGAAAATCTCGTGAAAGCCTATCCTGGCGAAAGAGGGCCTCCTGCAGTTCGGGGTATCAGCTTTGAGCTCCGTAAAGGGGAGGTTCTTGGGCTTCTTGGCCCAAATGGTGCGGGCAAGACGACCACCATACGTCTACTCCTTTCAATCCTTTCTCCCACAAGTGGGCGCATCACCTATTTCGGGAAGGATTTTGTGCACCACCGCGCCGAGTCGCTCCAGAAAGTCGGCTATGCGAGTACCTATACTGGGCTCCCGTCGTTCCTGACCGTCGAGCAGAATTTGAAACTCCAGGCTGGACTGTATGGCATCTCGCGCGCCGACCGAGACAGGAACACGCAGCGTTTGCTTGAATTCTTTTCACTTACGCCGTTCCTAAAGCGACGTTTCATGGAACTTTCCGCGGGCCAGAAGACTCGCGTGATGTTGGTGAAGGCATTTCTTTGCGATCCAGAAATTGTACTTCTCGACGAACCAACCGCTTCACTTGACCCCGACGTCGCTGAGCAGGTGCGCGCGTTCATCGAAATACAAAAGCGAACTACGGGAGTCTCCATTCTTCTGACGTCCCATAACATGGAGGAAGTCGGGCGGCTTTGCGATCGAGTCATCTTTCTAAAAGATGGCAGCATCGTAGCGGAGGACACTCCTCGCAATCTGGCCCGTCAAGCGAAGTTCTCAGAGATTCAGATTGGAGGCATATCCGCCGGAGCGGCTGATGCGGAGCGATTCCTTAGGGCAGCTACGCAGGAGTATACACTCACAGACGCAGGCCTAAAATTTAACGCCGACGAAGGGGCGCTTTGTACCCTTCTCGGAGGCCTCGCTCAAGCGGGACTTGTCTACGAAACTATCGCAATTCATCACCCTTCTTTAGAGAATTTTTTCTTAAAAATTTCTGGCTCCTCGAACAAAGAGGGAGGTGCCCCTTGAATTTGCAGCGCATTTCTACCCTCATCTGGCGTCACCTCGTTCTTCTGCCCCAAAGTCTTGACCGAATTACTGACCTTTTCTTCTGGCCCCTCTTTGACCTGATCATGTGGGGTCTCACTAGTGTATGGATTAGCCAGAGCACCAATTCTCCTCAGCAACATGAGGTGCTTCTTGCGGTGGTATCAGCCGCTGTCTTTTGGCGCATCATGTGGTCGACGAGTTATGAAATAAGCTCTGCTTTTCTAGAAGAATGTTGGAGTCGTAATCTCTCAAACCTTGTAGCGTCTCCTCTCTCTAAAACAGAGTGGGTAGTTTCAGCCATTACTCTAGGCGCACTTAAACTGATTACCCTAATTGCGATGCTTTCCTGCGCCAGCTTGCTCCTCTACGACTTAAGCATCTTCGCCATGGGCATTTCCTGGTTTGCCTGTTTTGCCATCCTGCTTTGCTTTGGCTGGTCCGTCGCCTTTTTCGCTCTTGGACTCATCCTGCGATTTGGAATCCGCGCCCAGGCGCTCTCGTGGACCCTTGGATTTCTTGCCGCCCCATTTTCAGCTATTTATTTCCCCCTTAAAATGCTCCCCGCCTGGGCTCAAGCGATTGGGCTTTTGTTCCCAACCACTCATGCTTTTGAAGGTATGCGTGCAGTTATTCTTGAGGGGAGATCTCCTGCCCATGATTTTTGGATCGCGGGTCTGTTAAGTATTCTCTATCTTGGCGGCGCGCTATTGTTCCTCAATCGCAGCTTTGAAAAGACTCGGGCTCGGGGGTTCGACCATTTAGATTAGGGAACCTCTGAAAAAGTCTGCTCTGTGAACTCTGTGCCCTCTGTGGTTGATTTAAATTGTTGAAAAACCACAGAGGGCACAGAGTTCACAGAGGGGAAAAATAAAATATCGAGATTTTTCAGAGATTCCTTAGATAAGGCGCCGCTGCTTGAATTGCTTCCTCGCCCAGAAGTCGAAAGGTAGTATATTTAGTGCTTACCAGATGAATAAATCCCTTCCAGTCTCGTACCACATGCCTTCCGTATAATTCAGGCCCCTGAGCTCCGCAACGTTTCATAGGAAGCACCCCAACATCGATGTGCCGTACACGACTACGTTCAAATCTATCATCCTTGAACGCTACGCGCGCTTCTTCAATGAACTTCTCGATTTCGGTGTCAAGAACCACAGGCCGCTCAAGCACTTCTGCGCTTCGAAGCTGCGCACGCGGGTAGTACCAAGTACCTAACGCAGCCCCCTCCCCACGCGGCACAAGAAAAAGCAGGCGGCCACTTTGTGACTGACACGCGAGAGCCGCCGCTGAATCTAAGGAAAAATCAAATTCAAGATTTAGAGCAGCGCACCACCCCGCAGGAATCTGACGAAAGTGGGAAGGAGCCTGCTTGGGAAGCAGTTCAGTGCACCAAGGGCCAGAGGCATTTATCACCACAGGCGCTCGCACCTTATCACCGTCCTTCGTCATTACTGTCCAGCGCTTGTCAAAGGCTAACTCAATGACTCGGGAATTAGTTCGAACCACTCCTCCCAATTGCTCAAGCTCCTTACGAAGAGCCAAAACAAATCCAGCATGGTCGAGCAGCAGAAGATCATGCCACGAAAAAGCTCCGTGCGGCGCGATGTCCTTCAGCGCGGGTACGAGGCGAGAAACATCATCCTTACCAAATACCTCCATTGGTAACAGATTCCCCCTAGTATTTGCTGTAAGGTATTTAAAAAGATGGGCCGCTATCTTCATCGGGAACGAAGACTTGGCACCATGACGTGCGAGCGGCATAACACACCGCAGAGGCTGAACGAACTCTCCATATTTGTGTGAGAGGAGCGCCTGCTCCCTTGCTGATTCTAGGACACGCCGGAAGTTAAGGTGCTGCAGATACCGAAGTCCGCCATGGATGATTCGAAGACTATTGGCACTAGTGGCTTGCGCGAGAGCTTGACTCTCAAGAAGCACTACTCCAAAGCCTCTCGCGCGCGCCTCGAGCGCTGCGCCAAGCCCTGAAATTCCTCCACCTATCACAATGATATCAGTATCTTCTTGCACCTCAGTACTTTCGCCGCTATGCGGCCTTTGCCGCAAGAGCATTCACCCAAAAACCGCAGTTAGAAAGGGTACGCAAAGGGGTTCTCCCCTGATTAGGAAGCGGTCTACCCAAGACATTTGGTTCCGAATTACCAAACTTTAGTCCCTTAGGCACTTTGCCTAGGAAAAATGAGGTGGCACGAGCCTTGCTCAATAATCACCGTGTCGAGGGGGTTGTTCTATGGTTCGTGGCTATGTGGCCTATAGGTTACTGATTATAACGCTCGTTGCCCTCCTCATATGCGAGGATCGCGTAGTACTGGCTAGACCTGCCATAAAGATAACCCCCCAAGAACAAGCCAATCTCCTCGAAATAAGTAACAAATTCGACGGCAAAAAGGTGGTCTGCAACCGCCGGCCTAACGGCAAGGTCCTCGGCGGACGACTATTTGAGAAAAAAGGTAAGTACAGCTGGAAGAGTCTAGACACTCTTGGGAAAGAGCTAAAAGCGAAGAAAAAACCCAAGAAAGCAGAAAAATATCGTAACGCCCACCGTCAGTATCAAGTCATCTGCCGCAGCGCCTGGGAAACTGCGAAGCGGCCCCTATCCCACTCTCAGAATGTAAGCCTTCGGAGGCGCAGCACCGCCGCAATTACTCTGGGCGCCGATGGGCCAGGTGAGATTGTCTTTCAGATTAAAAGTCAGCCTGCGCACGGCACCTTAAGCGGAAGCGTTCCGAATCTCTCTTACACCCCAGAGCAATCCTTTGCGGGAAGCGACTCCTTTACCTTCACCGCCACGGCAAATGGCTATGAGAGCGCCCCCGCAACGGTGTCAATTACGGTTGAGTACTGCGGTCTTTCTGCTGACTCTTCCACAGTCGAAGTATCCGAGGGCAGAAGTATTGACCTTCTGCTGACTGCAAGAGACACCTGCCAACCAGAATCTCCGCTTTCATTCGCAGTTACTCAGGCTCCCACGCAAGGCTCTCTGCAGGAGGCGTTTCCACGCGTGGTGTACGCCCCGCGCGACCACTTAGTCACCTCAGATAGCCTCAGATTCCGCGTAACAAATGAAATCGGGGAAACTGCCGAAGCGACAGTTACCTTCGCCGTCACTGCGGGAGCCTCCGAATTTGCGGGCAACCCACAGCTTCTAGGGCGCTACCGTGAAAGCTTGAGCGAAAGCGAAGTCCATTCAGTTCTCGACCGCGTCGCGTTTGGAGGAACGGAGACTCAGCGTGAAATTCGCTCACTTTCTGCTCTGGTAGATTCATTGCTGGAAGACGCCGAGAATCCCAATCTCAAGTCATTCTACGATGGATACGACGTAAATCGGCTCAATCGCGCCACCTCCGCGCCTGCATCCTACAATGCGCGCTGGTTCTTTGGTGACGTCCAGGTCCTTGCGGCAGACCAACTTCGGCACGGGAATCCCTTTAGAGCATGGATGGCGATGGGATTCTGGCACAATTTATTCACCTCAAATCTGACAGAATGGAGCAACAGCGGAAACAGCAATTTCATGCCCGAGTACGTTCAGCGTCTCCAGCGCCACGCCTTGGGAAACTACCGAGATTTTCTTGAAGACATGCTCAGCGATGGGATCTTCCATTTGTATTTAAATAATTTTGATAATACGTATTTAGAACCGAATGAGAACTTTGGGAGAGAATTTCTAGAGCTCTATACCGCCGGTGTAGAAGACCCAATTACTAAGGAACCTACCTACTCCGAAGTTGATGTAGTGTCCTCGACTCGCGCATTGTCCGGCTTCGGATACGCGTCTGGCACTGTGCTTTCCGGCTCGCGAGATTCTGGATCCACCCTACCTACCCCTCAAGGCGTGAGAGCTTCTGATGCTGCCTTCTTTGTGAATCCACAGACTCAAGCCGTCACGTACCAGACCTGGGTCATGGTTAACTTTACGCCTATTCGGTCGAGTACTGCTACGCAGATTGTCCTCGAGCGCGCCCCTTACGGAACAAACACCTTCGCCCAAGCTGCGATAGTGACTTACTCGAATTCGAGTGGAACAATCTATGACTATACTCCTGCCACGGGAGCTCCCTATCACTATCGTGTGCGACTAAGGAATGCGCAGGGAGTGCTTGGAACTCCAAGCACCTCCGACATTGGCCACGCGGGCTACCCTGGAACTTTGCCTACCAATCCAAGCTCGATTGCCGCCACCGCGGGAAGCTCTTCTGCGCAGGTCCAAGTAACGTGGTCAGCCGTTCCGGGAGTGATAGGTTATCAGATTTTGCGAAACGCCTATGACGATGGTGCTCGTATTCAGCTCTCGCCCGTACTTAACGCAGCAACGCTCTCATTCACAGATACCCAAGTTCTGCCCAATAAGATTTATCGTTATGAAGTACTCTCGGTGATGCCTGGTGGGGTTGTAGGGCAGAGAAACTACCGAGATACTGCCGTATTTGGAACGGACTATGTGCATGGCTATTACCGTGCCCCAACTTCGTCCCTCACCTCTCCGGCGCGAGTACTCGCCACTTCAACGAGCACTACGGGTGTCTCCGTCTCTTGGGAACCTGCACCAGGCGCAAGCAGCTACCGCGTCTTTCGCTATCCTGAGTTCACGGATCTCTACTCTTCGCTTGGAGATGTTTCGGCAGGACAACTGTCCTTCACGGACACAACTGCAGCCCCAGGAGCACGTTATGGATACATGGTGCGCTCATTGGATGGCTTTGGTCGCATAGCGCCCGCAGTATCGGCTGGTTTTAATCCCCTCGGATGGAACCAGTCGGCTTCACAAATGACACCCCTAAGTTTTCTCTCCACTCTTGACCCGGCAAGTCCCAACGCTGCGGGAAAGATAGATTTTCCCGGCGTTCCGATGAGTGCAAGGGGCTGGAGCTTCCAGGGCAGTCCAAGTGTTACTTCCTTCGTTGACCACGTACTCTACAATTGGCCGGCTCCGCGCCGTCAACTTGCCGCAAAGCTGATTGCCCATATTACTCACCGAGAGCTCTCTGAAGAGCTGGTAAGCGCGGTTGCTCAATCACTTCTCGAGAATGATTTTGAGATCAAACCCGCTCTGCGGTTAATTCTCTCTTCATCGGCTATGTTTGCCCCTGAGGCTCACAATACCTGTGTCAAGAGCCCTCTCGAAGCCTATTTTAGCTTTGTGCGCAAAACTAACTTACCCGCGACGACAGCAGATACGCGCAATCGCTACATCTCTCGGATTTCCCCAACTGGCTATAGTCCCCTCAACCCGCCCTCCGTTTTTGGGTGGAAGAACTGCGGTGTCGTGCGAAGTGGGATTGTCGAGGACGGTAGCGCGTGGGCCCTTTCGTCCCAAACTTATATTGCCCTTGGCAATGGCATAAGTGGGACGATAAGTGACGCTACCGTTCCTGTAAACCACCCCTACCCTGGAGAGGGATTGAATGTTCTTGAATTCTTTGTTCCTGAAGGCTCTTCGGCGCAGGCGGGAGTGGTCGTAGATCGTATGGCGGCCACTCTTGGCGTGAATATCTCCGCCGCACAACGCGCATTGCTCATTGAATATCTCAATACCAATGATAGCGGCGTGGCCTCCCCTTTTAATGGCGCATCTCACACCTCGCGAGTTACTGGGCTTTTGCGTATGCTTACCATGTCTGTTGAGTTCTTAACTAAATGAGAAAGCGTGAGTAAGGGAAACAAGTCATGATTGTTATCAGTCGACGAGAACTCCTAAGACTACTTTCGGGCGGAATGCTTGCCGCTCCCGTGCTCAACGCCCTCGATCCTCTGTATACGCTCGCTCAAGCAGCAGGCAACTCCGGAAAGACACTGATTGTGCTCAACCTTGAAGGTGGCATGGATCACCTCTCTGCGTTCCCCTACGCGAGAGATCCGTCTGCGCCCGGTGGCCAGGGCGGTTTTGTCGCAGAGCTTCAGTCTCGTCGTCCCAACACGTTTCGGCTGCCAGACGAAAACCTCATGGCCAACAGCTATCTAGGATTTAATTCCTCATTTGCTTCACTCTACCCCGAGTTCGCTGCAAATAAATTAGCCCTCATTCAAAGCATCGGGATTGGCCCTGGTGAACATCCAGGCGGCTCTCACAACCTTTGCCAGAACATCTATAGCTTTGCTGATAGGAATTTTGATGCCACAAGTAAGGCTTGGATTGCTGATTATATCGATCGCAACTCCCTTGAGCGCACGTATGGTTTTGGAACTGGCGGACGTGTCGACTTTACGACTGATAAAAAAGAACTCTCTCCGATTGTAGGAATGCGTGCCGAAGATCTGACCTATAACGATCCCTTTGGTGGATCGCGTCGAGCGGTGAATTTCGATTTTGCGCGGCGTTTTGCGGCTGCCTCCGCTACTCCTTCAACCGGGCAAGAGACCGTGGTAGCTCGAGCACTCGCAAATTCTATCAGTACGATGGACTTTATGTCCTCCGTGACACAGACAGCCCTTCAGGGGAATTACCCAACCCCGCGGGCTCCCTATTGGTTTTGGACACCCTATACTTTTCAAAGCATCGGACGCACCATTCGCAAGTTAGAAGCGGACAACGACATGCGCCCCAGGCTCTTCTATGCCTATCAAGGCGGATTCGACACTCACGGCTACCAAGCGGCGCAACTTGATGCTCTGCTTAAAGAAGTATCAGATTCACTGGCAGCATTAATAACAGATTTGAAAGCCTGCGGCGCGTACGAGCGCACCATCATCATCGCTATTTCAGAGTTCGCCAGGACCGCGTGGGAAAATGGCGGCGCGGGAACGGACCACGGCTGGGGAACCACGCTCTTTGCGGTAGGTGGAGCGGTGAATGGTGGCGTGCGTGGTGAGCCCCCACAACTTAGCTACATGCAGTCAAATAATGAATGCCGAGCCCTGATTGATTTCAGAAACCTAATCAAAGAGACACTCGACTGGATGGGACTTCCTGTGGCTGGGGACGACATCATCAAACCAGGATCCTACCAACGCTCGCCGTTAGGGCTTTTTAACACTTAGGAATCGCTGAAAGACCCACCGCTGTTTGCTCCGCGGTGAAGAATCGATGAACAACTTCACCGCAGAAAGCTCAAATTTCCAGAGCCTGCTTTTTCGCGGCTCCAGTCTGTAGTGTGAACACTCACCTCACATTTAAGTGTTAAACTTCAGTGCTTTATGCACCTATAGCTAACGCTGTTGCCATAGCTAACGGCGTTAGCTATACTCCCTACATTATGGGCATTCGGGAACGTAGAGAGCGAGAACGCGAAGAGATGAGACGAAAAATTCTCGACGGAGCTCGCGCGCTGTTCCTCAGCCAAGGCGTCGAATCAGTCTCCATGAGAAAGATTGCAGAGACGATCGAATACTCCCCCACCGCCATTTACGACTATTTCGAAGATAAAGAGGATCTTCTGAGGGAACTCTGTCGCTGCGATTTTGGAACCCTTACAGAATCGTTCGCTGCGATTGCTTCAATCCCCGATCCCATCGAAAGGTTAGCCGCCTTAGCGCACGGATACATAGGTTTTGCGCTAAAATACCCCAACCACTACCGCATGATGTTTATGACGTCCTACGAGCATCCGCCGCTTGAAGAGGATGATCTGTCGCGTAAGGGAGATCCCGACCAGGATAGTTACGGCCTCCTGCTCTCCTCCGTCGAACATGCGATTAAGGAAGGACGTTTCGCCCCTGGATGGAACGACCGCGACCTTGCGGCCCAAACCTTGTGGGCAGGAGTGCATGGCGTTGCTTCTCTTGCCATAGCAAAAGCCAACGATCCATGGATTGACTGGGCTCGTATCGAGGCCCGAACGAGCGCGATGGTAGATGTCCTTCTGTTTGGAATGACGGGTGGAGACTGGAAGACCCTTAAAAAGAAGGGTCTCTCATGATTTACCTCGCATTAAAAATGCTCACAGGCGATAGGCTTAAGTACATCGCGCTTGTCGCTGGGGTTTCCTTTGCAGCCCTTCTCATTACTCAGCAAGCATCAATCTTTAATGGCTTTGCAAAACGCATAGGTATTTGGATTGAGCAACGTGAAAACATCGATCTCTGGGTAATGGACCCCCAAGTGCGCTTTTCTGAAGACGTAAAGCCAGTAAACGATACCTCCTTACAGCTCGTAAGGGGAACCTCAGGCGTCGCCTGGGCCGTGCCTATGTACAAGGGCTTCCTGCGAGCACGACTTAGCGACGGGACCCTTCAGCTCACCCGCGTAGTTGGTCTCGATGACACGACTCTCATCGGCGCGCCTGCTGAAATGGACCAAGGGCGTCTTGAAGATCTAAGACGCGACCGTGCCGTTTTCATCAACACAGAAGATGCTTCGTTCACCCTCGCGCATAAGAGAAATCCCAAGGACCCGCTTAGAATAGGCGACCGGCTTAGTCTTAACGATCATGAAGTACAAGTAACTGGACTTTATCGTGCGCCGCGAGAGTTTTTCTGGGAGCCTGTAATCTATACGACCTACTCCCGCGCACTTGAGATTGCCCCTAGGGAACGAAAACTTCTCTCCTATGTCCTCGTGAAGCTTCTACCCGGAGTTGACGTTGAAGTAGTTCGAGCCGCCATAGCAGGGCGTACGGGACTTCATGCGTTCACCGCGGAAGAGTTCAAGGAATCTTCACGCGCATACATCATGGATCGAACCGGGATTCTCGTGAACTTTGGCATAACGATTGCCCTCGGTTTCGTTATCGGACTACTTGTCGCGGGTCAAACCTTCTACACGTTTGTTCTGGAAAACTTGCGGTATTTCGGCGCAATTAAAGCCATGGGCGGCAGCAATCGCACCATTCTCAAAATGCTCGTGGCGCAAGTCCTTGTAGTAGGAATTCTTGGGTATGGGATAGGGCTTGGCGCGGCAGTAGTTTCTGGAGCAGCTCTCTCAAAAGCTGGCCTTGCCTTCTACATGTCCTGGCAAATCCCCGTATTTGGCGGAATTGCAGTGGTTGGCTGCTGCCTCGTCGCTGGCGTCCTAGGGGTCGTGCGAGTCATGCGACTTGAGCCTGGAATAGTTTTTAGGTCCTAGGTGGTGGTATGAATCAAGAACTCCAATCTCCCGTCTCGGTGGCAGTACATTGCCGAGGGATCACTAAGAACTACCTTACGGGCACGACGGTTACGCAGGCACTGCGCGGGGTGGACCTTGAGGTGCGAACGGGAGAACTGCTTATGCTAGTCGGCCCCTCAGGCTGCGGTAAGACGACTCTTATTTCGGTGGCTGCTGGGATCCTCAATCACGATAGCGGTGAATGCCGAGTTTTTGGCGAAGATCTGCACCTCATGTCTGATGCAGCCCGAACAAGCTTCCGCGGAAAGAATATCGGCTTCGTATTCCAAGCCTACAATTTAATCCCCACGCTTACTACCCTTGAGAATATCGCGGTGCCCTTACTTATTGCAGGCCAGCCGCGCCGAACGGCGCTCATACGCGCAGAACACATGCTTGAACGCGTGGGACTTATTGAAAGACGTTCGGCCCTACCTACTCAGCTTTCAGGCGGACAGCAGCAACGCGTATCCGTAGCCCGCGCTCTCGTGCATGACCCCCGTCTCATTGTGTGCGATGAGCCGACAAGCGCCCTTGATCAGGGAACGGGGCACCGCGTAATGGAAATGTTTCGAGAAATTGCGCTTGAGCATGGACGCACGCTGATAATTGTCACTCACGATTCGCGCATCTTTGAATTTGCTGACCGCATAGCCGTGATGAATGACGGTCACATTGAAAAAGTCACTGCGTCCCCCAAGGAACTCACACTTCATTAGGATTCACTATGAAAGGTTACCTTATTCCCGCATTGGCACTCCTAGGGTTTTGCCTTGGCGCGTACACCGTAATTGCGGGGAGTGCTCCCCTGCCCGCTGCCCAGGCGCTTTCTGAACCTTCTCGCTCTCCCTTTGCCGTATTTCTCTCCGGCTCCGGCATTATCGAGGCGCAATCAGAAAACATTGCAATAGCGAGCCCCGTCGGCGGGGTAGTCGAAGAGGTTCACATCGAAGTCGGACAAGCGGTAGCCCAGGGAGACCCGCTCTTTACTCTTGACCAGCGTCAGCTCAAAGCAGACCTGGCCGTGCAGTTGGCAAGCGCGCGTGTCTCCCAGGCGGAACTGGGCGACGCTCAGACTCAATTTTCCTTGCGGCAGAACATTTCTGATCCACGCGCCGTAAGCCGCGAAGAATTTGCAAAACGCAAGGCTACTCTTGAAATTGCTGAGGCGAAAAACGCCGAAGCGAAAGCCAAGGTTGACGCGCTCCGCACCGAGCTGGACCGACGCACCGTGCGAGCCCCGGTGAATGGAACCATACTCCAAGTAAAAGTCCGGCCCGGCGAGTATGCTCCGGCCCAAGCACTTGATAATCCTCTTATACTCTTAGGAGACCTTAGCGCTCTGCACCTAAGAATCGATGTTGATGAAAACGATGCGTGGAGAGTGTCCCCCGAAGCAAAGGCACGCGCCTTCGTCAGAGGAAACTCTCAGCTTGCAACAGATTTAGAATTTGTACGGATTGAACCCTACGTGCTCCCTAAGCGTTCACTGACTGGCGCAAGCGCGGAACGTGTTGATACCAGGGTATTGCAAGTGGTGTATCGATTTAATGCTTCAGAGATTCCCGTCTATACCGGGCAACTGATGGATGCCTTCATCGAGGCAAAACCGCTGTCCTCTGTTAAGGCTTCAAAGGAAACGCTATGAAATCTCAGATTTTACTGCTTATTGCAGGAGCATCCCTGCTCTCAAGTTGCTCTTTCCTCCCCTCGGTTGGCCCCACTTACGAGGAGCCTACTCTGGCGCTACCAGAAACTTTTGCTAACGCGGTAAGCCAGACCACTACCACGAAAGCATCTCAGCCCGCGTGGTGGGACAGTTTCACTGATTCTCAGCTTAAGGAGCTGCTCATACTCGCACGCAGCAAAAATCTAGACCTTGCCACGGCAGCGTCCCGCGTCCGAGAAGCGCGCGCCCTCGCCGGGGTGACTCGGGCTGATTTTTTCCCTCAAATAGACGGCAGCGCCGCCTTGAGCCGTGGCGAGACTAGCTCGAACTCGCGTTTTGGAGGCTCTTTTGGAGAGCAGCAGGGTTCATCTAACCCTTTTGGCATTCGAAATCTCTACACCGCTGGGTTCGATGCAAGCTGGGAAATTGACCTTTTCGGCGGCACACGCCGAGCTCATGAGGCGGCGCTCGCCAGGGTTGATGGTCAAGAAGATGCCTATGCTGGCGCTGAGCTTAGCGTGCTTGCCGAAGTCGCGCGCTCCTATATAGATTTGAGAAGCTTTCAGAAGCGCGTCTCGATAGCTGAGCGCAACATCAAGATTCAGCAAGAGAGCCTTGGCATTGTTCAGGCGCGCTTTGATGCTGGCCTTACGAGCGAACTTGATTTAGCGCAGGCACGTGCTCTGCTCGCAGAAACCAAAGCTGAAATACCCCTCCTTGAGCAAGGTGTCAGGCTATCTATGCATCGTTTGGCGGTTCTTCTCGGTGATGAGCCCACAGCACTCTACGAGCGCCTCAAGGCTGATAGCTCTCAAGCCCTGGAAAGAAGCTTTATACCCCAAATCCCCTCTTCCCTTGGCGCCGGTATCCCTTCTCAGCTGCTTCGGGCGCGGCCCGATATAAGAGAAGCTGAACGTACTCTTGCGGCCTCAACCGCTGATATCGGAGTGGCGGTTGCGGATTTCTTTCCGCGCTTCACTCTTACCGGTGGTTTTGGCTACGAGAGCACCGCTGGCGATTCTCTCTTTGATTCAGGCAGCAAATATTGGAGCTTTGGTCCGGGAGTGCGCTGGCCAATCTTTCAAGGCGGCAGGGTCCTGAATAATGTACGTGCGAGGCGCGAGCGCGCCTCCCAAGCCCTTTCGAACTACCAGCTTAAGGTGCTCACTGCCCTCGAGGAGACTGAAAACGCCCTGGTGAGCGTCATAAAACAAAATGAAAGAAGAATTTCTGTGCTAGAAGCCTTCAAGGCCAATCAACGCGCGGGGGAACTTGCAAGAGACCTCTATACACAGGGGCTCGCGGATCTCTTACGAGTACTTGATGCAGATAGAGCGACCTTTATCACTGACGACGCCCTCGCTCAGAGTGAGCAACAGCTGGCCGTTTCGGCGGTGTCGCTCTACAAGGCTATTGGTGGTAGCTCACTCTCTGAGGGTATGGTGGTGCATGTGGCAATGGGATCGACAGGGTCACCGAATACCTAACCTTTATATCTCACGGGATCCCTTCGGGTCCGTGAGATTTCCGTTGAGAATTGGCCATCCGGGCCAATTCTCAACCGTGCGCACCCTCCGCTCGCCACAACAAAGTGTCGAGCTACGGGTGCGCACCAAATCGCTCCCGTTGGTCGCGATTTGCTAACGCCATCCGGGCGTTAGCTAGCCGCGATTACTCTCTGCCCGTCGGGGCTGTGAGCAATCGCGGCTAAGGAGTCTGAAAAACAGCGATATTTTACTTCCCCTCTCTGTGATCTCGGTGCCCTCTGTGGTTGATTGAAATATTTGAAAAACCACAGAGGGCACAGAGAACACAGAGCGAATAAATGAAATATCGCTGTTTCTCAGAGGCTCCCTAGGTCTCCGACAAGGTACGCATTCGCAGTAAACCAACAAGCGCCAAGGCCTCCACGCCCAAAATGGTGAGACTCATCAAAAGAGAGAAATTCTTTTCACTTACCGCCACAGAGGCAGAGAGTTCGGTTCTCACCCGCTCTGCAAGCGCCCACTCATTACCCGCAAGCCACTGAAGCGAGTTAAGCGCCAGGTTCGCATTCGAATAATACTCAAAGGCGGAGTTGAGAAGCCAATCGCTGTCGCCGTAAACGACCAACCGAGAACCATCACGTGCACTCTCGGCCGCAGCACCAAGCGCAAGCGAAACTTCTTCCCGGCCTCCAGGAACTGAGGCGATATCTCGCTTGCCCGTGAGAAGCGGAATAATATCTGGCTCTGCGCCCGAGCCGGCGCTTGCGAAAAGAAGCTCCCGCACGGAATATTCAGTCGCTGGCTCAGATGGAATCCCCACGGGAGCTGCAGTATTCATCAATACTGAATTAGAGCCGCTCAGGCGATTCGTAACAGGGTGCTCTGCTAACTCGTGCACCAGCGGCTGAAGACCTGCCTTCCCTCTGGAAAAGGCTCGCTGCTCGGCATCAACAACGAGCTCATTTTTTGCCTCTACACCTCTCTCGATTAAGAACTTGCGTAGCACTCCAATAAAGGGAGGATCGAGCGTAATGAAAAGTCTTCCCCCGCCAGCAAGAAAGGCGCCGAGAGCATCAAGCGTTTGAGAAGAAAGCTCCTCTCTGGGACCAATCAGCGCCACTACTTTCGCGTCCTCTGGAATTCCCTGGGAACCTGATTCAAGGCTAAGGGGAGTGAGGCCCTCTTGCTCTGCTCGGGCCGCAAACTTACTTACTCCGCGCCCTGAAGTGTCGGATAAGCGCACGGCTCCTCCCTCTTCTAGGAAGTAGATTTTGGTCGGCTCTGACTTCGTAAGGGTCAATAATGCCGCGGAAAGAGTCGACTCGTTCATCTCCTTTATTTTGAGGGCTCGTGGTGGAGTGAAGTCGTTCGAAAACAATTGAAGGGCATCTTCGGGACTCATGCCAAAGGTAGAGGTGATACTTGGAAAATCAGCCGGGTTGATGATTTCCACTGAAAGATTTTCAGGCCCTTCGGAGACAAAGGTCGAAAGGAGTCTCTGCGCGCGCCCATCAATGGCAAGATCGTCGCGGAGAATATACCGAAACCCAACTTTTGCCGGCAGAGTTCGAAGCACTGCTTTCGTATGCTCGCTTAAGCTGAATTGACGCGTATCGCTCACGTCAATAAAGAGCTCAGATTTTACAGCGCAAGCAAAAAGAAGGACCCCAATCAACATTCGCAGAGAGAGGAGCACTGACGGACTAGCGAGAGTGAAAAGTCCCCTTCTGAGAATTCCACTCGCAAGTAACAGCACTACTCCAATCAAAAGATGCGAGAGAGAGAGGAGGGCCCAGGCCCCCTGTACCAACGCGAGAATTCCGCCAGTCGCAATGAGCATTACGGAGGCTGGAAAGATGATTTTACTCCCCTTCCCCTTTAACGGCCGGGATTCGCTGCCCGCTACCCCGGGACGAATTCCATAAGATGCGAGCCCCAGGCCAAGCGCAGAGAGAAGCAGGAAGTAGAGAACTCCTTGCAGGGAAAGGTACCCATCATAGAACTGAGCCGCTTGAAGAAAGGCAGAGAAGAGCTCGGTCAAATATCTAAGTCTGCTGGGAAGAAGGGCCGCAGCGGTATGCAGAAGTAATAAACTACTCAGAACAAACACTCCGAGCACCGCAGCAGAAAGTTGCCGCTCGCTTCGCGCCCCACAGGCAAGAGAGAGCGCCGCAAAGGAAAGCCCCGCCAGCAGCAACCCTGCCAGACCCGAAAGTATGGCACCCTTGTCTGGATCCCCCCATATGAGAAGGGTAAGAGGAAAGGCTCCCGCAATAGCACAGAAAGTCAGAACGATTGCGGCAAGCGCAAGAAATTTTCCACAGACAATCCCAAAACTGCCACCTGGGGAAGTGAGCAGCAGCTCCATGGTTCCTGTTTGCCGCTCCTCAGCAAAACTCCGCATTGCAAAGAGCGGTATAAGAAAGACAAAGCTCATGAGAACGAGCTGGAAATATGGCGCGATCACAAATTGATGTAAGGATGGCACACTTATTTCGCTGCGGATTTGCATCCCGGCAGCTCGGGCCACAATAAAATTGTAGCGCCCAAGAATATTGAGAAAATAAAAACCCCAAAGCGCAACCGCAAGCGCCAAGAAGAAATATCCGCGGGGGCTCTTAAAGAAACCGGCGCAGTCTCGGCGGGCTATTGCGAGCGCTCTTTTCATGAGGCGAAATGGTACTCGGGTCTGGGATGCGGGGCAATTCGGGAGTATCGAAGCTCGAAACTTTATCTAGGGAGCCTCTGAAAAACCTTCGTTCTTAATACACCTCAGAGGTACACAGCGGTGAATTTTTCAGAGGTTCCGTAGCGTCAAAAACATAGCCTGGGCCTCTTACGGACGAGGTAGGGCCCCGTGAGAGAGGACGGTGAGGGCGCCAAGGATGGTTCTATTCAAACTCCCCAGAGGCGCCTACCGCAAGCTCGTTTGGCTTTATTGGCCCCTGCACCACAATCTGAGTCAAATCCTCGCGAGGGCGAAGGGCCAGCGGGACAAAACGTCCCTTGGTGAGATAAATCTGCGCATCCTCATCAAGGCGTACATAATACTGCTGGAGGTATTCGCTGAGTCCCCCCACCGTAATCCTCCGCACCTTCTCACCTTCGCTGAGAGTAATGATAAGGGAGGGACTGTCAAAACCGAGATCAGAAGGGCTTGCTGTCGGCATGCGGCGATCGGCTTTTGCAGTGGCGATCTCGGAGAGTAAGAGGTTCACCATCCCTGGGGGAGCAGACTCTCCAGATTCGCTTTGCCAGCCCGCATCCTCGCGAAGCGGCCCAGAACCTGGGGCTAGGGCCTGAATAGACTCTCCCGGCCCTTCAGCCCGGGCGAAAACTACGCGATCAAAGGGGCGCTTAAGGACTACTCTTGAAACGGCGTCAGGTTTGAAATAGGGAACTAGGGGCGACTCCTCTGCCTCACCGTCAAATAAAACTAAAGATAGCAGCAGAAAAAGAGCCAGCCCAGCCTCACGCCAGAAGGGTCGTGAGGGCTGGGCTGGTGCCTGGGAGGGGATGGCCCGAGCGGAAAGAACTGCGTTCGACATACTACCTTGCTGCATGCCTCCGGCAGTTCAATCGCTGTGGCCAGTTCCTATAAGATTCTGCCCCAATTACCGAACCCTCTATTACGGAGCAACCGTAGTTCCTTCAAACTTATAGGCTGCATAGGTGCAGTTCGAAACGGAACCGGCCGAACTCAAATATTGACGCATGGTCTGCGGCACTGGCGCTCCGCCTGAACCACTCCAGTTTGCGCCAGCCAGCCAATCGGACCTATCCGCTGCATTACCAGCGACAGCTCCATCCCAGGCCGCCTGCGCATACGAGCAGACATTATACGAGTAACCGTTATTCACGACGCTCGCTGAAATATGCGATCCAAAATAGTACTCGCGATTCGCATCAAGACGCCAATTGGTTGGGTAATTCACCGTCCACAAGTACCCGGGGTAACTGCCTGCAGTCACGGTAGCAAAGGGACTTCCAACGGTTATCCCAACCTGGCTAAAGGGAACTTGTATCTCATAGTCACCGCCCACATTATTCTGATGGCAGCCAGGGAACTGGGTAACATTGCCACGCGCCCCCCAGATGCAAGCGTTGTAATAGACCGCATCCTGGAAGCGGTAAGGCCCATTCTGGTTGCTGCCAGAGCCAAGACCGTGAGAAACGGTGCTAAAGCGCAGCGGCTGCACTATCTGATTTGGCGTCGTCCAGCGACGGCCTTGGACACCAAACGCACCACCCACTGGGTTAAGTGCTGAGTTGTACGAACCGTGCCCTTCGACTAAACGTCGATTCACAATGGTATCAAATCCAACTGCATAGCCGGGATTCCAGTAATCCTGATTGAATTGCTTGCCGCTGTTTCTATCAAGGTCATTCCCGCGCTCACGCACCGTGATATTGTCATTTTGTGCTCCGCGTACCCTTGTTACGCTAATCGTAACTGGCTGATTGATAAGCGCGTTGTATACCACTTGCTGTCCCGTAGCGTTCACTACCGCGCCATTATACTCGGTAAAGGTCCAGTTGTAGGTAGCAGGGCCGGTATTTGGTCCCGTCAAAGTCAGAGAAGGGTCAACCGCGGTTAAGCGATACGAATAGCGACCAGAGGTGGCCCCTATCCGAGCAACCGAGAAAGTAAACCCATTCGGGATAGCCTTAAGTGCCCTAAACCCGAAAGGACGCACGTCTTCAGCATAGTAGCCATCTTGCTCTGATACGCAGGATTGACGGCGACGGAGGAAACGCAAGGTCTGGCCAGGCGCCATGATGAGAGTGTTTCCGAGCGACCTCCCCTTGTAAGAGGCTGCCATTGAACCGTCATAGTTCATGATTGGGTTCGATGAGCCTGCCGGAGCGTTTATGGTCCCGTTGGTGAGATCAAGCTGATCGCATGGTCCATACTTCGAGAACTTATAGAACTGATACGTCACATACTGAGTCCCAGGCGTGGTAACCTGGTAACCATTCTGGAAGAAACTAAGAAAGTTATATCCCGTAGTAGAATTTCTCTGCGTCTCAGGAATTGAAGACCCAAAACCAACAGTCGCACTCGCGGTAATTAGAGACCCTGGACCAGGATTTGCGGTCATTCCGATAGCAGGGGGAACGTTGTCAAGGAAGTTCGTAACGCCGTTCATCTTCACGCCACGAGAAGCGAACACATCAACAATATCCTGCTCATACCAGCTAAGCGCCGGGTTAGAGGTATTGGGGAATAGAGCCCGGGCAGCCTGCTGCACACGAACCGCAAACGTGGTCATGTCGATGGCGACGGAGGGATCAAGAAGCGAAATCGTCTTCCAAAAGAGCTGGTCAGCCTTGTAGTCCCCAAGACCCACTTCCTTTGAAATGTCATAAAAGAGGCCAGCGATGAACATGCCACCAAGTTCGGCATTATGTGGGCCGTAGTGCTCTACCCCACCAAAGGCATTGCGGATTCCATATTGGTTTGTCCCGTAATTGGTTCCATAGGGGAAAAGGAGGGTGTCGTCCGAGTTATTCGCAGGCCAACTTGCGTTGGTCGGGTTATTCAGCACAGGATCTGCTGAATCGAGATACATCATCGCATTATCGATGTTCCAACCCTTATTGCACGCAGGCTGATTAGTTCCACCGCAGATAGAACCACGCCAGCGGCGATAGACGCGCATTGCGTACTTATTGAGTTCTGTTCTCCCAGAGTAGCGATAGGCACTCCAAAGCTTAAAGCCTTCAAGGACAGCCGGGCGAACATCCGTGCGCCAGCTTAGATTGCCAACCGTTCCCCACGTTGGATCAGCTGGCCACTGAGCAGTCCCGGAGGTAATCCAATTAGCAGCTGCTCCCGCGTATTGGGCAATTACATACTCTGGATCAAATGCTGTTGAGTCGAGCGGATCGACCGTATTAAGGCGCTGCCTTGAAGGAGAAAAGAAATTGTTCGCGGGCACCGAGGTTGACCAAAGAGTGGGGGTCAAACTTTGGATTTCATTGGGATAGGTCCAAGGCAGGCGGGAATTAACAATCCCCTGCAAGTCAGGACGAAACTGGCGGTTCCTCAGATTTAAGCTCGCTTGGGCTGGGAGGGAGAGCGAGTTAACAAAGGTGTCGTTTATGAAGCGCTTACGGAAGTCGTTAATATAGTAGTAAAGGTGAACTTCCGAACTCCAGAGCGTATTCTGACGCGCATCTGCGCTCGAAGTACCACTTGGATTAACTTGGAAATCATTCGTGGGGCGAGCAAATCGGCCAACTACTGGCGCATTACTCTGTAGGTTGGTCTTGAGGTATTTACCGTTAATCACCCAGCGACCCAGCGTGGCGTCGTAATTTGAAGCGGTTCGAAGACCTGTCTCTGAATTATAGAGACCTAAGTTATCTAAACAAACAAAGGTGGTTGCGGTGTCGTACTCAAGTCCGCGCGGGAAAACTTGGGCAGGAGCCTGGCCGGAGGGGCAATACTGACATTGGATAGCATCGTCCCCGTCCACCGCAAGATAGCAGGCAACTGCTTGAAGCTGAGCCTCCCTAACGCGAGGCGTAGGAGTCGGTTGTGCGTAAGAGGCGGATTGCACCAATAGAGTAAGCGAGGCCACGATTCCCGTGACCACCAAGCTGGAAGCTCTCACTTGTGCGACAAAACTTGAAAACATGAGCACTCTCCTTGCGAGGGATTAACCAAACAGACCGCTTGGAGAATACCGAAACTTCCTTTTTAAGCAATCAGTCAGCGACAGGAGCCCACACACTTCCCTCCCCAAGGGAGAAGAAATTATTACTTCATGTTTTTAGCATGTTAGCTCCCCCTGCTCCCTGAGATGTCCGCCTTGGTTCCATCGCAATAGAGGCGACTTGGGTTATTTTCTAATTCTCTCACTAAGAGCAGGCACCTGCGGCGAAAAGTAGCTTTAGTTACGAGACTACTCCTCTGCTCAAGTAGCTCCCCCCCTTAAGCACTGCACGGAGCTATAGAAGCCCCCCGTCTGCTTACCAGCAACTTTTTGTGACAACTTGGCTTGACTTGCGTACTAGTACACTGATACATATGCACCAAGGATGGCAAAACGCTCCCGCCAAAAACTCGGTCGCTTGAGGAGCGCTTCCAATTCGAACCATTCGTCTTGGAGCCTTACAAGGCTAAGCGCGTTACTTAGTAGCCTTGCTGACGCCGAGGCGATTGAGGAGTTTTTGCGAGTGCTGCTTACGCCCCAAGAACTGCATCAGATTACGCAGCGCTTGGCGATTCTCGAGCTTTTGAACAAAGGAGAAACGCAGCGCGACATCTCAGCTACGTTGGGAGTTGGAATTGCAACAGTGACCCGCGGCGCGCGGGAAATGAAAGGCAAAGACCTTTCAATATATTTAAGAAGAAGAGGATAGTTTCTTCGCGATGCTTAGTTTATTTTCTTACACAATACTGGCTTCTGCCGCGCTAGTGCGAGCGGCACGGACCGCGCGCGCCCTCTCTTTCTGGCGCTGGGCCTAGCCCTAAGCTTTTTTTGCCCTGCAAGGGCATTTCATACCTTCTCACCAATAAACGTATCGAACTCAGGCAAAGCCTCGCTTGCGGAAATCCCTCCCGAGCACACGGCGTAGCCACCATAGCAATAGGACTGATATGACCCATAGCGACGAATTTCTTCTGTTCGACCTCAAAGTTGAAGTTATTGGAGGCGAAAAGCCCTTCATGTGCAGCCACGTTGCCGGCAGTTATTTTCTTGTGCAGGGAGAAAACTTAGTTTTTGAGAATGTCTCTCGGTTCTCGATGTACTCACTTGCAGCGCTCCTTCCTCTTCTTCCTGCAAAGCAGCGTCCGCTCCAGCCGACTGATTGGATGACTACCGATTGCGACATAAGCTGTCCCGATCCGCATTGCGGCGCGAAGTTCCGCATTAGTCGCACGACCACACGAACGCTTAGGCATAGCGAGACAAGCGCAGTGCCTCTTCCGAATGCTTAAATAAGTTAAAAGGATTTGTATATGTACCACCATTCATCTCATTCTTCAGGCCACGAAACTAGCCTTTCCAATCTAAAAGGGGTTTTGCAGTCTCAGCAAACAAGACCTCTTTTGCTCAGTCACTATGTTTGCGAAGAGCTCCCGGAGATACTTTCCAAGATACGAAAAGGGACTCTCGAAGTAAGAGAACTTGAGAGTCAGGTTGCAGAGCGCTGCGAAAATCAATCGCTAAAAGACCAATTCGAGAACCTCCTTGCGTGCGGCAGTCCGGCTCGTCAGAGACTGGCCCTGCTGGATCTCACCATGCTGCAATCTGCTGTTGAACTAAGTAGAGGCAAAATTCCGGCTGAGCTTATCACGCTTGTTGACTCCCTGGCCGAACGCCTCGGCGCTCCGCCTGTGCTCACGTATGGGCTTATCGTAAGAGATAATCCACCCTGCGATATGCGCGGCTTTTGTACCGGGCACGTTGGCGACGTTGAGCGCTCCTTCTATCTTTGGCCACGAAAAAATCGAGGGTCTTTTAGAAATAGCGGCAAGCTCCGTTCAAAGCGCTCTCTCTCTTTGCACTAAAGGTCATGCAGCCGAGGAGAGCATCGCAATAGCTCTTGGGGCTGCGCACACCTCTCACCAAAAGGTTACGCGCCACATGCGAGAGCACTACGGCTCCTTGGATCGCGAGGCCTTTAATGAATTTAGGCAGTACCTGCATCCCACAAGGAACTTTGGCAAGGGTCCAAGCGGTGCCTACTCGGCAAACCATGCAGCCCTTAGAACGCTTGTCTTTGGCCTGCTCGAAAGTCGACGAGACTTTCGAAGTGAGAGTTCACTCTATTATCCTCTGCAGGACAGGCAGCGCCTTTTGACTGCGGAGAAAGACGTTGCCTCTTCTGGAATTAATCTAGTCGTGGCTCTCGCCTCTCTCGCTCTATCAGAGAAGGCTCGCGGCGTAGGCCTCGCGCTCATTGATGAACTCATCATAGAGGCGAAGGCGCATCTCGGGGCGGTGCTGCGCGCACTGAGGCCCACTGACGGAAGGGAACCGGGTACCGGAGGGCAGTCTGATGCACGGGCCTTTCTAGAGAGTGGAGTCAGAGAGATGGAGCGATTGAGAGAAGCTGCCAGTCAAGGAGGGCAACCACAATGACAACCAGCTCCACAAGAAGTTTCAATGGCTATACTCCACCCCCTATCATTTACGGAGCATGGCAGCTAAGCAGTGGACACTCCGAGAAGAAAGCCAATCTCGAGAATCACCTCCGCGCTTTGACCATGAATGCACCAGAGGAGCCCGTCGTTTTTGACTGCGCCGATATCTATACCGGTGTCGAAGAACAGCTGGGACAGCTCATTGCTATGGTGACATCACGCGCGGGTCCGGAGTGCTCACGGAGAATTAGAATCCATACGAAGTTTGTGCCGAACTTAGATGATCTCGCGAAGGTCGATCATGCGTACGTCAAGAGAATTATTGATCGCTCTTTGCAGCGACTAAGGAGAGAAACGCTCGAT
>JBIKWF010000116.1:0-13430 GCA_044356455.1 Bdellovibrionota bacterium | reverse complement strand
TGGCAAGTGACGCGGGGCTTAACTTTTTTGCCTTCAGGCCAGATGAAATTGTCTCAAAGTGGGTCGGCGACTCAGAGAAGAATTTAACTCGTCTTTTCGAAACAGCCCAGAAGCAGGCGCCTGCGGTAATCTTTATCGACGAAATCGACGCTATCGGGAAAAAGCGTTCCGATAGCCAATCTGAATCTGGGGATGGACTTCTCAACCATCTCTTGCAGCTGATGGACGGGGTGGTAAAGACCGAAGGCCTCTACATAATCGCTGCCACAAATCGTCCTGATTTAGTTGATGATGCGCTGAAAAGAGCAGGTAGGCTTAACCGAGTCATCGAAATTCCCCGTCCTGATGACGCAAGCCGTAGGAGACTTTTCGAATTGTATCTTGCGCACCTGCACCTTGAAAGCGACGTGGACTTGGAAGCGCTATCCGCTGCGACGGCGGGGAACTCTGCTGCTGATATCAAAGAAATCTGCAATCAAGCAGGACTCCATGCCTATAAGCGCGAGTCGTCTAAGGGCAAAGATCAGCGGGATTTTCTTATCTCCTCAGAGGATATTGAAGCAGCTCTAAGCGACTATGCCGTGACCGAACAAGACCTCCTTGAGGACAAACCCGACGCCGCCGTTTCGCCGGTTCCACTCAATAAGGGCATAGAGCGGGTGACGTGGGATGATGTCATCATCGACCCTGCCCTGCGCCAAGAGCTTCAATCAGTGGTCGATTTACTTAAGGACCCCGCAACTGCAAAAAACTACGGGATAGATGTCCCTAAGGGGATTCTTCTTAACGGGCCGCCGGGAACCGGCAAAACGACAATTGCAAAAATAATTGCCTCTACCGCCGAACTCTCCTTCTTCGTACTTAAGATGGACGAGGTGATCTCAAAATGGGTGGGCGAATCTGAAAAAAATCTAACGAGGCTGTTCAAGGCTGCGGCCAAACACGCCCCCGCAGTTATCTTTATTGACGAGGTTGATTCAATCGCGAAAAATCGCTCAGAAGGCAATGCGCAACATGCCGACAATTTGCTCAATCACCTTCTGCAGCTTATCGACGGCGTAATCACACGAGAAGGTATTTACATTATTGCAGCTACGAATAGGGCCGATCTTGTTGACCCAGCGCTCAAGCGCGGCGGTCGCCTGAATAAAGTTATAGAAATTCCGCTGCCTTCACTTGAAGCGCGCCAGAAACTGTTTTCACTCTATCTTGCCAAGCTTAAGCTTCGCGAACCTGCAGACGTGCTTCAACTTGCCCGGCGTACTAACGGCAAGGCCGCTGCCGATATTCGCACCATTTGCAATCAAGCCGGGCTCAATGCCTTCAAGCGAGAGTCCGCCAGAGGAAGCCGCGATTATGTGGTCGAAAAGGGCGACCTTGAAAGTGCATTTAAGGAACTGGGGATTCCTTAGGGAACCTACTCTGAAAGATCTAGGCTAATAACCTGAAATCCCAGGGAGAAAGGGATCTAAGCAACTATTCTCTAAAGAGCACGATAACAACCTAAGAACGCCCCAACGAAAGGGCACTAAGGTTATGGTGGTGAGGTGCTCTATGCGTTTCTCAGTTTCCCTGAATGATTCATTACTTCGTAAGACAATCTCTTTTTGCTCAGCCGCGGTTCTTCTCACAGCAACTCTCACAGGCTGCAGTGGAAGCGGATCTGAGGGCTCAGCACCTGCCGCTCAAGAGCGCATCATTAATGGGGTGGTAATCGACCCGGCGCAGCTTCCGTATGTGAAGCAGATGTATGCAGTTGACTCCTTCACTAACCTAGTTTCTACATGCAGCGGAACAATGATTAATCCCTATCAGTATCTGACCGCAGGGCACTGCGTCCACGTAGGAGAAAGTCCAAGACTCGCCGCACCCGAGGAACTGTTTCTTCTTATGGAGGATGGCAGCTTCAACCGTGCTACCGCTGTCGCGCCGCACCCCAACTACGTGCATGGCTACTTTCAGTATGTTGACGAGAACGGGGTGATTCCTCATTTCCCGTATGATGCTGCGATTATTACTTTTGAGAGACCTTACTATGGCGCTCTTGGAGTACTTTCCTCCTACACTCCTGGGGTAGGCACCCCGACCCTTATTACGGGATATGGCCGCTTTGATCCTAATACTCAGGCAACCGATGGCCAGCTGCGCGTGGGCCAATCAAGTGTCGATGGCATCTCAGTAGATTTGAATCTTTATGTATCAGCCTTCTTCGACTACTCTGAAAGTGGCGTATGCCATGGTGATTCTGGTGGCCCCTCTCTCATGTCACTCGACCCCGCTTGGCCGCTACTGGTAATTGGCGTGAACTCGGCGGTATCGAACGGGATATGCGCTCCGCCTACGTATAACTCCCATACGCTTATCGCCACGGAAGAGATGCTAAGCTGGGTTCTGGAAGAGACCCAAAACCAGGTGTACATTCAATACTAGGGACCTCTGAAACGCCTCCATTCTTAGTACACCTCTGTGTAACTCCGTGTCCTCCGTGGTCAATTTCTTCATGATAATTTCACCACAGAGGGCGCAGAGCTACACAGAGGTCAGTTTTTCACAGGTTCCCTGGGTAGGGCGCCCTGTCCTCAGGGTGCCGCAAGATCTCTCGTTCCGGCACGTGGCAAGTTTTTGTGCACCTCACAGATAACGATTCTCTACCGCCCGTGGATGCCCGCGCGGCATTTGTTGCGGCACCGCGAGGACGCGGCGCCCTACCGAGGATGCGATTCTTTAGAATGGAATGTCCTCATCAAATTGAACCGCTTCACTCTGTGGTGAATTTCGTCATGAGAAATCCACCATGGATGGCGCAGAGGTACACAACATGGATCTTTCAGAGGTTCCCTAGATTGGAAAGTAGAGTTCTCTGATGTGCGGGAAGAAGCTTACCGGTCTGCTAGGGATAAGCTGAGATCTGGCAGCAAGACCAAACATTTATTTGGCTTTGTCTCCAGTCGGATAGGTTCTGACTATGGGCCTAAAGGTTACTGTTCCCGTGTCCTCAACACCTTCGGTCCCATACACTACAGGAGAAGCTTTTCTCAGCCCAAATGCCACGTGTACCGAATTTTTTATGTTTTTCTTGCCCGCAACGGGAACGATCTCAAGCTCCGTATCTTCCTCATAGCCTGCTACACAGCTCCACTTTCTCTCAAAGGAGTCGCCAACTCTGCGCAGCGTCTCCGAATCGGGTTCGCAGCCCTTCGCTCCGAGGGTACGTTCATAGAACGATGCGATCTCACTCACGGTACTTTGTGAAGCCAACGTCATCTCTACAAAGGGACCATATTCTGAGGGCGATACCCGCCTAAAGACCAGCTTTGAGTCAGGGAGGCGCGGGAAATCTTCAATCTGATGGAAGATCGAGTCATACTCGGCAGATACTTCGCCTTGGTCCCCTGAGCCGCCTTGACTCATGGTATTGAACACCCCCAAACCCTGCGCCGCACACCCAAGTGCTGCCCCGCTCAGAATCCCAAGAAGAAGAACTCGAAATGAAGAAGCGACCATACTCTCTTTGTCCTCAAAAAATATCGATCAGTAAACAAACCTCCTACTTCTCAGTACTACTTTGGGCGCGCATGTATTCGCACGCCCCCACCAGAATCTGACTGAGGGATCTTGCCTTGCTTGGCTTCATTCACCATTCTGGCAAAATTAGGATCCTTCTTCATCAAATCGTCGTGAATTTTCTGAGCCTTTAAGGCCGAGTCAATCCCGTTGACGGGTGCTCTTCCATCAACAGAGACATCCCCTGGCTTCATGTTTGGGGGGCACTCTCCAAGCCATTTTGACTCGGACCTTGATACCCGCTTGGCCATGCCTCTCATAGGCGGCTCCATGGTGGTCTCTATTGTCGTAGTGTATTCCGAGTTGAAGTCCCCGGTAGTACGGGAAATGGTTATCGTTTTTGAGCCCATAATGTTGCACTCGGAGTAACTCTCGTATACGTCACCTTTTTTCTCCGTAGTGTTTTTTGGGCACGCCTCTTTAGTTTCAGGTCTGTTGGCAAACTCGCGCACGCGCGCTTCGCTCGCCGCATCGATACAGCGCGTACTTGTCTGAAGCTTTGTTCCGTCTTCTTTAAAATTAGTCATCTGCCAAAGGCCAGGCCGAGGCTCGGGCAAGTCCTCTGCTCTTACCGCAAAGGGGAACGCGAACGCAGCTACAAGAATCATCGCTCCAAGCTTCATAGGTCACCTAAGGATTTATGTTCAAAATGAACAAGCACGTTTCTACGGGACTCACTCTTAGAGTTAGGGAATCTCTGAAAAAGTCCGCTCAGTGAACTCTGTGTCCTCTGTGGTTCTTCAACAATTTAAATCAACCACAGAGGGCACAGAGTTCACTGAGGGGGAAAAATGAGCTAGCGATGTCTTTCAGAGTTTCCCTAGGCTCCTAGAGGTAATATACCCACGCGCTTACTAGTCGTTGCTCGTAGGCCTCGCACATACTGCCTCGCACCTAGTACTCAAGCAGAAGTCGATAAGAGAGGGGTACTATGCCCTGCCAACCCTCGCCAGCCAGCAATTGCAATTCCCAAGGATCACAAGAAAGGCTCGCAAGACTAAAGCCTAAGCTCGCCCTCAAATGGAAGATACGCGCACCGCCACGGGTCACTGCTCACCACCTTGGTTGCATGCCCCGATCCCCTGGTATCATCAGCTAAAAGAAGAGACCCAGGGCCAAACCGCTTCTTCAAGCCACTTCGAAGCTGCACTTCGATTTCTCCCTGCAAGGTGATTACCCATTGTCGGCGGGGGGCGTTGTGCCAGTCATACTGATGCCCAGGTACTGTTTCATTGAGGAGCATGGACGAAGGGGCGCGCACGAAAGCAAACTGCTCGGGTCCCGAGTGCTCATAGGGGATCTCAATTTCACCAAAGGCAGACTCTCCACTTTCGTTCGTATATAGATGAACACATTTCATAATTTACTCGTTAAAGCTCCCCACTTCGCCACGCATGCATCTTATAACATGCATGCTTTTAAAAGGGAGACCTTCGGCCTTTTGGGAAAAATACTTGTGGGGCGTAAGAATGTTTGGCGTGAAACGCTAAAATCACTCAAGACATTATTGGACCACAAAGGACACAAGGGACGCAAAGAAAGCTCAATTCAAACTCAGATTTGTCCCTTAGAAACATTAATCTGCATTTCGGACACGATCCGGAGGTAGCCTGCCCCGTTGCCACCACAGCCTGTAGTGGTGAGATTTTTCTAGGGGACAGACTCCTAGCAATTTCAATGTGTACCTTTGTGTCCCTTGCGTCCTTTGTGGTGAAAACATTCTGATACCTGATCTTTTTTGTTGATTACGCCTCACAACCTTGCTATTTCTTAGGCATGCAGTTTTCCGCGAACTTCAAACATCATCGACTCACTCCACATAAGCACTGAAGCATCAGTGTGGTCGGTTTAGTGCAGTCACTGCATTACTTTTGGGCACTACATTTGGAAGTTCCTGGCATTTGGAAATTCTAGATTTACTCTCTTAAACAACCGGCCTTGAGCCGGTTTTTTGTTGTCTCGCGCACCACTAGCACAAACAAACACCGCTTAGGGCCACTTCGATTGGAATCATCTTGTGGCACAAAAAAGCGAAAACTACCCTAAGAATCAGATTATCCCAGTGGGAGAAACCTGGGCCGGTGAGCGAGATATCGATCTCCGGCGAGCATCCTTCACTTTTGCGCTTATCGACGAGGCCCCGGGAGTTGCGAACGGACTCGGGGAGCGACTTGCTAAGCGGCTTGGTATCCCCAGTTCTCGTGCGCGTGCAGCCGTGAGTCCAGGACTGATTGAACTTCGAAATTCTGTCGCCATCGCTCTTCAACGCGCATTTATCGAATCTAAGGAATGGAGCCAGCAATCAGAGCGGCAGTCACGCTTTCGTCTTCTCACCTTAGACCAGGCTGAGTTGGCAGCGAGAATTCCTTGCCGCAATCAAGAGGAGTCTTGCATCTCTCTTTCTCCAGAGCTTGCCTCTGAACTTAATATTCCACTCTGGGACTTCGCGCGGCTTTTTACGCTCTCGGGGCAGCGAAGAATCGGATTCACGCCGCGTTTTGGAACCCCTATTTCTACTCAGCTTGAAGCGCTCCTTGGACAATCAAGTGTGGAGGAGCGAAAAGAAATCTCTTTGGTGGATGATCACATTGTGACGGGCGGAACAATTCGCCGCGCGGCGTCGCTTCTAAGACAAGTAGGCATCACTCCGAAAAGGGTGGCTGCCTTCACTCAAGTTGGAATGCTGGACGATCTTGCACCGGATTCAGTAGTTCGCTTCAGCGACCCAAATAACAATCCTCTTCAGAGCATGGACCTTGTCGACTTGTCAGATTTCATGGTCGGCCTGGGAGGAGCCTGGGTTTCTTTGCCCGGTGAAACACTCGGTCAACTCCCTTACTGTCTTCCCTTCGCCGACCCCGCCAGCCGAGCAAGCATTCCGGAAAGTGCCGCAGTCTCGTTCTCAGTCGCTGTGCTCAAAGCAAATCTGCAGTTTGCCGAGGTTCTTGAGGCACAAGAGGGGCTCACCCTCTCTCTCGCTGACTGCACCCAAGGATTCGCACGCTACGCGGCCTGTATCCTTGGAGTATCTGAGCAAACTCGCCTGGCGGATCTGCTGAAATCAGCAATCAGCAGGATGACTTCAGAGAAACTTGTCAGTTCTCCAGAGGAAGCGAATCTCGTCTCTGCTGTGGCGAATGTGGGGCTCCCCCCTCAAGTAGTTCTTCTTGACGTCAACGGGACACTTTTCGCACCAGGAGAATCGGCGCTCGATCCCCTTCTCAGCAAAGAGCTCAAAACTCTCGTTGCGGAAGCCCAGCGCTCGGACATCGCTGTCGGCTTGTGCTCAGATAGCCCAAGCGAACCACTCAAAAAACTTGCCCTATCATTGGGACTTCGCGGACCTATTCTCGCTGAGATGGGAAGCGTGCTGTGGACCGAGGATGGAAGCAAAGTTTCGCTAAGAACGCTGACAAATATTTCTGCGCTCAAGGAAAGAGTACGGGTGTATGCGTCCCAGATGAATCGCGACGAGCTCCCCGAGAGGTGGGCCACAGAGTTCGGTGGGACGGCACCACCACTGCAAGGGCGCTGGTTTTCGTTTGGAGCCGGACGCGAAGCCTCAGTAGCAATCTTTGGAGACCGCGAGTTTATTGCAAGCCTTCAAGTTCTTGAAACAGAACTGCGCGATCTGGCCGGACTTCGATGTGCCCTCGAGATCAATCCGGATGCGGGACTCTACGGATACGCTTCTATTCACCCGATTGCTGCCCTGGATGAAGCGAAGGGAACCGTGCTCAACGCCTTCGCGGGAGTTGGCGTCGACATCACTATGATTGGCGATTCTCGCGCTGACTTGGTCTCTCCCGGACCTCGGCAAAGAACAATTTTAGTTGCGAATTCTAGGGTGCCGCTCAGCGAGACACCTGGCGTTTTGCGCACACGACTCCCGTACCTCCTTGGAACGCTGAGCGCGCTCAGGGTGGTAATTGAAGAACAAGCAACAGTTGGGAGTATGGGAGGCCTGCTATGAGCACCACTAAAGCCTTGAAAGTCGTGATTGACTGTGACCCGGGCTGTGATGATGCCCTTGCTCTGATGTACGCCTTTGGCTCGAAAGAACTTGACGTGGTCGCGGTCACAACCTGCGCAGGAAATGCCTCGGTAAGCACGACCACTAGAAATGCGAGCGCGGTACTTTCATTTCTTGGCCAAGCGGATGTGCCTCTTTTTTCCGGCTGTGCAAAGCCCCTTCGGCGCAGGCTTGAACTGTCAGTAGTGCATGGAGAGTCCGGGCTTGGGAGTCTAAGACTGCCGGCAGGCAAATGGGCAGGGGCGCAAGCCCCAAGGGAACTCACGCAAGTTGCCCGCTCCCTTCCGGGAGAAGTGACTTTGATTGCTCTCGCTCCCCTTACCAATTTGGCGGCGGCCTATAAGCTCGACCCCTCAGGGTTCAGAATGTTTAAGGAGCTCGTTATACTTGGCGGCACCGTACATGCGCCCGGAAACAAGGGGCCGCTCTCGGAGTTCAATTTCTATGTGGATCCCGAAGCAGCTGCGGTGGTGCTTACTGCAGGTGTGCCAATTAGACTCGTGACGCTCGATGCGTGTTATCCAATATCACTCAGGCGGAAAGACTTTGGTCGAGTCAAGAATGGCAAGCTGAGAAGAGCAATTCTCGATTTGCTAGGACCCTATATGCAGGGAAATTGGAAGGAGGAGGGAATTCGGGGCGCCATTATGTATGACCCACTTGCGGTCTTCTGTGCATTGCGACCAGTGAGAACACAAGGGAAGCCCATGCGCGGAGCTATCGAGACAGAAAGCCGTCAGACACGGGGAATGCTCATAATCGACTCTCGCCTCAAAGCGCAAGGGCCAGAAAACATCAGGGTGATAACCCACATTTCACGAGCAGAATTTGAGCGGAGCTTGTTTGGAGCCCTAAACGTGCTTAGTAGCTCGCTAAAGAGCACCTCGTGATTACGACTGGGGGGGCAAAAGGCGTTCTTGCCGCGGAATTATCGCTATAAATGCGAGATCTTCAAACTAACTGGCGCTCTCTTTTCGTTCCCTCAAGCACGTCCCTTTGCTCTAGGATGTGTTCGTCGGTTTCTTGGAGCACCACATCCCGCTCTCCGTGCTTGTTCGAAGGTGGACTGTTTGCTCCGACCGTGCGGTGGGTTCTTAGTTCTAAATCGACAACGAACGCTTTGGCTTCGCTTGGAGTAAGGCCTGCGAGAGCTGCACACAAAGTCTTCACCTTGGAATCAGCATCACGTAACGCACTCGGAACCCTTCCAGCTTGCAAAGTAGAGGCGACATCCTCCTCCGAACTCTCAATTTCACGAATTAAAAATTTTCGCGCATTGTCACGCGCACCGTCCCCGCGTGGCGAGGACGGGGTAAGCGCTGCTAACATGGCACGGTTAAGCAGAGCCGCCAGCTCGGGGTTGCTTAACCTTTCAATCTGCGGAGCTGGGCTGTTTACAAGCTCTGCAAGACTCCCTTGAGGAAGAGCCACTCTATGTTCCTTAGCCGACCTCAGTCGATCAGCAGCAATAGTCTCATTCCGCTCAACCACTTTTCCTCGCAGGTGAATAAGTCCAGAATAAAACTTGGCAACCGGGTCGCCTGCTGCTCCAGACTCTTCAAGGGCCAAAAGCGCACCCTTTCCCCCTGGTTTAATGATTCGGCTCTCTTACGCCTTAAGTTCATCAAGGCGATCCTGACTGCTGCGGGCTTGAAACTCGGCGGTAGCGGAAGCGATCATCTCCTTTGCAGAGGGAATAGTAACCGTGCCGGTGGCACTTACAGGAGACCGGCCCAGAGTAACTTCGGTCATACACACCTCCCGAGAAATCTTCTAAATACTCAGTCCCTAGGGTTATTCAGTGGGTAGCGGATCTCGTGACATGGGATAGTCCCGAACCTGAGCCTAAGTTGCGCGCTAACTCTCTAAAACGGCTACGAAAATGACCAGAAAAAAAGAGCCCGTGGCTATGTCAGAGGTCCTCGATAGGACCTAAATTGCTCAGATGCGAGCCGCAGTCGCTCACCGCATGGCAGCATTAAAGGCCTGTGAGGAAGAGCCCTCCTTGGCACTGCCCCCTCCATTCTGCCGAGTCTGAGAGTGCGACGAACTACGCGACTAACTGGCGCGGGTCTGTAATACTGCGCCAAGAGTTGCCCCGCTTAGCTCTTCAGCTGACTCGCTGCTTTATTGGCCGGAGTGAGCTGAGATGCTGAGTGAGTAGTAAGGTTTTTTCACCCCACCCAGTGCTTTGAACTCCGCTGACTTGCGGAGCTGAGAGCACTGTCGCCGTGGTGGTGATAGTGGAAAGGAGCAGCGCCATGGGTTCAGCAAGAACCTTCGAGCTCGGAGAGCTCGACGCTTGGGTCAGGATGACCGAAGCGAGTATGGCGCATGGACGCGAAGACCGACCGGGTTGTGCCCCGGTCGGAGCCGTTCTTCCGGGAGTGCTGGCCGGCATTCCTGGAATGCTTGATTTTTTGCGCACCGAGAGGCGCACTGCCCTGGAGGCTCTCCTCCTGGAGCAACACACCTCTTGGTGCCTCTCAAGATGGCTCGCGTGGTATCGTGACGAGGCTGGCCCCCTCTGTGAAAGCGAGCGTGACTGGGTATTTACCTCTGTCACACGCGCCCTCACTGCGAACCACGCGAGACTGGAGGCGAAGCGCTGGTACCGCAGGAAGAGAGGAGTCATTCCTCCTCGTTCCCGCGGCAGCGGTTTCCTTGAGGTCCTAAAGAGTGCCCTCGACTCTCTGGACCCTCGGACTACCCGCGAAGAGCAAGGATTGCTCTTCGCCTAGCGCACACAAAAGGTTGGGGGCTCGAGAAGCACGGATAGAAGCACGCTTCTCGAGCCCGAAGGCAAAAGAGATACTTACTCAGCATCTCCCCTTTTCTAGCTCTGCCTTCTATGCCCTCAGAAGAACGTCGTAAGGATTCTCTCCTTCATCCAGATCGCGATCTCGACTTCTGGCATCTATGATTCCGACCGTTAAAAAAGAACGGCAGTACCGATTCCGACAGTATATCAAGTGAGCTCTAAGGAACCTCCGAAAAACCTTCATTCATAAGACACCTCTGTGTACCTCCGCGTCCTCTGTGGTGAATTTCTCCATGAAAATTTCACCCCAGAGGACTCAGAGGTACACAGAGGTGAGTTTTTCAGAGGTTCCCTAATTGAGATCTTGCGTGCGGGAGTCAGTAGCGTGAAGGTACGCAACCACTCATCTTCATAGATGGCAGGGCCTCTCGCCTGAGGCAAAGGTAGCACCCGGCGTTTCTTGTTGAAGACGGAGAGGCCAGATCGGTATCAGAAGGGAATTGGAAATTGTCTCAATCTGCGGCAGCCACCAGGAAAAGTACGGGGAGATTCCCTATCACGGGTTTTTTTTCGTTCCTCATTCTTGGGGTTAAAACTTACTTTCTTGGCCATTTCATTAGTCCTGAAGCCCCTTTTTCTCAAAGTGTTGCCATTGCAATAGGCGACCTCCCCACTCTCGGCGTAATCCTCACCGCGCTTCTTTTTGTCTTAGCTGCCGACTCCCTTCGTCCCAGCGCGCTAAGAAAAACCTTGCTTCTCTCATCTACTGCAGCTCTTGGCTCCCTCGTGTTCCTTTACCTTCTTGATACGGTTTGCCTTTTCGCCATCGACGAACGACTCACGTGGGCCCATCTTGAGAAATTTATTGGGGAGAGCTCATCCATAATTGCATTTGTGCGCCCCTGGCATGCACTAAGCCTTGCTCTCTTCGTAGCGACATGGGCAGTTTGGATCCCTGCCGGTAGGTTCGCGCTGCCCTTCACCGTTGTCGTGATATCTCTCTGCGCGCTTCTACCAAAGTTGAATTTCTCTCTATCGCCCTCATTCTTGCTTCCTTACCGTTCCACTCTCATTACTGGTTTTCTTCAATCCTCCGATCCTGGGGACGCAAGTTCGGAATACGCGGAACACGATCTTGCTGCCTTCGCCCGCACGCCACCCGCAATCCCCGAACCCCATCTGTTCCCCGGAGACAGCAATTACATTCTTCTTGTAATTGAAAGCCTTTCAAATATTGATTCGATGAGGCTCTCAGGGATGAAGGATTCCCTGCCGCAGTTTGACCGTATCAGCAAGGAAGGTTTGCTCTTCAGCAATTTTTTTTCGAACACCCGTCAGTCGGAAGGGGCCATGATCGCGCTCTTCAACGCGATGGTCCCGTTGCCGTTCCCTGGTTCTAGTGGGGACTGGTATACGTCCTTTCGCTCGTTCCCGGCCATTCCGAAGATGCTGGTAGCGCGGGGCTACCAGACTGAGGCGCTCAGCACATTCCCCACTTCCTTCTTGAACTATGGGGACTATCTCACGGCCGCAGGCTTTTCAGTTGTCTCAGGAAGAGATGAAGTGGAGGCTTTCCGAAAGGCACCTCGCATCACGTTTGATTCCCCAAGCGATAGAGTTCTCTATCAGGAGGCGCTGAAGAGAATACGCACTCAGAGGAGCACATCGAAGCCCTTGTTTCTCTCTATCTTCACCGCGAGCAGTCACCTCCCCTGGCACGATCCTCTCAAGCGTCCCGGGGATGTGCAAGCAAATGTATGGAATTACGTTGATACCGAATTTGGGGAATTTTATGAGGGCCTGAAAGCAGATCGCTTTTTTGAAAATGGTTTCTTAATCGTTCTTGGAGACCATCGCAAACGCGTGCCGCGCGAGTTGCAAGAGATTGCTAAGTTCGGAGAAGCTTCAAGTGCGAGAGTTCCTCTCCTCATCGTTGGCCCGGACATACCGCGAGGTGTTATTGATCGGCGCAGCTTTCAGCAGGCTGACCTATTCACCTCTCTTGGAAAGGTACTCCAACCCGAGCAGCAACTGTCGACTCATCTACTCTTTCTAGACGATCCGCCCTTTCACTACGTATCATTCCAAGAATCAAACCAAGGAGGGTTTTCGGCGTACCCTTTCCGGCTCCGAGGCACTACTCTTGGATGGGAAGAACAGAAGCCGAAAAATGCCAAAGAACTTGAATTTTATATTCACCGGCAACGCGCACTCAGCCAAGAAATGAAAAAGGCAGGATAATCCCGCATCTTCTATTTCCCCTTCTTAACTCGCATCTTTTCCAAAGCCCGCGCAACTTCTTCACCTCGTCGTTCGGTGTAGCGCATCGTCACTTTGGTATCACCATGACCCAAGGCCTGAGAGACAAGCCGAATATCCCCAGAGTGCTCAAGCAATTCTAGGGCAAACGAATGCCGCAAAAGGTGCGGATGAAGATCCAACTCCGCAGAGCATTCGTGTACCGCTCGCCACAACGTCTTAGCTCCCATGAAGAAGCTCTCGGGCTTCGCCGGATTCGCCCTATAGCTACTGATAAAGAGTGGAAGTGCCTTGTCGGTGAGAGAGGAGAGCTTGGGGAAGAAACGCCGCAGCTCGGTAGCTCGCGCCTCGAGATAAGCCTTGAGCCTTGGTCTCATTGCTGACGTTACATACACATTCCTGTAGCGGCGTCCCTTCGTTCTGACTGAGGAGAGCCACTCAATTTCTTCGTCTAGCTGCTCACGCCTGAGAAGCCGCAGCTCCTCTGCGCGAAGTCCCGTATCAAGGAGCAGGTGAAGAATTGTTTCGTTTCTTACTCGCGTATAGGAGCGCTTCTCACCTACGCGGTCTGAGGCGCGCTGCTTTACCTGAAGCACCTCACTTTCTTTAAGTGCCTTTGGCTTGCTCACTTCGAACTTGGGAGGCTTCACCTCTCGTGCGGGGTTCACAAACCCAGGCACTTTTTCCGCCAAGGTACGACCCATATGCTTAAGGGTAGCAAGACGACGTGCCACTGAGGCAGGTGCTTGGCCCAGGCGCAGGAGTTCGTCTACGAAACTTTGAGTTGCCGACTGACTCCAGGAATCCACCGTA
>JBIKWF010000108.1:0-15011 GCA_044356455.1 Bdellovibrionota bacterium | reverse complement strand
CTGTGGTGGCCTCACATTTTCTTCGGCCAATGCGGAGAATCGAATTCGAGTTGGCGCTATCTTGCCACTGTCGGGAGACTTAGCTTCGTTTGGGGATACAGTTCTCAAAGGGATCAAGCAAGCGAACTCGGGTAGCATTGAGTTAGTTGTGGAAGATGATGCATGTCTACCTGCAAAGACCCTCTCTGCTTATAAAAAACTCACAGAGATTGATCACGTTTCCTACATTCTAGGGCCCGTTTGTGGATCCTCTCAGCAGGCGATCGCACCCCTTGTGAAATCGTCGGGCAAGTTAGCGATGCTCGTGGGAAGCGGAGCCGAAAATCTTTATCGACTCTCGGGAGATAGAATTTTTTCGCCGCAGTATTCTAATGAAGAGGAGGCCCGCTTTAATGCGCACTTTCTACACCAACTAGGAGCGAAGCGAGTCGCGCTTCTGTTCTATGACGATGTCTTCTGCCGCAATCATGAGAAGGCTTTTCGGACCGCTTTCCCTGGCACAGTTGCTGAAACTTTGACATTCTCGTCGTTTGATTCTTCAGCGATCAAGCCTTTGGTAACGCGGCTTCAAGCTTTAAAAGTTGATGGGCTATATGTGCCCGATGTTAGCCCATTCCTTTTAGGCTTTCGCCGCGAGATGGCAAAGGTAAGACTTGTTAATATCCCGACCGTTTCGATTTATTCGGCACAACTTAAAGATGTGCTGGAGGTTGAAGGTAAGTATGCCAACGGAATTTACTACTCATACCCGGCCATCGGTGCGCTCGATGCGGTTGGTTTTTTCCCGCGGCAAGCGGCTACTTATCTTTTTGATGTAGTTCGAAAGTGTGGCAATGACATAGAATGCGCGCGCACCACTCTGATCAATAATCCGGCCTTTGACAGCAGCGGGGTTCGTACTGGTGCGATTGAGACGCGGGTAATTCGGGAAGGCAAATTTGTTAGACTTGGCGCTGAGCAATCGAATGCAGCCGACGCGCGGACGCGCGGCTGATTTTTGCCATAATCCTTTAAGTCGCTATGATGAAACCAGCGAGACGGGAATCAGCGGAGCGAGTTAGTTATACTATTCGATCCGTTGCAGAACAGGATATTACGGCTTTCCACGCTTTAAGATTAGCATGGACTTCATGCTCATCCCGAAGCTTTCGGTGAAACCGCCGAACACTTTAAGACGGTCTCCCCGGGGCACATTGCTGCGCGACTCAGAGCATCAGAGGATCGTGGCGGATTTATACTAGGTGCGTTTCTCGCTGATGGTTCGCTCGTAGGGATCGTAGGTCTGGCGAGGCAAGACGGAGAAAAGATGGAGCATCGGGCTCTTGTGTGGGGAATGTATGTCGCTCCTGTTGCCCGCGGGAAGGGGGTTGGTCGGAGTCTCATGAACGAGTGCCTGTTGCGCGCAGGCAGAATATCTGGACTAGAGCAAGTTCATTTGGCTGTTGTCACTTCAAATGAGACCGCCGTTAATCTTTATATAGCACTTGGGTTCCGTACTTACGGAACAGATCCTGGAGCGCTTAAAGTTGGGACAGCGCTATTTGACGAATATCTGATGGTCAAGGAGTTGAGGGATATCGATCCACTCGTGCAGGCGGCTTTCCCGCGGCTTAGTTAGAACTTGTGTGCCGTGCACTACGACGACGTTGACGGTGGAGCGTCAGCGTCGTCGTAGACTGCCCTGTAGCCACCTACTAGTGTCGCTCAAACAACTTATTTCGGTGGCAAGCGAGTAAGGACGGGAACGAAGAAGGATTCGGATTTAGTTCAAGAGCTTTGGATTTTGGGCGTTTGATGGGAAATGCGATCTTGTCATTGCGGGTAATCGGAACTGGCACATGAAAGTTGCCATCCGGGGAGATCTTGCTGCAATGAACTGATCAATCGCTGGCTTTGATCTCCCCGGATAGCGCTATCTTGGGAGATCAAAGAAGCTGCCCGACGCCTCAAGTAGATGGTCGATCTTATTAGTCATTTGTGATGCGCAGCGGAATGCAGTTTGGGCCATTTTACCAGGATGGAGTACCGCGCCGGGATTCTGTAGAGTCAGATCCACAACATGTTAAACTTACCCAAGGAAACTAAGCTATGGTGTCAGACCAGGAAAGAGAGGAGTTTGTAAGGCATCGTGCGGAAGAACTTCTCCAATTCGCCCAGATTAGCTACCCCAATTTAATAGAAAAGCATAGGCACGCTGATGATTTGCCTGAACTAACTCCTGGTTCGCCCATAGGGTTATTTCTGGAAACGCTATACTCGGAGGTGCTTAAGAAAAAAACGCTTACATCCTCTCAAGCGGATTGCTTTACTCGGGCCGTGGATAGTTTATTTCCCACAAGTCCGCGCCTTCAGGAGACATTTTACGATTATATGTGCGCGTCGTACGCTGGCGGTTTCTCTGAACTGCGCGAGGATGAAATTAAAACGGATCGTCGTTTTGATCAAAGTGACTATAAGAATTGGGGTGCACGTCATGAAGATGGGAGTAAGATCATCTTTCATTACGAAGAGTACGGGCGAGAGGGCGATTTTGATTGGCGAGCGAACGTGGAATGGAAGAGTCAAATTTATGAAGTTAGCTCAGGCGGCGCAATTCATGGTGATATATCAACCAAGGTTCCTCCGGACTCGAAGCTTTATCGGGTGAGACATGACATAGCGTTTAGAGTGAACTCGGCACACTACTTTTGTAAAGGTGGAAAGGAATTGTCGCGTTTTTGCCAGAGGTAAGTTTAGTCGGGTAATCGAGAACCCTAGCAAACGCTAGAGTTCTCAATCCCCACAACACCCGACGTGCCGCTCGGACCGGGCGTTTCAAGAGGGATAGTGCACCTGAATCCAAAGTTCTCTAATCGAGACAAGCCCCAAGTGTTTGTGAAAGTAGTTGTTATCGAGAGCGAACTGAACTTCGCGAGTGTCTGAGCACCACCAAGGAGCGTGGTTCTTGAAGGCGAGGCGAATGGTGTCATTGACCTCCGCGCCGAGCTTTGCAAGTTCTCTGACTTTGGTGCGCACGAAGCGCCATTGTTTCCAGAGGCCCATCCGTAGGCGTCTGCGAATCCACTGGTCGAGCGGTTCAATCGGTGTCCAGAACTGGGAGATACCGAAGTATCCGAACCATCCTTGGACGTATTCATTGAGCTTGGCGATGCGGTGCTTAAAGTCTTCTAATGCCGAGGAGCGGTTTGCGCCTGCTATTTTCTGACCTCGCTTAGAACCCCCGAACCTCGCATTCTATCATGAGCTCTTGAGACGGCTTCCCGCGGCTAAAATTTGCGGCGTAACTAGGGGGGCGTTCCTCCACGAGGAGCTGATGAACGCCAAGGCGTTTCACTCGCTTTCGAAGAACGGCACCAGCTTTGTTTTCTTCGGCAACCATTCCAGCGTAGAGGCATGTAAGCAAGTAATCCACTCGTTCTGATACTGCTCCGTATTTGAGACTAAGGTCAGAAATCTCAGCTACTATTTTTGCGCTAAGAAGCGAGTTGGTTCTCAGGTAAATGTAGCAGAATTCCTGATACAGCTTCAGCGCGCCTACCCTCCAACCAATAAGCTCTAGCTCTCCAAAAATCTCTATGTCTTTGATAGCCATCCGCGGCGAGCCTGGCGCAGTGTGGTAGATGCACCAGCCGTCAAAGCGCCCCTGGTCGAATTCAAGAATCGAGCCGCATTTAAACTTTTTTATAAGCTCGGACATGGGGTCGACGGGGCTTTCGGAGCGCAAGCCGCTTTTTGGCGGTGGCCTATCGGATGTTAAAACGGGATTGTCTTGTTACCTGTGTCCTAGCTCACTACCTTTAAGCGACTATACAGCTCCATTTGAGCGGCTACTTCGGTAGGGATATTCAATTCGGCCCCCCATGCTTGGGTTTCGAATGAAAACCAATGGCTGCCCTTTGCGATCACGGTAGTGAGCTTAAACATTGGCACATGCGGTATGTTTGACATTCCAAGAAGGTTGCCCGGAAACATTAATGGTCCGTGAATTTGGTGACCTTGTAAATGATCAGCAGTAACTATAGGAGTCGTCACCACAACAGGAGAGGTTGCCCCCGCCTGTTGATATTTTATAAAAGGACTTCCTGCGATCATATCGAGTTTTGCCCCAGGCAGAAGCACTCCTGCCGACAACATGAGAGTCGCATTCCTTGCTGGTGAAAATATTGAAAACTTTCCATCGGGAGAGTTAAGCGGGAGAGGACTCCAGCCTTTGGGGGCGTCAAACTCTACTTTCAGTCCCGGCATTAGCTGTAGCTGCTGACGCAAGCATTCCACAGCGAATGGACTCGTCCAACGCGTTGCCTTTGGAAAGTGGAGGATATGGGTTCCAAAGCGTGCCTCGCTGCCGCCAGCGTCATGATTCATTCTGCTCATTGGGTCACCCGTAACGTGTCATCAACCGCTGAGTGTACTTCCCGGGAAAAACCTAAGCTAATGCTCGCACCTTTGGTACGGTCAGACCTGTGGCAATCAACTGAGGCCAATGATAAGCGCCTGAAATTATTCACGCCCAGCGTGACCAGGGGATGAGGTAATTAGCTGAAATCAGCCTCTAAACCGCCTTCTCCTCAATCGCGAGCCGCCGCAAGCTTAGGTTTTTGTCTCTTGCTAGACTCCTTGCCGCGCCAGAGCAGTGAGCGCAAGGCAAAGAGATGTCACGCGAAGTAACTTCTTCCAACTCCCGCATCACCTGGGACCCGGCAAAGGGCGACGCGATTGAGTCGGTCCTTTCTGATCTTGTTGATTTGTATCGCAAGGGAACTTTGCGCGAGGAGCTTCGTCCTACAACTTTGATTGACTTGGGCGGCGCCTTTGCGCGCTTTTACAAGTCGGCATTTCGCCGCCAAGACCGCGTGGCGTGGTCAATCGAGCGCTTCCCTGAGGGATTTGACGATCTCGTGCGAGAGGTCAACGAAAAACTCACGCGCGAGGGAATTAAGATTGTAAATTCCATTCAAAGTCCCAGCCTCTATCGGCGCATTCCTCAAGAGGCGCGCAAGGTTATTGAAACATTCAAAGAACTCGTTGCCCAGGGACTCATGTCTAGAGACGAGGCGCTTTTGATCGTGAAGCGTGATTTTAAGCTTGAACTTAGTCCTGCTCAGGTGAGCTACCATTTCGGTGCCCTCGCGGAGCAGGCTGCGAGCAGCACTCCAGAAGCGACAGAGGACAAGCGCAAACGCGCCCTTGTCTTTGAGGTCGAGCGTATTAAAAATTCCCTTTCTCTTGAGCTCTCTTTGGACCGCTTCCTTAAGGGAAATCTCTTTGAGTCCTATGTGGGGGTATATCTTGCGCTGCATTATGAAGAACTTGCGGTGAAGAGGCAGGTGCAACTTCCGATTGCCTATAAAGATTTTGAGGGTCACCCTCATTCGCATGTATTTCTTGATTTCTTAGTGGGAGAGGAGATTGTCGAAGCAAAATTTCGAAACTCTTACGAGAACATCTGTCGTTCTGCGCTTGCGCAGCTCTGTGCCTATGAAAGGCGCACGGGACTTCCGGGACATGTCACGGTTGTCTATCGGCACCCCTGTCCCTTGATGCGCTTGGCCATCGACTCCAATGTTAGTCTCGACGCTGAGGCAGAGGCTCTCGGGCTTGTGGAACTCGGAGCACTTGGCAGGAGACTGGGGCAAAGTTTGCGCTACGTCTCAATAGAAGATCTCATCGCTCAAGAGGAGCAGCATTCCGATCTTCTCATTCGACTCCTACGGGTTGTGGATCAGGCGACTGAAGCAGGGAACACTCATACCCTTAAAGATCTCACTTCTTGGCTCGAGCGTATTGGGAAAAGTGGTGAGCAGATAGCCGAGAAAGTTGAAGTACTTCTTGCGCGTGTGCAGGCGGGGAGGGGGTTCACGTCCGCCGAGGAGCAAAGAATATTGGGAAGTCCTCAAGAACTCACGGATGAGGAACGCGCCAGTGAACAGCTCCGTTTGAAGATTGTCGAGCGTACTCTCTCGACTGCCCGGGAGGGGCTTTTGAAGGAGCTCTATGGTGAGCTTACTGGTGTTTCGGTTGCGAGGATTGGCTCAGATGAGCTTAGCCTTATTGAAGGAGTTCTCTTAAGCGATTCCGGTCGTTTTGAAGAAGCCGTCTTACGTGTGCTTATCGCGAAGGAAGCTTCTGCGATTGAGAGGCTGTCAAAGCGAAGAAGCGCGCCTGAAGAGTGGGCGCACCAGAACTCTGCCCTTCTTGCTGCGTTTTCAACGGTCCAGGACCGAGTACGAGCCGACTTGGCCGCTGAAGAGAAGCGCGTGTATGAGCGCTTCATGATGCAGGCGAGACCCTATCTTGAGTTGGCCTCCGACCTTCTCCCCTCAAAAGAACTGTTGTATTCCGAGGATGAGCTTGTGGCGCACGAGTGGCGCATGCTGGATACTTATAAAAAGAGTCTCGAGCGTTCTCGCGGGTCAACCCTGCGCAGCACTGCTGCCCCGGCCCCGGTTCTACGTCCCACGACTCATCTGCGAGAGGCTTCAGGAGGTCTTTCATTCTCGCCCCAGGCTTTTGGTGAATCGGATAAGGATCCAAAGGTCGAGAAGATAAAGGACCTTGGGATAAGAATTGATCAGGAGCTTTTAGAGCTCGGACGCGTGTATCGGAACGGGCTGCCCTCGATTGTTGAGAGAATCGCGAGAGATTTTAACGCAAGGCTACCCGAGGGGCAGGCGGGACTCTTGGCGTTTGGAGATGAGCTCTCCACAACTTCAGCGAAAATGTATGGTCATTATGAAAGATTGGCGGCTGAAGCAGCGCAGTCGCCTGAAATTCAGGCGTATCTGCGCTTTCGCGAGGGGCTTTTAAAGCGAGCGAGTCCTCGCGATGCGCTCTTTTTGAGAGAAGCTCATAGACATTTTGCCTTAGCTGCGCCGCGCTGCCTTGCTGGCTGCTTGACGGTGTTAGGTCAACATATGAACGACCGCGTCAAGTCAGGTGCTGAGCTTGATGCCTATGAAGTTCTCCTCGAGCTCTGTGTTCTTTTCCGCTCTCCCCATTACCCCCATTTGCAGCCTACTGGGCTACCACCGATTGCCGCCCAGATTCTTCTCAATTGTGCCTATACACAGATGGTATCGATTCGAGCAGAGGAGTGTAGCGGCGAAGTGCTTTCGCGGCTCCGAGCCAGTGAGTCACCAGACAAAATAGCTCTTGGGATTCTCAGCTCTGAAGTTGCGGCAGTTCAGCGCTCGTATCTTGAAAGCAAGACTTTGGGCGCTCTTTGGGGGCCTGGGAAAGTAGACTTCGTTATGCCAACAAGATCTATTCTTAAGACGGCAACGCGGGACATCGTAAAAATCGCTTCCTCGGCGCAAAACCGCGAAGATTTCGCCGCACATCTCAAGGCAGCAAGAGATTCACTTCGCCATTTGAGAAAGGGGCTTATTCGCACCCATGAGAATGTCTTTTGCGCGCTTTTTAGCGACGTGCTTACACAGGCAGAGAGGGCTGCTTCTAAGACGCCTCCTGGGGCTGAGGTCTCCGTGATGAGTAAGGGGGTCGTTCGTCTTAAAGAGAACCCTCAGGAACTCTTAGTGAAAAACTCTGCCGCGGCTAGTGCTCTTTATTTAAGAATGGGACTTCTCCCCCAGCATCTCTATCTCGATGTGATTTCAAGGCGTGAGGCTCAAAGCAGGGTGCTCGCCTTCTATGATTATCGTTTGGCGCTTGATTTTCTGGCGGCGCATCCACTTACCGATGAGGTTGATGGTCTCGATGATGAGACTCTCATTAAAGTGGCCTTGCACGCAGCTCAGCAGAGCGATGAGCTCTATGCGAGCTTGCTGAAATAGCTGCTTAGAAAGGAGGCAGTTCCGGGTACAGAACCTGCGGCTGAACTCCTGTCGCAAGATCAAGGAGTCCGCCGGCGAGAGTTTGAATCAGTAATTTGTGTGCGCCTAACAAGTGAAAGCAAAGTAGTCCCGCGCATGTTTCGTCTCTTTCACACAGTGACGAGAGCACATGTCCGTAGTTGTTACCCGAAAGCCATTTGATACTTCTCTTGTCCAAATGCTGCTTGATGGCGCTAAGGGCAAAAGCTCCAAGGAGGGAATTAGGGAGATCGGTGAGGCTCTGCGCCAGGAAATCTTCAAGTTGCCCTTGAGGTCCAAGAAAAACCATTCTTGGTTGGTAGCAGAGGCGGACCGTGGTTGGCGTTACTTGCTCTCGCCGGGCTTCAATGAGTAGGCCAAGAGCCTTGCTGCTCACAACACAGGCATTGCCTTTAAGGAAGGGAAGGAGGAAAGCGTTGTTTCCCCCACGTACAGAGGCGTGGATCAGGATTTTCCCCTCGGGGTCGGATGGTTTCGCAAAGCAGGCCTCGTACTGCACACGCCAAGGCATACTTGGTGCCCAGTCTTTAAGCAGGGATCGTATCCCATTCTGAAAGATTTCTGCCGGAGGAGAGCCTCCTGGCACAGGGAGAGACTCAATCTCATGATATCCAAGCTCGTGCAGCGCCCTTGCGGGAGAGATTGAAGGAACGAGTGTGCCTTGCGGAATTCTCTGACCCTGGGAAGCGGGGGGGCTGTTTTGAGGGGCTCGAGGGGCACAAAGACTATAGATTAAAAAATTGCTTCCCGGCTCGTGCTGGATATCAAAAAAGTAAGATCCGCTTTCCTTTCCCGCAAAGGCAAAGGAGTAGAACCCGCGCTCTTCTTTGGCAAAGCAGCCTGGGGATATCTCCCAGCTGTTCTCGGGCAGAGTGGCCTCTCCCTTAGCATCTTCGAGGGACGCCAGAAACAAGTCGCCAAGGAGCCCCGAGAGATCCCCGGCCCCCAAGCGCCGCGCTTCTAAGGCGATACTTTGAGGATCAATGAGCAGCATTTCACCTACTGGAGAGTCCTCCGTCTCTAAGTCTACCGCGCTTTCGAGTATCTCCGGCGATGAACTCCGAGGCAGCGCAATCAGGCGGGCGACGTGGGCTCCGTAGGAGAGGGGGACTAGCTTGTTCTGTTGACCCACGGCAACCGCAGTGACTTGTGCAGTATCCTCAAGGCAGACGAGGAAATAGATTGCATCATCATCTTCCGCAGCCGAGAGGAAATGAACTTGGAGCTCATTAAGAGCTCCTGGCGTTTCGCTGTCAAGCTCGTATAAAGAGTATGCTCGTAGCGCATCGCTCCAGAAATCTTTAAGTTCGGTGATTTGCTCCTCAGTAAAGAGGGACCACCCCTTAAGGGGCGCGCTTATCCGAAAGCAAGAGGTGAGACGCTCTCTTCCCTCTTGTAAGGCGGTTCGTTTTTGCTCGGGTGAGAGGGCCGGAGATCCGAGACCATCCGAGCGGTCAGGTTCCCTGCGGGATTGATCGTCTGGGGTGGGGTCGGGAGAGGGGGCTGTCATACAAGGATACAAATCTATGTACTTCGGGTGAGTAGTAAGCCCGTTTCCAAGGGGCTAATCAAGCAAGGGCACAGGAGGTTAAGGCGCAAGAATGTTCGGCGTAAAACGCTAAATTTACTTAAGCTTTTATTGGACCACAAAGGACGCTAAGAAAGCTCAATTAAGAATAGCAATTTCAACGTATTCCTTTGTGTCCCTTGCGTCCTTTGTGGTGAAAACATTCTGATGCCCTCACAGCAGGTGGCCTCCCATGCCTGCTCTCTTTCCATATAGCCCCATGAAGCCCCAACCCCTTATAGTCGTGGCATGGACTCGTTGCCCGTATTCCTTGGTGGAATTCTCGCCCTTTTACTTCTTACCTCCTTCGCCAAAATTTTCACGGCGCTTAGTGTGCTGCGCGTGGGAATGGGGCTTGAGGGGCTCGGAATGGGGGCCATCGTCGGGGGCTTTGCGCTCCTGCTCTCGGCGGTGGTTATGCAGCCTCAGCTTCAGCCCATGGGAGGGCTGGAAGGACTTTTGCGGGGTGAGCTAAAGGTCAGCGGCGATACTCTTGAGAAACAGTTTCGGCCCTTCATGGAACGCAATGCGGACCATTCTGTCATGGGGAAACTTGCGGCTCTCACGGCTGCCCCTGCGAGCGCCCCGGCGGAGTCAGAGAACTCTCATAAGGAATCAGCAGCTAGTGGTGAGGCGAAAGGTCCTACTCCTTCACTTTCGTTCTCAGCTCTGGCGCTAAGTTTTATGATTACCGAGCTTAAGAAGGCGCTTGAGCTTGGCGTACTTTTTATCGTGCCCTTTGTGGTTATTGATCTTTTGGTTGTCAATTTGTTGATGGCTCTTCATATCACTCAAATCTCAGCCCGTATTGCAAGTTTGCCTCTCAAGCTGCTTCTTTTCTTTAGCGTTGATGGCTGGACTCTGATCGCTGAGAAACTGCTCTCGGGGTATCGGTAAAACGAAGGGGAGACCACATGCATTCCTCAAATCTTTACGAAATAGTGTCAGAGGCCATGCGGGCTTTGGTGCTGATTGGAGCCCCACTGATTCTTGCATCGTCACTGGCTGGGCTTGTTATGGGAGTTTTCCAGTCTGCGACCACCATACGTGAGCCAGTGCTCGGATATGCGGCCAGGGTGCTCGCTATTGGGGCGGTGCTTTACCTGATGCTTCCCGGGTTCATTTCATCTATTACGCGCTTAAGTGAATTAGGCTGGAAATAGGAAACGGAAGTGGTGACTCTCCTAATAGTTCTGGCGCTTATCTTTGGTGCCTTTGGCCTTTGGGCAGTGGGCTGCGCTTTGGCGGCGACGATTGCGCTTTGTTTGCATGTCGTGGCGCCTGAACTCTCCTTTCCGGCGAACCTTGTGGTCGGAATTCTTATCCTGCTCGTGCCTTTAGCCGCTGGTTTCTCTGTGATTCTCGTGGAGCGTCTTAGTGAAGTGCGGGGGCAGGTGAAGTCTCTTCGAGCGCTCGTGGTGCTTTTGTCGCTCTGGTTGCTTCTTTCTGGAGGAGACTGGCTACAGCACTTAAATGCCATGCTTGCTGCTCTTCAAGGCTCAGAAACTGGGTATGCGTCCGCCCTTCTTGTCTCAGCGCTTGGGGCGGTTTTGTTTTGTTCTGCGGCGACCGCCCTTGCGGTTACTCTTGGCCAGCTTACGTGCCAATGGGTCGTCATGCTTGGAGCTCGCATGGGCAAGGTTGAGCTTGCTATTCCCTGGAGCGGCGTGCGCTTGCTGGGTGCTTTGCTCATCGCGGGAGCCTCTTTGCAGCTTTTTGTAGATCTTTTTGCGCATGAATTTTCACCGAAGAGCCTCTTGGCTTCTGCGCGGGAACGTGGCCTCGGAAAGTAGAAAGTAAGCCTATGGAAGGTGGAGACAAAACAGAGGCCCCCTCTCAGAATAAACTTCAAGAGCTACGAGACGAGGGAAAGGTTCCTTATTCGTTTGCTGCCGCGTTTCTTTTAGCCCTGGGCACGCTCATGCTTTCTACCTGGGCGCTACGCACGGAACTAATGAGCTGGTGGGGAGAGTTCGAGGGACTTGTGAGAAGCTCCGGGGAGCCGGGGGTTGATGCGCTTACCGCTGAACGATTAGGGCAAATAAGCAAGGACTTGCTGGTGTTGCTCTTTACACCACTCGTTGCTGCTTTTGTGGTGGTGATACTTTCAGGCTTGGTACAGACCAAGTTTCTCGTAAAACCGGACCTTGTGGCCTTTAAGGGGGAACGAATCTTTGGGCTCTCTGGCTTTGAGAATATCGGGGGTCGGGGCGTGACTGCGAGTATAAAGGCTCTCGGTTGGATAGTGATGGGCGTTCTTATCGGCGCCTTTGTGGCTTCTCTTGGGATGGGGATAACGCGCATCGATGCAGATGCATTTGCGAAACTTGCCTCTGGGCTTCTCAAGGGCGTGGTGTTTACCATTGCCCCCCTAGCGCTGGCGGGCGGATTTGCGGCTATGGTGCTAGAGCAACTCGACTTTAGGCGCCGCCACCGCATGAGCCGAAGGGAGATTGAGGCCGAGGGGGGCAGGGATTAGTTTCAGAGTTCTTTCTCCTCAACCGAACCTCCTTCTTCCAGGAAACAATCTAATTCGCTAGTCTAAACCTATGAAGAAGTCTCTCCTCTCACCACCTGATCCCTTCGGGTTATCGCCCCTAGTGCTGCTATTGCCGGTGATTGGGCGAGTGGGCGGACTCTCCCCGCTTACTTCTTCGCTCTTTGCCCGTTTTGAGAAGGTGCAAGGATTAAAGGACGAGCTGAGTACCGAGCCGGACCGAGCTGCGTTTCGGCGCTTGGCGGCTGAAGAATCTATGCTTAAGGAAGTCCTTGATTGGCTAGCCGTTCGTCCGGAGGAACCGAAATGAAACCGGCTCGCCCAAGACTTAGTTCTGAGGTTCTTAAACGTGGATATTCCGACGAGGAAGTCGCGAATATCTACGAGCTTGCGCGCTTTTCCTTGGAGAATGGTGATTACAGGAGAGCTGAGCGTATTGCCGACGGACTTGTTGCCGTTGCTCCTGAATTTGCGCCCGCGTGGCTTTGCCTTTCATTCGTCCATTTAAATAACAAGTCGTTTGACCAAGCTATTTCGTGTGCTCAGCAGGCACAGAAGCTTGATAGCGATTCAGCTGCAGCGCTGCTCTACCTTGTCGCGGGACTGCTTGGATCGGGCGATTTCAACTCAGCTGGGACGCATTTGGGCGAGCTTGGAGAGCGCATCGAGAGCGGGAGCATAGACGATCCCGCGACCATTCGGTTCTACCGGGCCCAGCTTGCTCGATATCAGAGTAGGGGGTAGGCCCCCCTTAGCAGGGAAGGCTAGAAGGTAGAGGTATTTCAATTAATATGGCCTTTCAGGGGCTTCCTAGGGAATCTCTGAAAAAGCCTGATCTGCGAGCTCTGTGCCCTCTGTGGTTGATCTAAATCGTTGAAAAACCACAGAGGACACAGAGATCGCAGAGAAAAGAATAGAATATCGGGGTTTTTCAGAGGTTCCCTAGGTCCAAGAATACCAAGCAAATCTCTCCTAAGAGCTTTCTTCAAACCTATTTCCTGGTAAAGATCCGGGACTATGACTTCTAGAAAACGAGTTCTTGTTACTGCCGCCCTCCCTTATTCAAATGGCCGCCTGCATGTAGGCCATATTGTGGGAGCATACCTTCCCTCAGACACCTACGTGCGTTTCCTGCGCCTGCGCGGAATTCCTGTGAAGTTCATTTGCGGTTCCGATGATCACGGCGTCGCTATCATGCTCACCGCGCAGAAGGAGGGGAAGACACCAGCCGAGGTAGCCAAGTTTTATAACGAAAGCCAGAAGAGAGCCTTCGATGGACTGCGTATTGAGTTTGATACCTACAGCTCAACAAGTCGTAATCCCCATCATGCGGGCATGAGCCAAGACTTTTTTAAGCGCATGCTTGATAAGGGATTTTTTGAAAAGAAGAGTACGCGTCAGTTTTATGATCCAAAGACCGAAACCTTTCTTCCTGATCGTTTCGTAAAGGGGGCCTGCGGATACTGCGGCACGGTCGAACAAAACGGTGACCAGTGTGAGTCCTGCGGAAAAATGCTTGATGTCGAGAATCTTAAGGATGCTCGAAGTGTGATGTCCGGGGAGCCTGCGATGGTGCGGGATACCGTGCACTGGTTCCTTGATCTTTCAAAGTTTCAATCACAGGTAGGAGAGTGGCTTGGTCGTTCTGTGGTGCGCGAGCACACCAAAAAATATGTCGAGGGGCTGATAGGGAACGGTTTCGTCAAACGTTCCATGACGCGCGATATTAGTTGGGGTGTTCCGCTTCCTCTTACTGACCCTGAAGCCAAGGGCAAGGTGCTTTACGTGTGGTTTGATGCACCCATTGGGTACATTTCAAATACCAAGGAAGTATGCGCAGAAGCCGAGGGGGATGCAGAAAAATACCGCGAGTGGTGGCAGTCCGATGACACCGAGATCTATCACTTCATTGGCGAAGACAATACCATCTTCCATTGCATGGTCTGGATAGCGATGCTGCTTGCGGAAGGTTCCTACAAGCTGCCCAAGGGCGTGATTGTAAACCAGTTCATGAACATCCAGTTTCCTGGGCAAGAAGAGCAAAAAATTTCTAAGTCTCGTGGGACTGCGGTTTGGATTGAGGAGTATCTTGAAAATGGGGGAGACCCTGATGCGCTCAGGTATTATCTCACCATGATTGCAACCGAGCGCTCAAAGTCGACCTATCAAACCACTGACCTTATTCAGCGTCAGAACTCTGAACTTGCAAACGTAATCGGCAATTTTGTGAATCGAATTCTTTCGTTCACAATAAAAAATTACGGCCCTGCGGTTCCCGAGCAGACACCAGGAAAGTTAACCCCGGTGGATGCGGCGTTCACTGAGTCACTGGTAAGTACGCATGCCAAGGTGACCGAGTCCCTCGAGGCGTTTAACTTTAAGACGGCGCTTGAACAGGTCATGGAGTTCGCAAGAGCCTGCAATAAGTATGTCGACGATAAAGCGCCGTGGACAAGTAAGAAGACCGACGCGGAGCTTACGAAAACAACTCTGAATATTGCTATTCAGGCGATTCGGGCCCTTGGTGTCATGCTCACGCCGTTTATGCCAACCACGGGTGAGCGTATGGTCAAGATGCTTGGACTTGATCCGAAGACCGTAACCTGGGAGCAGGCGGTTCAAAATCTTCCTGCGGGACATGCCCTTGGGCAGCCTGAGATTCTTTTTCAGAAGATAGAGACGGAAAAGGCTTGAGGCTTTTACCACCCCTTGAGGAGTGTGCGAGCCATTTGAAATGGTAGGGCGCCGTGTCCCTACGGCGCCGCACGATCTTTGAAGCTACCCCGTGGTGGCGATTTGAAATCAGTCGGGATGTGCGGGAGATCTTTCGGCGCGCTAGGGCGCGCGTCGCGCCGTCGCCTACTGGCAGAGGCGGAACAGCGCGCCCTACCTCGTGGTGCAGCATCTTGGTGGGGCGCCGGGTCCCTCCGGTGCCGCATGATCTTTGAACTTGCCCCGTGGTGGCGATTTGAAATCAGTTGGGCTGTGCGGGAGATCTTTCGGCACGCCGGGGACGGCGCGCCCTACCTCGTGGTGCAGCATCTTGGTGGGGCGCCGGGTCCCTCCGGTGCCGCATGATCTTTGAACTTGCCCCGTGGTGGCGATTTGAAATCAG
>JBIKWF010000196.1:0-4315 GCA_044356455.1 Bdellovibrionota bacterium | reverse complement strand
ATCTCAAAATAGCTGTTAGTTCGTGATGTTATGTCAGTTTGTGTGAGTTTTCTGATTGAATGGTCGCGTGGGTAGTGGGCAAGGATAGAGAGTTGAGTTCTGGTGGGTGGTGTTGCCGGTAGTTTAGAATGCCTTCTTGGGGCACCCACTATTCGTTCCTGCTCTCCCAATGAACCTGCCCTTTACTCGCTAACCACCTGAAATGATGAGCTATGGATTCGCCTGCCTACGCCGGTTTCTGGGCTATCGGGTGTCCGAGAGAGGAGCCGATTTTCTCAAGAACGAGTCTCCAAGAAAGTTGGGGTGCACCAAATGTGTCTCGTGTCTTGTATACCCGTTGGGGGAGGGAAATTGCTTCAGGGGGCAGGGCATTGCGGCGGTATTGCGTGGGCAGCGCGGGCTAAGACTAAACAATAGTGCATTATCGAAATGTCTTGACAAAACGATAACGAAGCATAGAATTGTCAGAGTGGGAAAATCCTCTCAACAGCGATATCTGGCATCGTTTCTGCGGCAGGACTTGGACAAGAAGATCGTCCTCCTCGGTGGGCCGCGGCAGGTTGGCAAGACGACGCTTGCCACCACTCTTTGTGACAATACCCACTACCTCAATTATGACGTAGTTTCCGATCGCACCTCCATCCTATCGCGTAGTTGGCCGCGCGATAGTGAGCTCGTGGTGCTAGACGAGCTTCATAAGCTGAATAAATGGAAGGCGTATCTCAAGGGTGTATTTGATGACCGTGGGGCTCACCCTCGTTTCCTGGTCACCGGGTCCGCGCGACTCGATGTCGTGAAGAAAGTAGGCGATTCGCTCGCGGGCCGGTATCACTACTGGAAGCTTCATCCGCTCTGCGTCAAGGAATTGAAATCGGACTTCGCTCCAGCCAAGGCGCTTGAGCGCATTCTGAATCAAAGCGGATTTCCTGAGCCATTTTATGCCGAACCGGGATTCTATCCTCGTTGGGCTAAGACCCATGTTGATATTATCTTACGGCAGGATTTAATAGACCTTGAGCGCGTCACCGATATCTTGGCGATAGAAACGCTACTTGAGCTCCTCGCGCAGCGTGTGGGGCAGGTGGTGTCATATGAGTCGTTGGCTGAAGATCTTGGTCGCTCCCCGATTACTATTAAGCGCTGGATAGGCTTGCTTGAGAATCTTTTCGTGATTTTTCGAGTCACTCCTCATAGTAAAAATATTGCGCGCTCGCTCCTTAAGGCCCCAAAGTTTTTCTTTTTCGACACTGCGCGGGTTCAGGGTGACAAGGGTGCTCGATTCGAAAACGCGGTGGCATGTGCGCTGCTAAAGGAAATCGACTTCCAGAATGATAGGCTTGGCGCAAAGCTCAGCTTGCATTACTTGCGTGACCGGATGGGGCATGAGTTGGACTTCGTAGTTACCGAGGCGGGGAAGATGAAGCTCGCTATTGAGGCGAAATGGGCAGATGACCAATTCGTCTCTGGGTTTAAGGCTTTCTCTGGGCCTCTCACGCAATCTAAAGCAGCGGGAGTGCAGTTGGTCGCTATGCTCAAAAAGGAGCGCGAGTCGGAATACGGCACTAAGATGATGAACGCGGCTGAATGGTTGGCGGGGATGGATTTTTCAGTTCTCTATGATCGAGAGAAGATCTCTCTGGGGTAGACCACAGGAGCGGCCTCAGGGAAGTTTATCTCGGAGGCCCACACAACGGAAACATCACCTCCGCCAATACCGCCGGAAAATACTTATCCGCTTTAAGCATCCTCTGCTCAGCGGTCCAAACTCCTGGGTCAACGTGCATTACCAGCGGATCGCCGTCCGCATCGCGTAGCAGTAGGCCGCAGTCGTCCTGTAGCAGTCTAAAGTCGCGCGGCGTTACGTCGAGGTGAGTCCAGCCACGCTCGCGCTGCCGTTCAAGAAACTTTATGCATAGGCGGTGTGCTTCGGTGCGGTTAATGCCCTCGATGCCTTTTTCCTCGGCTTCGACTAGCGAGATTCCACCAACGAAGCTCTTGAGCATCGCAAATGATTCGCCATTCTTATCAAGGAAGTGCGCATAACAGCGCGCAAACCCATTGAAGGTAGGCCCGTCTTTTAGTTGGAATGCTTGAAAATTCTCAATTTCTGGAGTGAGCATGAAGGTCAGAGCAGGGAGTTCGTTGTGAAACGGAACTTCATAGTTCTCAGGCTTGAGCACCTTAAGCACGAATAGATCGTCGTCAATTCGCATTAGAAAAGCCTGCCCAAATCCTCCTGGACCAAGTTGGCCAGGCAGTGCTTTCTCGTTTTCAGTTCCGGCCCAAAGAAATGGAGACTCGGTCACCAGTTCAACACGATGGTCCGGATAGGCTTGACGTAAGTGCGTGATTAGATCTTGCACCACCTCGTCTCGCGCAGCCCCTTCCTTCGGAAAGGTGTCAGGGCCAAAGGGAAGCCTTATGGTGGTGGAAGACAGAGTCGGATAGTGCGAAGGTCGAAAGGAACTGCCGAGCAACTCGCGCAGCACAGGATCGATGGGAGCAACTCCGGACTGAGTTCTGTGAGCGTCCGACAACTGTGGCTTCGTCATGAGTGTAGATAATAGCCCAAGGCAGGTTCTTAACAGAGGAAATCGAACGAGTCTTCAGCGGGGGGTGGTAGAGATCCCTTTGGGACACCCAATCTCCGTCGCCAAGATTGAGGCCTGAGGTTCCCTCCGAGCATCTAACGGGCTGAAATTACTAGTCCCCCCGCTGCAGTCCGGGTTGCTCAACGGTAAAGAGTGGGTGTCCCACGACGCTTATCCTTCCACAGCCTTCAAACAGATTAAACTACTTAACCGCACTTCATACCTAATCCCTAAATCTCATCAGATAGTTAATTTGATTTTCCTATGCACGAAGTGAATATGGTGTCTACGAAGAATTGACCGCGCATTTTAGGTCAAACTGCGAAAAAACCGAGGAATTTTTTAGGGACTTTGAAGAGAAGCACTCCCATGAAAAAAAGTATTGGGAGAATAGGTCTTGGGAAGATAGGACTCGGGGGAATGAGTCCGAGGAGAAGGTTTCAGGCGATACCTTTGAAGCTAAGCCAGACCCATTTGAAACTCTTGGCGTTTCCCGCGCCGCTACTAAAGAAGAAATTAAAAAGGCCTATAAGGAAGCCCTTAAACTTTATCATCCAGATAAGAACTCCACCTTGCCTCCCAAACTAAAAGAGAGCTCAACTGAAATCACAAAGGCTATTAACGACGCCTATAATGAGATTCGGGGAATGGGGCTGGTGGATTAGGCTTGAGGTATTCCTAAATCCTATCAGGCTCAAGACTCACAAGAGGCATAAGCGCCTCCTTTAGACGCGAGGACGGAAGCGCTCCCTCAGAGATCTTAAGACCTTCCAAAAGCTCCTTACCGTTCTTTACCAGTTCAGAATTAGGCAAGAATAAATGTGTTAGAGCAGCGCACTCTGAAAGGGAGCCAAGTTCCTCGCTGCGCTCCTCGGGAAAGGTACTAAGCTCCATATCCCGCAGTCTCTGTAATCCACCAAACCCTACTGAGCTTAAAGGGAATTGAGGCCCGCCCAAAGCTAGTTGACGAAGGGATGCCAGTGACCCAAGAGGGCTCGCATCAGTCAGATTGAAACAATAAGAAACCTCAAGTTCCTCTAGAAGCTTTAATTTCGCCAAAGGGCTAAGTACTGACCCAGCAAGTAAATGCACCAAACTGAGCGTGCGAAGATCTGATGGTAATTCACATTTCTCGCTCAGAGCCACAAATTTAAGCGCCATATGTTCAATTGGAAGCGCTGCCAAGCCTCCGATGCCCGCGTCAAAGTTTGAGAGCTTGCAAACCTTTAGCTTATGCGCCCTACGTAACTGAGTGACATCAGCAAATTTACAATCCTCAATAGACAAGCCCTTGAGGCAGTGTGGCAGAGAGGGAAGGGCATTCTGCTCAAACGTCACTCTAGTTAAGCTCAGCACCCCAAGATTTAAGTCATTAAGCACTGAAGCTCCTTTAACCTCTCCTGAGAGCGAAAGACCTTCAAGATTCTTCAAGGAAGCAAGTCCCGAAATATCGAACGCCTCCTTTGAAACAAGCTGCAAGGCCGAAACGTGGGAATAAACGTCTAAAATTTTCTCAAGCGGCAGCTTCTTGAAGCTGAACTTCATTCGTTTTCGGTGAGCAAATACTGATAGGACCTTTGAAACTTCTTCCTCCCCAACCCGGCCCTCCCTATCCATCAAATTCACGAAAACTCTCGGTGCACTCTGAAGGAAACTAGCAACAGACTTTAATTCTCCTAGACTAAACTTGTCAGAAAGGTCCAGGGTCACAGAATGGGTGTGGG
>JBIKWF010000107.1:0-15133 GCA_044356455.1 Bdellovibrionota bacterium | reverse complement strand
TCCTCGACCTCCGCGCGCCAATGTTCGGCTCTGCTCTTCATGCACCTGCCCTCCTTCTCGGCAGGGCTCTTCTCTCAAAAAAACTCCCCACTCTCTACCTGAGCGCGGGAGGACGGATACGGATACACTCAAGGTTACGATTCTATTGTTTGAGGGTGCAGGCTTTTCGCTCTTGAGTTCCCGGAGGTTCCAGCTTGGGGTGAATAATCTTTTTGTATCTGAAAGCTAGGTTCTGCCGTATCCCTCGTAGCCTCATGTCCTAGCTACAACTGCGAATCGAACTTGAATAGACCTCTTGACGAATAATCCTTTCTAGTTTTCCCCTCTCCGGTAGCGCTACTTCTTTACTGAATGGAACTACCCAAATCTTTGATTGTGCCGGGGGGGAGCAAAACACTAGCCATTCGTCACTTCCAATTCGGTTCTTTCGAGCGAAAGAAGCCTCCTCTTCTGTCCCTAACAAAAGCACGCCTTTTGAACGAAAGTTCTGCAAATTCCGTGCTTGCGATTCATCCCAAGTTTCAATATTCAGTTTGCGAACTGGAACTTCGCCGCGGAAGAAAAAATCCGCTTGGGGTTGGCTTCGATACGCGATCGCTTCTGACCAAAATACCTCATTTCCCGAGGATTTAAGCTCTCTAACCAGGGTAGAAACTTCTACAGCTCTTACATTGAAGTACTCATATGCTCTTTCATCGCGCGGCGTCAAAACAAAATACTTGTAGCAATTGAGGTAGCCCGCAGTTCCAACCAAGGCTATTGCACAGAGAGATGCGAGTCTCGGCGCAATAGCAGAATTAATAGTGCGCACAATGCAATCTATCCCAATCGCGGCGAGTATAACTGAGGGAACGAAGACTCCTATCGAACGAGTAGTGTGTGGAGCATCGTATGTTAAACTCACAGCTGAAATTCCGGTCAGCAACCACCACAGGAGTAAAGAAGCATGCCGGCAACGTATATTGGATACTGCCCATACGACCCCCAGCAAGAAACCTGAACCAGTCACAATGTCGAAATGTGGCTCCATGGGGAGATTAGTTCGGATGGTGACATAGTCTCCACGAACATTAAACATTAGTAGATTTCGGAAGAACTGGTGTACGGCTATCCACCAGTTCCCAGAAGTTTCTATCTGGGAGATTATGGAAACCTCCTCGAAGCGTTGCATCACCTTATCCGGACTAGCTATTCCAAGAATAATGAGTGGCAGGCATACAATAAAGAACGCAATAGCGAATGCGCCGCAAATGTCAATCGACTTGCGAGTAGCGCCAGCCTTGAAAGGCAAAGTGCATAGAAAAAATAGGGGCACAGCTGCGAAAGACCGGTATCCCATATAAGTGTAGAAACCGAGACCAAAACAGATCCCAGCAGCTGCTGAAGAGAGGATGTGCACATGGCGACGGTCGGTCGTATGAACTGCATAAAGTAAGAAGCAGAGTGTTAACGATTGAAAGAATGGGACGCAGATAGCCTCCCAGGGCAATCGCGAATAGATTAGATGCCATCTGCAAATCGAAACAAGAAAAAGAGCCAGAATTGCTACTCGTGCCCCGAACAATCGATATGCGAGGAGCGAGATAGTTGCTAAACTTAAAACACCGATAAACGCCGCGGCAAGTCGTAGCGCCGAAACCGTGAAGCCAAATAGGTGAAGCCAGGCCCCAAGGTAATAGAGGAACAGGGTTCCTCTTCCGCCAACGCTGTCTGACCAGACAGTGAATCGAGAATCTTCAGTTAATGCCCAGGCCTCTAGCGCGTTGGTTGCATCATCTTGGTAGAGTCCAGGGGGCATTCTTTCGATTGCGAAGACCCTCGCTGCAATCCCAAGGAGCAGGCCGATGGTGACAAGCCAAACAATCAAATTGCGATTAATGCTAGAGTGTAGAAGTGGGCCCTTGGGAACCGCAGTTAATCGTCCAAAGACCGCAATTGAAACAGCTACGACTAAGAATTCACATACGAGATAAATATTCCATTGAGGCAGCAATTGGTCAGAATTCGAGTCGTAAAGATTTTGGCCACCATAACGAGTTTGCAGAAGAGCGAAAAGAAAACAAAGAATCGAAAGCCCCAATACTGTTTTGGCGACTTTCAGACATCGTGACAGTTGTGGACCCATTTGGGTACTTTCAAAGTAAAATTATCCTTCGAGCTCGCTTAAAACTTGCCAGATAATACCCGGCACTTCAAGGTTGAATTTTGTTAACAAATGCTCTTCCCGCGCTCTCGTTAAATGCTTAAGCGGTAACCTTTAGCTTATCTGGCACTGAATAAAATCGAGGCAGGTCAATAGAGGGGATCGTCATTCTCATTATCCTGCTGAATCAAGCATTCAAAACTTTCGAACAGTCACTTTGAGCAAGCCAGAGCGAGATCTAACCAACAGCCATGATCTTCAAAGTTTACTCCATCAACATCCTTCAGTATCAAGGATAATTCCTTCATTCCATTTACAGATAGATCTTTGGAGAAACGCTTACCCCCCTTTGTAACGACGGGAGATTCCCAAAGGAGTTTTTGGTCTCCGGCTACAGAAAATTGAATGCTTAGCCAAGGAGAGCTAGAAAGGTAGTCGGGGACAGCCGCCGTAAAACTAAAGCGCGAGCAATTTCCGTCAAGATTAAACTTGATAAGTCCTCGCGCATGCGAGCAGACGCCTCTTTCGTAGGTCTGGCCCTCGACGATTATTTTATCGCCATTGAGTGCCTTATCAAAGAGGGGGCGTCCCCACTCTTGCTCGATAGGAAGTGACCAATAGCCATCGACTTCCATCGTGAGCCCGTACGGGGCCGAGGACCAACGTACTTTCTTTAACTGTTGTAAGTCGGATTGCAGAAACTTGTGTATGACGGTCCGGCCGTCAGCGCTTCTCCAGATTTCCTGCATGCCGCTATCTGCGAACATTTTCGTAAGATCGCAAATTTTATGATTGTGCGCCCATATCACATTCCCACGATTAAGTGCTGGCACTAGCGAATAGACGCTATCAAGAGAGGACTCACATGCGAATCGTGGCCATAGCCGAATCACGGGGACTTTACTCGCACAAGTTTGATCGCCTGGGACAAGATAGAACGGAGCCAAATCTTCTAACGTGCCAATAATCGCAGTAGGGCTCCCGAGCAAAGCCAAGTCAGATTGAGCGATAAGATTGGCGACGTCAAAACTTGCTGGGCTGGAAAGGTACTGCTGGGGACTTGCTCTCGATAGCACCGCAGAGTCTGAGACGAGCGAAATAAGGCAAACAAAAACAGCGATATAGGATGCCCTGCTCGGGAACTTCGAAGCCAAAAGTACTAAGGCATGCAGCGTAACGGTTAACAACAGGAAACCTGCAAACGCAAATCGGCGAAGATCGTTGTCGGTAACAATTTGTACTATGAGACATGTTGTTAATGAACTGGCGATCGCGAACAGAAAACGCAGGCGACTACGATTGTCTAATTTGATTAAAAGTAGAGAAAGCACGCAAAGTATCATCTGCCATATTGGCGAAGAGAGAGGAGCTATATCAAGAAAATTGAACCATGCTTGATCGGCTACGAACCACTGCCTTCTCTGCGTTTCGAGAAGTTCAAAAATACTCTCCGAACGAGAAACAATTTTCTCTAGCGCTTGCTCGGGAGCGCCGGGCTGGGGGGTCGCCCACGTAAGCTCGGACAATCGTTTTACGAGAGAATGCTCCGGTGAAGTAAAGGTCGTAAGGAGAAAGAATAGCGGCATGCTTAAATAAGAAAGAACAGGTAGAGGCGGAGTCTTCCGGCATGAAACTAGGTCAAAAAATAAAAACAGAAGGAGAATAGGGAAAAGATTAAAGATGCCTATAAAATGTGACAAGAATGCCGGAATTCCTAAAAGGCTCACAATCGACATGCGCAAACGCACGTCAGCTTCGAGCGCCCACAAAAGTACCGCAAGGCTCCCGACTATGCCTGCGAATGCATAAGGAAATGTATATAAGGCCTGAATAGAAAGGCGATTCACCATCAAGGCAGAGGTAAGCAAGGTGAATAAAAACCGGGTGAATCTTGATTGATTCGGTAGAAGAAGTTGACTTCCTAAAGATACTAGCAAGCCTAGGATCATAGCCGGACCCAGGAATGCGGCGAAAGAACCGGTCGAGCAGGGGCTAAAGAGCGCTCCAGGTATCATCGAGAGGAGCATGCCCGCTGGCTCGAAATAGTGTTGTGCTAAGCCAGTGAAGGCTATCGGATTCTCAAAATTTAGAGATCTTTGCATCCCCTGGTAGGTCCATATTTGGTCAGGATGCGCGCCCCTTCCAATGATGCCATACGCAAATGCTACACCCAAGAGCATTAAGGAAGAGCACGCGGCGCCTCCCAACCACCAAGCTACAGCTGCAATTCGACACTGACCAAGTGCCCCCATCCATGAGATCACATATCCGAATAGAAAAAGTGACCAGCAAACAAGAGATAGAAATGATAGCCAATGCGGCCACTGATTCAATTCTGTGCGCAAAAATTCGATAGCGCACAACGATGCAGTAGATGTAAGAATGAGGAAGAGACCTGCTTGGGACATTGCGTTGCTCTTTGAAGAATTCCCCAAGAGATTAGTAGCGATTAGTTCCATCTTTCATTAGAACAAACGATGGCGGAAGTTCGAGAAGATAAAGGAGCCGATATAGAATAAAAAGTTGCGGAACCGGAATCTAGGAGCCGAAGGTCGTCCTAGAGAGATTGTCACGAACATCGTGACTCAATTAGTATCAGCATCGCTTTGTCGAGTAAATCTAGCGTTCCCCCAAACGGCATGATCAAAGGAAGGTTCAGCCAAAGAATCAACAGAAAGTGATAGATAGGATGCTTCTTTCAGCGGAATATCAACAAGAAGAGGGGGGGAAAGAGGTGAAATTGGACCCGAGCGATATGCGGTTACCCCATCGAGTATCACGCTGAACTCTTGTTGAACCTTCCCTTCAACGGGCTTTGCACCAATTCCGTACCCAACTTCAGCTTTAAAACGAGCGTAACCTGCCGGAACGGGAAACGTCAGTCTCGCATTGGCGTGCATTCCTATTCCGCGATCATAACTTTGATGTACGCTATCGAGTCTACCCTGTCCGTCAAAATATCTATCGGGGCTCCATGCGCCATAATCAAGAAGGCTCCAAATGGACCACGTTCTGCAAACGTCCGAAAGCATTATCTCTGAGTGGGAGAGCCGGTGAGATTCTGTAAGCGCAGCTTTGAAAGTAACATTCTCTAGCTTTACATAAGAACTACTCGCACACTCCTCCCGTTGCGAAGCGCGTATTTCAAGGTCTCTGGCGACCGCCGCTCGAGGTAGGATAATTTCGAAAGCGGGATTTGAGGCAGTGCTATCATCGACCTCATGAAGTGATGCGAAAACCGAATGCTCCATTGCAAAGGAGAGAGTGGGCGCGCAGTTTTCTCGGGCAACTTGGTTATTCTCGTTTGTATGCGAATATGAGAAGGAAAGCACATCTAGGCATGCGGGAATTCGCAGGGTGTATGTGGCGTCGTTATTGGAAAGCTCTATAGTGCTAGTGTTGCTAGCGGTTAGGTCTCTAAGTTTCACGGTGGTTGAGGAAAACCGTTGCGCGCTTCCGAGGTGCAGGAGCCAAGCAAAGGCTCCCATTATGATCCAAAGTCCATACCGATTCACTGTCAGCAGCGTTCGATTAAAGAAGTGACTAGCGGAATAGTCGCAGACGGTTGGGCGACGCGAGGGTGCTCCCACCGCTAGAAGGCAGCATAGAAAGCTCGCGGCACCTAGAAACGCCATCAGCTGCCTCGCACTTTCTCCTGCCCCAAATAGCGTGGTTGTTAAGAAAAGTAGTGTAACAGACGCAGCTCCCACTCCGGCGAACGGACTGGAGGGTAGAGCGGCAACAAGAAAGGCAATCGCTGGTAACCCATAGCGCTCTCGAATTTGAGTCGGTGTAAAGAAAAATGCCCATGCAATAAGCCCCAATACAAATAGCTGGTGACTAGGCTTTCGCGGTCGAGAGAACGCACTACCAACGCAGTAGGTAAAAATAATTCCAAATAGGAGGAGCGAGAAATTTCTTACGCTGAGCGAAACGTACCAGGTGGAAATAAGGGGGGTTGAATCAAAAATAAAATAGGGCGAGGCCAACTCCCAAAAATTGATAGCGGAATACCTCAGAGGGCCGTGAGGAGAAATGTTCCCCAAATAGGCGAGAGTAAAGACTCCAAGAAAAGAAGAGCTGCCCAGAGAGAATGGGATAATAACTACAAGGATTGATCCAAGAAAGACGAACGGCATTGCAATGCGCTGCCAACTGGTTCGTGCGAGTTGCATAGCAAAAAGCAGTACGGCCATGCTGATAGTAATTGCCTGAAACTTGAGGCTAACGGCAAGGGCCGAGAGAACAACCGCTTGAAGAGGCTTGTGGGCGTTCAGTTTGAGGAACCCCCACAAGATAAGTAAAGGGACCATGCCGTCGGTTTGCCCCCAAATGGCTGTATCGCAAATAACCGCCGGATTGAGCCAATAGCAGATAAGCACTATTAGCGCTTTCTCGAAGCGTTGCCCCATATCAAGGACTCGATAGATCAAAACGGTTACCAAGGCGTCGGACAAGATGAATGGCAGTCGGATTGAAAGTGGGCCCCACCCGGCAAGAACCAAAGGTTCAAAAGTAGCGCGGTACCATCCGACTGCATAGAAGAGCAATGCGCTAAGGGGCGGATAGTTCGAGTTCGTGCGGGCATAAAATTCGGAAAGTCCGGCTTGATATCCGAGATCGGCCCAATTAAGGAATTGGGTGAGATCCGCGGCGTATCCATCTGACTGGGCGAAAAGAATCCTAAGATACAGTCCTACCGCAAAGAGTGTTATCACGACGACAATGTTTGAGACCTTCTGGGGAACCATAACGCCTCTAGCCTCGATTTTTACTGAGAGCGAGCGCAATCAGAACTCCTAGAGGATCGGAGGGTGATGGTTGAGGAAGGCCATCCGGGAGTGTAGGGAAAATGTCACACTTTGCCGCGTTTCCAAACGCTTTGACGGCAGCGAAGTCGATTGAGCTATCACGCGGCGCTACCCAGCAGGGGGCACTCTCTTCCGCCGCTAATGTTAAACGCCCGGCTGGCAACGTGATAAAATGGGTCCTTAAGTCTGCATGATACAATTTCGCGAGTTCCTCTAGCGGCCACGCATCAGTATCCCTTTGCATGAGAATGAAGAATTGGGTGTCGGGGTTTTCCTGCCAAAGCTTCACCATATGCTGTTCAAAGCCAACGGAGCGCTGGTAGGGATTATAGGAAGAGACCTTAACAGTATTGAAAAGCGCCGAACATGCCAATATCAATCCGCAGAAAGCTAATGCGCCGCGTATGGAAAATGCAAGAAGATAACCTGCCCCCAGCGACGCCAGCATGCCAAAGGGGATCATCATCGTGAAAAAACGCGTCAGAGGCGGGTAGTTGTACTGGCTCAAACCGCCAGTCAGGTAGCTCGTCACACTGCAAATGACTATAATCGCCAAATGGTGTCTTAAATTGTTTCTTCGCAGGCCGCAGACACCTACTGCGATGAGGGCTGCGAAAAACGGATCTATAACTTCTCCCCAGTGGAAGTGGTTTGTTCCCTGAAACCCTAAGAAGGCAAAAATCGATTGAAAGGTCTTGTGCAAAGTAAGACCAGAATTCCGCGCTGCCTCGCCGGATAGTACGGTGCGCGAGGCAATTGCAGCAAAGTAATCTTGCTGCACGAGAATTGGAGCAGCAATTAACACTGCGCTTGCACCGAAGAGCGCAAGGGGATAAAAAATCTCAGCGAATGACTTTCGAAGAGTGCTTATCGGGGTGGTCAGCACGGCCCATGAGATTGTCCCTGCTATGGCAAGTGTTGGACCGAGGGGCGAAAAATATATTCCGGCGCCTGCAAAAATTCCGGCTAATGCGAAAAGTCGTGGCGACCTACGACTCCTGCCGAACTCGAACACGCTAATTGCGATGACCATCCATGGGAGGATGGGAACAAGAGGCTTCCCGATTCTTGACCAGATAAGAAGGGGTTCAGTTAAGAATGTTGTAATCGATACTGCGAAGGCTAGGACACTGAATCCCGTTCGCTGCTGCACCGTAGAGTAAGAAACAAGCTTTCTTGAGAAGAGGTAAAAGAACGGAAATGACACGACGATAAGAAAGGCCGAGGATGCTCGCCATCCAAGGTTTGAATCCCCAGCCAGGCGAATCCACAGCCCTTGATACGCGGATACTGCGACGGGTAGAAAGCCTGAGTCAGCTGGCCCTGAAGCTTCAAACCAAGAAATTCCAAGTATCGGCACTTGGGACAAACTATCGGCTGCCTGAAGATAGCCGTATTCATCTCCAATATAGCTGTAGCGCCAGTCCGTCGAAGGAATTGCGTATAATCCAAAAAGGAGGGTCATCGTCAACAACAGGACGCCTCTCTCTGTTGAAGTTATGGTGTCTACCGGTTCGGAGGTTGTACTTCTAGAAGGCAAGGAAGTGAGGAGGAGTGCGACGAGAATTCCAAGTGGTAGGGCATTCCACGTTGAGCCGACCAGCCCACGAGACTCAAATACTACAAATATCCCCACCGAAGCCATCGAAAGAGGAATTGCTAGTTTTACTAATCTCCAGCTCCATTCGGCGGTGGCTGTTGTCTCGTAGTCGGTGGTTGACTTTGATCCTGCGAAGTAAAGAAATAGGGAGGCAAGCAGGAGGAGAGCGAGCGATTCAGGCAGGTAGCGAGGGAAGGCCATTCCTCGGAGTGAATCCTCAACCGAAGCAAGACCTGCCGATACTACAAGTGAATATACTGTCCCTGAGTCGGCGATTGGCCAACGCCCTATCAACACTGCAAGGCAGCAAAACGTCATCCCGAGAAAAAGGAGTAGAAACCGGGCGAACAATTGTGGGCGGGGTGGCACCTTCAGAGCGCACATTTTACTTAGGCCCTATCGCCTTCTTAGTAGCAAATTGAAAGGGTAGTCTGTAAAGCAAAGAGTAAGTTCTTCGCTGCCGAACTAGACTAGAGCCTTTGTGAGTTCTTAGGGAGGGGAAATCTTTGGGGATTAGGTCTCTAAAACGGAGAGCATACCTTATCGAAGGTTGGAGCAAAGCTTTTCTGTCCCATGCGCGAAGGGGAGGGGGGCGGGCACAGGACATCAGGCTAGACGCTTACATAAAAATGGGAGACTGTGCAGGGGGCATGTCAAGTAAGAGCGGTGTTGGAGCGCCCTCATGGTCGTGGCACTTTGGTGGTGCGCGTCGAGTATGCATGTGGTCACTCTGAGTTCTCGCAACTGGAATAATTGAAGCGGTAATACTTTTTAACGGTCGAGCATGGCGGGTTCGCTCAGGATATTAGTAGCAATTTTTGTAGTCTTGCTTCTCTCGCTGTTCCTTCGCGTGTTGAGCCTCTCCCATGGCCTCTCCTTCCACCCCGACGAGCGCCACATAGTAATGACAGTAATGGGCATGTCGTGGGCAGACCTCAATCCCCATACCTTTGCCTATGGGAGTTTCCCCTTTTATTTAATGTTCTTTCTATCCAAGGCGCTCAATTGGTTTTCTCCGCAATGGATTGGATATGACGAGATGTTTATTCTCGGGAGAAGCTTGTCGGTATTTTTCGGCGTCCTTGGAATCTTTCTAACGTTTGTTCTGGGGAGAAAGCTCTCCGGGAGTTCCCTGGTCGGTTTGGGGGCCGCGGCTCTTTTGGCTCTTAATCCCTTCCATATCCAGCTTTCTAGGTTCGCGACCGTTGATGTCATGCTCACAACCCTCAACACTGCAACTATGCTCGGCTGCATTTGGCTGCTTGAGGGAACCAAGAAATGGGCCGCTCCGTTCACCGGAATCATGATCGGGCTCTCCTTTGCAACAAAGATCAGCAGCTTGTCTCTGTTTCTTCCGGCTTTGCTCGCTCTTGCGGTAGCTCCAGGTCAAAAAATCTTTTTCAAGCGGGCGAGCTTTTGGAGTTCATTGCTGATTCTTTTGGTAACGGCTGTGCTCGTAGCAGTGGTTGCCCAGCCGTATGCAATTTTAGATGTAAAGACTTTTCTTGCGCACACCACCGAGCAGGTAAACATGGTGCGTGGAGAGTGGCGTCCTCCCTATACCATCCAATACGAGAATACCGCTCCATATTTCTACCACCTGGGCCAGATGTTTAACTTTACCGTAGGCGCGCCCGTGTTCTTGTCGGTGTTGTTTGGTGGGATTTGGGCACTACGCGGGATGTTTCGTGAGATACGGTGGGCTTGGATCGTGTCCCTTGTGTGGGCTGCTGCAGTCTTCTTCCTAGTCGCGCGTTATCAGGTCAAGTTCCCGCGCTATTTATTGCCTCTATATCCTTTGCTCATGGTTCTTGCGGCCTATGGTCTCGCACGGCTGTATGAGGTTGTCTCGCGCCGGTTTGGTTCTAGTTGGGCGGCCATTCCGGCTTCATTGGTCGGCGTGCTTGCCCTTCTTAGCGCGACTGCCTTTGTTCAGATTTATCAGTCAGACCATGTCTACCATCAGGCCTCTCGCTGGATTTATGAAAATGTCCCGCGTGGGTCAAAGATTTTAGGTGTGCATTGGGATGATAAATTGCCGCTGCATCTTCCTGGCTTTAGCCCCCAGGAATATCGCTACCAATATGAGGGCAATGCGTGGGACCTGCCGGTTTATGAGCCAGATTCCTTAGCAAAGATGTCCGGTATGGCGACGAAGCTGGCCTCGGCAGACTATCTTATTTTTCCTACACCACGCACGTACGGGTCGATACCCAGGGTACCCGAAGAGTTTCCCAAGACAACGCGCATGTTTCAGCTCCTCTTCACCGAGCGCCTCGGATATTCCATGGTGGCAAGTCTTAAAGTCTATCCTTCGCTTTGGGGGCGGACGATAAACGATGATCTCGCCGATGAGAGCTTCTGGGTCTATGACCATCCAAAGGTGACCGTTTTCCGGAATGAGGGACGCTTAGGGCGTGAGGAAATATTACGCTTGCTTGATCAGTCAGAGTCGTCATCTGACTTGCCGAGTCGCGAGGAGATGATGCTCGCGAATTTTGGTACCGCTTTGCCAGTATCTTCCGAGCGCCACTCCGAGGTTGCTCAGCAGATCTCTCACGTGATCGGATGGTATCTCGTAATTCAACTTTTAAGCTTCTTGGTCCTCCCGTTTTTTGTTTCGATTTACACGCGTGCCCCGGATCTCGGATACGCTTTTTCCAAGATTTTTGGGCTCACTCTCTTTTCTTTTTTGGCTTGGCTTCTCGCAACCTATGCGAGTTTCCCCGTCAATGGGTCCACGCTCTGGGTACTTCTGATTCTTTTGCTAATTATCTCCCTCCAATTTGCTTGGCGGAACTATTCGCAAATTAGCGATGGTCTTTCTCGCCGAATGAGCATGGTGCTGTACGTCGAGGTGCTCTTTGGACTGGGCTTTGTCGTGATGCTTATTCTGCGAGCTCTCTCTCCCGAAATCTTTTGGGGAGAGAAACCCATGGATTTTTCGTTCCTTAACTATTTCATTCGCCTTACGGACTTTCCCATAGACGATCCGTGGTTTTTCCGCCCGGGTGAGGCGGGCGGAATGAACTATTATTATTTAGGTTTCTTTAACTACGCCTTAATTCACAAGCTGACCGGAATTCCCTCGGGAGTGGGGTACAATCTTGCGCTCTCCACGGTGGGCGCCATGAGTTTAGTGAGTCTATGGGGAGTTTTGCTATGGGTCTTAAAATCCCCGCGCGTTGCTCTCGCAGGAGCGCTGCTTGTTGTTGCAGGAAGTAATTTTGAGGTGCTTTATCTTTGGCTAGCTCAGGGGAAGGCGCTGAACTTCGATCTCTTTTGGGCGAGTAGTAGGGGACTTACAAGCCCCTCAATAAGCGAATACCCCATCTGGTCATTCCTGTTCGCGGATCTTCATCCTCATGTCATGGCGCTTCCTGTTGCGGCTGCGCTCATCGGAATCTGTGTGGCTCCGCTTGTCGGGGCTGTTCGCCGAGGATGCGAGCCAGTTGCGGCTGCTTTGCTGGGGCTTTCTTTGGGGATCGTGACAGGCCTGAACTCGTGGGATGTCATGGTCATCGGTCTTCTTGTTGCCCTCGCGGCATTTGTCTGGCTGGGGCAGGGGCTTTCTCTCTTTAGCCGGCTGGAGCGACGTCTATTTCTTGAAAATTGGTTGTTTTGTCTTTGCATTTTTTCGGTGGTCGGTGGCTTAACACTCTCGAGTATTGCAAGCGTAGCGCAGTCCTCTGTTCGGGTCGGCCTTGGCTATGTGTGGGACAATGAATTTAATACCGTGGGGCAGGTCTTTCGTCATTTTGGAGTATGGCTGGCCCCTGCATTCTGCGCCGGAACTGCCTTAATTTGGTCAAGGCGCCATCTTGCTTCGCGTTGGTCTCTTGGCGTTGCAGGCGGTCTCGCCTCTATCGCCTGTATTCTTCAATTCGTAGTTAGCGCGGTGCATGGGGTTACCAATCATCCTTTCGGAGTGCTGGCTCTTTGTCTTGTTGCTTGTGTATTGGGTGCGTTGCTTCTTGCCACCGCATCGGGTGAGGGCGCCTTGCTGGTGGCTGGCTCGCTCCTTCTTTTATCTGGCCTCGTCCTTGAATTCACAGAGCTATTCTTTGTGATGGATAGGATGAATACAATTTTTAAATTCTACTATCCGCTCTGGGTCATGTTTGCGATTTCAGCGATGATACTGGTTTGGCGAGCCGGTGCAAAAAGCGCAGAAGGCTCGGAAAACCAGCTCTCTACTGCTCCTTCCACTATCGCTCGAATTCTTGTCCTCGCAGCCGCTCTTTTCTCATTTGGGAGCTGCATAGTTGGATCCGGGATTAATCTTTGGATAATGCCTCGCTTCCACCGCATCGATGGCCCCCGCCCAACGCTCGACGGCACCGCCTATCTTGAGCAGGTTGATGGCGACGAGGCGCGAATGTTGCACTGGCTAAGAGATAACATTGATGGCGTAGTGCCAGTGGTTGAGGCATGGGGCGACTCTTACCGGGAATTTACCCGCGTTACTATGCACACCGGGCTTCCTACGATTCTTGGCTGGGATTACCACGTGCAACAACGCGGTGCGCCTCGCGGCGAGATTGAGAAGCGCAAACTTGAGATTCGAAGCTTTTATGAGAACTCTGACCCTGAGCGAGCCCGATCATTCCTTCAAAAGTATGAGTGGCCATTGGTGGTGGTCGGAAATATCGAGCGGCGCGCCTACGGGAATCTTGAGCCTCAAGCCGCGGCACTTGCGAACGTGGGGTATAAGGTGCTTGCGGAGTTTGGTCCGGTTGCGGTGTGGGGGCCAGCGAGATAGGTGCGCGGAGTAGCGAAAATCAAGAGTCATCAGCCTACCTCACCGCCCTGACAAGCTTCTCTATATCCTTCAATCCGGTGCTTAGGACCTCAATCAGCTTCGAGTAGCCAATCTTGGCGTAGCCATGGGTAAGTACATTTCGAATTTTTGTTTCAATAAATTCGTCTCTATCGGTCCGCGGGTACATTAGGCGGCTATGAAGTGAGTTCAAAATGAAGCACGGTGCTTCTACGGGGAAACTCTCCAATTCCCACTTTTAGACGCCAATTATTTCGCGAATGCCCTCTTGCCATGGCAAGATACGCACGTCTCCAACGCGTCTTGCTGCTGGGTCGCGAGAGAGGACTACTGCACATGCTCCCGAGAATGTGGGTAAAAAGCGCGAGAGCTTTGCTACGTCATCGTCGTTCACGTTGGCAGAGGACTTGACTTCGATGAGCCATGTTGGCCCGCGTGGATCCTCCACAATTAGATCTATCTCGGCACCATCCTTGGTTCGGAGGTAGGAGAGTTTTAGATCGCGTTCGCGGTACTGATTGAGTCGATAAATCTCTAGAATTACTAGCTGCTCGAAGGCGCGGCCGTATTCGTAGTTACTCGGTACGACTGGCACAGCGAGCGCTCCGCGGAGCGCTCGCTGAACTCCAAGGTCGAAAAGCAAGAATCTGCTCGCCTGGCTTTGCTGCTTCCTCACCGATTTCGAATAAGCTGGCAGGAAGAAGCCAAGGAGGGTGTCTTCCAATATCTGGAAATAGCGAGCAACTGCTTTCGAATCGACTTGGCAGTCTCTGCCAATTGACGAATAGTTCACGATAAGTCCGCTCGATTGAGCCGCTACTTCCAGGAACCTTACAAAAGGGTCGAGTTGGCGAACGATTTGCTCTTCGCGAATTTCTTCGCTGAGGTAGGTGGCGACGTAACTTCGAAGAATTGCTGCTCGCTGTGGATCGTTCGAGGCGCAAAATACTCCCGGCAGACTTCCCCAATTGAGTACCCGGTCGAGGTTGAAATCAGAGCTCAGCTCCTCGAAGGTGAGGGGAAAGAGTCGGTTGAGTAACGCCCGTCCCGCAAGCATGTTACTTCCGAGGCGTTTTAGCTTTCTCGCGCTCGATCCAGTAAGTGCGAACTTAACTTTATTCCGCCATTCTGGGGATTCGAGCAAGCGATGCACTTCGTTGAGGAGCTTGGGGATTCGCTGCACTTCGTCAATTACGACCCACTTTGACGTGTTGCCCCTCCGTGCTTCGAAATGTTCAAGCATCAGCTGCTCAAGTTGCCTCGGTCGTTTGGTTAACGCGAGGAATTGGTCATCGTCCAACAGGTCGATCCAAAGTACTTTTGAGCGCCCAAAGCGCTGCTCCAAAAGGTAGGACTTGCCAGTAGCGCGTGCCCCAAAGAGAAAAAAACTCTGTTCTTCTAATATGTTAACAAGCCTTCGGTACATATGTCTAATTTATCGGGTATTTTAGATGCGTGTACCACGCTGCCTGATTCGCGGCAAGAAGTCTGAATAGCAATAAGGAAAAGCAACGGAAATCGGTTGTTTCAGAGGCTCCCTAACTTACCGCCCTGACAAGCTTCTCTATATCCTTCAACCCGGTTCTGAGGACCTCAATCAGCTTCGAGTAGTCAATCTTGGCATACCCATGGGTGAGCACATTTCGAAACCCAACCATTTTGAGAAGATTGGCGCAGAGTGGTTCATCAATCACGTCGTTGTCTCGAAGAATGGTAATCGACTCGTGCATGGATGGGGGCCCTTGCCTCCTTTGTCGAGCGCCTTGCGGCTGCAGCTCGAAAGGAGGGAGATGCGGTGA
>JBIKWF010000195.1:0-4450 GCA_044356455.1 Bdellovibrionota bacterium | reverse complement strand
GCGCCGAATTCTGCGAACTGAAAAGGCGAGCTGAGCCCCTATTCAAGGAAATTCCCCCGGAAAGGGCTGCTTGCGGCATTCTAGGGTGTTCGGGAACTTGTAGGGCGTAAGAGAAATAGGGGCTAGGTGGGCTGTCCCGCTGCCACCACAACATGTAGTGGTCGGAATTTTCTACGGGACAGACTCCTACCCCTTGTAACCCTAATCGACAAACCGGCAGAAAAGTTGTTTAGAAACCGCACCAAAGTTAGAAGTACGGAAGAGGACAAATTGAGCCGGAGGATGCTCCCTGCGGTCGCACCGCTGCTCGTAGCCGTTCCACGGTAGTGGGAGCGGCGATTTCCTAGCCGAGTTCCCATTCTTCCTGTGTCGCCTCGTAAGAAGGCAAAGGGAGATGCCAAGTCCAATCCGAACCGTTGCTGCGTACTTTCGCAACTTCCGTGTAGAGCACCCCAAGAGTGAGGTTCTTTTGCTGCGGATCTTTGTGGGGAGCAATCTCTGAGAAGAAATCACGCAGAGAAGCATCAGGTGGATAGTCTCGTCCTCTTCGCAATGCCTCAATCCACTGCAGCGCAGCTCGCCAGCAATCAATCTGAGGTCCAAGATCTAGATGCTGAGGATTAAGGCGCCCAAGACCAAGGGCGGTGCCGACCGCGGTCTGAACCCCAAATCCAAGAGACTGAATCGCAAGAGCTGCAACTTGATAGGGTTCGCAGCCAAACATGTCAATTTCGACCTTGCGTCCTAGCTTCCCCGCGCGATTCATTTGGAAGCGCCATTCCTTGAACGACTTTGGGCTGTCTATGCAAAGAAGGATTTGGCCAAGATGTTCGGCGAAACCCATCAATGCGCCTCCAGAAGAGCCGAAGTTCGGAATTTTAGAACCAAGAATGTAACCGATTTCGACGGAAGACATCATCTCTTTCAGAAGAGACTTCCAGACTGGGGCAGGTTTAGACTTTAAAAATAATCTCGTAGTGACATTAATTCCGATCACTACCGCGGCGTATCCCATACCAAGGGAATTAAGCGCGTTGGTCACATCCTGAGCAGATGGTTTGCGGCCGTCGCTCATTATTTGAGCGGCAGCGAGAAGACATCCGGCATTAAGACGGCAGCCACCAATCAGCCGCATGAAATCCGTCTGACTCATTTGTGCTTCCCAGCCGCTTTTGATGAGGCGAGGCAGGGTGGTGGGTACGGTAAGATGCCGCTGCACACAAACTCTTGCGAGCTCCCACGTCGGATCTTGCTCGCCAGCGTTATTGAGAAGTTGTTGAAGCTCCATTCGACCTATTGTTAGCTCGTAAAAGCAGCTCCTGCCCCTTTAGCTTTCGATAAGTACCGACGGCACAATCGCCACTTTTCGAGAGAGCTGAGCTCTCTTTATTTTCAGGGCCTTGAGAGATAACCCATTAAAAATAGTATGATTCTGTGTTGTTGGCTACGGGGAATCGCTGCGCGTCGAGGCGCCGCGAAGGTATTGCGGTGTTAGCGCAGGCGCCGCATTGAGGTCGCTTTTGAAAACCATAGGCTTGAGACGGTTTGCTGGAACCATTCCGTCGCGGCAGCAAATACGCTCTTGTTGCTTTGCAGCTCCACAGGCGCAGAGCTGGCTGTAGAAGTAGGTTGAGCAGACTGAGAGACATGGCCCCAAACCGCCTCGAGTGGGCTGCGAGTGGAGGAGGGCCCGCGGTTCATCACGTGTGTGTATATCATCGTGGTTTTTAAGTCCTTGTGACCTAATAGCGATTGAATGGTTCGAATATCGGTACCTGATTCCAGGAGGTGTGTGGCAAAAGAGTGCCGAAACGTATGGCAAGTGGCATGCTTTTCGATATTCAGCTGGCGAAGTGCCGAGGCGAGAGATCCTTGCATGATTGAATCGTGAAGGTGGTGACGCCTCACTATTTTGGACCTTGGATCCTGTGAGAGTTTGCCAGACGGAAATACCCAAAACCACTTCCAAGAAGTCGAGGACGTGGGGTATTTGCGTTCAAGAGCCGTTGGCATTTCGACCCCAGGAACATTTGCGAGCCGATCGCCCTCGAAGAGCTCGCGTACCTTTATGAGGTGGTTTCTCAGCGGCTCGATCAACGGCTCCGGTAGCATGACGAGTCTGTCCTTGGGGCTCTTTGAATCCCAGACCGCAATCTGTCTTCTTTCGAAATCTATATCTTTCACTCTAAGCCGCAGGGTCTCGGCAAGTCTTAGGCCTGAGCCGTAGAGGAGAGAGGCTATTAACTTTTGCGAACGCGTAAGGCAGGAGAGTATTTGCGTCACTTCATCCTTAGAAAATACTATCGGGATTCTTTCTCGTTTCTTTGCCCATTCGATTCCCGGAATGGCTTCGATAGGGGATCCAAGTACCTCGCGATACAAGAATACCAAAGCATTCAGGGCCTGGTTTTGTGTCGTGGGAGAGACGTTCCGGCTAACAGCAAGGTAAGTTAGATACTCCCCAATTGCTTTTGTGCCGAGTTCCGAGGGGTGCCGCTTGTCGAAATGAAGAATAAAGCGGCGAATCCAGCCTACGTAGTGACGCTCGGTTGCGTAAGAATAATGTCTAGTTCGCAGCAGAGCTCTCACTTGGTCTAATAGCTTTGGGCGCTTGGTTTCAGTCATAGAGGAGTAATCGCGGCTTGTCGCGAATAGTTTCCTCTCCCGTGGTAATCAATACCCTCTGAGTGCACTGTTTCTTGCTCTAATACCCCTGGATGGCTTGTCCGGTGGTATTGCAATACCGCCGGATCAAAGATCTAACTGTCTAAAATTAATTAGGAATCTCGCTACTGGGCTACGTTCCCTGTGCAGGGTAGCATAATTCTTGAGTGGCTCCCGAATCCGGGACACTAATATGTTAACTGCCATGAAGAAATATTGCATTAGACTATTAGAATTGCTCATTGCGATGAACCTGTCGATCGCTGAATGTCATGCCTGCCTATGTGAGTGGCAGGGACCATTCTCTGCCTCTGGCGCACGATCTGGAAAGATAGTCATGGCAAACATAGTGGAGTACTCCGAGGAGCGAAAACCCTATCCCAAACTTTCGATGATAGTAGAGATCGTAGAGACCTTCGGTGCGCTACCGGACCTTAACATGAAGAAGCGCATTCGCGTATACGGAGATGATGGTGAGCAGTGTCGGCCGTACGTTGAACAGTTTCCCATTGGATCGACTTGGGTCCTTTCTTTGAACCAAGCAGGCGGCGGTTTTGCAGGTCGGAATGAGAGCTCGACAGATTTTGCCCTTTCCGGATGCGGAACTGATTGGTTAGAGGTCGTTGGTGAAGTCGTTAAAGGTAATATAGATGACCGTTCGCGTCGCGATTCGATTCAGGAGATGCCACTGCCGACATTTCGCGATAAACTCCGTAAGTGGGGCAGTCAACAAACCGCTCCACCAGATTAGCGCCCCAGTGGGTTAGGTAGTGGGTCAAGAGTATGATGTGGGGCGCAAACTGGTGAGCGTAGCCGTTCTCTGGCCAAAGCTAAAAAGGATAAATGCCGAAACATTGCTGCAACCTGATGAGCAATCAGCTTGAAATGAGTTGCCAGGACCATCCGAATCTAGAGGACTGTCCGGATTCCCTTATCGCTGGGTTGCGTTCAAGAAAATTCGGTATTCGGATTCACGACGGCGGGTCGTCGGTGATTCTTATCAAATTTTGTCCTTGGTGTGGGACCCGCTTGGGCCGAAAGCGGGCAGATGGCGCCTCTAAACGCAAGGTGGTGGCAAAGCCAGAGAACAAACGGAGCAAGCGGAGGAAAGGCCGCAAACTTAAATGAAAATTTGTAATGTTGGAGTGGCCTTTCCCCGCTCCTCCCTGCCGTTATGCAGCATGAGTACACTCGAAGAACAAATCCGAAAGATGTATGCAGAGATCGCTGATTATCACGGCGCCTTCGGAGACCCAATTGACCATGGCACGTATAATCCATACGAGCTGATCGACAACTCAACCCTCACCGCATTTGAACGTGAGGGCGTTGCAGTGGGCATTCTACACTGCCTCGACTCTGCAATAGATAATTCCACTTATGAATCGGCAGTTGCATCTGAGGGGCCCAAACTAAACCTTCTAGTGAAACAGGGTCAGCTAGATTCTGCTCCCTTGATTAAGAATGCAGCTGAGGCTTTCTTTAAGTCAGAATCAGATTTTCTCGCAGCTCTCAAGGTCGTCTTCGAGCAAATTGTGGAACCTAAGTTGGCAGATTGATCGGGTAGGCTGCATAACAAACCGCTCCACTAGATTTGCGCCCCAGTGGATTAGGTGGTGGGTCGAGTGTAATATGAGGGGCGCAAACTAGTGAGCGTTTGCCGTGTGTGTCGTGCATGACGTTAACGTTGGTGGTGAGAGTCCACTGTCCAGGGAGGTAAACCCGAAGGACCAGAGTAGGCCAAGCGCGTCACTGTGAAGTGGGGTGTGAAGGAAGGCCGAGGGCG
>JBIKWF010000105.1:0-15856 GCA_044356455.1 Bdellovibrionota bacterium | reverse complement strand
TAAATAAAGTTGAGCCCTGGGAATGGCTCAAAGACGTCCTCGTAAGGGTTAGCTCAGACCGCTCGGCTTCAGCTCTCGACCTACTTCCTCATACGTGGCGCAAGGCTGCGCTCTAGAGGACGGATACGTATCATTGGTGGACCAGCTCCATTTTCTCTGAGATTTTAGTCCTAGCAGCTGTTCTGTCGGCGCATTTAGGTAGATTCTTTAGAGCAAAGGAAATTGGTATCCGGGGAGCTAGGTTTGGGCACCCACGTTCGGGTATTGCATCGCACTGTCACTCGGGAAGTATGTTTTGACTAAGTGCGTGGAATATTGGGTCGTAAGTATTTGATAACACATGCGGTGAGCGGCGAGTGGTTGTCGATTGGAAAAAGAACCCCCCACAAACTCGTGCACCCCAACTTTCTCTGCTCTTCATCTCCACGCGAATCTTTCACACATTGTCCTGCGCATTGTCTCTGAGACGATGGCATGGTTCCGCGGGTTCCGCGGGTAATTCGAGGTGGCGATGCACTCGTGCGGGCACATGACGCGCTGCGGTCTGTGTGGTGCTAGGCAACCGTCCTAAAGCGTCACCCGCTTCTTTAGGGCACAAACGAGATTACAAAACTTGGATATCGGGTTGGTATTGAAGCCTCTACTCCGTAACAGGGCCAGTGCTGCTACTTTCGTAGGGGCCTAGTGCTCGCAGAGCTAGTCCCCTGCAGGCCTTGATTGCAGCCAACCTAGCTTCCTTTGCAATTTTTCAGACTCTGTCACGATTTGCGCAGTCTTCGGTGCTCCCAGAGGTTTTACATAGTGCAATTGAAGCCTTACATGATGCTTGTTGCTGGTCAGACCAATCGAGCATAACCTCACACAGGGCGATTCCTCTAACTCTCTCTGTTCATCTGCAACGGTTGGTTTGCCACCATGAAAATACGGCGTTCCAACTGAAACGACTAACGCCGTAAGGGACATACACACAACGAGTGCCTGAAGCTTTTCTTTCATATCTGACCCAGCCTTTTTTAATGATGAGGAGTGTCCCGGGTGGGGAGGGCTTTTTCTAAAGCAGATAATTCAAATTGTTGGAATCGTTCTGGTTAGAGCTCGAGCTAGTCTCGTTCCGTTCAGCTCAAACATCGAGTTCAGGTCCCGCTACCATGGTGAGCCGCTCAATCCACACGTTGCTTACACGGGAAGATATATATATAATCCAGATATGCGCCATGGCATATATATAAAGCTAGATTCCGCCGTCCTTGAGCACTTTCGAGCAGCGGGGCCGGGGTACCAAGCACGAATCAACTCTGCGCTGCGCGCGGCGATCGGATCAAAGCATGATGAGTCGAGTGAACGCGCTATGCGCCGTGCGGTGGCGTACGCCCAGGTAGCATTTGATAAATACTTCGCACGAGCCTTCTGGCATTTTCGAAAAGAGGCCGTGGTAACGGAAGCGCTTATCCCGGAAGTAATTGCAGGACTAAAGCGTTACGGTGGGCGAGAGGGGTTTAAGGAGGCGGACTTGATATGCCGATTGATGAATTCCAGATCTTAGTATTTTCGATCATCGGTAAGAATCGTGACCCGAATAGTTATGTAGCGGGTGGCGTTGCAATTAACGCTGCTTCTAATTCTCCGAGATTCTCCGCTGATATCGATCTATTCCATGCCTCAGCCGAGGCGGTGCAACGTAGTTCCGCACTCGATCGGGCTGCACTTGAGGCTGCTGGATTCTTAGTTGATGTCAATGTCAATCAACCAGGGTTTATAACGGCTGTAATCAGTAAGGCTGGGTCAACACTTAAGCTAGACTGGGCTAATGACTCTGCGTTTCGATTTTTCCCGATCGAACGAGATCGTGTGATGGGATACCGGCTGCACGCGGTGGATCTTGCAACGAATAAATGTTTGGCGCTCGCTGGACGTAGCGAAGTGCGCGATATCATCGATGCAATCCATCTGAATGAATCAACCATGTCCCTGGCCTGCATGATCTGGGCCGCGTGCGGTAAAGACCCCGGGTTCACCCCCGACATGATCGTCTCGCAACTGCGCCGCAACGCGCGCATCTCCCCTGACTCCCTCGCAATTGAACGCACGGTGCGACCCGTCGACGCGGTGCAGCTAAAAAAAGATTGGCTAACACTGATCGAGAAGGCCGAGACCGAATTGTTAACGTTTCCCACGCAGGACCTTGGGTGCGTCTATACGGATCAGGAAGGTAAATTAGTCGGATGGCCGGAAACGTTCGATGAATTACGACCTCATTTCGGCTCGGTGGGTGGAGCCTGGCCGGTAGCCCGCACGAACTAGATTAAGTTTCCTTCCCCAACCTATGCCGTACGATCTCACCCTCAACGAGATAGATCGCGTCTTCCGCGATATTCGTCGCGTGATCACCGATTCGCTCTAGATTACGGGCGGCCGAGACGTAGATCTGATACGCGCGCAAACGATCGATACCCTGGCGCATTAGCGCCTCAGTTTGGATGTGCATCTTGCGTTCAAGCCATCGACGACATCGTCACTCTTAGCACCTCGCGGGCCAACTCGACGTTTAGTGCCTCGAATTGGTGGGGTGCACCAATTTTACGTTCTTGAGCGGACGTTATCGCGGTGACCTGCTCTGCCAGTGATGTCGGGTCTCTTTCTAGGCGTCTCGAGTGGTACCCCGTTGGATACGCGGGCGTCATTGACTCTTTTCTTTAGGCACTTTTTTTCGAAGGGCCTTAAAGGTACATTCTTGGTTTACCTTAGTACCTAAATCGTCGTAGACGTTCAGCACTGGGTCATGACCGCGCTTATCAGTCAAAGCTCTGAGGCGTGTTCCTTCAAATGCTTCCGGATTGTAGCCAGAAATAGCGCTTCCTATATTGCCCCCATGTTTTGTGGCAACCGCCTGCCAAGCCGCGCGCATGGGCCGGGAAAGCAGCGTTTCAGTCGCGGAAAGTACCGAAGCAGAACTCTGCGCGTCATTTCCAGTCGACAGGTACACCCCGTTTAAAAATATGGTTAGGTTTTCTTCGGAATCGGTGCCGAACATTCCAAAATTGAACCCGAGATTCTGAACTACGGGCCGTCCTAAGAAGGAACCCGATTCCTGGGACTCAGGTACGTCCTGAATTTCAAAAACAAACGAAAGCGGATCTGCAAGAATAGCGGCCACCCAGTACTTATTGGGGGTGTTATGTGCTACCTGCATGTCGTAATTTGTGGACGAAAAGCAGCAGATCTTTGAGTCCGCAAAACGCGCCATCGTGACCAGGTCTCGCTTAGGGATAAGGCGGTAGTGGACCTCTTGTTCCTTCGAGATGGCTCTTGCCCGTGTATCAAGCTTCGAGATCTCTCGCAGTACCTCAAACGGATGGCTTAGGTGTGAGCTAATCTCTCTAAGGAGAGAAAGTTCGTCTTCGGTAATACTTTCAGCACCAACGGATTCCATGACGAGGGCAATAAAGACTAGTGCGGGCTCCTTCTCTTCTATCGAGACAAGTTCTTGCTGCTCGGCGGCGATTGCCTCCCTCCGGGCATTTTCATCAAGGTTGGCGTAGCGCTCGTCGATGTAGGAAAGTCCAAGAGCGCTACTATTCTCCTCAAGGGCGCTGATTTCCCTTGAGACTTCTTCGATTCGCGACTGAAGAGCCGGGTTGTGGGCAAGCCCCTCTTGAAGAGCACGTAGCGCCCGACGCCTCTGCCTGAGCCCCTTCTCTAACGCAGCAAGTTGAGGATTCTCTCCCTTGAGGGCGCGAAGGATGCTGTTTTTTGCGTGGATGAGCGCAGTCCGTTTTTCTTCTACCCGCTCGAGCAACTCTTGAGAGTTCACGGTAACTTCCACATTCGTAAGAATCTCGCGTGCCGTGGCAGTGAATGGAAGCTTGCGCCTCATTTCTGCGAAGCGCTGATCGAGATACTGAATTCCTCTTTCAAGGTACTCGGGGTGCGAGCTCTCGATTTCTACCAATGCTTGACCACGCTCCGCGAGTGTCTTTGCGGATTGAAGACTTCTTAAATGGGGGGACTCATGATGTTCAGCTAGAAGGAATCTACGGTAAAGGCTAGAGCGAAGGCAGACTCCAAGCTGCTCCCTCCCGAGGGCGCCACCCGCTTCACGATGGGCTGCGTTTAGCTTCGCAGAGTCGGAGACATCAAGCCGGATGCGAGTAGCAAGTTCTTGAGCGGCGGAGCTCGCGAACGGGGCCGCGCCGTTTCGTAGGTTCGCTATGATAGCCGATGCGGCGTCAGGAGTGTGTCCCGCCACACAGAGAGCTTTGTGGAACGTCTCAAGGACGCGCTCTGACACCTTCAGATTAGACGCGATTTCGATCACTTCGAAAAACTTTTCGAAAGTGTAGTTGTTGATGAGGTTAAACCGAGACTTTCCAATGTGCAGCACGTAGTAGGCCATCGCCTGCTGCTTATCTTTTGCTAGGGACTGGATAAGGGCCGGCGCGCTGGGCATCGCTTCAAAGGTGGCGCCAAGATCTTGCAATGAACGAAGGCGCGCGGCGACGGTGTCTTTACCTTGAGCAAGTGCCCCGGCCTCCCACGTGGGGGAAGTCACGAAGGCAAGCACCTCCCCAGAGGGTGTTATGCCCCGGGCCATCAGAAAACGAATTAACTCTTTGGCGTTAAAGGCAATGCCTTCATCCAACATAAGAGCCGGGACTTTATGTGCTACGCGCTGCTCCCATTTCTTTAGGTCAGGGCTCAGGTAGCCAAGCTCTACAAGCCGATCGATTCCCCGGTGCGCAAGATGTTGGGGCGTATTCGGAGAGGCGACGAGTTCCGCGACGAGCTCCTGGGCCCTTAAGCGTTTGGTGCCAAGAGCCGCGTCGATAAGGCGAACCGTTGCTGGGTGGCAATGCTTCCATTTCCGCTCTGCTGCGAGCCTGCCCAAGCGAGTAGCATGCTCGAGTAGTAAGTCTTGGGCCTCTTTCTGATTTAACTCTTGCAGAGTGTCAATTATGACTTTTACCCGTGCGGAGTTCTCTGCCGAGGGAGATTCTAAGCACTCAAGCAACCCTGCCTTGGTGCGGTCAAAGACCTCGCGAGGAGCTTCATCGGCCCCTCGGACTTGCAGGTTGTCCCACTGAGCAACCATCATAGGGCGACGTTCCGCGGGTACCTTGGCAAGGAGGCGTTCTTTGTAGATCTCAGGGACGCCGTAACTAAAGGCGGAAATGATTTGTTCTTGCTCGGATTTTGAGGCGCTATTCCACCCTGCAATATAGGCGTTCCAATCAGACGCTTCGCTCAGCGCTCTCCCAGAGGGAGCGAGTAGCTCCACCTCCGACTTTAGAAGAGCAAACACAGATTCGTCCCACTTGCCCTTCTCGAGGTAGGCACCCAGCGCTAGTTTCGTCGCACGCTCGGAAAACGCCCTGCCTTCGTCTACCCTTCCTAGCGCAATAAACCTTTGAGAGCATTTCGTGAGCCACGAAATATCCACAGAGTGATGCGACGCAATGGCTTGCCGTAGCGCTTCCTCTGCCAGGATCGGTTGGCCTGCCGCTAGCGCCACGTCCATGAACTGGTTGAGGGAGTACGCATCAAGTTCATTGCCCTCTAGAGATTTATTAAGATGGTCCTTCGCCTTGGAAATTTCTCCTAGATGAACCCAAGCCTTCGCCAAGCTCTCGTGGAACCACCTGGTCTGCTCTTCAGTGAAGGGCTCTGTGGCTGACGAGGCGAGAGTTTGAGCTTTCTCCAGCGCTTTATACGCCAACGCCTTGCTATCTCCTCGCGCCAAGACGACGGCGATCTCAGGAAGGCGCCTTGCTGCCGTTGCCGTATCCTCAGGTGCGGCCTTTAGAAGGGTGTCGATTGCATGTGAGGCTACGGAGCGCGCTCGCTTATGCAAGCGCGCCTCAGAGCTCGAGAGTGCGAGCCCGAGCGTTTTGCAGAAGGATTCTAGGGATCCTCCCATGAGCCCCATAGGGGCAGCTTCAAACTCACGAATGCGGCTCGTGAGGGCTGGCCCAGCACATTTCGCTTCCGTAAGAATGTTGGCCGCGGTGCGTGCAAATCCCTTCGACGCAAGAAAAGATACTAAGGAATTCATTTGCCGGGACGAAAGGTGAGCTGCGAAAGTTTTAAGGATGGGAGCCAGTTTTTCAAGGTCTTGCTCCCCCATCTCCGGCAGCACTCTCATGGTTTTCGATGCGTCGAGATGGAAGCCTGAGGTAGCTTGCTGTTGCATTATCGCAACCAGTAGTTCTTTATCAGGCGGGGTAACTTGTAGTGCGAACGTGCGCGCCAGTACGAGTGAACGCCTCGCGTCAGCAGGCTGGTCAGCCTGAAGCTGAAGCTTAGCAAGTTTTTGGTAGAGTGCCGGCTTGCGGCGGGTGCTGGCGTCCTCTGCAAGGACTTCGTGCCCAAGAATGCGCCTTGAAAGTGAACGGACGCGAAATCGCTTTCGCTGGGACGGGGTCATGGCGCTAAGTTCGATGTCGCGTTCAAGTTTTGCGATGCGGCGTTCGAGTTTCGGGCTTTTTTTCCATTGAGCCGCGAGCGCTTGCTTATAGAGAACTAAGGCTTCCTTGCGCTTTCCGGCCTTCTCGAACGCGAGTGCCACCCCTTTCGTGACGTCTGCCGTTGGTGTCTCATTCACTCCATCGCCGGAATACATGACAAGCGCCGCTTTCGCTCGGGCCAGAAGGCCTAGAGTCAGGCATCTTGAAATGAATTCAGAAACTACTCGGGAGTCAAGGCCCGAGCCCACGTCGGGTTTCTTTGATATGAGCGTCCAAGCACTATCAACGCATCGAGCGAATCCGCTTTCGTCCTTAAGTTCTTTATAATGACCAGCAAGAGACATGAAGGCCGTTACGCGCTTCTCTGGTTCAAAGCGCGTGGCCACGAGGCGCTCCGCCCTTGCGAGGACGTGCAATTTCTCAGCGATGAACGCAAGTCCAGGTAGGAGCACTCGGTGCTCTGAAGAGAGCGCAATGTCACCTGCCGGTGAAAGCGCGGCCAATGAATTCGAACGCGCAGTTTCGTTTGTTCGTTGCGTCATAAGAGGAGCCCGGCGACTGAGGAGTTGACACGTGGTCCGAAAAGAAAAGAGAACCTAAAGAGTGACTGGAAACACCAGCGGTCGAGTCAGATAGGTTATGAAGATCTGAAGTCGAGATGTGCTGTCCCAAACCGAGCAGAAACAAAAGAAAATAGAAAAGTTTCAAGAGGTTAGCGTTGGGCGTTGGGGTCGAGCAGATTTATCCGAGCGATAGGCCGAATAAACTCCTGCGCGAGAGCGAAGGTCAGCGCTCCTTGGTGAGGGACAATCAGAACATCTCCTTCTTCAATTCCAGTCCCAAAGTAACACAGGGATGTCCCAGGAGGGTTTGGAGGTATGCTGGGAGCAGCGCTTAGAAATGAGAAAGTCTTTATCGACGTGCCCGGATAGTAATTTTTCGCTTCGGGCTTCGATTGGTAGTGATAGTTCGATTGCCGGCCTGACCACTCGCTCGGAACGAAACTCGGTATGCCCCAGGCTTGAGCTTGGTAAAAGAGGCCTGATTCCGTTTCACGAGCTTTTTAGCGCTATCTCGCTCTCGGGCGCCTTTCCCGGTAGGGGTAAGGTCAACGCTGTAGCAGATCTTGTTCGCAGGGCAGCGCGTGCTCGTTGCTGAGGCACTCGGGTGAGTAAATGAGCTCGATGCCACTTCCGAGAAATACTCCATGAAGACAGAAGCTGCGGCGCCTTTGACGCAGACATCCGGCGGCTCATCAAGTCGAACTCCCGCTGAAAGGGGATTATCGCGAGACTGGGGATCTTGCGAGGCTACTGAGGCATAGATATCCACGTTCTGGTTGGTATCAGAAGGTAGAAGGTCCGAGGATGACTCATATGCCACAAGCAGCGCTCCCGGGGCCAGCGCTGGTAGGTCACTGTTTGAGCCCGTGTCTGCCTGATAGCCTGAAGTGCTAAGGTTCACGCGCCTTAGAGTGCCAAGCAGATAATCCCTCACAAAAATGTCTCGTGCATTGTTGCAGTCGGTTCTTTCACTCAGGTTCGTCGCATCAGAGGCGAATGCGATGTAGTTCGCTCCATTGACCAGAGAAGGAGAGCTGCTGTCTCCATTCCCTTGAGTTCCATTTATCTTTGAGCTTACAAGCAGAGAATCAGTGAGCGTTCGGCTCGATGTAATCGCGCGACGAAAAACATCTCGCTTACCGTTTGAATCAGAGGCGACAAGGTCAGAGGCGTCGGAATCAAAGGCAAAGTTGCCACCTTCCTCGATATCGATTGAGTAGCTTCCTCCATTCCCAGGAGATCCTGTCGTTGATCGGGAGACAAGCAAAGTGGTGCGGCCATCTCCAATTGAGAGTCTCCGATCTCTTATAAAGACGTCGGCAAAGCCGTTTGTATCATCGGCTACGAGATTAGTGGCGGCAGAAACAAAGGCAACGTAGGCATTGCCACCTATGCGAGGGAGTGAGCTGTCGTCGTTCGCTAGTTGTCCGCCTGCTCCTACATTTATGAGTTCATTTTGAAGTTGGGAGAATCCACACGAGGACTCAGCCATATTGAGGTAGAGAATAATATCGCGTTTCCCATTAGTGTCAGTGACCGAGGACCCGTCTTGTCCAAGGGCAAGAAGATTAGTGGCATCAGAAGCGTAGGCAATGTAGCACCCGTCGGCTGAGATAGCGGGGGTTACACTATCGCCATCAGCTTCCCCTGTTTCAACTCCAAAGACGGTGATAGGTAAGCTAATTCTTCTGAGCGAGAGATTATCGCTATTATACAGGAAAATATCTGATTTACCGTTCGTATCCGAGGCGACAAGATTTGTTGCGGTGGACGAAAAGACAATCCAGCGCCCATTGTCGCTGATGCGAGGAGATGAGCTTGCGCCATCAGCGGGTAGTCCGCCTAGCCCTTTTGAAATGAGCGTAGTTTGTCTCAGTCCATCGGGATTGGGCGTTGCAAGGAGATTCTCCTGTGTATGCAAGAAAACATCAGCAGCTCCGTTGGTATCTCCTGAAACCAGGTTGGTCGAGGTTGAGGAGAACACCATTAAGCGACTATCAGAGCTGATGTCAGGTGAAGAGCTTACCCCGTCGGGAGGTTCTGGGGTGCTGCTTTGACTCGCAAGAAGGGTCTGCGAAGCCGCAGGAAGAGTCAGCATGAGAATCGATGCGGCTGTAAGAAAGGTAACGCAGAGGTATTTCATAGACTTAGAGTTTCTATCGACCTCTGTTGTGGAGCGCTCTACCAATATCCGCCGCTTAGCAGGTAATCAGGTAAGCCTAAAGATTTATTAGGAATTAAAGCCCAAGCAATGCTTTGCAAATAGTGTTTTCTCGTGTGCAATGCAAACGAGACTAAATCATCTCTTTCGAAAGTACCTCGTCAGCCCAGGTCAGAAGCGCATCTCCCGGGCCTAGCAAGAGGTCTAAATCTTTGGCTAAAAGGGGAAGTGGCTCAGTTGTCTCTGAGTCAGGTTGCCAGGAATGGAGATTAGGATATCCGAGGCTCACGCCACCCTTTGGTAGATCGATAAGCAGCGCATGCAAGATTCCATCGGTGAGCGCAAATGTCCGAGACGAAGTATTCCAAAATCCTTCGGAGTGCGTGCACGCGACGGCAAAGCCGATTTCGACTTGCTTTGAGCTTAGCTCGGTATGGAACTGCTGCTCAGTTTCGCAATCCATCTTAGTGAGAAAGGCATCGAGCGCTTCCTCTTCCTGGGTGAGCTCGTGTTCTGGGCCATAGGATTTTTCGACCAATGAAATTTTTGCGTGCCGAACTTCCTTTAAAATAATGAAGGACTTGTTATCTCTCCTGGCACGCGAAAGTTCAAAATACCCGATGGGGTCGCCGTCTTGCTCCTGAAGAGAATAGAAGGGCAGCCATCCCACATCGGATGCCAAGGCATGCATTCTTTCAGTGAGAGATGCAAGTCTAGTGCAGATGTGAGCGAGTGCGCCTGAGCTTCTTGCCAGGCCAGAAGAGGCTCGTGCTCTAAGGTGGTCTTGAATAAAGGGGCGAGAGAACTCAGACGGTTGGATCTCACGTGGAGGCGGCGGAAGTTTCGCGAGGGGAGCGCGAGGAGGCACAGAATCTGACGATGTGTCCTTTCGAAGAGGTGTTGCGCGTTTAGGAGCGCCGGTAGGGTTACTGCTTTCGGGGCCGATGGACATGAGCGCTAATTTACTTGCGGTCCGGCGGCTAATCAAATCGCTCGCAATAACCAATATTTAGGCCTCTGGCATGGGAATTCCATCTGAGATTTTTTTTAGCTGATAATCTCTTACGCCATCACCCTGGGTATTTATCGAAATCGGCCCCGAGACTCCTGAATAGTTCTTAGTCTGAAGAAGGCAACTTCTTACCGCGGAAACTTCCTCTCCGCAGCGTGCCATGGTTTCTGCAAGCAGCCTCACGGCGTCATAGGCTTCTGCGGACCAAAAGCCGTAGGGGAGTGAGTTCACGCTAAAGCGCTTTTTATATCTTTCAACAAATGCTTTCGTCTTTTCAGCTTCAAGATTGAAAGTTGGTTCTGCGAAAACCAGTCCCTCAAACAGGGGCTTTTTCTCTCCTGCGGTGGAGACTGCGTTGCCTGTAATTTCGTTTCCCAGGACAAGGGGATGAAAGGCGATTTCTCTTGCTTGCTGGAGAACTATGCCCGCGAGTTCGGGATTCTGTATGCCAAGATAGAGGCAGGTAACTCCCGCAACTTTCATTTTTAGAAGCAAGGGACGAGCATCCAGTTCGCCTGGAGGAAGCCCTTCGAATACCGAGATTTTTCCCCCGCGCGAAGCTACGTCATCTCGAAAGCCTTCAGCGAGAGGTTGTGCGTAGTCTGTAAGCTCATAGATGATTCCGAATGAACCAAGTTTCTTGGTTTCGACAGCGTACTTGGCAAGCGCCGCTGCTCCTTGCAAACTTACTGCGGTCACGCGAAAAAAATTCTTGCTTACTCCAGTGAGCCGAGGAGAGGAAGTAATTGCCGCAAGCATAAGGGCTCCTTTCCTATCAACCACGGATGCCATAGGAAGACTCTCTGGGGTGCTGTGGCCACCTACAATAAAGGTGACGCGGTCAATGCTCATCAGCTTGAGCGCCGCATTAACCGCTGTTTTCCCGTTCCCTTTTCCATCTTCAAAGATAAGCTTTAAGGGACGACCGTTGATACCCCCAGTACGGTTAATATCCTCCTCGGCGAGAATTGCAGATTCGTAGGCACCATATTTTGCAGTCGGGCCAGACATGCCCCCAATCCAACCCACTCTCAGCGGCTCAGGAGTCCCGCTGTCCTGCGCGAGAACCTGAGGTTGCGTGGGGAACAAAAGCGAAGCAACTGCTACGCAAAAGAATCGCCGATGCCATAGGGATTTCATGAGATACCTCACCAATGAGACGCCTCATGGTAGGGCCTGCAGTCATAATCGTCAAAAATTTCATGATGACAATAACAATATATAAAACGTATATTTACTAACTAGTTATAGATATCGTCAGAATAGTTATGACATTATCAGAAGGCCAGCTCGCGTCGCAGCTCATGCGCTTTGACCTCACGAAAACTGAGGCGCGGGTTTACCTTTGCTTGCTCAAACTTGGTCCTACGAATGCGGGGCCTCTCATTCGCGAGTTAGCGCTCCATCGCCAATACGTCTATGCCGCGCTCGATGTGCTCTCGAGGCGTAGCCTGGCTTCATTTGTGTTGCAACGCGGAAGGCGGGTCTTTCAGGCTGCGTCGCCTTCTGTCCTCGTCGCTCTTGAAGCCCAGCGCGCGGCTTATGCCGAGCAGCTCGTTCCGGCTCTGACTGCTCTTGAGAACCGATCTCAGGATAAGATTGAAGTGACGACGCATTTTGGCCCAGAAGAGTTTTTTAATAACCTCATCACCGTGCTTCACTCAGCAAAGCGCTGTGATGGCGTGGTGCGTGTGATAGGAGGGGCCAGTGATGAAGATTTTTATAGGGTAGTTGGCCCTTTCTATCAGCGTTACCGAGATGAAGGACAATCACAAAAGATCAGCAAACGCCTCATCGCGCCAGAGGCTGCTTCTCAGCTCTTTAAAGAGCGTTTCGCCAGAGAGAAGGGTAATGAGCTTCGCACTATTTCTGGTGCCCTGACTTCGCCCACCTATACGCGCATCACGCCTGAGCTTACCACCATAGAGACCTATGCCCCACAGGTCCTCATAATCAGGATTTGGAATCGGTCCGTGGCGCGGGGCTATTTGGAACATTTTGAACTTCTCTGGCGTCAGGCGCGAAAGTATACGGCCGGGAAGTGATTGATGAAAACCAACCACTAATACCACGAAGGAGGGCTCGTTCAGAGGTTCCCTAGCAGTCATCAGGTAACGGGCATACAAAACGGACTGCTTCAGCGTAGCGTGGCACCGCCCTGGAAAGATAGCCGAGCCCGGAGTCTGTCCCACGCGCATTGTCGCCAGGTGCGCCGTAAAGAGCACGTGTCGTGGCCTTGATTTTAGTAAGGCCAAGGGCAGATCCAAAAAGATCTCCTACCTCTTCGGCGCTTCCACGCACGACAGCAGTTTGAATAAAGCTATTGCCTACCCGGTAAAAGGCATAGACCGCTCCCGTATCCGAAGCCGCTCCATTAAAATAAGGCGCGCCAAGGGAGATCTCCGTGCCGGGAGTGAATCCACCCAGGGCTGCAACGGAAAAGCCAGCGAACTGATTTGCCTGGGTCGTTCCAGGAGTCAAGATCTGAGCCTGAGTCCAGATTCCCGTTTGAAGCTGGAATACAAAGGCGCCGCCATTGTTCACCGCGCCACTATTGAGTCCACGCGCTCCAACAACTAAAAGGTTGGATGACAGGGCAAGGCTCGAACCTGCGCGGTCATCAAGATGGCCACCTGTCGGAAGAATAACTTGAGCTTCAGAAAAGGTTCCGCCCATGTTCAAGTACATGTGTACCCGGCCCGGGTTCGACGCTTCAGGCGCGTTTTGAAGCATGCCAACAGCCGCCCATGTTCCATCAAACGCCAGCGCATGACCAAAGTTCTGAGCAAGAATCGGATTTGAGGGGTCCCATCGCTCTTGGTAAGTCCACGTGCCCACTACTGACTTAAAGCGGTAGATGGACCCCCGTTGAGAGGCTTCGCCAGGTGCTCCCACGAGAAGATCATTTCCCACGAGCGCAACCGAAAAGCCAAAACGCTGACCAGCCGCTGGAGTTGGAGCCAATACTTTTGCCTGCTGCACCCAGCCTTGAGGAAGCCGCTTGAAAACATAGACTGAACCGACATCTACACTGATGCCGCGATCTTCAAGCGGAGCTCCAATAGCTACGAAATCGCCGCTTACGCTTACCGCGGCTCCAAAATTACTTCCCGTACTGGGGTCAGAGGGAAGCAAGCGACCGTCGAATCGGGAGGAGAAAGAGTCAATGTAATATGCGTAAACGGCGCCTGCGTTAAGAAGCGGTGTGTCGCTAAGCGGTGCCCCCATTACGAGACGTCGGCCCGAGACACTTGCACTGTGCCCTAGTCTATCTCCTGTGGTGGACTGCGTTGGTGATAGCGTTTCTAATGTCTGAGCGCATGTCTCGGTCGCTACACAACTTAACGAAATCGCTAATAGAGCAGCGACAGAAAAAAATGCCTTCGAGAGACTCGAAGTAAAAGAGTACGTATGCACGATTTCACCCTCCCACCCAGAAACGCTTAGGGTTTTATCTGGTATGGATGATTAAGGGAATGAGTTGCCTAGGGGGGGTGTTCCGTCGCCACCACAACAAGTAGTGGGAGGAACTTTCTACGGGAGAGACTCCTCGCTATCTTGGCGCGCCCTCTCGGCAAAGGCCAGCAATTTCAGGAGTTTGCCTTCCTCGCGCGCGGATTCTCCGCCTAAAAATGAGATGGGTATGAGGTCAAAGAAAGGATTTAGGGACTCGTCCCAGTCGCGCCGCCAACGGAAAGCGCAGGCTAACATACGTTAAGACACACATCACGTAATCAAACGCAGGAATTAAGGAGGCGTAGCCACCCGAGTAAGAGTTGTAGACCAATAGGAGCATGGCAGAGAGGGCGCTTAGGCCCCAAAATCCCATTAGAGTCTAGACTAAATCTATGATACTCGCTTCTACGTTGTAGCTTCGGTAGTTGTTGATGTCCCCCGCGGTAACCAAAGTTTCACGAATCTTAAGAGCAAAGAACTCGTCTGCTGACGCCATACGCAGCGTTGCAGGGAGCGATCGTAGTCTCACGTCTCTTGGCTACATAAGCCTTCCAGCCGTTTCTAGTGCGCGGGTGAAAAAATCCGGGGAATCTTGGCAGGACATCGCTCGGCGAGTCGGTTACCTCTTTGAACATGAGCAGTCTGATGCGGCCCTTGCCTTGTGCCGCGATGCACTCAGTAGCTTTCGAGCGACGTATGGAGAGAGCCAGATAAAAGGGCTCTCACCCGGACGCAGGGAGGCGATATGCGCGAGTCCTGACTATGCAATCCAAATCAAAAACTATTGTGCGGGGTGCTCTCTCGCAGCTCAGATTCTATCTTCTACGGGGAACCTTCCGGAAGCTTCGGCGATGTGGCGGGAGTGTTTGGAAATTGCGCTAAGGCCTCAATTCCCTCACCCGTTGGGAGCCGCAAGTATAAGCATAGAGCTGGCACTTTCCTTGGGCACCTCTGATCTTGAGAAGGAGCGCCTAGAGGCAAGGGGCATCTTCAAGAGTGGTCTAAGATTATTTCAGAGAATAATTAATTCTCCCGCTCCTGCTCAGCAGACGGTAGCCGGGCAGCTCTTGGTTTCGGCCTTACGAAGCGCCGTGCCCGCCTGTAGATCTCTGCATGATCAAGAAAATGAGCTCCGATGCGCCAAAGGCGCCCTTCGTGCTGCTGAGAGACTTCTGGGCAAGGAGTCGCTTGAGACTGCGGAAGTGCGCGCAGAGCTCGCAGAGGTTCTTGCCGCGCGAGAAGAATACCGGGTGGCACTGTCTCTCCTAGAGCAGAGCACGAGGTTAGTGCCGAATGCCGCACATTCGTCTGAGCCCAAGATACTTTGTTGGTATGCCAAGATTGCTGAAACTCATTTGAGCCTAGATGAATTTGACGAGGCTCATGCGATAGCCAGTGAAACCTTGGAACGCCTCACGCAATCGCCGGAGACAGATGCCGCATTTTCTAGTGCGGCAATTGCTCACCGTGTGGCGGGTATCTGCAAGCTGAGAGAGGGTGAGCCTGAAAAAGCACGCGAACATTTTGATGCAGCCATTGAGCTTTATCAGAGAGGATCTCGTGTTGACGCGTATTCTCTAGTCGAAGCGTTCCAGTATTCGTCGCTGGCAATAGTGCAGATTGCGAAAACTGACACCACGCCTGGGAGTAAAGGGGCAAAGAAGCGTGCGGCGCTCTATGAGGAAGCTGAGGAGCGGCACTTTGCTGCCCTTCATTTTGTGTCCGAAACAAGCTTGGCCCAGAAAGAGCTCGATGTCATTGCGCACCAGAACTACTGTGATTTTCTCGCGAGCATAGGCCGGGCAGATGAGCAGCTCTCGCAGGCAGTAACACTTGTAAAACTCTGTGCGCAAGCTTTCGGAGAGGAGAGCTCAGGCCATATTGATGCTCTGATGCAAGCTGCCCAGGCGTTCGAAGCTCAGGAACAATACGGAAAGGCGGAGACGCTTGCGCAGCAGGCGGTTGAGGTCGCGAAGCGCCTTACTGCCGATTCCTCTCAGATTCCACTGGAACTTTTTCGGGAACTTTCGCATATGCTACGCGCGGGAGGGGCGAACGCAGCTGCCGTCGATAAGCTCGCGGAAGCTCTCGCGCTTTCGAAGCAGCGAAGCGGGGATGATTCTATTCAGACTGCGCAAACCAAAGTTGAGCTAGCCTATGCGCATATTGCCAGTGGAGGGTATGACACGGCGAAAATCCTTTT
>JBIKWF010000103.1:0-16008 GCA_044356455.1 Bdellovibrionota bacterium | reverse complement strand
AGTGAGGTCGATAAAACGCGCCTCTTGAATGAGAGGCCACACAAGATGCGCACCACCGTGAAAACAGGAGACCGTGCGACCACCGGAGACAAGTCCCTGTACCGCCAGGACCTTATTGGATGGGCAGCGAACGTAAACACGTGTAAAGAGATAGCTCAACGCGAAGAATATGAAGAGTAAACTTATTGATGAAATAAGGATAAAATTCATTCCCATATCCAATTCCTTTGCTTAAACCGAACTATTCAAAATGGAATCAATATCAGCGCTTGAGAAACATCTCGATTATTTCGCGCTCACTACGCTTACAAGCCCAGCCCCCACCACTCTCTTCACTTCAACCGGCGTAAACGATTCGAGGGCTACGCCCGTCTCTGAAATTGCCTCCACCTCACGCGTCATGCCCTGGACGGTTACTTGGATAACCCCCTTGCCTTCCCCGCCCGGGATACGCTGGTAGACTGAGCCGCGTAGTCCTGGAAGCTCCTCAATTTTGAATTGAGCTCCCGTACTCGTAAGCTTTTTCATGGCGCCAAAGAAACGCGCCGTGAGCCACATCACCACCGCACCGACCACAAGTCCGAGCACTGTAGAGAGCCCGACACCGAGCTCCAACTGATGCATCCCCGCAAGCCCCGACCAGCCGAACATCATCAAAAAGGCGCTAATCGAGTAGAAGGAGAAGATTTTGAACGCGTCCTCTGTGCCGCCTGCATCATGCAAGTGAATATCCGCTGCGCCATGCCCCGCATGGTCGAGTCCGAACACGAGGCCCATCGCGACCTTCACGATAAAGAATCCACTTCCCGCAACTGCGGCAATCCAAAAGAGAGTTTCGGTATCCATATGCGCCCGTCTTAGAACCCTTACCCTTCGCGGCAGAAACTAGTCTAAAAGAGATCGTTCAAGGGTTAGATGAAGCGGGGAGCTGTTCGATGCGAGCTTATCGACTACCCTCAGCGCCTTCGACCAAACGCTATCTCAGTGACTTGGCTACCGTGTTCTTATAAGGAATTTCTGAAAAGGCATGCTCTGTGAACTCTGTGCCCTCTGTGGTTGATTTAAATCGTTGAAAAACCACAGAGGGCACAGAGATCACAGAGATAAAAAATAGAATATCGAGGTTTTTCAGAGGCTCCATAAGTAGTTCCCTTCAATCCTGCACTCGCCTGGATAGCTCGATTTGGAGTAAGCTTATTTTGTGAAAAAGATTCTCTTTGTTTGCCGCACGAACGCCGCGTGCTCACCGCTTGCCGCAACCGTGCTCAATCGCCTGGCCGCCGATAAGGAGCTCTCCCATGCTCTTCGTGCGAGCTCGCGAGGGATGTTTCCCGGCTCTACCTCTCGCCCCGCAGACCGCAGAATGCAGAGTATTGCGGAGCAGGGAGGATATGATCTCTCAGGTCACCTCACTCAGGAGTTTGATATATCTGATTTTACTCAATCCTCTTTAGTACTCTGCCTTGATGAGGACTCCTATTGGGCCATTGATAGCATTGCAAAGGAGCGTGGCGTACGCGGGGATTCTCCCGGAATACTACATCTGTTTACTGAGGACAGCGGACAATTAGGTCAGCGCGAGATACCCGATCCGTTGCTTGGCGAAACTTCTTTTGAGAACGCCTACGCTCTTATCGTTTCCTACACCGAGCGAATCTTCGCCCGCATCTGTGCTGCGGAAGGTCTCTAAAGTAAAAAAAACTCGAGGTCACTACGCGACTGACGCTCAAAAAATCATGAAATCCCAAGCAAGAGAGGCCCATAGAACTTAAGTCGCGCCCCCGATTTCTCAAAATAGGCCTTCCAAAATTCTTGGAGTTGCTGAGCTTTAGCTGCGGGGAGTCCCCCTCCCGCCCCCGCCACATAGACGGCGACGCCCTTAAGATTGGGGAGCAAGTTGTCTTTCTCTACCTTTTGAAGAGCCAGCTTCGGAACTACCTGGCTGCTGCCCCAAAACGAGAGCTCGGGCGTATTCTGAATCATATCAGAAAACATCACGAGCCTACGCGACGGGATCTCGGGGCCAGCCATGAGCACTGAGCTTACAAAGGAAAGTGTCTCCAGAAGTGCAGAATGCTTCGCTGTTTCCGAGGACCCCGTAATTCCGGACTTGGTGGCTGAAAGGCAATCTTTAAACGCTTTCTCTTTGGCTCTAACCTTAAGCGCAGATTCCCACACTGATGGCTCAGGCTTAACTACATCCATCACTACCCGCGTATCTGCGGCCGAGCCTACGGACACTCCCACTATAAGCCTCTCTCCAGGGGCTATCGCCTCCTCAACAGAATGAAGAGTCTGCTCGAGCGCACTTAAGTTTCCTGCCGGGTCGCTTCTATCGACGAGCAAATAGGTAACTGCATGGTATGGATCGTGTTTCACGCACGGTACTTGGGCCAAGGCTGGAACAGCGTAGAACGCAAAGGCCACCAAGGCCGCGAGTCCATAGGCCTGTACACCCTTCAAGCAATTAAAACTTTTCTTAAGCATCATTGTGAAGTTTCTCCGAAAACTTCTGAAGTTCTAGCGTAAACAAAGGGAATACCTCAAAGGATTTTGGCATTACCTTTGACTCTCGCGCACGTAAATTCTCCGCCCGATACGAGGACACATCTCTGCGCAACCGGTCAAGGCAGCGAGACTCCTGCTCTTGTCCCTCTTTAAGCAGCTGGTCGAACTGTCCCTTGAGATTAATCACACGGGACACGCCGTCTCGATGAGCCTGATTCGCCTTATGGAGTTCCTCGGAGCGGGTATCAGCACACTCTTTTAGCTTATATACTCGCTGACTTTCGTACTCCTCCACTTGCTGACGAGCGCGTTCCACTTCATCTCGCGCGGCCTGAAAACCAGGTTCGGGATCATGCGCCAAATAGGAAATCATTATCGCAGCTCCGAGCACTGCAAGATTGAGATAGAAAAACATAAAGCTACTCTGCACAAGCGCCTCGGTAAGACCAAGCTGCTCTTTCATCTCTCCTAAATAGGTCGTTCGCATTATGGAAAGCCCATAGAGAGCTGCGGTTACCACCGCGAGGGCAAGGGCCCCCTTAATGAAGTTACCAAGGGCGTTTCCCGCGCCTTTCTCACGAAATTTCACTCCGACAAAGTGAGCCGTAAGCGGAATGGAGAGGCCGATAATGAAGGCCATCACCCAGGTCATTACCTGATTCTCACCAAAAATCTGAAAGACTAAGGCATTTAGCGGAATTTCCCCGACAAAAATAAGGAACGCAAAGACCCAATACAGCCACTCGGGGATATACTCAATCGGTCCCCTACCGAGCCGATCTCTAATCGCATGGTAATGCGTTTCAAAGAGCTCAAGCTGCTTATGCGAGTCGGCAATCCCAAACGCATTCTCGGCAGAAACCTTCTCGGCAAGATAGCGAGCTTCAATTCGCTCAAGCTCGGTCTTAAATTCTTTCTCAACAAAGTCGTTCTCAGCGCGTATCGCGGCGTCAAGCCGCTCGAGGGGCCCCTTGTAGCGGGCCGCAATGGAGCTGGCGAGTCCCTCAAACGAGAAGGTGAGCTCGCTTTCAAAGGGAGCGGCCACCTGCTGGTCGAGCACCGGGATGCCGGCAAGGCCATCAACTTTTGCAATCTCTCGGATTTTTTCTTCCGAGTAGAGGTCACTGTGCGCCTCTCGCTGCGCCTTGACCTCCTTACTCGACATGGAATCAGGCACATCAAAAGAAATCGTCATGATTGACACCTTAAGCTCGAGCCTTCCCCAGACATCCGATCGCGAAGGGGCAGCTCGATGAGTTTGAATACGAGTATGAGATGTCCAATCGAAACACACGATTGCGAAATACTTGTTGGAGCGTTTGCGGCAAACCGCGGTTTATAGTCCGTCTTGTTAGGCGACCTGTCCGAAGGAACGTCAGTTGTGCGAACTTACGACAGGTGCTAACCAGGAGAGGCAGAGTCGTTTCCACTACTTAGGGTTGGCAAGAGCCTTGCTTTTAGCCTCCCTAGTACCTGAGCAATCGGTACTGAAGTTTGGAGCTCACGCTTCATACTAGCGAGAACCGGACCTGTTCCTCTTCGTCATGAGAGGCCTCTCTTGGTGGGGCCCGATACAGAGCACCCGATACTGAGCGCCCGATACCGAGCGGTCTATACCCGGGGGATTGGGAGCGCAGCAAAGGATTGGCGCTTGAAAGTTGGCGAAGCGAGGAATTGGTATACATGGAGTTTCCGGTTTTCGTCTTTTTTCCCGAAGAGAAGTTTTCGCCCAGGCCTTATTTGGGGTGAACCGATCGAGGGCAAAAAGAAACAAGCAATGGAATGCCCAACGGAACGAGCTTGCCTAGTAGCTCCCTGATTGCATGAGGCAGTGAGGGACGAATCGAAACCAGTTATTGGTTACGAACTACGCAAAGGAACTACTTCGATGGGGTTAACATGTCGACTACTATAATTGAACGGTTGTTCGCGTCTTTTTCGGAACTTGAGCAGGCCATTGTGGGCGCCAAGGAGACCTTGAAGAAGAAAGAGAATGTGCCTCAGGAAGTTTTTGAACGCCTGGGCTCATACGACGGTATTTTGGCGAAACAGCGCTCACTTGCCAGCTCACTCTGCAATCACATCGAAGCGGGAAATTGGGATGAAGTGTCACGGCACGTGAGCATCATCAATGGCCTTTCGAGCCTGATTCGGGACGATGCGCGGGCAATTTTGTCATCCCTGGCCCTGAATTCGGATCATGAGGGCCAGACGGAAGAGGCAAAGAACTTCTGCTAGAGAATTTCTGTAAGCAACGACTCCGCCTGGAGAGCTGAAAAAACCTGAAGATTGAAAAAGCCCCGCCTCCCCTTTGTGGTCTTAGTGGTTGTTAAAAAAAACTACCACTAAGAACACTAAGACCACGAAGGGGGAATATTTTAGGCGTAGAAATCTAGCTTTGATATTCCAGTCAAGGCGTGGGCAATTCGAGAGCGAAGATTGTAACGCGAAGGACGCGATGGATACGAAGGTAAAAGAGTTCAATACCTTCGAGACCTTTGCGTCCTTCGCGTTACAATCGGTAACTCACACAACCTCGGCCATCACTTGCAAGACTAATACACTCCCTATGCATTTTAGGGGCCCCTCGATTACGCAAAATCCAATTCACCACACCCATCTCGCGCTCGTCGCTTTGAGAGTGTAGCATGGGGCCATGGTGGCCGTTCCTGCTCACATTGCACATCAACCGGTATCCAGAAACGAACGTGGGGTCGCCCTCATTCTCGTAATCTTCGTAGTAGCGCTTGCCACAATACTTGTGGTGAATCTGACCTATTCCTCCTACATGGGCGGACGCCTCAACAAGAGCGCCGAGCGCTCCCTGCAAGCTGAGTATCTTCTGAAGTCAGCCCTCAACTTGGCGCGCCTTCTAATTCAATCAGATCCTACCTCCGAGGATTCAATCAATGACCCCTGGGCCACGTTCAAAGATGGTGTCGCTATTCCTTCAACGCTCCTTGGTATCACCGAGCCCAACCTGCGCATCGAACTTGAAATTCGGCCGGAGAACACCAAACTAAGCCTGCGTCCCCTGCGCCCCACAGTGAGTCCCAACCCGAAGACACGTGATATTTTCCTCAGACTCTTTCGGTCCTTGGGTTTTGATACGGACAAGGAGCTAGACCAAACGGGCCTTGTTCGCGAAAAGGAATTCGACAGCCCCCGCATGGTTGCAAACCTCATCGACTACATGGACGATGGGTCGGAATCACTCGACGATGGAGACTTTCAAGGCATTGAGGCCCAGTTTGGAACCAAAGAGATCTTCCCGAACAAGGAACTCTCGCGCTTAGGTGAACTCAGCGGCATTCCTGGATTTACGCCCCTACGAGTCCAAAAACTACTGCCCTTTGTTACCACCGCACGAGATTCGGGCGCGCAGGTAAACATCAACTTTGCCCCCCGGGAAGTCCTGAAAGCGCTGAGTTCTTCTATTTCTGATGGGCAGGTTGATAGCATCATTCAATTTCGCGAGGGACCAGATGGCCCATTCAAATCAGGAGGAGACATGCGCGGGCAAATTGAAAATGCGGTTAACGATGCAACCCTCGCTAACGAGATTTCAAGCCTCGTCACCGACCGCGGAGACTTGTACCAGGTGATTGCGAAGGTTGATTACGAGACTTCCGTTTTTTTTCTCCGCGCACTCATTCTAGCCAGAGGACGTGGACCCGGTGCCGCGTTACCTGAGATTCAAACGCTAGAGCTTTATTAGAAAGCCTCTCAAAAACTCGCGTTGTCTGCCTCGCCTCCCCGCTCTCCCTCTTCGTTGAAAATCGAGGAGGCGTAGAGGATGCTTTCCTCGATCTTGGCCCGCCGCAAGGCTTCCGTGCAGGGCCATCCGAGTTACCGCGTGCCCGATCCGCAAAAAAGTCCCTACATTTAACTACTTAGGCGGCAGATTTTCGCCCTACGTCTAGACGAAAAGTCTTCCCGCTCGAGTTGCCTTTTTCCGCAGCTTCCGGCACTCTTGCAACTCCCTGAATGTAATCCGAATTTGCTCATTTCGAGATTATGAACCTTGCCTTTTAGGAGCGGCTGCTTTTAGCGAATCAGCTCTTGGCAAATACCTTCGCGTGGCAACGCGCGAGGCGAGGAAAACGGGGAGCAATATCTCAGATTTTTTTGTTCGAGGATTTCTATGGCTCGTAAGTGCAGCATCTCAGGCGTTAAAGGTCAGTTTGGTCATCGCGTGAGCCATGCCAATAATAAAACAAAGCATACGTTCCTTCCTAACGTGCAAGCGAAGCGTATTTACCTGACCGAAGAAAAGAAATTTGTACGAGTACGCGTGTCGACACGCATGATTCGCACGATTGATAAGATTGGCTTCAAAGCGGCGCTTCGAAAGTATGGCGTCACGCTTGAGCAAATTGCCTGCTAGATTTTACTTTCTTGAGGACAGCAGCTTTCTACTGCCTGACGCGGAAATGCATCAGCAGTTAGTGGAGGCTTCCCTTGCGCTGAGCATTAAGCTTTTCGGCATTGAGACGCACTGCGCTTAAATTAATAAGCGGGGCCTCGCCCGTTTCTCGCACGTCTTTCTCGACCGCTTTTTTAAGCTCCGTGGGATCAAGAACTCCCAGTCGCTGAGTCTTAGGCACAAATATCTCTGCGCAGCCGCGGCACTGCACGACTACGATAATGCCGTCAAAGGTGACCTTCGTAAGCTCTGTAGAAAAATACTGATCATCACGCCCCACTGTTCCGCAGCAGGGGCACGTGATTTCTTCGATGAAGGTCTCTGCGAGACCCTTGAGTCTAAATTTGAGCGCCATGCAGCTTAAAACCCTATAATTGGAACCACACACACTACCACACTTACTCCCGATGCTTACTTGGCTCCCGGTGCTTACCCGGGCAACCTCTTGAGCATCTCGATCTCGGTCCCACTCTCCGAGTATCGGACTTCGTCCACGGCCGCATAGATAATGGCGAGCCCACGCCCATGGGGAACTTCCGCATTAGGGTTCGAGATAACTCGCTTATGGGGCGTAAATCCCTTTCCGTTGTCTCGAATGGCTATCGATAACATAAACCCATCAAAGGAGATCGTTATCGTTACTCGCCGACGTGCATACGTATCATCGGCAAGTCTTTCGCGCTTCACGAGAGAAAATCTATCTATCCCTTCGCTATCAAATTCCTCTTTCCAGGAGGACTGGAGCTCTAAATTCCCGTGCTCCACCGCATTTGCGAGCGCCTCTTGAAAGGCGAGCTCTAATTTCAGCTTCGACTGAATCTCGAGTATTCCTGCTCCCATAAGACGGTCGAGCAGGGTCAGAGGCATACGGCACTCGGCAATTTCACTAGTGGCAAAAGAAAACTCCGAAACCTCCCGAGTAACGAAACGATAGATACTGAGCGCACGCTCGCGCTCGCGCACTGAGGAAAGCACGCGCGCGACAGTTCGTTGTAACGTGTCAGAATCGACAGGCTTCTGAAGAACGTCGAGAACGCCTTCCTTCATAAAGGCGACGAAATCACCAATATTTCCGGATTTTGATATGAGAATAACGGCTTGGCCGGGACGTCGTGCTTTAATTTGCTTAAGCAAAGAAATGCCGTCGATTCCCGGCATGAGGAGATCGACAACCACCACATCGAAGGGTTGTTGCTGAAGCTTGTCGACAAGCGCGCGTCCTGAGGAGGTGGCTTCGAGATGCCATCCTGCTCGAGCGACGCACGCGCCGACAAGCTCACGAGTACCTTGATCGTCATCAGCCAGGAGCACTCTTGGACAGTGGATGACTCCGGGTGATGAGGGAGGAAGCGGATTAGAGGTCACAAGACCCCCTACCCTAAAATATTATTCATCAACCGGAAGAAGCTTATCGAGCATAAGCAGCTCGAAGGTCTCCTTCACGAAGCCTTGCAGGGGTTTTACCATGAGCACTCCATTTTCAGCCTTTAGGCGCTTGTAGCACATGAGCACTTTACCAATGCCGTAGCTGTTGATGATCTGAACGCCGCTCAGATCGAGCACCACGGTTCTTCGTCCCTTGTCAAAAAGATCATTGAAGGCTTTGCGAAGCGCTTCTCCCGATTGCTCCGAATCAAGATCTCCTCCGACTCGAATGTAGCCCTTATCTCCAATAATCTCTGTCGTGTACTCTTCGCTCATAATCCTCCCGTCTCCCGAAAATTCCTGTGGCCTCGTCGATGGAAGTATCTACACGCAACAAGAGTATGCAGATCAACATCCGACAAGCACGTATGAATGGGTATCGGCTGGGCGTGTGAAGAACTGAACGCCCTTGCGTCATCTCACTAGTGAATTTTCAGGGGGCTCGTCGCCCAACCGCGATCCCTCATAGGATCAGCATGTTACATGCTCTTAAGTCTTAGCGCACATCCCTGCGAGCAGCACTCACGCTCCGCGCCCGTAGCTCTTTATTGTCATGCCACAAGGGACTTCTACCTAGTCCACAAATCCGGGCTGAAGGACATACGCAGCGTTGTTCTAAAGTTTGTAGGGGTGTCAAGCTCGCATAAAACAAGATGGGGGAAATGTCGCGAACTCCGGTTGCTTCTGCCGCCAGAAAAACGATCTGGAATCGAATCTTGCTTTCTCCTTAGCCGGTATGACCAAGATACGAGCAAAGGTTCTCATGCTGCAGTTCGAACGTGACGATTCTTTCTCCACGGACGCCTCGCAGTACGGGCGAATAATTTAACTTTTTTCCTTACCTCGGCACTATGACTACTTCATCAGACGCAGCCCCAAGGGAATTTGAGGGACGACTCAGCGCAGGAAAAGATTGGAGAGAAATTGTAGCTTGGGTAGGCGATCTGCCTCCCATGCCGCAAGTTGCCTCGCGCGCCATTAGCCTGGTTGAAAATCCTGATACCACGGCAGCCGAGCTTACCGAACTTCTTTCTACTGACGCGGCTCTTGCAGCCCGCGTTCTAAAGATTGCAAACAGTGCCATGTTCTCTCGCCAACGCGAGATATCAACTCTTAACATGGCAATTATGGTGATTGGCTTTAAAGCGCTTAAGGGCATCATCGTCGCTGCCACGTTGCGCCAGCTCAACAAAAGTTTTGGCGCTATCGAAAGGCAGATCTGGGAGACCTCCATGGCTTCCGCGATGTGCGCAACCAATGTCGCCAAGCGTCTCAAGAAGAGATACATCGAAGAAATTTTCCTCCTTGGTCTGCTTCATAATCTCGGCCAGATTGTATTGCTCTTCCAGCCGGAGACGCGCCGCGACTATAAAAACGTCATCGCTCTCATAAAGTCTAAGAGCTGCGACTTCGCCGCTGCTGAACAGGAAGCATTCGGATTTGCGCATCCTCTTATTGGAGCTCTTGTCGCGAAGAAGTGGAATTTCTCACCCGATACCTGCCAAGTAATATTGCACTATGGCGACGCCATAGAGGGGCAAAAGCCTGAGGCTGAGCTCGAGGAAAAAATTGCTATCGTAAAGCTTGCCAACCTAGTCTCTCACGCGGCAGGGATTGGAAACCCCGAAGGGTATCCCGCCGATCGCGCGGTCATTACCTCAACGGCTCTATATCTTGGACTTGATGCCGCTACGATTGAAAAGACGGTAGACGACCTTGTGGCAGAAACCCAAGCCCAGTTCCAGAACGAGCGCCACGTTTACGAATAAGGCGCGAAAGTAGCGAAAAGGAACTGGTCGAATTCCTTCGCGTTAGTTAGGGAACCTCTGAAAAGCCCACTCTGTGAACTCTGTGCCCTCTGTGGTTGATTTAAATTGTTGAAAAACCACAGAGGACACAGAGATCACAGAGAGAAAAAATAACATATCGGGGTTTTTTAGAGGTTTCTTAGCTTATTTACAGAACTTTCAAAGCTCAACCCGAGAGGTCAGGGTGCAATTCCCGTCCTATCGGCCCCACCCCGCCACGCCGCCCATGGCGCATGTAGCGTGGCACTATCTCCCGCTGAGATCCGCCTATCGTCAGCAGCAGGAGAAGTTATATTGGGGAAGATAACGAATTTTCCTTTCCCGCTTTGAGCCGTCGCTGCCACAAGGTCTGGGCGAGAATCCCCGTCATAGTCGACGATAGCTGGGGTACTCGAGGTAAGTCCGCCCGGTCTTACGCGCCCAAGCTTTGCTCCCGTGAGAGGACTATAGAAATAAATATAGGCAGCAGTCGCTTGAATAACTTCTGGTGACCCATCGAAATCGAGATCCGCCAGTAAAGGTGACTGAAACGGGAAGAGCTTCGGGATGCGAATCTCCCAGATTTTTGTATTCGTTTCTGGGGTCCACGCCAAAAGGCGTCCGCGGCCGTCCGTTGCTCCGGAAGCTACGTCGCTCGGAGTAGAAATCACTACATCGAGCAATCCATCATTATTGAGATCTCCAACGGCGGGTGTTGCCGGCGTACAGGTAGGCGTCTTAAGGGTGCGAAGCACCTTCCCGTTCGAGAGCGAAAGAACTCGGATGAACTTTCCGACCTTATTACTGGTGTTTTCAGGGAAATAACAACCAGTTCCCATTATTAACTCTGCCCCAGGATTTGTTGACAGCACATCAGCAACCACGGGCGCAGAAAAGACTACCTGAGGAATATACTTGCTCCAGAGAACAACCTTCTTCTCAGGATCTCTAAACTCAATTCTCTCCCCGGTATTAAGGGTTGTCTTGAGCGCATAGATGTACCCACCATTTTTGGTCGCCGGCTTAAGTTGTTTGTTTTCTGTAATGTCGGTGCCAATAAACATCTCGAGTTTCCCGTCCCCGTTCGCGTCGGCAAAGGTAGGAGACGACCACACCGTATCGGCGGCATGGTAATAGTAGCGCACGGATCCGTCGGCATTTAGTAGGAAGACGTTTCTGTCGAAGCCGCCAAAGCCGATTTCAAGAGTCCCGTTTCCATCAACGTCCGCGAGCGCAGGCGTGCTGAAAACCGCACTAATGAAGACAAATTGCCCCTCCTCGCGACCAAAGTCGGTCAGATTGAAATCCCATGCGAGGGCTCCCGTTCTGCCGTCATATGCGGCAACTCCGCCCTTACAGGTACCACGAAATCCGCCGTACCCAATCACCACATAGGGTACGCCATCGCCCATAATCGCCCCTACCGCGGGAGAGGAATATACCTTGTCCTTGCTTGAAGCCCCGGAGCATGCGTAATTGGGCAGCTCAGCACTCCAGGCCATCGTTCCATCCATATGGTAGACATGCAGCTTGCCATCTGCTCCCGCTACGGTCATTTCCATGCCGTTCGACGTATCTCCATCAATTTCTGCTACCGCGGGAGAGCTATAACCAACGCCTCCCCCATCTACTTGCACGACTTGGGATTCGCTTGGTGCAAGAGTTTCTGAAAGCCCTTGCGCAAATGCAGGCACGCCCGCCAACGCAAGTACGCAGATGATTGAAAATACGAAAATTACCGATTTCACCACAGAACTCCTCTAAGATACCGCCAGAGAAGTTCGTCGAAGTACGTGAAGGTCTGAAGAGCTTACCGCTCTAAATCACCAGTAAGCCGAATCGGCTTAGATTCAGAAGCCTTTTCGACCACGCCCACGGGATAGGCCTCTATACCGTGCTCAGCAAAAGCACTAATTATGCGGGAGGCCGACTGAGGAGCACAGACGGCTACGAGCCCCGCACCTAAGTTAAAAGTCTTGAGCATATCGGCCTGGGACACGTCACCCCGGCGCTGAATTACTTTAAAGACCTCAGAAACTCTGAGCCGAGAAACATCCACCTGCGCGCAAAGTCCACGCGGAATAATGCGGCAAAGATTCCCTTCAATGCCGCCGCCTGTAATATGTGCAAGACCATGAAGTCCGGGTTCGGTGAAAAGCCCCTTCAGCGGCTGATAGTAGCAGCGATGCGGCCTCATGATAGCTTCTATAAATGTCTCTTTCCCCACTGGCGAGTTCTCGAGCAAAGGATCGCGGGCCATAAGCGCTCGCACCAACGAATAACCATTGGTATGTAGGCCACTCGACTGAACCGCAATAACCGTGTCGCCTTCCGCTATTCGCGAACCATCAATCACCGAACTCTTATCAACCACGCCGACAATACTTGCCGTAAGTACGTAGGTGCCTGGCGCAAGAACACCCGGCTGCTCCGAAGTTTCCCCCCCCACCAAAGAGCATTCCTGCTCGCGGCAAGCATCTGCTACCGATTGTACAATCTCTTCAACAACTTTTTGTTCCAGTTTGCCGCAGATAACCGCATCTTGAACTGCGAGAGGAGTAGCACCCATCACGACAATATCGTTAATGAGATGATTGATCATGTCGAAGCACACCGAGCGCACGAGTCCGCGCTCAAAAGCGAGCTTCTGCTTCGAACCTGGCTCCTCCATCTTAAGCACGAGGATGGGATCCTTCATGTTCGGAAACTTGCCGTCGAACAGGGAAGCAAAGGCACCGATCTGGTTGAGCACTCTCGGGTCTTTCGTGGCAAGACTTTTTGCCATGTTGCGCTTTGTGGCATCAGCAACATCAATATCGACGCCGGAGGTTTTGTAGGAAATCGGTGTACTCATAGGATATGGGCCTATCATACCCCCGGAGAAGTCTCAAGGAAGGCGTAAAGACAGGGCAAGGAGCGAAGGCCGACTCAAGCCATTTGGGCCAAAAATCTCTGCTTCAGCATCACGAACTTATCAATCAAGACTAGAAAATTCCCAAAAAGTCTGCTCTGTGAGCTCAGTTCTTTAGGTGGTAGATCTAGGAAACTGAGAGAAGCAAAATAACTATTCACCTCAGCTGAGGCACTTCAAGCAGCGCTGAGAGTAAGCAACGACCATTCCATCTTCGAGGCACTATGATTTTCAAACACCTCTCATTTCTCGCGCTACTTGGACTTCTCATCCCCTTTGAAAACGTGCGCGCAGAAAGCGAGCTAAAGGTTGGGGTAATGACCCATCTCACGGGCGACTTCGCCGCGTGGGGCCAAGCGTATGTAGAAGGCATTACTCTCGGCCAAGAACAGGTTAATACTACGGGCGGGGTCAACGGAAGACGAATCATATTGGTCACTGAAGACACGCGGTTCGACTCTGCACTGACCGCCTCTTCAACCAAGAAGCTGCTTACCGTAGACCACATTGAGATGGGCATGGTTTCCACCTTCACTGAAGTGATGGTTGCAGGACCAATGTTTGAGAGAGCAAGAGTGCCCCTACTCGTCTTCGGGAATTCGGGTGGAAAGATTGAAACCATTGGTAAGTTTATTTTCTCAACTGGAACGTGGGTCGATGGATACGCACTCAGCGCCTCTGATTTTTTAGGTGGGCAACTGAATCTAAAGAACGTTGCCATTGTTGCAACCAACAATGCCTGGTCGCAGTCGACCGCAGACAATTTTCGGAAAGATTTTGAAGACCGCGGCGGAAAGGTAACCTATCGAGCGGATGTGAATCCAACTGACACAGACTTCCGTACTGTCCTTGAGAAAATTCGAACCTCCAAAGCAGAAGCCATCTTTGCGCCCATTACCGCGGGAGTCGTGCCCTTCTTTGAGCAGACTCGGCGAATGAAGGTAGAGAAACCCACTATCGTGGCGGGTGGAGCTTTGGATACGGATGTCATCGCGGCAGCCCCAGCCGCAGTTGAAGGGCGCTACGTAACCAACGCATTCTTAGACCAGAATCGCCACCAAGCGGCAGAGTTTCTAAAACTCTATCGCGCTAAATATGACAGAGAGCCTGCGTATCCGAGCGTGAGTGCGCGTGGATTCGATGGTATATCCGCCATAGCTGCCGCAGCAAGAAAAGCATCAGGAGGAGGGCCTGAAGCGCTACAGGAGGCACTAATGAAACTGGATATGGAAGCCGCAGGATTCCATTTGAAGATGGACAAGAATGGAACGGCGAAACTCCCCGTGAGAGTATTACAGGTGAAAAATGGAAATTTAGTGGTGGTTGGGGGATGACGCTGCGATTGGAAAAGCCTACCTCAACGTGCTCACCGGAGGAATATCCTCAAGCTCAATCGTGACAAGCTTTTCTCTGGTAAGCGGCGCAAATTTAATAATGCGAGAGGCATGCCTCGCTCTCGCGCTCAGTGCAGAGGAAACCAATAGGGCACGAAGCTGGCGCAACGCTTGCGTCATGCGCCTCCCTGCCGTTTGGGTAACCACGCACCTGAGTCAGGCACCTGATGATTCTCGATCCCTCAGTAACGCCACAACCTTCTCACGTGAGTCGGATCTAAACATCGGCACAGTGGAACATAAGCACCGTGCAATGCTCTTTTATAATTCTTATCCGAGTGTGTAGCGCATTTGGTTTTCGTAAGTGGCGGATCGGCGGCTCAATCGAGCCCTCGATCCACCGCTTACAAATGTTATGGGTGATCCCTTAACCGGTGGGAAACGTCCCTATAAGAAAGGAATCCACATGGGACTCATGGAATGGAGCATCGCAGAACCGCAACTCATGCCTCGCATTCAGCCTGAGAGCATCTTCGAGCAGTTAAATCCCGAGCAAATCGCTCACGTCCCGTTCATCAACGGAACTGTGATTGTGTTCGTCGCCGATCTCCCGCACATGACGGCGAGCATCACGACGGAACAGATGCTGCGTTGGGGGCAGACTCCGGAGACCCTCGAGGCTGTCGCCAGGCGGAATCTGGATCGCTCCTGCCCGGCTATGGCGGTTCAGTTCGTGGAAAGCAGTGAAGGAGGTAAGGCCGCGCTGATCTCCCAATACGACGGGTATGATGCGGCAAGGCTTCTGCTTGGTGGACTCTACGGGCGCCTCGCTCCTCAGTTGGGGCGCGACTTTCTAGTCGCGATTCCCGCGCGGGATATGTTCGTAGCCTTCTCGCGTGGGCCCGGTCCCTTCATTGAGCGCCTCCGAGCTAGAGTCGCTAGAGATTACAGGTGTCTTCCCGATCCCATCGTGGAAGACTTCTTCCTCGTAACTCGGGACGGCATTGCCCCAGCAGAGGAAGCATTGCCTGAAATGCCCACGGATCAGTAAGCAGATTGACTCGTCGGGGCACAATACGTTCACTCAGGGGTTCGACTACGCGACGATTATAGGCAGCAGGCCATAGTCACCTTCATGCGCCGCGCAGATAAGGCTTTTGCGCGCTACACATCTCGGACCCTCTCTCCCCCCTCTCTTTTCCTCATGGACCTTGCGCGCAACTTTCGTTAAGAAATCTCGATATAGGTAGCCATGAGCTACCACAATCGCCTAGAAGCCTCCCCCGCCGTTTAATTTAGACAATTGATTTATCGAATACAGCGATTCATGCTCAGTTCTCACTTAGCCTGGAAAGCGTTAGCAAATCGCGACCAAGGGGAGCGATTTGGTGCGCACCCGTAGCTCGACACTTTGTTGTGGCGAGCGGAGGGTGCGCACGGTTGAAAATTGGCCCGGATGCCCAATCTTCAACGGAAATCTCATGGACCCGAAGGGATCCCGGTAGAGTCGAATTCAGGGCGCAGCGTCCGCGCCGTGCGGCGCGCGCCGATTCCCTGCATCCGCTCATCGAACCGGACGTGCGGCTTTCCCGCATCCGGCTCTCCGATGGAGTTCTT
>JBIKWF010000193.1:0-4663 GCA_044356455.1 Bdellovibrionota bacterium | reverse complement strand
CACGTTCACCAAGATGTCCGGTTCGTACTTTTGAGTTATCGACGCGCGCTTGAGAGCAAAGCATACGAAGTACAATCTGCTCTTTGGACATTTCAAGCGAGAACACTGCCGCTGCCCGCTTGGTAGCAATACCACAGTACTCAGCCATACAAAGGGCGAGAGACGTTTTTCCCATTGAGGGACGCGCGGCGACGATAATCAAGTCAGAGGGCTGGAACCCCGCTGTCATCTTATCAAGCTGCTCAAACCCCGTTGGGGTTCCCGTAACCGGCTGCTTCTGATCGTACAATTTTTCAACGAGCTTAATCGATTCCTGAACGATGTCTCCCACCCGGAAGAAGGAGGGATTAATCCGGTAATCGGAAACGCCAAGAATCTTTGCTTCCGTCTGATCAAGAAAAGCCTCGACGTCGGTATCGATCTGAAAAGCTTCCGCAATAATGTCAGATGCTTCGTGAATCATGCGGCGGCGCAAAGACATTTCGCGCACGACCTTGGCATAGAAGGGCACGTTTGCGGCGCTCGGCACCAAGCTGGTAAGGCGCGAGAGATTCTCAATGCCGCCTGATTCTTCGAACGAGCCCATGGAACGGAGTTGTCCGCTCAAGGTAACAATATCGATAGGCTCGCGCTTATCACTAAGCGCGACCATAGCGGCATATATGGCGCGGCTCGCGGCCCGGTAGAAATCTTCGGGACGCACTCGTTCAAGTGCCAAGTTTATTGCATCGTTATCGAGAAGGATGCCCCCAAGGACTGACTCCTCGGCTTCAACAGAATGCGGCGGTACCCGTGCTCCTCCTTCGGATGAGGACATTTCTGGTCGGCGTTCTCCCCAAGGAGCATTATCCTTTCCACCTCCACCAAACCGCCCTCGGCGCGGGTACGCAGCATTACTCATGCGTCTCTCCAAATCGTTTCAGAATCGGACAAGTCGATCCATTTGGCTGCGGACTTTAGCACATCTCCCGTATTGAACTGACCAAAATCAGCAGTCACGGTATCAGAGCCAAGCTCCTTAGCGAGAGCTATCGAATATGCCAAATCGCGTCCTGGGCATACCACCGTCACAATACGAGTTTGAGGCGAGGAAGAGGTCTTGGCAGACTCAAGGCTAGCCACGGCAGGGCTTTGAATAATGGGGCCCGAGGAGGGGCTACCTGAGTGGGGAGCCGCAGCCCCTTCGGGGGACGAATCAGCGCCGCCCCCAGAGCCCTTGATGCGCAGCCGCACCTGAGAACTCCCTGCGGGGAACATTGCGGCCGAGCGATGGGGAATACCACCACCTGTGGGCGCATGTCCGCCGCTAGGACCATTACCATAAGCCCCGTACGCATGAGCGCCGTCGTTTGAATTACCGTAGGCGCTATCTACCGTGCGGTACTCCGAAAGGTTGCTGAATTTTGAATGCCCCATTGCAAAAGCGACTATGTCAGCAGCCATTTCAACATCAACACTGACCTGGCGAGTAACGCCTTTGGGCGGAAGACGCTTGACGATGACTTGCATGCCAGCGCGAGCAACGGCATCTAAGAACGCTCTTTGGCGCGAGTCATCTTCGTAGGGGATAAGGGTATAATAGCGAGCCACTGCGGGGGGAAGGCCAGAGGTAACGCCTCTTAGCAGATTCGCCATGTCAACTTTGCGGTTGATGCGGCGCGTGGCGCGGTCCAGTCCGGTGCCGTCGATAAAAAGCCCAAGAATGCGTTGTTCACGACGCTTAACGATGCCTTTACCGAGCTCTTCGTACTTCACAATACTCCTCCCGCGCACACTGCTCATTCGAAATGAGACACAGTGGGCTACCCATCTTAAATTGTGAGGGGATAATACGGGCGATGACGCCGCCAGTCAAAGAAAACAAAGGCTAGAACCCACTTAGAGTGTCTTGTCAAAACAACCACTAAGGCCCCAAAGGGAACCAAAAAAGGGGCCTGTCTATGGGCTCCTTAGCTAGGAAGCCTCTGAAAAACCTTTATATTCAATTTTCCCTCTCTGTGAACTCTGTGCCCTCTGTGGTTTTTCAACAAGTTAAACCAACCACAGAGGGCACAGAGGGCACAGAGGGCACAGAGCAGTTTTTTTCAGAGGTTCCCTTGGGTTGTGTCCCGCTGGCACCACAACATGCAGGTGAAAGAAATTTTGTACGGGACAGACTCCTAGCGGATTTCAATCGGCGCGCCGACTTCAAGAGAATAATACATGGAGGACAGCAGATTCTCTTCTACCCTCACTCCACCTAGTTCTGGAGTCCAAAGCGGACCCGAGTGAATGGGAGTGGTCTTGTCTATAAACAGTGAAAACTCGCCTAAAGCGCCCCGCAAGAATCTATCTTTGGCTCCATCAGAGGGGATAGAGAGCCCACGCGACGCGAAGTAACTCGCAGGAGCATGCCAAAGCGCGCTCCTTTGTTTGTGCTTAAGTTGAAACGTGCCAGAACGAAGATTTTTTGCCCCTTCAGCAACCCCTGAGCGCACTTCATTTGCCCCGTTCATAAGGCGCACCATTCCGGAGGAGGAATCAATAGAAACCCAGCTCCCGTCATGAACAGCTTCGGTAGGAACAAATCCAAGCGCTCTTGCCGAAGCCATAATAGACGAAGCGGGCTGTATTGCCGGGATTGGACCAGCCAGAGAAACGGTACCATCTTTCGGGTAACTGCCTTCGGGCAGCGCCTCAAGACCAGTCTGCTCACTTGAAGAGAAGAGACTGCAGGCCGAAAGGCACGTCACCAAACAAAGCGAGACACCACCCATTCGAAGAAGCTTCACCGTTCTCTTGCCCATAAACTCCAAGCCTCATCCACACACCAACGAACCGCGAATCCTGCGCTCTCAAAGTCATTAAACTTGAGAAGCAGACGCCACTTGCACAAAAGTTCTCAAGTAAGATGCGCGCTGCGCGTCGCAGGGTTTTGCATAGAGAGGGTAATGCTGCACACGCCTACTCCGCAAGGATCAGAACTTATTGATTGTTATCCTGATTTTAATTCAACAGAGATTTCAATTAGTTCCTTGAGTAACCGCCAAAGTTTTCCTGATTTGCCTTCGCGTAAATGCCGTTCTATTTTGGCAAGGGAAAAGCGAGCGTTCTTCCATATCAAGAATTGTCGAATTCCGAGACCCTGCGTAGAGTCCGGCGGCTGGAACTACCGATGAACGTTATGTTGTCACGCTGTACTGCTCACGATTCAACTTCGCCAGAATCATTTCTGGAATGCGCCTCATGCCCTAAGTGGCGCGCGTCCACGCGGCGTCTGTGCGAACAAATTCGGCGCTGCGGCGCGCTGTTTCTGCGCTGCGGCGCATTGGGCGCACTCTGCAGCAGTGCGGTAGGGTGCAGCGTCCTTATGAGCTCCGAGGATCGCGATGACTTAAACCCTCCGGATCTTTCGCGAGATCTGGCTCAGGTAGCAGACTCCAAAGGCATCGGGGCAGAGGCAAGGGCATCCCTTAACTTTCGCGGCACGGCTCGAAGCCGCCTTCCTGATCCGCCTCTTCAGGTAACCCGCGAGGTCAAGCGCGAAATAATTAGCTTTCTCCGCGGAGACGCGAATTGCATTCGTGTTGCGTACGAGAGGCGCTCCCCGCATCTTTCAACCGTCCAGGAGATTTTTCAGGACGAAGGCATCCCCCATGACATGATGAACCTGGCGGTTATCGAGAGCCGCTTTTCAACTGAGGCCAAGAGCCGCTCCGGGGCTCTTGGGATTTGGCAGTTTACCCGGGGGACCGCCAAGCTTTATGGACTTAGAATCGAAGGCAAGGTGGACCAGCGCCAAGATCCCATACTATCAACACTTGCTGCGGCAAGGCTTCTTAGGGACCTGTATCAGCGCTATAGCGACTGGTACCTTGCGCTCGCAGCGTACAATGCAGGTCCGGGGGTAGTAGATCGCGCGATTGCCAAGAACGCAAATGACTCGTTTTGGGCGCTCGCACGCGGAAGTTACTTCAGTAAGCAAACAAAAGACTTCGTGCCGCGTTTTATTGCAGCTACCATCATCATGAAGGTGGCCGAGAAGTACGGGATGGATAATCTGCCAGAGCGAGTGAGATGGCATCTCGCCGAACATGGTGCGCCCCTCGACATTCAAACCAGCTCCCTCAAGGGAAATGAACCATATGCAGACAGCCGCTCTTCCTTCTTTGGATAACCTGCGCGTAGGGCAGGGGATCGATGTGCACCAGCTCGTAGAGGGCCGCCCTCTTATTCTTGGGGGCGTCACCATAAAGCATTCCCACGGGCTTCTTGGACACTCTGACGCGGATGCGCTTTTGCATGCCGTCATAGATGCAATTCTAGGAGCCGCAGGAAAGGCCGATATAGGAACCCTTTTTCCAAACACTGACGCAGCTTGGAAGGGCGCAAGTAGCCTCGAGTTACTGCGCAGGGTCATGGCTCAAATTCACGGTGAAGGCTGGCGCGTGATCAATGTTGACTGCTCCATCCTTGCGGAAGCTCCCAAGATGGCGCCTCACCTTGCTGCAATGAAGAAGAACATCGGCGAGGTTCTAGGAATTGCTGCCGAGCGCATTGGAATTAAAGCTACTACGACCGAGACGCTTGGATTTGTTGGCAGAAAAGAGGGCATTACCGCCACCGCCGTGGTGCTCATCCTCAGGTAGGGCGCGCCGTCCCGGCGGGCCGAGAGATCTTCCGG
>JBIKWF010000192.1:0-4690 GCA_044356455.1 Bdellovibrionota bacterium | reverse complement strand
GGCATCGAAGTCTAAAACTCTAAGAACTGAGGGGTCTCCCTCCCAGAGCGTGAGGGAGTCCATTCCAAGGAGGCGCTTTAGGTAGTCAGTGACTCGTTTCTGGACTTCTCCATAGAAAGCCTTTAACTGCGATGCGTCTTTCCCTATCACCAAGAGATGTACGTGGTTACTCATCCAGAGGAAGTGACACAAGGTCACTTTAGAATCGGTTTGGGTGCGCGCCATTGCGCTTTTGAGAAGCAGTTCAACGGTTTGCTTAGCGGCAAAGGGGAGCCCACGTCTGGTTCTAAGGGCAATTTCAAAAAGGCAGTGGGCTGGAAAGTATCTGCTGGTGCGCATAGAGGGTCCTTCTAAAAGGGACCCTCTTAAATCGGGAGTTAGGGTAAAAAGTTTCCTTGGCGGGACAAAAAAGTTGGGGTGCACCAAATACTAGAACGCGTTCACTTCAATTTGTCGATCTAATAGATACCCATAGGGTAAATACACCCACTAGTGAGGTGAATTTGATAAAAGTGGGAAATATTACCATTAAAATGGTGACCTGCTTTTCTTCCGTTCCGAGTCAACAATGGCACATAGATTGCTATGGTTTACCCATGAGAGCCTCAAGGGCCAGTGAGTATAAATTACTACTATTTTCCTCAGGGATGTTTTATGGGTTTTAGTAATAGCGCTTCCAAGGTCAAAGATTTTGCTAAATATGCAGCAAGAAACATATCAATTCCCGTCTGTGCATTGTTGTTGATTTCTTCTTCTGCTTATTCAGAAACGGTTTGTAAGGAGTTCACAATTAATAAGGGCAGGATGGCAGGCTCTTATCGCTTCCAGAATACTTCACAGAATCTAGATCGAAATGGATCCCCTCAGGCCAGCGGTGGTAATATGTTGATAGATCCCTCAACTGCGATTCCCATTTCGCAATCCGCTGTCTTTTCAGTCGCTGACTATAAAGGTCTTATCCGGAAAGACTTCTTCGGCTCACCCACCGAAATTGCGTATGTTATTCGATCAGCCGCCTTCCCAAATAAAAATTTGGTGGAAGATTTTTATATCAGCACGGGGGCGGTTGAGGCGAGCGGGGCGAAGATCAATGTCTACTCCACAAAAATTGCAAAAAGAACTCCTGCATCAAAGCAGGTCAGACTAAAAAACGCTCGATACATAGCCGAGTTAGGTAGGGCCAAATTTTTCATAGATGACAAGGGGCAGGTATTTGAAATTCAGAGTTCGCTTGTTACGAAAGCTCCGCCAAATCTGTCTCAGATAAGGGTCAAAATCACGGCAGTAGGCGCAGTGAGCAATGATAATTGCCAAAGTTAGAGATTAAGGTGCCCTGGCCTCCGACTCTAAAATATTGCTCTATCTGAGGTTAGATCTCCTCCTTTTAGGTGAAAGGCAGAAAGGATGAGGATTTGGAGATTGGGTCGCGCATAAGTTAAGCAGGTTTGAGGAGGGGAGGCACCTACGGCACGACAGATACGGGACACTCAATCTACGTAACCAGTATTGAACCTGAGTATCCTTCTATGCAGCTAAAGAGCTGGAATTTCGAGTCGCCCGGCTGCGGCCTAGGCCGCTCGAAGGAGAAGAGTGGGTGTCCCCAGTGGCATTTTAACTATTCGACTGTGCCGGCCCGTTGCATTGTTGAATGTCGAGACGTAGACAAGACTTGTCGATGCCAAGGGTACGCGTATCCTCAGTGCCTCGAAGCTGGCCGAGTGCTCGCTACCTTTAGAAACTTGCGTGCTCCGTGTCAGCCTCTCATGGCCCACCAGACAATTGTTTTGCAGTGCGTACATGAATTGGTGCACCCCAACTCGCACGCGCTGCAATTCCGCCCTTACAAGTCTCAAGAATTAGTTGTGAAGGGTTGATGTCCTTGAAGGCCTGGTTCCTAAAAAGTTGGGGTGCCCCAAATACTCTTTGTAGCTATAGCGGCGCTCGGAATGCAGTCACCTCTCTCTTACAATCAGAGGCTATCCGTCCTCGATAGCCTTGATAGGTGGGGAATTGATCCCTCAGTCGCCGCAAACGCGAGGGAGTTTAAGCTTTCAGTAGCAGCCCATCCCGAATGAGAGCGTCGGGCCGTCTCGGTCGCGAGGTAACTCCTCCAGCTCAACTATTCGCTTGTCCTTGATACATTTACATAAGGTTGAGGATACATCTCGCCAGATCTCGATCATAACTCCTCGAGAAGGTTTTTTAATGGGGTTCTATGTTTCTCAAATCGCTCCTGTACGCAGCGTCGGTCTTTCTTTTCGTCCCGGTAGCTTTTGCCGGGGATCTTAGTACTCGGATCATTAATGGCACCGACTCCCCTGCTGGAATCGGCGGAGCGAGTATCTACCCTTGGATGGCCTCTTTAAAGCTCGACGGTCGGCATTTTTGCGGCGGTGTCCTGATCAACTCTAGTTACGTTCTTACCGCAGCTCATTGCGCTGAAAACGTCGGGTTCGTACCGGACCGCGTCACTGTGACCTTGGGGGTACGCGATCTTATGTCGGCGGCCGGAGTTACCGTTGGAGTTTCCGGTGTAATTTCCCATCCTCTGTATGATCCCGGTAGCTCTCGTTACGATGTGGCGCTCATTAAACTGGCGGCCCCGGTAAGTGTTCCTGCGGTAGCGGTAGCAAGTCCGTTCGACAATGCGTTATACACCGGCGGCGTTACGACTTTGGCGCTTGGCTGGGGCGCTGTGTCAGTGTCCCCCGAGAGATTCCCCCGTATTCTTCAACAGGTCTTCATGCCGCTGCGGTCCAACGCCGAGTGTTCGTTAACCTACGACCTAAACTTCGAGCCGGAATCGATGATCTGTGCTGGGGTGCTAAGCTCAGGTGAAGGAACTGTGGATGGCATCGATACATGCTTCGGAGACTCAGGGGGACCGCTGCTCGCCGCTGATTCAGCGGGGACGCCGAAGGTGATCGGATTAACGAGTTTCGGGTTTGGCGATTGTGCAAATGCAACCTACTACGGTGTTTACGCCAGAACCGCCTCAGTGTACTCGTTCATTCACTCCAACCCCTCGGTTACACCACGACCGATTATCAAACCCTCCATCACCGGCGTCGCATCTCCGCGCCGTAGACTTCTGTGCGCGACGGGCAAATGGATCGGAGATGCACCGACGACGATATCATACCGTTGGATTCGGTCGCCGGAGAATCAGTACGATGGTGGCGGTGGAGTGATTCCGAACTTAGACCAGGAGATCGTAGGGGCTACCTCGAGATCTTACTTAGTTACTGATTCTGACATCGAGAATTCCCTTTCCTGTGCAGTGACTTTTGAGAATTCCGGAGGGAAGTTCTCCGCAACGAGCAACCGAATTTCGGTTTCCGTAAATTCTGACTCATCGAATCAGAATACTACAGTACCGTTATTCTTAGGTTCGTCGTGTGATAAGAAACTCTGTCAGCTCCAGGTCCAAGCTGGAATGACCGACGATTACCAATCAGTATTGGGGCTTCTTGTGGATTCTCGGCCAGTGACAGAGTCTACCAAGAAGAAAAAGCCTACCAAATTGAACCTGCGTGCCGTAACCATTGATGGCGAGACTTGGACGTTCAAGTTTAGAGCTCCAAAAACGCGCCGTTTTGAGTTTCTCTACCAGGCGCAAGGTTTTGATCGAAAGAAATCGTCAATTAAGCGGGTGAGAATTCGAGCGATTTAGCGTCTGCGGAAAAATAGAGACGATTCTATTTTGGCAAATGGGATCGTCCCGAACTTCTTTGGACACCCATTCTCAGTAACCATGCGAAGGGTTAGGGCGTAAGGCGGTCTGACTAACTATTTAAAATCACAGCCTGAAACTGCCCGGAAAAAAACGGTACAAGGAAAAGAATGGGTGTCTTGGGATGATACGAGAAATTGTTGAGCTATAGCAGGGGCTCTGCACGCGGAGTGGATACAGCAGCTGAGAAGGGAGCTATGGGGCACCTACCCTTACGCATCCCAATGCCTTCGTGTCTCACCTGAATAGCTGAAACTTCAAGGCTGGCTTTCTGTCTTCATGGGATCGAAAGCACGAGGGGACCTAGTGCCTGTATGAACATTCCCAGGGCGACCACCGTCTGAGCCTGCGGCATTGACCATCGATATCAGAGTTGATTCCTGCCACTTCAGGTCGCTAGCGTTTGATGAGATACGTTGGCTGAGGCTTGAGAAGGGGAGGAAGTGCCGCAACTCCTTCGTCTCTCGCAGCACGAGCCGGAGCAAGCCAAAATGACTGAACAAGCTTCCTCGCGCTACCCGAGAAGAATCCTTGTGTGCGCTTAGACTGATTACGAAATCTTCTGAGTAGAAGAGGCAAGATCCCGCGAGGAGGACTAAGACTGTCTCAGAAGATCTAAGGCGATACGTGGAATAAGATTCGCCTGCCCTGCAACGGCAGCGGCTGCCTGCTGGGATATCTTTAAGCGTCATTGGTACGCCCCAACCTCGTGTACCCTTGAATCGATTCCGCTAACCTTAGGCATAGACCAATCGAATAGCTGTTGATTTGGTGGGGCTCGAACCTGGAATGGCAGAACCTGTCCCGCAAATTGTAGCAAAAAGCCCAGTTAGGAGCCCTCCAGATACACGCCCCCCTCAAGGCGTAATGCCCTTGGCTAAAGATTGACAGAGAATTGGATATCAAACCGGATCAAAAGCATTCGCCGCCAAAGGCAGGCAGGGAGGAAATGTTCCC
>JBIKWF010000012.1:0-62277 GCA_044356455.1 Bdellovibrionota bacterium | reverse complement strand
TGGCTCCTCAAAAACACTCAAGGTCAAACTTCAATCCGGCGCGCGCACGAGCGCAAAGAAGACTGCCGCTTCAAAAGCCAAAGGCGCAGGCAAAGATAGCAATAAGGTCACCAAACTCGAGTTATTAAATGCCTACCGCGACATGGTGCGCGCTCGCCTGAACGATGAAAAAGCAATCGTTCTTTATAAGCAGAATAAATGCCACTTCCAAATCGGCGTCGCGGGACATGAGGCAGTACAAGTTGCTGCAGGTCACGTATTTCGTCCTGGCAAGGATTGGTTCTTCCCCTACTACCGTGACATGGCTCTCTGCGCAGCTCTCGGCATGACCGATCAGGAGTTCATGCTCAATGCCATGAACAAAGCAGCGGATCCCAACTCTCACGGCATGCAAATGCCCATGCACTATGGCCACAAAGATTTGCGCATTGTGAATCAGAGCTCACCTACGGGGACGCAGTTTCTTCAAGCCGTGGGCATTGCCCTTGGTATCAAGCGCACAGGCGCTGATGAAGTTGTCTACGTGAGCGCAGGCGAAGGAACATGCTCTCAAGGTGATTTCCATGAAGCTCTCAACTGGGCTGCGCGCGAAAAGCTGCCTGTGGTGTTTCTCATTCAGCACAATGACTACGCCATTTCCGTGCACGTATCGGAGCAGCTTGCAGGCGGCGGCATCACTAAAATGGCGCAGAGCTACGAGAACATGGAAGGACACGAGGTTGACGGCACGGACTATCCGGCGTCTCTCGCTACCTTTCAGCATGCCCATGGCCGAGCCCGCGCAGGAGAAGGCCCCTCGGTCATTGAGGCGCGCGTTCCGCGGCTTCAAAGCCATTCTATTTCTGACAATCACTTAAAGTACCGCTCTCAAGCGGATATCGATAAGATGAAGCTCCGCTGCCCCATCGCCAAGATGCGGGAGCTCCTCACCTCAAGAAAACTAGCGACCAAGGAAGAGCTTGCGGCGATTGATAGCGAGCTTAAGAAAGCGATTGACGTGGCTGCGGAATGGGCCGAGGCCCAGCCGGATCCTGCCGTAGAGACCGCATTGAACAACAACTATGTCGACACAAAGCCTTGGGAGGCTGTTTCCGAGGGAATACCAACCGGGGAAGAAGTGTACATGGTAGACGCGCTTAACCATGCGCTCGATGAAGAGTTGACTCGGAACAAAGACATCATGATCTTTGGTCAGGACGTAGCCCACGGCAAGGGCGGCGTCTTCACCGTTACCTCAGGCCTCACGGCAAAACATGGCAAAGACCGCGTCTTTAATAGCCCCCTCGCGGAGAGCTCAATTATCGGAGTTTCGGTTGGACTAGCCTCAATGGGTCTTAAACCCGTAGCCGAGATCCAGTTCGGCGACTACGTGTGGACCGGCATGATGCAGATTCGCAACGAGCTTGCGATGATGAATTACCGCTCAGGCGGTGACTTCACCTGCCCCGCCGTTATCCGCATTGCGGTGGGAGGTTACATCCACGGCGGCTGCTACCATTCCCAGAATATTGAAGCCACCTTTGCGCACTTCCCGGGCCTCTATATTGCGTACCCCTCGAATGCGAGCGACGCAAAGGGCATGCTCAAGGCAGCCATAAGGGGCAAGGACCCAGTACTGTTCCTTGAACACAAGGGGCTGTACCGCCAAGTATACGCCAAGGGCCCCGAGGGAGATTCTGAGTGCCTCGTGCCGCTTGGCAAAGCAAAGGTTGCGCGCGAAGGGACCGACGTCACCATCGTCACCTGGGGCGCCTTGGTTAATAAGAGCCTTCTAGCCGCCAAAGAGCTTGAGAAGGAAGGCATCTCGGTGGAAGTCATCGATCTGCGCTCTATCGCACCGCTCGATAAGGATTGTATCTTTGAAAGCGTGCGCAAAACGGGACGCGTCCTTGTTGCTCACGAAGACGTTGAGTTCATGGGATTTGGAGCTGAGATCGCTGCCCAAATCAGCGACCACTGCTTCACGAACTTAGACGCGCCGGTTAAGCGCCTTGGGATGAAGTATGCGGCCGCAGTTGCCCATTCCGGACCGATTGAGAACTTTGTCTTGCCACAGAATCAGGACGTAATTGATGCAACACGGGCGTTGCTTGCGTTCTAAAGATTGAACTCAGCCGCAGGGTATGGCGCACATCGCGCAGACGAATAAGTTACGTTTCGAAGGGAAAGAACATGAAAGTTGACATGGTAATGCCACAGATGGGCGAGTCGATTGCAGAAGCCACGATTTCTAAATGGCTTAAGCAGGTAGGCGACACCGTAGAGAAAGATCAGATTATCCTTGAGATCTCAACTGACAAGGTTGACTCAGAGATCCCTGCCCCTGCTTCGGGAACCATTTCCGAGCTCCTTTTTAAGCAAGGAGATGTGGTACCAGTTAAGACCAAGATTGCGGTTATCGACACGGCAGGCGGCGCTGCTGCCGCTGCTTCTAGCCCTGCTCCAAAAGCTGAGGCTCCTAAGGCAGCACCCGTACAGACCGCGCCTCAGGTATCGGCTCCTGCAAATGGGCATGCAGCGCCTGCTTCGGGCCCCGCCTCGGGTTATGGATCAGCCTCCCAAGGTGGCCGCTTCTACTCTCCACTCGTCATGAGCCTTGCTCAAAAACATGGCATTTCCATGTCTGAGCTCGAGAGCCTTCCCGGCTCTGGCGAAGGCGGACGCGTCAATAAGCAAGATTTACTGGCGTATGCAGAGAACCGTACAATCGGATCGTCTGCAGGATCGCCTGCGCCGCAAGCTGCGCGCCCTGCAGCTGCTCCGAGCAGCGCTCCTCAAGCCTCGAGCTCTAGCGCCTCCAGCAAGCCGGCTTCGGGCGGAATCCCCTCCCTTGATTGGGGGAGTGACGGGACGAAAGTTGTTCCCATGGATACCATGCGCCAGGCCATCGCCGACCACATGGTTCGCTCTAAGCACACCAGCCCGCACGTCTATTCAATTCAAGAAATTGATATGACCGCAGTCTCGAAGTGGAGAAAGGCGAAGCAAGACGAGTTCCTCAAGGCAGAAGGCTTCAAATTGAGCTTTACGCCGTTTTTCTTGGAAGCTGCGATGAAGGGACTTCTTAAGTTCCCGTACATCAACGCTTCCTTGGATGGGAAAAAGATCATTCTCAAAAAGAACATCAATCTCGGATGCGCAGTGGCAATTGGGGACGCCGAAAAAGGGTTTGGACTTATCGTTCCCGTAATCAAGCGCTCTGAGGAAAAGAACTTGGTTGGTATCGCGCGCTCGCTTAATGAGCTCGCTCAAAAGGCGCGCTCCAAGAAACTTCTCCCCGATGATGTAGCGGGAGGAACTTTCACCATCACGAATCCTGGTGTTTTTGGCACGGTGATTGGAACTCCGATCATCAACCAACCTCAGGTAGCGATTCTTTGCCTTGGAGCAATCGTGAAGCGCCCTGTCGTTATCGATGACATGATTGCAATTCGCGAGATGTGCTACCTGACCCTCTCTTACGACCACAGGCTCGTAGATGGAGCGCTTGGTGGCAGCTTCCTTGCTTACATTCGTGATTATCTTGAAGGTTGGGATAGTAATCGGCCTTTGTACTAACGGGACAGCAAGAGCGAAGAGGTGTGGTGACGGGGTGAGCGCGGCGGGGACAGCGCGCCCTACCACAGCTTGCCCTAGGTAGCCTCTGAAAAACTTCCCCTCCGCGTACTCTGCGTCCTCCGCGTTATTTGAAAACTATTGAATAACGCGGAGGACGCAGAGTGCGCGGAGGGAAAACAGGACAAAAAAAGTTACTTTTCGAGGTTTTTCAGAGGCTCCCCTAGCTTAGCTTGCCCCACCACGACTGAAAGAATGAAGCACGCCCCCTATGCGAGTAGTTTCCGGAAAAGCTCGAGGTATTACCCTAAAAGCGGTCCCCGGTGATGGCACGCGGCCTATCCTTGACCGCGTAAAGACTGCGCTCTTTGATATCTTAAGACCGCGCATAACAGGCTGGCGCGCGCTCGATCTCTTTGGCGGCGCAGGCTCGGTGGGGATAGAAGCCTTAAGCCAAGGCGCAGAACACTGCATCTTTTTGGATCTGAGCGCTGCTGCCGTAAAGACCATAAAAGAAAACCTCGTCGCTACCCGCCTTACCGAACAAGCCGAAGTGCGTCACACTGATGCTTTTGGCTATTTGAGGCATGCCTCGAAGACTTTTGATTTTATCTACGTAGCTCCGCCTCAATTTGAATCCCTCTGGGTTCAGGCGATGCACATAATTGCAGAGCGCCCTGAGCTCGTGAATGAGGGTGGACTTGTGGTCGTTCAGATCGACCCGAAAGAATATGAAGCGCTGAATCTGTCCAGCTTTAAAGAAGCTGCGCAGAGAAAATATGGGAATACGCTGCTGCTGTTTTTCGAGAAGGGCCAATAACCCCCAAGGCTCTTATGCGGCAGATTACGCCCTCACCCCCTCCCCGCCTCAACGAAATCGATTATTTAATGGTCGTAAAGGACCGCTCCTTTAGAAGAGAAGCGGGACGAGGCAACGCCTGCTTTCTCAGCCTTACGTTAGAGTCCAGCCTAAGCGCTGCTGCGCTAACGAAGCTTGTTGAAGGCCAAGACGCGTGGCGCTCGCTTCGTAGACTACGCCTCAGCTACCGCCTCTTAGGCTACCCGCGCTGGGTTGTCTCTGACTCGCAAGCGCTTCCATCCCACGTAATTGAAGAGCATGCCTTGCCCTTGGACGCTGTTTTCGAATTTGTAGCACGCCGGGACATAAATCCTGAGCTCGAACCACCACTTCAATTATGCCTCCTTCAGCACGGAACACGCTCTACCATCTTGTTCGGCTGGCATCATGCCCTCCTTGATGCGCACCGAGCGGAAGCACTCCTTTGCGCACTTCTTTGTGAGCCCGAGCTGTCCCCGAAAAAATTGGGAAGAAGGCCTCCCGCACCGTTATCATTTGGGAATTCACTGCGAAGCGCAGAGAAGGCGAGAAAATTTATCCTAAAGACCTCTAAGCCGCCGCTCTGCACCTTACCGCTACCGCTCAGCACCATACCGCTACCGCTCAGAGGCACGCGCGCGGCGCCGCAGTATACTTTTATTCGGTTCACGGAAGACGAAACCCTCCAGGTCAGCCAGAGCATTCGCGATCATGGCCTTGAACTTTTCCCAAGTTGCTTTCTTATCGCTGCCATTGCCCGCGCCTTTCAGCAGGTAGCGATACAGAAAGGCCAAGCCCCCGCCGCTTTACTAGTTCCCGTTCCGCATGATTCGCGGCGAGGGCATTCCGTCGAACGTCAGGCTTCGAATGAACTGAGCATCTTCTTTTTTAGAATTGAGCACGCCGCGCTCTCCAGTCTCGGGACGGCGGCTGCGAGCCTCCTGCAACAAGCGGAATACTTCGTCAAAGAGGATCTCCACCGGGGCGTGCCCCTCTTTCTAGGCTTTAATCGCATCTTGCCACCTTGGCCCTATTTGAAGCTTCTTGGCTCCGCCAGTGGTGGGGCGTTCGCTAGTTTCTATTTCTCGGATATCGGAGACTCTCTTTCTAAATTTCAGTCTATTTCCGAAAAGACTCTAGAAGTCGGGGCTTCAGGGAAGATTCTTGATGCCGTTCACTTCCCTCCCTTGTTTTACCCGCCTGGAATCTGTTTTGTGGCTTCACGTAGAAATGGCTGTTTCATGCTGACGATTGTTTCTTCACCAGACGTAGTCTCGGAAAGTGACCTAGGCGGGCTAGTGGGAGAGATTCGCCGGGAGCTAAGCTCCCCCGTCACACAGGAATACCCTTGATATTCAAGGGCGTTTTTTGACAAGCTGTTCGCGAGTGTTTTCCCACGTACACAAGTAGGCTCTTCATGTCTCACCGCTCTCAGCATTTTGATGTCGTCGTGGTAGGCGGCGGATCTGCGGGGATCGCCGCGGCTCTCGGCGCGGCAAGGCAGGGCGCCAAGGTCGCCCTACTTGAGAAGAACACCTTCCTAGGGGGCATGGGAACCGCGGCCTACGTCGGCACCGTCTGTGGCCTCTATCACCGCTCAATGAGTGCTCCGAGCTTTCTACCCAACCCTTTTGCTCAAGAGTTTGCCGAGCGTCTCATGCAAGCCGACAACTCTGTCCCTACGTGCTACGCGGAGGGTCTTTGGTTTGTGCCCTACGAAATGCAAAGCTTCGTCAACACTTCCGCGACCCTGCTAAGTTCAGCGTCAGTTTCTGTTCTCTATGGAACGAGTGTTACCAGCGCTCACACCTCTGGTGGTATGCTGCAAGAGACAACTTGCCACTATCAAGGCTCACTTCTACGTTTTTTCGCCAAAGCTTTCATTGATGCATCGGGCTCGGGCGCCCTCGCCAAACTTTGCGGCGCTCCGTTCCTTGAGGGTACCGCTCGTCAGGCCGGAGCACTTTCGTTTGAAATCTCCGGAATTATTCCACGCGATGCGCTCCTCGTTCCTCAGATGGTTGCAAAGGAACTCATGCGTGGAGCTATGGAGAAAGCTATTCCTGAAGAAGTGTCGCGAGTTTCTATGGTTCCAGGAACTTTGCGGCGAGCCGAAAGATCTGACGGACCAGTCACTTCATTCAGGGCTCTCTTCAAGCTTGCCTTACCAGAAGTGATGAATTTAAAGGGAGAAGAGGCGGAAGGCTTACACCTCATTGCTAAGGAGCGCGCTGCAGCGGCGCTTGCCTACCTCTCTTCCCGTTACACTGACTTTCAAAATGCGACGCTCTCCTCAGTTGCCTCTCAAGTAGGAATTCGCACGGGCCCGCGGGCACAAGGAGAAGCAATCCTTTCAGAATCTGCCGTACGCAGCGCGCAGAAACCTGAGTCTTCAATTGCGTGGGGCGCCTGGCCGATCGAAGTGTGGGGATCTAGTCGCGGCCCACAGCTGTCGTATCTGCCTGAAGGCGAATGTTATGGAATTCCTGCGGCATGCCTCAAAGTGCGAGGCATCCAAAACTTGTGGACCGCAGGCAGAGGGATCTCGGCCGACGATGGAGCGATTGCCTCGGCGAGAGTGATGGGAACATGCCTTGCTACTGGCCATGCCGCAGGTGAAATGGCGGCAAGGTCTCTATGAAGACGAGAGGGAGCCTCTGAAAAACATCGCTATTTCTTCTCTCTGTGAGCTCTGTGTCCTCTGTGGTTTTTCAACAATTTAAATCAACCACAGAGGGCACAGAGTTCACAGAGTGGACTTTTTCAGAGTTTCCCTAGGAAGAAACAGTCTCCGGAAACTGAATATGCTCCGGCACCTCTCGCACGTCCCACACCAATCCCAAGAAGGCTAACGCCCGAATGAGGTAGTAGCTAATATCAATCTCCCACCAGAAGAACCCCTGGCGCGCGGCACTCTGGTAGTAGTGATGATTATTATGCCAACCCTCGCCTAAGGTAATAAGTGCAAGCCAAAGGCTGTTTTTTGATTCATCTCCGGTCTTGTACCGCGGCTTACCGAATTTATGCATGATTGAGTTGATAGAGAAGGTCCCGTGATAGAGCACTACCGTACTAAGGAAGAACCCGACAAAGAGTGTCGACCAGCCGTGCGTAAGAGCAGCGGTAACGCTTAGCTCTCCTGTTACGTAGTAGCCCCCCGCCGCCATGGTGCAAAGCGCGAGAAGAAAAGGAGGAACCAGATAGTTGCGATTAAGCCACTGGAGTTCTGGGAATTTCGCGAGATCTCCTATCTTTGAATAATCAGTTTCGTCGTAATCAGGCCCAAGAATCCAACCTAAATGAGAGTACCAGAAGCCGTAAATCTTCATTGAATGCGGATCGTGAGGCGTATCGCTGTATTTGTGGTGTGAGCGGTGATGAGCTGCCCACCAAAGGACCCCTTTCTGAGCGCTCGTTTGCGCCAAGAAGGCTAAAATAAACTGAAACGCCCGTGAGGTCTTGAATGCACGGTGAGAAAAATAACGATGATAACCTGCCGTCACAAAGAACATTCTTGCGACGTAGAGAGCCACGCAAAGAATCCAATCGAACCCTGTCACGTTGGTAAAAAACGCAGCAAACGGAACGATATGAACCAAAGCAAAGGCGACCTGGTTTCGAAGCAGAATCCCTCGGCGAGGCTCAGGCTGCATAGTAGAAGGAGAACTCTCTTGGCTCTCTGATTTAATCGCGGTATTCATATAAACTCTATAGAAGACTAGTTTATCTCTTATATGCTGGGTGGCTTTCTTGGGCAAGGGCACAGGCGGTCTTTTGAGGTAGTTGTTTGTGATAAGTGATTTATAAAAACAACCACTAAGAGGGGGTTTTGCTTACTATCGCGAGTGAGAATGGAGCGACGCTGAAGGATTCTAGGGAGCCTCTGAAAAAGTCCTCTCTGTGAACTCTGTGCCCTCTGTGGTTGATTTAAGTTGTTAAAAAACCACAGGACACAGAGCTCACTGAGAGAAAAAATAAAAGAGCGCTGTTTTTTCAAAAGTTCCCTAACAAGACTTTCCATAGAAAATGCGATAAGGATTCGTCATGTTATCCGCACAATCGAAGTATGCGCTAAGAGCCCTGCTCTATCTCCAACGCCACTCTGAGCAGCAGGTACAGCTCTTAGGCGGAGCCCGCAAAAGATCGAACCAAGGCGCCAGCGCGACTGAACAAGTATCCGAGCTCCCCTTTCTGCGCGTCGATGAGATTGCGGCAGAAACAAAGCTTCCCGCCCCCTATCTCTCGAAAGTCCTTAAGGGCCTGGCGGAGCGTGGCATCATCGAAAGTCGGCGCGGCAAGAATGGCGGAGTCAGGCTCAATAGCTCGCAACTTTCGACTAGTTTTTTTGAAGTGTGCCAAGCTATGCAAGACCCCCTCGTGAGGGAAGAATGCATGCTTTTCAAAAAGCCTTGTGACCCGAACGACCCCTGCGCATTTCACACCAAGTGGTGCACTACAAAACAGAAATTCTTGCACTTCCTCAAAGCTACGACGCTTTCATCACCCTCACTCCACGATTAGCCAGTTTTTTTATGCGGTGAGGCCATCCATGGAACGGCGTAGTACTACTTCTTTACACACAACAGCGCCCCACCTTTCGCCCTCTATTGGCTCAATCCTGGAACGGTCAGCCGAGCAATTCCCCGACCTCCCGGCTGTGCTGACCGAGTCAGAAATTGTAACCTTCGCGGAGCTTTTCCGACTTGTCACTGCGCTTTCAAAAGAACTCCAGCAGCAAGGAATTGGACCCGGAGCTGGAGTTGCCCTGCAAGCGCCAAACGGATTGGCCTTTATCGTGGGACTTATGTCCCTCGCCCGCTGCGAAGCAGTGGTGATGCCAATCCCAGCGGGCCTGACCGAGCAAGAGTTAGAGGAGCTCCGCTCTGATATACCGGTAGAGGCGCTTCTTCGAATAGGCTCAGGAGCCATGCCCCCAGCCCTTTCGCATTACCCTCTCAGCTTTGATTTTTCTCTGCTTCGCTTCACCGAGCTCGGCTTAGCGCGCAGGCCATTCGTCTCGCACGTACCAGACGCCGCGCTTATCCGCCCTACTTCTGGAACGACCGGAAAATCTAAGGGCGTCGTGCTCTCGCATCGCTCAGTTCTTGAGAGACTTGATGCCACCCAGCAAAATCTAGCACTCACGCCAGGAGATCGCATCATCTGGGTGCTGCCGATGGCTTACCACTTCATCTCTTCGCTTCTCTTGTATCTAAAGGTGGGCGCAGGGATCGTCATTGCCCGAGATCACTTGGCGACCTCGATCTCAGAGGCTGCGCATAGACATGGCGGAACGGTACTCTTCGGATCGCCCTCTATTTACGCCTCTCTTGCCGAGCTACCACCACAACTTACGCTTCCGCACTTTCGCCATCCCATCTCAACTTCGGGCGCTCTTTCATCACAGATATCTGCGCGCTTTCGCGCGCGGCATGGGTTTTCCCCACGTCAGGTGTTCGGCATAATCGAGGTAGGACTTCCACTCGGGCATCTCGCCGAGCTGGCAGCACCAGCCGGCGCGCTTGGTTATGCGCTCCCCCCATATGAGATTGAAATTACCGATGACCTGGGGCAGGCCTGTCCTCCTGGCACCCCCGGAAATCTCTGGGTTAAGGGACCTGGGATGTTCGATGCTTACCTTTTTCCCGCACAGAGGCGCGACGAGGTGACGCGAGACGGCTTCTTTTCTACTGGAGATCTTGCCATCAAACATTCTGACGGCAGTTACGAAATAGCCGGACGAAAGAAAGCCTCAATTAACTACGCGGGTGTTAAAGTTTTCCCAGAAGAAGTTGAGGAAGTCGTCAAACAGTTCGCAGGAATAAAACAATGCCGCGTGTACGGTGAGCCACACGCGCAATTGGGGGAAATTGTCGTGTGTGACATTGAGCTCCTTGCGGGCGCCTCGCTCGTTGAGCCAGAGCTACGGCGCCACTGCCGAAAGCTTCTGAGCACTCAGAAGATCCCTCAACAATTCAGAGTGACAACAGCAATACCACTTACCCATTCGGGAAAAGTCCGCCGCTGGTGATTGTCTTAGAATTCGCCGAGGGGGCGTACACGGAACTTTTAAACCCATCTCTCCCGTTTTTCAGGCTGTCCCTGAGTATGCTACGGTGTTTACCTCTTAAACTTGAGGAGCAACTCCTGTGACACAACCACTGGTGGCAATAATTGGGGCGGGCCCCGCCGCCTTTTCACAGTGCAGTTCGGTCGCGCCGAAAATTGCGACCTGAAATGGCGAGCTGAGCCCCTATTTCCGCGGAAAGGGCTACTTGCGGCACTCTAGGGAGTTCGGGAACTTGTAGGGTGTACGAGAAATAGGGGCTAGGAGTCTGTCCCGTAGAAAGTTTCTGCCACCACAAGCTGTAGGGGCGAGAATTTTCTAGGGGACAGACTCCTCGCAATTTCAACGTGTTCCCTTGTGGCCCTTGCGTCCTTTGTGGTGATAACACTCTGATGAACGAGCTTCGAAAATCTCTCTTTGTGGCCCCCTCTTCGGTGCTTCGCTCATGGAAATCCATCATCCTCATAGGGGGAACTCTCCTTTACCCTCCGCTTATCTATGTCGCACTTCAGCACTGGGGAGCGGGAGCGGCTGGCCTACTCTTGGCTACGCTTCTTATTCTCAAGGGGCTTAGCGCCCATCGACCCGGTTTACGAGCTCTCTACCTACTATGCGGCGGGGTATTGGCTCTGGGCGCACTCGTGACTGCGGAACTTGCGGCTTCGGCCGCGCTCTACTACCCGGTTATAGTAAATGCGGTCTTAGGAGTTATATTCGTAGCCTCCCTTGTAAAGGGCCCCTCTGTTATATGGCGCATGGCCTCTTCGTTTCGCTCCGCTCCCCCCGAAGCAAAGTCGTATTGTGATCGAGTGACGCTCGTGTGGGCGGCATTCTTTTGTTGCAATGGATGCGTCGCTCTTTGGACCGTCCTACACGGAGACCTTGCCGTTTGGACCCTCTACAACGGAGCGATCAGTTATGTCCTTATGGGGTTACTCTTTGCGGGGGAGTATGCGGTAAGGCAACGGGTTAAAAGACGCCTCGGGAAGCTCTGAAAAAGTCCGCTCTGCGAATCCTGTGGTTGATTTAAAATCTTGAAAAACCACAGAGGGCACAGAGATCACAGAGAGAAAAATAGAATATCGAGGTTTCTAAATTTTCCCCTGTTCCAGGGTAGGCTCTCGACTCTCCTTCTCGCGCTGCCTCTCCTCCTCCTCCTCTTGCTCACGCTTTTTCTTTTCGAGAGTGCTCTCTGGTCTTCTCTCCGTATCCAACACTAACACCAGCGCATGCTTAGGATCAGGCAGCGAATGCGACTCGATAGCCTTCGCCACATCCTTGCCTGTCACTGAAAGCAATCGAAAGGAGAGGTCTCCGGGAAGATCCATATCAAGCCTCTGCAGTGCCGGCGCCGCTATGATGTCTTCCTTCTTTTCGAGTGTCGGCTTTTCGTAGGGCTTCTCTTGATAGGCTTTCCCTTCCAACGCTTGGAAAAGAGCATCGGTCAATTTTCTCAGCTGCGGGCTTGCGGAGCCGCTCAGAACGTCGACTCCCTTAAAGCCATTCAGAACATCGCGGATACTCGACAGGCTATTGAGGTCACCGCCCTGAATCGCTCCTAGAAGGTCATCACCCAAGAGCCCCCGCTCTCGCTGCAGTGCGCGAGCGACCGCCTCGGGGGAGACCCCTTGAGAAAACATGCGGTCGACATGTTTCATGATGTCCTCGATACGGCTGAACACTGGGCTCTGGAGAATTTTTTCGTAGGCCGTCTTCTGCTCTTCAAGCTCTTTCGCAATTGCCACACTTTGTTCCGAGCCCAAGGCTGCATCTGCCGCTCGCGCCTCAAGATCCTCCAGCCCTGCCGCAAATTGCTGCAGCTCACCCAAGAGACTACGTAGCCCTCCCGCGGACGAAGGCTTTACCTGACCTTCAGCGCCCTCGGCGGCAGCCGCAGCTGATTTACGCCGCCCTCCAAGGGTAATTTCAATGCTATCGGTTTCTTCTTTTCTTTGTGTGGGTGGACTTGCGAGTGCGCCTTTAGCGAGCGCTTGGCGAAGAGACGGTGCAATCCCTTCAATGAACCCAAACTTCTCGCGAACTGCCTTAATGGCTATGGGCATACAGAGAGGAGTATCGGCTGGCCGCGGATAGTCCTACATCCCTCTTCGGAGCAGGCGAAACAACTCTAATTTCAATAGGTTACAATGCCCAACTTACCAAAAGTTAGTTAACATTTTATTGGACCACAAAGGACGCTAAGGACGCAAAGAAAGCTCGATAGAAACTAGGGAGTCTCTGAAAAACCTCAATATTCCTTTTTTCTCTCTGTGAACTCTGTGTCCTCTGTGGTTTTTCAACAATTTAAATCAACCACAGAGGGCACAGAGTTCACGGAGGGGACTTTTTCAGAGCCTCCCTAGCAATTTGAACACGCGTTCCTTTGTGTCCCTTGCGTCCTTTGTGGTGAAAACATTCCGATACCCTAGCCTGATCATCTCACAGCCCCCGAGGGCTGCGAGATGATCAGGCTAGCTAACGCCCGGACGGCGTTAGCAAATCGCGACCGGAGGGAGTGATTTGGAGCGCACCGGAGGGCGACGCCGTGTTCGCGGCGCTCGCAGGTGCGCGATGTTGGAAATCCGCCTGGATGGCGGATTTCCAACGCAGTCTCACGGACCCGTTAGGGATCCCGTGAGACATGACGGCTAGAGCTTCGACCATATTTCCGACATTGCGAGTCGCTGCTGCTAGTACCTCTCTTACTACTCCAGAGGGCGGTCTACTCCCCTTGCCTGGAGCAGTGGGGATTTTGTGGGGGAAGCTGTATATCCTTCCAAGGCCTCGCATCGGCCTAAATAGTAACGCTGTATCCCCAGGGCTCAGGTCCTTCTGGCGTTTACGTCTGGCGTCTTGTCAATGTTGCAGAGCAAAGAGTGGACCTTCCGACAAGACCAGTATACCCAGTTGGCGGAGCCCTGGGGGCCCTCGCCTCTCGACCTTCTCTTGTGTAGTCTTCTGGGAGTCTGTCCCGTAGAAAGTTCCTACCGCTACACGTGGCGGTGGCAACCGGAGAGCCTATCTAGGGACTGTGTTCAAATCGAAGATTTATGTTTCTTCGGGACAGGTTCCTAGGGAGCCTCTGAAAAACTCCCCCTCTGCGTACTCAGCGTCCCCGGCTCCGCCAAAGCTGCGCCGCGGCCGCACTGAAGTCTGGCTCGGCGCAGCCGTAAGGCGTAGACGGCTCCGCGTTATTTGAAAACTATTGAATAACGCGGAGGACGCTGAGTACGCGGAGGGAAAACAGGACAAAAAAAGTTCCTTTTCGAGGTTTTTCAGAGGTTCCCTAAATGGCTATTATTCTGCTGACAAGAAAGTGACTGCTCATGAAACTCCCTACCCCACGATCTCTAACCCTCTGTTGGAGAACACCGCTCGTAACCTGCGCCTGTTTGGCGACACTCTTTTTGCTACCGTCCCCACTGCAATCTTCCGCGTTTGCTGAGGAAGCAACACCCTCAGCTCCCCCGCCTCAGCTTACGAGTAGCGAATCCCCTTCAGTCTCTTCGCTCACCAGGAAGCTTGAATTGGTAACCGCCTTGAGAGCTCATTTCACTCAGACAAAGGTTATCCCCCACTTGAACCGTCCGCTCGTAAGTTCCGGCTCCTTTTTGTATGTGAAGCACAAGGGGATTATTTGGAACACCACCCAGCCCTTTCCCAATATTTTGGTAATTTCTGGTGCTGGGATTTTGCGGCTTAGCGACGATGGCGCGTCGACCAGAATTGCTGCCTCTGATAATGCCGTTGCGCATGGGTTCAGCAAAGCCTTCCTCTCTCTTTTTGGGGGAGACACGTCGGAACTCTCCCAGAACTTTGAGGTACAAGAAGCTTTTCAAGGAAAGGGCTGGTCCTTATCCTTAACCGCCCGCCCTTCTCTCGCTCGCTTCATCTCTAAGATCACGCTCTACGGAAACGACTTAATTGAGCGGCTTGAAATTTTTGAGCCAAGCGGAGACCAAACTACCATCGTGTTTTTGCAGTCAAAGGCTAATGGACCTCAGCGCAGCGAGGTCGTACTGACCGAAACCGAGGAACAACAACTTTTGGCGAGCGGTGTCCGGTGAAGCGATTCCCTCTTGCTCAGCAAGGCCATGAGAAACGCGCGCATGCGCTTTGGAAGGGTTTCTCAATCGTCTGGACACTTGCGGTAGTCGCTATCGGCGCATGGATGCTTTTTGCCTCAGCCAGGGGAATTCGCTTTGACGCCGATCTCTTAGCGCTCCTCCCGCAAGACACACAGAACCCCGCGCGAGTTGAGGCCACGACTGCCTTCATGAGACAAGTGAGCCAAAAGGTTGCGCTCCTTGTCGCCGCCCCGACTTTTGAATCTGCGGCAAAAGCCACCGATGCCCTCGTCAAGATCCTAGAGAATGCCCCAGAATTTGGTGATGTTCAGGGCCGGCTTGCGCAAGACTCTCTCACCTCCTACCGGGAATTACTGTTTCCTCACCGCACCCAGCTTTACTCCGAACGTATCGAAGAGATCCTCAAAGGGCCCGCGCCTGTGGCGGCGATTTGTGAACGGGTTGCACGCATTCTTTATTCTCCAGTATCTGGAACCGTCTCCTCCGACGTTCAAGAGGATCCCCTGCTTCTCTTCGCCGACTCACTAAGCAATCTTCCTCGCCCCCCCGGGAAGCTGAATCTACAAGATGGCTATCTTGTGACCTCTCTAGAGGCGAGTGAAGCGCCCGAGGCAACCTCTCATCTTGCGATACTGCTCTCTGCTACGCTGAAATCCACGGTCTTTGACCGCGCCTCACAACAAGCCGCGTCACTTCGCCTAGACGAAGCCAAGGCAACTATTTCGCGCTCCTTTCCCGAGGTGACCGTTCATGAGCTGGGGGCTTTGCGTTTTGCAGAGGCTATGGCCGGAAGCGCGGAAAGTGATCTGTTTCTCATTAGTATAGGTTCCCTCATCGGAACCATCGCGCTCATCCTCTTTGTCTTTTCTAGCCTTACCCCCCTCTTCTTTTCCCTTCTGAGCGTTGGGGTAGGAGTATTATGCGCCCTATCAAGCTGTTTACTTCTCTTTGGCAAGCTTCATCTTATCACCTTAGGGCTTGGCGCTAGTCTCATCGGCGTGTGCGCTGACTATTCATTCCATTTCTTTTGCCATCGTCTTGCCGCACCGGGCGCGCCTTCTCTTCGCGTGCTACGCATGGTCCTGCCTGCAATTTCCGTCGGCGTATTCACGAGTATCATCGGATTTTCTGGTCTTTTGTTTGTCTCCTTTCCTGGCCTTAGAGAGATTGCTGTCTTCTCAATCGCCGGCATGCTTGGCTCCTTCTTTTCTGTGCTCGCATGGCTTCCGCTCCTTCGACCCGTAAGTCGTGGAGCCCGCCCCCCCGCCGCCCTCGCCTGGTGCGCCCACATTCTTGGACTAACCCAATCTCCCTCGGTAAAAAGAGTTGCGCTACTACTCGCCATTGCAGCTGCCCCGCTTGCTCTCATGGGACTCCTCAAAGCCTCCCCCGGGGATGACATCAGATCGCTGCAGCGACCTCCGGCTGAGCTAGTAAAAGAGGAAGAGCAGTTTAGGTCTCTCTTAGGAGGAAGCGACGGTCGACGCTTTTTTGTAGTGACAGGCTCAAGCAGCGAGGAGGTCCTCAAACGCCAGGATGAATTGCTCGCGCGTCTGAAAAGACTCATCCAACAGGGCGCCCTTGAGGGTTTTCAGAGTATGGGGAGCTTTGTCTCCTCCGAGGCGACCCAGCGCAGACGAGCAACTCTTCTGCGAGAGTTTATTCTTGAGCAACGCGGCGCTCTGCAGAAAGGACTTGAAGACCTAGGTATTCCAGAACACAGCATCACCCAATTTTTTGAATTCGCCACGGAGCAGAACCCTCCCCCTCTTTCCCTCGCAGAATGGAGAAATAGCCCAGCCTCCCATGGGCTTAAACAGCTCTGGGTCGTTGGCAATAACGCACCCCCAGCTGCGATTGTTCCTCTTCAGGGCATTCGAGATGACTCCCTCCTTCGAGATGCGGCTCGCCCTAACCAAGGCGTTTTCTTCTATGACCAACTCTCAGACACCACGGACCTCATGGCGCGTTATAGAAGAGTTGCCGCCGCAGTTAGTTTCCTCTGTTATTGTTTGGTGTTTGGGATTCTTGTCGCTCGATATGGTCCACGGCGCGGATCTCGTGGGATGCTTCCTGCACTTGCTTCTGTGGTAGCGACCACCGCAGCGCTCGGACTGCTCGATCAACCTATTACCCTCTTCTCAGTATTGGCCAATATCATCGTGCTGGGGCTTGCGATTGATTATAGTGTCTTCCTTTTGGAAGGCATGGAGTCAAAGGGACCATCGATGCTTGCAATTGCACTTTCCACGGTGACGACCATCATGTCCTTTGGCTGCTTGGCACTAAGTTCAACCGCCGTGCTTGCCTCCTTTGGAACGACCCTCTTTGTGGGTGTTGCCATTTCAATGTGCACCGCTCCTTTCATTATTGGAAGCTGGCGGCCCCCTCAAGAACCGCAAGGAGTGGCATGAGAGCGAGAATAGTTTCCCAGCACACCGTAGCCACACTCTTGCTTGCCGTACTAGGCTTAGCGAGCTGCACCCTTCGCCCGCCTTCCTTTGGCACTCCTTTCGCTCAGAGTTGCGTAAGCCACTCTGCGAAACTCACTGGCACACTCACTGGCACACTCACTGGCACACTCACTGGCACACTCACTGGGGCGCTCTCCTCTTCGGGACCGCACGCAGCAATCCCAGAGATGACCTTTCCACACAAAGTAGAGTTTCGTTCGTATCGCGTAACCGCTCGCTCGCAAGAGGAATCCTACGAATTCGAGGCCCATGTTGAATTTTCTTCTGAGGGCAATATCCTTGTTGGAATGACGCCTTTTGGGAATCGCGGCATTTTGGTTCGGAATTCTCTTTCAAGCGAGGACCCAAACTATCAGGCCGAGACACACCCTCTCTGGCCGGAGTGGCTCCCAGCCGAGAGACTCCTGGCTCTCATAGAGTTTGCGCTCCTCCCCCTCGACACTGCGAATCAGGCTTCCTCATACCTTATTGATAGACCAGATTATCGGTCCGATCCCTGCCAGGGGCTTGCCCGCTATAATCTCCCATCACCGCCAGGATCCTTTTTGGTTATAGATGCGCCTCACGGAATCACCCTAGCCGTCGAATCTCGCGGGACCTAAGGATCCCCAGAGAGAGAAAGGCGAACAACCCCTGGATTATCCTGTTCTGCCACTCCTATTTCCAGAAGGGGTAGAAGTTAAACCAATGCAGCGGATAACGCTTACAATAAAACTCGACGCGAGTGACATAACGGCGAAGAGTTTCTTCCAAAGCCGCGGCACGACGTGCACGTGGAAGTTCAATACGAGAGGCAAAGGGCTCGAAGAATGCTTGGTACGACCCGTCGCTCATGCGAAAGCAAAAAGTTAAAAACACTGGGCACTCAAGCAATGAGGAGACCACAATGGGCCCGACAGGGAATTGGGCTTCGGATCCAAGAAAGGGAATACCTATCGCTTTGTCCGGCGATCCCGGCATAATCCGATCGCCCAACATCGCCACTACCTCGCCGCGCGAGATACATTCACGAAGCCTTTCGAGCATCTCCGGGCCGAAATTCTCTGAGGGAATCATGCGCAAAGTGGGATCTTTGGCCGCGTCATCCAAGACTTCATTAAACGCAGGGTTATGCGACGTATACATCACGGCATTAACCATCGAACCAGGTTGATTGCCCGAGACCGCGCGGAGCACTTCCGAATTGCCTAAGTGCGCACCAAGCAAGACCACCCCTTTGCCTGCATCGAGATAGGCACGGACTTGATCCCTCCCATGGAACTCAACATGGCTCCGCTCAATATCTCCTTGCCAAGCAGAAAACTTATCAAGAAGACACCATGCAAATTCGAGAATATGGCGGTAACACTGCATTCCAGACGCAATTCGGCCCCGTGGAGCGAGCCCTAAACCCGCATGGACACGCGCTTGAAATTCAAGAGATGAGCGCCTCACCGTTCCAGCAAAGAGGAAGAAATAAAGGGAAACGGGGTACAGCAGCAAACTGCAAAACCTCTTACCGACGAAGCGATAAACAACTACCACAAGCTTGAGCCAGAATCTCCCGCTGCGCTCACGATACGCAGCCCAGCCCTCTGCCGGAGAGGAAGGCGCAGCGCGCGTGCTGTCTATTTTAGGTTCTGCCACAAAAGCACCGGAAATCTCATCATCATCCCCGCCAGGAGCCGCACATGGGTCAAGGCAATGAGCACGTTATCGGCCGAATATCTAAAGTGCGATAATCCGTCCCGAGGATACCTTACACGAGTCGGCACATTCTCTACCCTAACCTTGGACCATCGCAACCTCACTACCGCCTCGACATCGAACTCCATTCGCCGACTTTTCACTGCAGCAAGTAACAGGGGAGCTGCCCTGAGGAGTGGATACACACGAAACCCACAAAGCACATCTCGAGCCTGCAAAGACAGAGTCTGAATACAGACCAGAACATTCGAAAGCTCTCGGCCATAAACCCGGGCACGCGGAGCGGTCGCATCGAACTGCGGGCAACCAAGAATTAACGATTCCGGGCAGTCTCTCGCACGCTGAAGAAAAAGCGGAATATCTCCTGATTCATGCTGACCATCAGCGTCCACCAGCAACAAATGCGTAAAACCACGCTCCCATGCCCAGCGCAGTGCATCCAATACTGCGGCGCCCTTTCCACCATTGTAGGGCCGATGAAGCACGGTCAACAAAGACGATGCTCGCGCAAGGCCATCAAGCACTTCAGCGCTGCCATCAGAGCTTCCGTCATCCACCGCAACACATGGAAGCCCGTGCACGATAAGCTCCCTCCACGTATCTGCAATTGCGGCCTTGTGGTTATAGACGGGAATCCCAAGGCAAGGACGAAATGACTCTGAACAACCCCGCGCTTGAGCCGGAACCTCAGTTAACACCGTAACTTCCCTCGTCATAGTCAAGCACGCCTGAACAGAACGGAACTTCCTGGAACGAACCAGGAGCCTCTCCATCTTCCAAGAATGAGAATGCAGCCTGCCGTCGTCCTGATGAGCAAGCTCCAAGTTCCATGCTGAGCAAAAAGGCATCTCCAGGTCGAAGTGCGCGTAAGAATTTCAGTCGACGCATCGCCCTTACGTTAATGGGGCGCTGCAGTGATCGCTCCAGAGCACCAAGGGCCCAACTCACTACTACGAACCCTGGCACCAAGGGGTTTTCCGGAAAATGTCCAATCAAATGAAAAAGGTCGCGGGGCACTCGGCCATACATCGAGACTCGTGAGCCCGTAATTTCCCACCTCACGTGTTCGGGCCAATGACCTGCCTCAAAAGACGCGGCCGGCACAAGGGCGCCCTGCTTCGACATCTATGCTTGTCCCCGCATCTCGGCTGCGTATTTACTGAGCAGAACTTCCACTACATCCGCTATGCAGCGCACGTCGCTAAAATGCTCGCGCTCAATGTTAACGGAGAAACGCTGCTCAACAAGCGCCAGCACGTCGAACATATCAATGCTGTCCATCCCAAGATCGTCCCGTAGCGAAGCGGACGGCGTCACTTTTTCAATCGGAATGCCGAGAACCTGCGCGCCCACTTCCTGAAGGGTTGCAATAAGCTCCTCTCGTGTAACCACCTCACACTCCTTCAAATCACCGCGCATCAAAGAATCAGTCACTCACCTAACCGTGATTCCCCACGGGGTCCCTGTAGAGTCGATTACAATCCGCTATCCGGGGCCGCTATCCAGGTGTTAGCAAGCCCGCCCCTGCCCGCCGCTCAGAAACAAGCAGCGCAAGGGCATGCACCGAACGAAAGTGCTGACGAGTAGAATCATCTTTAGGGTCGAGCTTCACGCCAAATTTCTTCTGAAGTCCGACACCAAGCTCTAGCGCGTCAACCGAATCAAGTCCCAAGCCCGAACCGAAAAGGGGCGCGTCGCTTTGTATTTCTTCAGCAGTGATATCCTCGAGCGCAAGAGTAGCGATGATGAAGTCCTTAAGTTCTTTCTCCAGCGCTCCCAATTCAGTAGACATCCTAACCCCGCTCTCAACGGCGCAAGCACTCCGCGCCTAAAAAACTACTCCCGTGACCCCAACTGCCAAACGCCCAAATCGTATGAGCCACTCGCATGAAGCTGCTTGCATGATAACAGTCTGAGGCGGCTAAACTCTTTCAACTGCCTTTTTAAGCGATACTCACTGAGTATCCACAGCTTTTAGAAGCTTCTGCTCAAGCACGATCGTAAGCTCCTGCGCGAGATCACGTTCGGTTGGCACAGGAGAAGATTCAACCGGCGTTCCGGCCTTAAGAGGGTAGCAAACACATGCGGCAAGATCAACACAACCCCCTGGAATCTCAAACCATCTTTGTTCCTTTGAGAGGATCACCGGAGAGCAAGAAAATTGCACTGGGACAAGGGGGACCCCCGCGCGCAGCGCCACCGTCGCTGCTCCGCGACTTAGGGGATGGAGCCGTCCGGGAGGAGACCGCGACCCCTCAGGGAAGAACAAAAGAGGGCGGCCCTCATCTTTCACGATTCTAACGCAGTCTGAAATTACAGAGATTGAATCAGCATGCGCCACAAAGCCAAGTTCATGAACAAAAAAGCGCAGGAGGGCTGACCGTCTTAGATCACTCTTAAAAATGCATGCCGTGTGCGGGAAGCGCGAAAGAATGAGAAGCGCATCGAGTAGCGAGGGGTGGTTGCCTGCAAGAACCAGTCCGTTCGTCAAAGGCCTGCGCTGGCTCAGAAGAGCAGTAACATCCGGCATCTCTGGTGCTGGGCGCTCGAATTCTATTCTTGCCCTGACTAACCCACACCACCTCGTAATTCGAAAAAAAAGCCGAAGTCCTGCTCCTAGTATTCCCTGAAGCAGCTCACGGCGCCGGGACCTCGGCAGCAGCAGCCGCAAGCAAAGCATTACAAGAAAAACGACAATGGTCCCTCCCCAGAAAAGGGCGTACATAAGACCCATAAGGCCCATGCGGCAGAAGCCTCTCAGGCGGTTCGAGAATACTTCCCCACCTGCGCCAGAATGAGCCTCCCCAGAAGTCGAAGCAGAAGTAGTCGAGCTCATAGCAGATTGCCTGCGCATCAGGTCCTCGCAGTACCAGGCTCAACAAACTCGCTATGCGTTGGGGCGGCGGCCTTGGCTCGCGATGCGACGCGGAGAAGTCCAAGCGAGTGAGTTAACTCAAAACGAGCGGCTTCCCCCGCAAGCCACCACTTAAGGAAGGATAGTGCCTCCACCTCTTCTGGGACTGACTCCATCGCCCATGAACTCACTTGTTCGACAAGCGCGAACCGATCGCTATTCGCATCAGTCTCCCGGCACAAGAGAGCAAGGCCAAAGAGCTCTGGATAGTACTGGGAGGGACTAAGAAACTGCGATGGCACAGGTTCTTCCTGAAAAACACAAAGGAACCGACTGCCTCCCCTGCTTCGCGTTTGACTCAGCCCTTCTAGAAATCCCGCAGCTACAATTCCCCGGCGCGCGGCAATAGCACTCGCCGGTGCGGTGTTGCCCGTCGCAATAGAGAAGATGCCAGAAGATGCATTATGGACAGAAAGACTAAAATCCATGGGCGACAGGGGCTCGGCCTTTGCAAGAGACTGTAAAATCGACAACGTAGTCTGAGCTTCCCCGTGCCGCGAAGCAAAGACCACGGGGAGCGACATGCGATCATCGGGCTTTAAACATGCGTATGCCACCGCAAGCGCCGCTCGCGCTCCATCACCGCATCGACGCCTCAACATGGGAGGCATAAATTGCACGGGTGGGCGCTCGAGACTTTCCTCCGGCAGGCGACATGACCCGATGCGGGCCCAATTCAGCCATGCCTCTCTTGAACTTAGGCCCGGCGCCCATGCAGACCAGGCTTCGATAGAGATTTCTGCGAGCACGCTCATGAGAGACTTTTACCTTACACGCAAGAACCGTAAATCTTTATATATCACGGGATCCCACCGGGCCCGTGAGCCATAACCGGCGGAATACTAACACCAATCTCGCGTAATTCCGAAGTCGCTCTAGCCGCAGTCTTCTGGCCCTATAGGAACTTTACCTTGAGCAAAATTTACGCAAGAATCTAGTGGCTTAGCCGCCCTAACCCGCGGCGGCAAGTTCGCCTCGCTGGAGTCAACCCGGTAGTACTTTTGGCGCGAAAGCGAAGCAGCTAATCTGCGAGCGGATATCTTTCAGGCCGGAGAAGGACTCAGTGAGATATTTCTGCGAGATATTTCTGCGGCGAAGAGCAGTTTCATTAGGACCACCCTCTATGAAGATTCTATCCCCAAGCAAGAACTACCGCCCAACTCCCAGCTCCCTTGGTCACCTTTTATTGCGCAGCCACTTCCGCATACTTTCTACCGCTCTGGCCCTCGCCCTTGTTTTTACCTCCGCAGGATGCGTTCACCGCAACAGGGAGATGTACAAGCCGCGGCCGATAACAGTTGCTGAGGCTACGATTTCTAGCCGGAAGACTTCTGTCAGAGCCCTCATTACGGAGGCGCTCCGCGACTACGAGTGGATCATCCAGAAGGAAGCTCCTGGAGTAATCATTGCGCGGCAGTCACGCGGCGGACACGCGGCCACTATTAAAATTAGCTACGATAATGTTCAGGTCAGAATTGCGTATGTAGACAGTGAGAATCTTTTGTTTCGTACAGACTCTGAAGGCACGGATCGCATTCATACGCGCTACAATACGTGGATAACAAACTTAGAGCGCCGCATTGCGGCCTTAGTTCAATATTAGGAGAGTTCTATGCTAAAGAAATTGACTCTTATCACCGCAGTCCTTGGCATAATCGGCTGTGGAACCTCTCTCGACTTTAACGGCAGATACGAAGTCCAGAATGTAAATATCCTTGCGGATGACATTAGCGTCGGTGAATCGGTAAGAACTGAAGTATTTTTTGAAACGAAAACGGAAGCGGACGGAACTCCCGATGGAGTGCAAGTTGTCGTGAAGGTGTCCTCTGCTTTGCAGTATCTTCCTGGGACCTCTCGCATCTATGATGACTCAACCGACGAGTCTGACCTGCGCTCACCAGACGACGTCGTCACCTGCGGAGATGGCAGCGCTTTTCTTTTCTACAACTTTCTCGATTCCGAACTCGAGGACCGCTCTCTATCCGGGATTTCTAATTTTGGACTAAAATTCGAGGTCTCGGGACGGGTTAAAACCCCCGCTGCAGTAATTTCGGCCGCGGCGGCAGAGGACCAGGACTTCTCATGCACTTCTGATTTTGACGAAGAAGAAAGCGAGTCCGTCGAAGTAAAATAGCCCCAGCATGAATGAATTTTCCATCGATGGTCTTGTGTTTTGCCTCATCGATCAGGCCGATTTTCGCACGGAAGAACTTCACCCTCTTGAACGAGCTGCTCTTGCTCCTGGCGCCTCGCCCTCGAGACTCGTTCAGTTCGGTCTAGGACGAGCAGCAGCTCGGCATGCATTGCGCCGTCTTGAGAGAGAATCGAGCTTCTCTGCCTCCGCAGCCAGTAGTAGCTCCCCCTTGATGTCGCTAGGCGAGGCGCCTTTACTCATCGACTCCTTCGGCGCCCCCATCTGGCCAGAGAGGACGACGGGCTCCCTGTCACACACACGCCGCTTTGAGGGTGGGCAAAGGAGGGGCATTTTTTCAGCGGTGGCAGTAGTAGGAGCCTCCTCTCACTACCATAGCGTGGGAATTGACCTAGAAGACAGCGACAGACTTCTCTCTCCCGAGATAGTGAAAAAGGTTGCTTCTCCATCTGAAGCGGAATGGGTCCTTGCAGAACAAGTCTCACCACCCCCGAACACCGCCGACTTGCCCGCACGTTCTCGCCTCCTCTTTCTTCTTAGCGCCAAGGAGGCATTGTACAAAGCGATATTCCCCCTCTGCCATCAGTACTTTGGCTTCCTCGACGCCGAGCTAGTACTAGGTGGAGAAGAATTCCCAAAACACATTCGCCTCTGCAAAACACTCTCCCCAGCGGCTGTTAAAGGGAGCCAGTTTTCGATAGGCTCAGCTAAGCTTGATCGCCTCGCGCTCGTCTGGATAGCAGTCCCTAAGGATTTGACGATATGAAATCTGATCAGTCTCTCCCTCGCGACTCGGAGTCGCCCGCCGCCGCAAGTGATATCCTCGTTCTTGGCGGGGGCCTTGCTGGCCTCACGGCGGCGCTTCAGCTCAAGCGTCAGTCGCCAGATCTAAAGATTACGGTCCTTGAGCGCTACTCGCACCCCGCACCAGAAGCTGCCTTCAAGGTCGGAGAATCGACTGTCGAAGTGGCCGCTACCTATTTTTCATCCGTGCTTGGACTCACCGACCACCTTAAACAAGATCAGCTTCCTAAACTGGGACTGCGTTGCTTCTTTCATAATTCTAAGAGTTCAAAGCTTGAAGACCGGGTTGAGATGGGGTCCAACCGTTTTTTCCCCCGCAATACCTTTCAAGTTGACAGAGGTCGGCTCGAGAATCACCTCGGGGAACTTCTAAGAGACCTTGGTGTTTCCTTCTGTGAAGAAGCGCACGTGCAAGAGGTAACCATCTCAGAAACCGGGGGGCCGCACCACGTGACGGCCACGAGGCAGGGTCAGACTCTTAGCCTTGAAGCCGACTGGGTGATTGATGCTTCGGGACGTGCGGCTATTCTGAAACAAAAACTTGGCCTTAAAGAAGAATGTTCGCACCATATCAACGCGGTATGGTTCCGAATCGGGAGCAAAATAAGTATCGACACATGGTGCAAAGAGCCTTCCTGGACCGAGCACAATCATGGCAGAACCTCGCGCTGGTTTAGCACCAATCACCTCATGGGCGAAGGCTACTGGGTCTGGATTATTCCCCTCGCCTCAGGTTCCACGAGCCTTGGAATAGTATCTGACCCGCGCATTCATCCACTTGAAAACCAAAACTCTTTCGAAAAAGCACTTGGCTGGCTCAGCCAATTTGAACCCGTCTGTGCCGCGGCAGTTGAGCAAGAAAAACACAAACTTCAAGACTTTCTTGCACTCAAAAACTTTTCACGTCGGAGCTCTCAGCTCTTCTCGACCAACCGCTGGGCTCTCACAGGGGACTGCGGCATCTTCATCGATCCCCTCTATTCACCCGGCAGTGACTATATTGCTTTTAGCAATACCCTTATCTGCGACCTCATTGCGCGCGAACGTGCCGGGAAAAAGGTTTCTGAGCTCACGAAAATTTATAATGAGCTTTTGATTTCATTCGCTGACAACACTTTTCTTGTGTACCAAGATCTCTACCAAGTTTTTGGCAACCCGCGCGTTATGCCGGTGAAGGTGATATGGGACTTTGCGGTTTACTGGAGCTTCTTTGCCTTTCTCTTTGCCCAAAACAAACTCACCGACCTCACACTCTTTATGCGTGTCAGCAACGATCTGAAATGGCTCTCTACGATGAACAGAGAGATGCAGTCGCTCTTTAGAGAATGGCACCTCGTAGACAATTCCGACCTTTCGAGGCGCTTCATCGACATAGGTGCCGTCGGTAATCTTTTTGAACAGAATCGTCTGCTCACTTCGCCGCTGACCGATAAAGAATTTGAAGAATGCATGGCGACCAACTTACGCTGGCTAAGTGCGGTGGGGTATGAAATCTGCGACAAGATCTGCGAACGTTGCCCAGAGCTCACCCGACCACAGTTCCCTGGAAGTTATGAGGAAACAGAGACTTCCGAGGGCGAGATGGAACCAAAGACAGATCTGCTTGACCCTCTTTGGTCTTTAGTTTTTGACGAACCTCGACAAACTCAGCTAAGCCCAGCGCCACTCTCCGAAAATCGCGGGGCCACGCAGGCCAGCGAACGATTCCGGTAGGCTGTTCTCCGTCATAGCGACCTCAATAATCCCGTGTATTCTGACCCACATGATATTGGGAGAGGGATCACCCTTACCCATTTTGGGGAAGATGCATGTTAAAAATCAGAGCGCTTACAAAGCGAACAGATCGAGCGGGACCTGCCACACGAGACACAGAGACCGGGAAAATCGGCTACGTCGTCCTATGGCTCATGGGCGCGCCGGTGGGACTTCTTGTGATTGTCTGGCTAATCCTTGGGAATAATATCTTTAGTCGTGGGTAACGAGCTCCGCCTTGGGCACACTCATTTTACGAAACGCCTGAAACTCGCTTAAAAATAAGCGAAGTATTCACGCCCCCGAAAGCAAAATTATTAGTCATCGCATATTCAACCTCAAGATTCTGCCATGAGCCTGAGAGGTACTCCAAAGGAGCGCAGCGCTCATCAACCTGGGACTCTGGACTCACAGAGAGGTTGCGAATCGGCGCAAAGCGTCCTTTGCGCATCATAAGAATCGTAAGCCAGGCTTCGAGCGCCCCAGCCGCGCCGAGCGTGTGTCCAAAATAGCTCTTAAGCGCCCCCACTTGCACCGCGCTTCCAAACACTGCGTGGGTAGCTGCTGCTTCAGCAATATCGCCAAGCTCTGTCGCGGTTGCATGCGCATGCACGTAACTTACGGCATCCGCGGGAATACCTGCCGAGCTCAGCGCGAGACGCAGGGTATCGGACATTCGCTCTGCATCAGGGTTCGTAATATGTGTGCCATTGGTATTCGTACCAAAACCAACTACTTCGGCAAGAATAGTGGCGCCACGCGCCCTGGCATGTTCGTACTCCTCAAGCACCAAAGCCGCCGCACCTTCTGCGACCACAAGCCCGTCTCGCGCCCGCGAGAATGGCTTACTTGCCGAGGCAGGATCTAGACTGCCCACGGTAGTTGCATTCATCGAATCAAAGAGGCCCACAAGTCCAATACAAAGTTCCTCCGCCCCACCGGCAATCATCACCGTTTGAGCACCCGATCTTATGGTCTCGTAAGAGTAACCGATGGCCTGACTGCCAGAAGTGCAGGCCGAGCACGTGGGAATGAGCCTTCCCGTAAGTCCAAAGAACAAGGAGATATTTGCTGCGCACGCATGGCTCATCACTTTGGTATAGGTCGTCGCACCAATACCCCCAAAGTCCGCGCGCGCATTGGCTAAGGCGACCTGCATCAACGCGTCAGGGCCCCCGAGGCAGGAACCAAATGCCACACCGACCTCGCCCCCGGTAAGAAAGCGTTTCTGACTTGATTCGAGCAGCCCCGCCTCCGTGAGCGCACTTTCCACCGATCGGACTGCGAGAAGAGCCGCCCGGCTCATCGTTCTAGTTTGCTTGCGGTCATAACGTTGCTCAAGCGTAGGATCCTCGACCACCCCCGCCACACGCGCACGGATTCCTTTAACCTGAGACCATTCATCGAAGGAGCGTATCCCGGAATCGCCAGCCTCAAGGCGAGCAAGAATCTCGGCAGAACTTGACCCAAGTGCGGTAACTCCGCCCGCACCGGTGACCACTACCCTTCTCACGCCAGGCCTCCACTGATGGTCAGCACCTGACCCGTGAGATACTCCGCTTGTTCAGAGAAGAGAAAGCTTACCAGTGCGCCAACCTCTTCGGGCCTCCCCAGGCGTTGCATCGGAATCATTTTGGTAATCTCCTCGCGCGGCAATGCCTCAGTCATCTCACTCTCAATAAAGCCGGGCGCCACGCAATTTACCGAAATTCTCCGCTTAGCCAGTTCTTTCGAAAGTGCCTTTGCTGCTCCTATAAGACCCGCTTTTGAGGCGCTGTAATTAACCTGCCCCCGATTTCCAATCACACCCGCAACAGAGGACATCACCACTATTCGCCCACCCGTTCGAAGCTGAATCATTGGCATTACGAGGGGGTGGAGAATATTATAGAATCCATCAAGGTTAGTCCTAAGAACACTGTCCCAGTCATTCCCCGAAAGGCCAGGAAATGGCCCATCCGCAGTAACTCCTGCGTTACAAACCACACCATAAAAAGCGCCGCGTTCTTCTATGCTCTTCGCGAGGGCTGCTTTGCTTGCCTCTCTATCCGCGACGTCAAAGCAGAGAACTTCAGCAGGCTCTCCTGCGAAGGAGAGTTCTTCCCGCAGCTTTGAGAGATTATCACTAGGCGCACGCCCGTGGAGTGTCACCGAAAAGCCAGCTTTCCAAAGGCTTTGAGCCACGGCTTTGCCAAGCCCACGACTGGAACCTGTAACAAGAACTCGCTGCATCGCCACTTTTGTCACGTACTTTTTCCTCCTCTCCCTTGGGGCATCATCTATTGGTGCACGACACTACACCTTACCGTCATCAAAAGTCCGCTTTCCTGGGGCTCTTCCGCTAGGTAGATCTCGCCTTGAATTGAGCTCATCTGCTCATCCCCAGCAAGCAGGCGAGCCACTACGTGCAGCACTTGCCCTCTCTTGGGCGCTCTCCCATAAAGTTTTACCTCTCGCACAGCTCCTATCATTCCGCCACGTACAGGTCCGCCGCTACCTTGTTTTCTCGAGAGAAGGCCGCCCAGCACGGCTCCCGCCTGGGCCACATATTCAATTCCTACCGGCGCAAGAACGTGGTCCGGGCTAAATTCGGAGCGAAGGGCTTCAAACCCAACCACAACTTCTACGCGCACCCATGGCTCTGGGTCTGAGAGGTCTGCTGCCAGGATCCGGCGAATAAGGGCCATAGCCCCCTTTTGCGGCAAAAGATCTCGAGGATCTATCGCTTCCCAATCGCCTATTTCCTCGCTCATGCCTCTGCCCTAACCGTTATATCTCACGGGATCCCTGCGCTCCGCTTCGGGTCCGTGAGATTACCGTTGAAAATCGGCCATCCGGGCCGATTTTCAACATCGCCCCCTCTCCGTTCGCCACGACAGAGTGTCGAACGGAGAGGGGGCTCCGTCGCGTCCCTACGCGCCAACAGCGCGATGCTCCCGATGGTCGCGATTTGCGAACGCCGTCCGGGCGTTCGCTAGCCTGGTCCGCTCTCGGCCCGGAGGGGCCGTGAGCAGACCAGGCTAACCCCTAGCACCACCGCACAATTGCTGCCCCCAAAACCAAACGAATTCGACATCATGAAGCAACTCTGACCGAGAGAAAGAGTATCGCCCGGCCTCACAAGAGAGAGAGGGGGCAAACTTGCGTCATAATCGCCGTCGTATACGTGAGGAGGCAGGAAGACCGTTCCTGTCTCTTGGGCGGAGGCAAGCACCATGGCACAAAATGCCACCTCTGTTGCACCGCTGGCCCCCAGCATGTGACCGACCATTGGTTTGGTAGAGCTACAGGCAAGAGCGGGAAGATGTTCGCTAAAAACTGCGGCCACGGCCCGTGCTTCCATGGCATCGTTGTGCGACGTGCCAGTCCCATGGAGATTGAGATACGCAATCTGTTCAGGCGCTACTCCTGCATCTTTAAGCGAGGCCTGCATGGCGCTGCAAGCGCCGCGCCCCTCGGGGTGGGGAGAGGAAATATGGTAAGCGTCAGATGCTTCTCCCACGCCGCAAACCTGCACCCCCCCAGGTTCTCTCATAAGAAGCAGCAGCGCTGCGCCCTCTCCAATATTAATGCCCAAGCGGTTTCGACTTAAGGGATTTGTTGGCTGGGCGCTAAGAAGTTCAAGCGCCGCGAAACCCCGCACGGTCATGCGGCAAAGACAATCAGCCCCGCCAACAATTACTGCATCACACACTCCCGAATCGAGCAGTCCCTTTCCCGCTCTAAACACCTTTGCACTGGATGAACATGCCGTGGAGATGCAATAGGAAGGCCCTTGTGCTCCGCTAAGAGTGCTCACTATTTCAGCTACGGCACCCATTTCTTGTTGGAAATAATTATACCCCTCGGGAAGCCCTCTCCCCCCTTCCTGTGAAAAGATCGCACGCTCCCCTTCCGGAATTCCCGAGGTGCTTGAACCCACTACGACTCCTACTCGATGGGCGCCAAATTGGGCAATCGCCTGAGCAACAGGAGAGGCAATTTGCTCAAAGCTCGCAATAAGAAGCTGGGTGTTTCGCGATCGCAGGCTTGCGAGATTTTCTGGGACTAATGGAAGATGGCAATTCACCATTCCAAGCCGCGCCTCCCCCTCGGCAAGAAAACCAGGCACAAGAGCAACGCCTGACCGATCACCGGCAAGTAACTTGGGCAAAATCTCTGCGCACGATGTCCCAAGCGCGTTTACCAATCCTATTGCTGAGATTCGGCAGTGTGACACGTGAAACCTTCCCCTAAGGCCTTAGCCCCCTATCGCACTTGGATTCTATAGGGACCTGCATCCAGGTTCAAATCAATCTCAGAAATAGCGTCAGGCAGCTGCTAGAATGGGGGGAATCAAGGGTTCTTGGGGGGTTTTTACCACGAAAAAAGCGGGAACATCAGGGGGAGCAATCACTCGGCACGCCGCTCCCACCCCTTGCCTCAGCCGTTGACATTACGCCTTCCGACCCACTACGCTTGCCTCTGCATATAGGCGACAAAGCCGCGCAGAGAAGGTGGTCAACATATCTGCCTTTCAGATTCTCAGCAGGTAAGAGGCTACCTCATTCATAAACTCTAACAACATTCTCTCATGCAACCCTCTCTTCAAACCATCTCCGCCGCTCTTGTACTGTATCTTAAGGAAACATTCCTGGAGCCGGGGGCGGATTTCAATGAAGAGTCTCACCTTAAAGATCTTGGCCTCGACTCCTTTGGGCTGCTTGAGCTGACTCTTTTTCTTGAACGCACTTTTAAGGTGCCCTTTCCCTTGAGCGCGCTTACCCAGGAAGCCTCGCGCTCACCAAACACCTTGGCGGAGGCCTACCTTAGGGCGGCATTTCTAGATGGGGCTACAATAGATGAGAATGGAGTCGTCAAGTCGCTTCGCGGTTAGCACGCAGGTTGCCACGCGATGAGAGCGCGGACGTAGAAGCCGGACAATCGTCGCGGCTGTTCGTATAGCGCGTCTTATTTGTCAATCAATTTTGGAAGTGCAGGAAGTCCTGCCTCCTCCAACTTTCTACGATCATCATTGATAACTTCAAGCAAAAGCTCACGATCCGCAACCGAAACGTTCCTCAGATCCCCAAATCCTTCTTTTCTTGCAAAATTTGCCAGGAGGGCCTCAGCAGCCGCACCATCATACTGCTGACCTGCTATCTGCTTCGTGCCATGGGCGATACCTAAGTTAACGTTATGACCTGTATTTCGGGATCCGCCTTTAAACTCAAGTGCCATACCACCCTCAACCAAAAGTATCAGAAGAGGTTATTAAGTATCCTGCGCTTATTGTGCATAAGAGAATTTCGTGGTGAGCCCATCTAATGGTTTCGAGCTATTAGCGCGTTTTACCTGAGGAATGTCAGGACAAGACATTGGCCCCATCCTTCGTGGCCGGCTCCGCTCTCGCCGCAGCTTAGGCAGCTCAATCGTGATAGTGTATTTCAGTGCCCGCTATGCAAAGGGCGCAAAATAACAGTGACACCTCATTCGAGTTTTTTAGCGTTTTCTTAGGTCGTAATAAGCCGTAAATGGCCCATAACTGATATTCATCGCAAGAATTTTTAGCCAGGCAATCTCGGAGCGCACTTTGCCAAAGCAGGACCATACAACTAAGGTGAGCCCTCCTTCGGGAACTGCGCCCGCGGCTGCTCCCGCAACTGCACCAGCGGACCCGTTCCCGCATCTCGCCGCGCTCAGCCCTACTACTTCGCTGCAGCAAGGAGTGCCTGCCGGCGACGTTTCAGTTTCTTCTTTTGACGGACGAGAGCTTACCTGTACAAAGATTGGGAACTCCCTTCTGCTTCATCAAGCATCTCCTGAGCCGGGCGTCTCCGCCCTACGCATTACGTTCCTTGCGGGCACTCGCATAGAAACATCGGCCGAAAGAGGCCTTTGTCATGCGCTTGAGCATGTCTATTTGCAAGAGATTCTTGATGGACCTTTGAGGGAAATTCTTAGACCAGGCAATATTGGGCGATACAGTCTCCAATCAGAGAATCTCTCCGGAGAAACCACTTCCGACCGAGTTACCTTTTCATGGTGGGGACCTGAAAATTTCCTTCCCGCTGCAGTAGAGGCTTTTTCCAAAACGCTTCTCAAGGGTGGAGCTCCAAGCCAACGCGCATTAGAACTCGAGTCGATAAAAATTCGTACTGAGGCGACCATACGGACTTGCAACGCGCACGTTCTCGTTGCCCGAGATCTCCAAGACGTTTTTGCCCCGGGAAGCACCGAATTTACTAACATAGCGGGCAGAGCAAAGGACTTAGCGAATATTGTCACTGTTGACACCATCCAGGCGATGCTTCGAGACCGACTCCTCCCCTCAGGCGTTTGCATATCAATGGTTGGTGGTTCAAAAGACTTGTTGGCCAGCATGGGCCCGGCATTGCAAATAGCTGCGAGCAGCGCCCTCGTTCCGCAGAACACAGTCGCGTCATCCACCCTCGCAGCCCATTCCGAGCCATTGCCGGTATTTTACCGGCAAACAACAGGCCCCATGGCATCAGTTGGATTAGCGTTTCCAGATCTTAGCCCGGCCGATCCTCGTGGGCACTACGCGATATTCCTGAGACAGGCCCTGATTTCCTTTCTTGAATTACCGCTCACTCCGCTCACGTATGAGCCGATTGCGCCCCTTCTTTCCCACTCCTCGTGCGGAGGTTTCCAAGGAGGAAGAATCTCCTGCCTGCCGGAAGTAGTGCCACAGATTTTGACCACGGTAAGAGAGGTAGCAAAGCTCCTTGGCACTACATTGGTTCCCGAAAATTATTTTAGCGGGCTTCGCTTAACCTTTCTTAAGAGAAACGTTCAAGACCCAAGTCTTTCAGCCTCTGGGGCAGCCCACTTTGCGGAGGAAAGAGCTCTAGGGAGAATCGGGCTACATGACTTCAGCGCCCTCGCCGAATACGTAAAACAGATGTCTAGAGAGGAGCTCCGCAAGTTTGCGCGTGAAGTTCTATCGCCAAGTAGGCTTGTTCTTGTGATACACTCGCCAACATTTGAAGTTCCCAAGACCGAAAGCTCAAGAATCCTTGGGCAGCAGTCTTAAAGAACTTAGGCCTTTCAGGCAGCGTATACACCAAAAAGTGTCATGGCAAGAATTCGCATAGAGCTTCCCGCTTCCTTCAAATTTGAAACTGAAGTTCCACTTCGCATCACGGACATTAATTACGGTGGTCACCTTGGCAACGATGCCGTCTTAGGGCTTGTACATGAAGCGCGTCTGCAGTTTCTAAAACACCTCGGCTATAGCGAATTAGATGTGGGCGGTGCTTCGCTGATTATGGCAGACGTTGGAATACGGTATCTCTCCGAAGCGTTCTATGGCGACACCCTTCTCATACAAGTCGCACCTGGGGAATTTACTTCTCACGGATTTGAGTTGTTATTTAAGCTCACCAGCAAAACTACCGGTAAGGAAGTTGCCCACGCAAAAACGGGCCTTGTTGCTTTTGATTACACGACCCGAAAAGTTGTTGCCCTCCCGGAAGCATTCAGAGAGGCCCTTAAGTAGTGCGCCCTACGGGACTGCAGCTACACCTTCGGAAGGCTCAGAAGCGCGCTTTTCAGCTGTCACATAGTTAAAGAGTGGCGTTGCCATCAGCGTAGTAACGACCGCCATTATCGCCATGACTGTGAACATTTGGTTGGTGATAATCCCATGCTCCAGGGCAATATTAAGGAGAATTAGCTCCATGAGCCCACGCGCATTCATTAAGGCGCCAATTCCTAAGGCGCTCTTCGCTGACTCACCCGCAAGACGTGCCGCCCCGAAACAGGCAACGAACTTGCCGACGCACGAGCAGACAAGCACTGCGGCGGTTACCCCAAGCAACTCAGGATTCACCAAAATGTCGAGGCGCATGTTGAGCCCGGCATAGACAAAGAAAAGTGGTAAAAACAAGTTCTTGGCCAGAGGCTCCACTTTCTCAGAAATTTGGTGAACAAGAACGCCTCGCGGCAGGCAGGCGCCAAACATAAAGGCCCCAAACACAGCGTAGATACCCACCATGTCGGTGAACCAGGCGCCCAAACTAAGCATCACGAGAATCGCCCCGAGCCCAAGGTCATGCAGTCGGCCTCTATGCACAAAAAGGCGCTGCGAACGTCTAAAGAGGGGTCGAAGGATGAAGGCGCAAAAAACGAAATACGCGATTCCTCCTCCAATCGCCAACATGCCGACAGAAGCCGAACCAGAAAACGTGCCAACTACGAGCGCAAGAATACACCAGGCCGCCGCGTCATCGAGAGAACCTGCCGCAAGTGCAAGAGTTCCCATGGAAGAATTGGTGAGCCCCCTTTCGCGAATGATGCGCGCGAGCATCGGGAATGCCGTAATTGACATGGCAGCCCCCGAAAAAAACATGACTTCAAACATCCCTGCGCTTGGCGCAAAAAGCGCCTGATTATCGTGGATAAACCAGGCTAACCCCGCGCCAAGAGCAAATGGCGTGAGTATCCCCGCGACTGAGATATAGAGTGCGGCGCGCTTACGCTCGCCTAAAGTCCGCAGGTCGAACTCGGCTCCTACGAGGAACATATAAAGGACGAGCCCTATTTGGCTGAGGACGTAAAGAACTGATACCGCCTGCTTGGGGAAAAGGGTGGCGTAAAGATCGGGGAAAAAGTGCCCGAATAACGTAGGGCCAACCAGGAAGCCCGCAATCATTTCGCCCACCACCGGTGGCTGACCGAAAACAACTACGGTACGCGCTACCAATTTAACGAAGGCGAGAAGAACTGCCAGTTGCAAGAAAACCGTAATTGCTAGTTGATGATTGGTCATGTTTTTCCTACTAGGAGTCTGTCCCACATACAATTCCGCCCCCCAGGGAGAAAGAACCTAACAGAAAATTGCTCCCAGATCTGCTAGGCGCACAATAAAGTAAAATCGGAAGCGTTTAGTCTTAAGTTCATGAAATCACATTGGTTGCAGAGGCGGCGAAGCAAATGCACAACTACGAGCTGGACAAATACCCACCACGTGCCGGAGCGTGAGATCTTGCGGCGCCATGAGGACATGGCGCCCTACCTAACGCTACACCACTAGGAAGGCTGCCGCGTTCCGCCTCTGCCAGGAGGCGGCGGCGAGAGAGCCCTCGCGGTGCCGGATCAACTGTCAAAGGGTAGTAGGGAGCCTCTGAAAAACCTCGATATCTTGTTTCTTTCTCTCTGTGATCTCTGTGTCCTCTGTGGTTTTTCAACAATTTAAATCAACCACAGAGGGCACAGAGATCACCGAGTGGGATCACCGAGTGGACTTTTTTAGAGGTTCCTTAGGTAACCTACCCTGGAAAACCCGGAAGATTGGCAAACGAGCTTTCAGAGGCTCCCCAATCAACCCCTCGCCCCCACCACATAGAAGAGGACCTCATCCACAATATCATCCTTACCCAAGAATTTTTTTAAGCGCGCGAGGATGATTCTTTTTTGAAAGCTAAGCTCCTGAGCCCACGCGGAATCAGTAACGCGCACGACAAGGGCGCGGTTCTTTATGCACTCGGGCTTGGCGATTTTTGAGATCTCTTCGCCGACAATCTCTTTCCAATGCAGAACGAAGCGATAACGCGCGATCTCCTTATCAAGTCCAAACTGAGAAAGTGCGCGCCTCAGTACTTGTTCCACGGGGATAGGGTCGCGATGTAACGCCGCGCCGCCGACCAAGTAATTGGCAGACCCCGTCATGACGCGAGTACGAGCCTTATAGGGACGCCGAGTCCCACTCCCCGATCGGCCCTGATTGTTTTTCGGGTAGCTCATGTACCGAACACCCTCGTTTGAAGAAATGAATCCTAGGGAACCTCTGAAAAACCTCCATTCTTAATACACCTCTGTGTACCTCCGTGTCCTCCGTGGTGAATTCCTTGATGAAAATTTCACCACAGAGGACGCAGAGTACGCGGAGGAGGAGTTTTTCAAAGGTTCCCTAGTTCTCACCTATCATCCGCGCCGCGCGCCGTCGAGCGTTTCTCGAAAACAAAAATCTGCTCATCCGGTCTGGCGAGGCCAAGCTCATTACGGGCAGCTTTCTCAATGGCTCTTGGATCAGACCGCAGGCCACGCACCACCCCGCGCATATCCTGAACTGTCTCCGTAAGTTCTAGATTTTTCTCACGCTGAAGTTCCACGCTCTTTTCAAGCGAACGCATCTTTGAATAGCTATCATCTCCAACCAGCGATATCAGCGCGGCGGAAAGGGCGCTCAGTATAAGGAGAATGGCGGCATAGTGCTTCATACAGCGCAAAGAATACACTGGCTTACGTGCCTTAGGGAGCCTCAAAAACACGCCTTCGGTTGGGGCTTCCTTTGTGGTCTCCGTGTTCTTAGTGGTTGTCCCCTCCCCCTCTCGTCCTCTCCGCGCAAATCCACCGAACTCACTCAAAAGCTTGACGATCTTAGCCAGTCACGGGACAGTGAGGCGTACCAAATTTCCTTCCGGAGGACCCCATGAAGAGCAGCAAGATTGAGCGCGTACAGTCCTATGAGTGCCTAGATTCGCGTGGGTTTCCCACAGTGGCAGTTTCAATAGCTCTCAGCGACGGCACCATCGGCTCGGCTATGGTACCTTCCGGCGCATCGACCGGCGAGCACGAAGCTCATGAGCTTAGAGACGGAGACAAAAAGCGCTATCTCGGTAAAGGCGTCCTTAGCGCCGTAGAGAACGTCAAAAACAAGATTGCACCGGCCCTGGTCGGCCTCGACGTTCTTGAACTTGCCGCGCTCGATCGGAAACTAATTGAACTTGACGGCACCACTACCAAGTCAAAGCTCGGCGCAAATGCCATCCTTGGCGCGAGCCTTGCCGCAGCTCATGCCGGCGCGAACCACTTACACATCCCCCTCTTTCGTTATCTCGGCGGAGTAAACGCTCGCAAACTCCCGATACCTTTAGTAAATGTCATAAACGGCGGAGCTCATGCCGCCAACACTCTCGACTTTCAAGAGTTTATGATTGTCCCCCACGCCTCAGGGACCTTCTTTGAAAACATTCGTATCGCTTCGGAAGTTTTCCATGCTCTCAAAAAGAATCTGCAAAAGAAGGGCCTCGCCACTGGCGTAGGTGACGAAGGCGGCTTTGCTCCCGACCTGAAGTCCGCTGAGCAAGCAATCGTCTGTCTTCTTGAGGCCATTAGCGATGCGGGCTATGTCCCTGGGACCGACGTCTCCCTCGCGCTTGATGTGGCCGCGAGCGAGTTCTTTGACGAGGCGAGCGGGAAGTACATCTTTAAGAAGAGCTCAAAAGAGGAACTCTCCTCCGCAGATCTGATTGCCCTCTATAGCGAATGGACTGAAAAGTACCCGCTTGTCAGCATTGAAGATGGACTCGACGAAAACGATTGGGATGGCTGGAGAAGCCTTACTGATGAACTCGGTAGCCGCGTACAACTCGTGGGAGACGATCTCTTCGTCACAAATTCAGAGCGGCTTCTTGACGGCATAGAAAAAGGCGCGGGTAACGCTATCCTCATTAAGCTTAACCAAATCGGCACCGTCACCGAGACTCTTGAAACCATCAACATCGCCCACGGCCACGGCTATCGTTCGATTGTGTCGCACCGATCGGGCGAAACCGAAGACTCCTCAATAGCAGATCTTGCAGTCGCCGTAGGCGCTGGGCAGATCAAAACTGGCTCTGTTTGCCGCGGAGAAAGAACGGCGAAGTACAACCGACTTCTCTGGATTGAAACCTTCCTTGCAGGAGACTCCTTCGTTGAGAGTCCTTTCAAGTAGCTTGGAACCTTGCTCCTTTGCGTCCTTCGTGTCCTTTGTGGTCCAAAAAGACAAACACGAATGACCAAGGGAGCGGTCCAGCTAAGGCCGAGTGTTCACGAAAGTCAGTGAATATTTAGGGAATCTCTGAAAAAGCCCGCTCTGTGAACTCTGTGCCCTCTGTGGTTGATTTAAATTGTTGAAAAACCACAGAGGACACAGAGTTCACTGAGAAAAAATAGAATAGCGATGTTTTTCAGAGGTTCCTTAGGAAAGTTAGAGTCGAACATTTTCAGAGGATCCTTTGGGAGAAAATAGCCAGCTCAAAGCATATCTTTGGGCCCTCACCAGCGGCCTGCTCATGGCTCTTGCCTGGTGGCAGCCCGGGTCAAGCTTTGGCGCTCTTCTGGGCTGGGCAAGTTCGCTCGCGCTTGTGGGCGCCGTACTGCACCCTCAATGCAGCTACAAAACAATTTATGCAGCGGGAGTAGTGCAAACGCTCCTTGGGTTTTACTGGCTGTTTGACACGATTCGACTTTTCGGAGGCTTCCCCTGGTACGCGGCGGGCGCAGTATTCGCTCTTTTTGTCGCAGTGAGCGCACTGCAAAATGTTGTCTTTCTTTTTGTCTACCGCCGGCTCCCTGACATGCTGAGCCGCGCAGGTCTCGCAGTTGCTATTGCCTGGGTATGCTCAGAATGGATTTCTATCCGCATTTTCCCTTGGTACTTTGGACACACACAGCTAGGTTCTCCTGCGCTCTCGCAAGTTGCCGACCTCGCGGGAGTACCGCTTCTCTCTTTCGTTCTGCTCTGGGTCTCTGAGTGTTTCTTTCGGCTTATCGGGAGAAGGCCGGCGCCAGGGGAGAACACAGGGACAAGTCTTTTGCGAACCGCCGCAGTCTGTGTTGTTGTCAGCGCTCTTCTCTTTTATGGAAATGCCCGCTGGAATTATTTTGCAGCGCCCCAAGGGCAATCACTAAAAGTCGCCCTTGTTCAGGCAAATATCAGCATCGAAGAGAAGCACAACATGCGCTTCTTCGGCGAAAACAAAGCGCGCTATGTTCGTCTCACTTCTGATCTCCCGCCTGATGCGGGTCTTGTAGTCTGGCCCGAAAGTGTCGTGCAGGACTTTATTCCTGCACGAGTTGGCCTTGCCTCCCGCGACAGAAGAATCCCCCACTTCCCCGGTAAACACCTCCTGACAGGCGCCCTTACTTACGAGTCCGAGAAAGAATTTTTTAATAGTGCGATGCAAGTACTGTCAGACGGTTCTGTGCCCGTTCCGTATCACAAGCAGATTCTCATGCCTTTTGGGGAGTACATGCCAGGAGGAAGCATTTTCCCTGCGCTTAACAATCTTAACCCCGCAGGCGGACAGTTTAGCGCGGGTAAAGATGTAATGGTGATGGAGTTTCCGAAAATTGTTCCCGATCCAGGTTCTGGAATCTCAGGAATTCCCCAGATCTTAGCCGCTCCTCTTATCTGCTATGAAGACGTCGTTCCTAGCCTTTCACGGCGCGCGGTTGAAAAGGGCGCGGAGCTCCTCATTAACCTCACCAACGATGCCTGGTTTGGAGATACCATCGCCCCCTACCAGCATCACTTAATCGCCGCTTTTCGTGCCATAGAGACAAGGCGCTTCCTTCTTCGCTCAACTAACTCAGGTCTTACCGGCATCGTCTCCCCTAGGGGAGAAACCATGGCTTCAATTCCCACGTACTCTGAGGGCCTGCTTCAGTCGGAAATAAGGCTGCTAAGAGAGAAAACTCCCTACACAGAAGGCGTGGGGGATATCCCCTGGTGGACGCTTACGCTCCTATGCCTGCTCTCTTGCTTGCGAAAGAAACCGCTAACCGTCCGGAATCACGAGAAGAAATAGACTTCCCTCCGCAAGTCGCACCTGGCGCCCTGGGGCACTTCTATGGTGTATATGGGGGACAGTTCTCAAGAAAGGGATGTCACTATGACGGGTTCAACGCTTCCTCTTGCCAAGCTTCTCTCACGGTCCGCTCTTGCCTGCGTTCTCGCGGCAGGAGCGATTGGCTGTAGCAGACCAAACTCGAATTCTGACCAAACCGTAGCGGGCGCCGTGCTTGGTGCGGGATGGGGAGCGGGTGCAGGCGCAGTGATTGGCAATCAGGTCTCCTCACCTGGCCAAGGCGCCGCCGTAGGAGCCGGCTTTGGTTTGGTTTCTGGAGCCATGGTGGGATATTCAAATGACCGCACCGAGGACTCCCAAGCCAAGCTCGAGAAACAACTCGCTTCCCTTAAGATCCAAAGCCTCACCAACCAGCGCCAGCTTCAGGACATGCAAGTCAGCATCGACAATGGCCAAGCCGGCGCATCTGCCTCAGGCCTAAGCCAAGTCTTCTTTGACGACGACGCATCTAGTTTGCGATCCGGTTCTATTGCAAATTTAGAAACGATTGCTGACTCACTGCGCACGAGTTTAAAGGCCTTCAAGATTAAAGTCGTAGGCCACTCAGATGATGCAGGAACTCCTGACTATAATCTAAGACTCTCAGAGGCCCGTGCGCGCACCGTGGCCTCCTACCTTGCCGCACGCGGCATCAGCATGGATCAGATTAGCGTCGAATCTCGCGGAAGCACGCAGCCGCTACTGAGCAACACCACGGCTGAAGGGCGGCAAATGAATCGCAGAGTAGATATTTTTGTCTCCCGATAAGTCAGGTAGGGCGCGCTGTCCTCAGCGCGCCGAAAGATCTTCGGCGCCCTAGGGACAGGGCGCCCTACCTACTCATCACAATCGAGAACGGGGAAATAAAGGAGCGCACTATATGTCACGCGAAGCATTCATCATTGACGCGGTGAGAACCCCTCGTGCACGCAGGAAGGGGAAATACACCTCAGTTCATCCCGTAGACCTTCTCACCTACCCCCTTAATGCGCTCAAGGAGCGGAACAAAATTCCCCTCGACCAAGTTGAGGATGTGGCCATGGGCTGCGTCACGCAAACCGGAGAGCAAGGCTGGTGCGTAGCACGTGCAAGCGTTCTCGCAGCAGGCTGGCCAATTACCGTCCCCGCAACGACTATCAACCGTCTTTGCGGAAGCGGACAACAAGCCACCAACTTTGCCGCACAAGGCGTACAAAGCGGAGCATACGACCTCGTGGTGAGCGGTGGATTAGAACACATGACACGCTGTCAGATGTTTAGCGACATCAGCGGCGAAACCAGCCCGCTGTTACTCTCGCACTACCCTGATTTAGTGCAGCAAGGCATGGCCGCGGAGATCCTCTGCCAAACGTACTCGATCACCCGCAGCCAAGCCGACGAGTTCGCTTACCACTCTCAGATGAAAGCAAAGAAGGCGCTCGCTGAAGGCCGCTTTAAGCGAAGTCTGATACCGGTGCCCTATCGAACAGAAACCGGGGAAACGCTGTCCCTCAGCGAAGACGACACAGTGCGTGGAGACACCACCATTGAAGGCCTCGCAAAGTTAAAGGCCGCCTTTAGTGATACAGGAGTAATTAGCGCCGGGAATGCCTCCGCAATTGTCGACGGCGCAGCGGCTCTCTTGCTCGCGAGTGCAGACAAAGCTAAGGCCCTTAACCTAAAACCGCGCGCCCGCATTGTAAGCACAATCGCAGTGGGCTCAGCCCCGCGCATCATGCTCACGGGACCAATTGCAGCAAGCACCCTCGCACTCAAGCGGGCCGGGCTCTCGAAGAATGACATCGATCTTTGGGAAATAAATGAAGCGTTTGCTCCTGTCCCGCTGGTCACCATCCAGGAGCTCGGGATTGACCCCGCGCGCGTCAATGTAAACGGAGGCGGGGTATCCTTAGGGCATCCCCTCGGCGCCACAGGAGCCATGCTCATTGGCACCGCACTTGATGAGCTTGAAAGAACCAAAGGTCGCTACGCTCTTATTACCATGTGTATTGGGCTTGGCATGGGGATAGCGACTATCATTGAGCGGGCCTAACAGAAAGAGCCCCTTTCCTCAGTGCTCTTTGTGTTCTTAGTGGTTGTTTTTTAACACAAAGAACACCAAGGGAAAGGGAAGCCGCGTTACTGAGCGCCAGGGCCGAAATACTCATAAGAGCATCGCACACCATTCACGAGCGCTGTTCCTTTAATGGTTACATCGGACTGACGCGCTTTGAAGCGGCTGATGGTGAGAATTTCTTTGGACTTTATTCTGCCGGAACTTCCGCCCTCAATAGTCCCCACGAATTTTCGGCCCTTGATCGAACCGACATACTTCGAGCGACCGGGAAGTCCAGAAGCCTCAATCTTACCGTTCTTAGCGACATAGAAGGTTATGTTACCTGAGAGCGTTTCTTTGTTTCTGAGATAGGTGACCTCATTCTCATCACAGTCTCCTATGTCGAGCTCAAGCCCGACGTTCCAAACGGCGATGGTTTTTTTCGCAGCTGCAACCTGCTGAGCGAAAGCGGGCGCGCAGAGAAGAAGGGAAAAAACTCCGGTGAAAATAGCCCTCGCAAAAACCATAGAAACCCCCAAAAAAGAATAGAACCAAGAAAGACAGAGGAGTTATGACGCCTTCGAGCTCTCTCGTGACTTCTTGCCGGGGACCGAATTGGGCCAAATTGAATGTTACCGAAAGGTTATTCTAGGGAAGCTCTGAAAAAGTCTGCTCTGTGAACTCTGTGCCCTCTGTGGTTGATTTAAATTGTTGAAAAACCACAGAGGACACAAAGATCACGGAGAGAAAAAAATAAAATATCGAGGTTTTTCAGAGGTTCCCTAGGTAGCTGAAAGGCTTAGGAAAGGGAACTTTGTGAGTAAAAGGGAATTGAGACTCGATGCGACTCCGACAATGTCTCGTAATTCATCAGGGATTCCCCGACTGGCGAGGGCGGGCTAGGCTCGCTGGAGCAAGCAATCAGGCCAGGCACATGACCGCTCAAACCCGTGGCACCATTTATCTCTGTAAACGGCTCCTTCTCCTGCTGTGCAGCACTTCCTTCTTAGTCGCATGCAGCGCCAAACCTTCGCCAAGCCTTATCTCGGCTCGTCTTCTCGAAGAACAATATGGCGTAATCGAAGATCCTCTCACTCAAAGATATCTTGAAGGAATACTGGTGAGGCTAAGCTCTGCGACCTTGACCCGACATCACCGCACGGCCCGCGAAGCACCACAACTTTTTCCCACTCTCACCCTCTTAGCCTCCGCCAAACCAGTTGCCCTAGCACCGAATCAAGACTCAATCCTTATTTCTCAAGGCATGATACTCGCAGTAGCGAACGAAGCAGAGCTTGCCTTTGTGCTTGCGCACGAGAGAGCCCACCAGCAGCTTGGGCACACCGATCTTAAAGTTGACACTCTTTCAGCTTCGGCCCGCAAGAACATTGAACTCGCGGCCGACCAGCGCGCCATTGCAGTCATGGCTGCCGCAGGCTACGACCCGCGCGCTGCTTTTAGTGCATTACAGCGCACGGACTTCCAAAACCGCGCTCGAGATTCATTTCCTCAGGCCCCGGCTAAGGCAAACTACCCTAGCCTTGATGAAAGGCAGAACGCCGCCCTTGAGTTTTTGAATGACTCAGGCTGGCTTCCTCCAGGCACCATCAACCGACGCGACTTTGTCATGATTCAGCGGCGCCTTCGCATAGAAAATGCTCGCTAACTAACGCTCGGCCCCCTTCACCTACCTAACACACCCCAATCTTTACTCTTACGCTAATTGATTACAGACGCTCATTCTGTGAGCCGCTCTGAATTCTGTACTGAAGCGTACGCGCGCCTCCGCAAAGTTCTGATGCTACACATCAACTGACCTAGGAGTCTGTGCCGCAGAACGGTTCTACCACTACCTTTTGCGTTGATAACGGGACAGACATCTGCGTGTTGCGTGCCACATGAACATTCATGTTTTTGAGGTGCACGCTCCTAGCCGCGACTGCTCACAGCCCGGACGGCGTTAGCAAATCGCGACCGGAGGGCGACGCTATGTTTGCGGTGCTCGCAGGTGCTCGATGCGTAAAACCCGCCAGGACGGCGGATTTTACGCGCAGTCTCACGGACCCGTAGGGATCCCGTGAGACATGACGGTTAGCCCTCATATTTCAAGGGATTCACGCTCGTGAGCGAAATACAAGGGCTGGGGATGACGATGCAGCTAATGTCCGGTCACAACTGTACGGAGTGATGGTGATGAATTCTACCAAAGTAATAAATGAGAGAAGAGACCTCCCCCCTCGATCTGCGGAAGGCTCTGCCCTAGATGCCTTGCAACAGCCTCCGTGGGTTGTATTTACCGGAGGCCCATGTTCGGGAAAGAGCACCACAGCCAATCTGCTTAAGGAGTTGGGGTACAATGTAGTGCCCGAAATTGCACGCTTAGTCATCCGAAAGGAACTTACAGTCAAAAAGTGCACCGCCGACGAACTTTTCAGCAAAGGTGATTTCGTTTCTGAACTGATATGGGAAAAGAAGCTCGCTCTCGAGAACAGACTCCCTAAAGGCATGAGCTTCATCTTCGACAGAGCACTCCCCGACAGCATCGTGTATTACGAGCTCGCGGAGCTAGATCCATCCGCGCTTCGTAGCACACAGCTTAATGCACGATATCGACACGTCTTCCTCTTTGAACCCCTACCTTTCATCGAAGATGGAATTCGGACTTCCGACGAAGCACGTAGAACAGCAGCAATGACACAGCGTCTTGGAGAAGTGTACTCGGATCTTGGCTATCAGGTTACGCCCGTACCTGTGCGTTCGATAGAGGAACGTCTCGAATTCATGTTGCAGGCTTTACGCACGCTCGGCATAGAGCGGCGTCCCAAGTGAACAATCAATGAAGGACGCCCGCCAGATATTTCTAATCAGCCTCTGAATCACCGAGCCCACAACTATTATACAACTGATTTAAATACCCAAATGTTTCTAAGCGACCTTGACTGTCCCCTGCTAACAATTCCTGGCTTTAAACTCCAGGATCCCTGGGTGACCACTGAAATCGCACCATGCACGTATCTCGCCGAGTCAGGGAGTAAACTTTTTCACGCGCTCGAGAGACGTTACGCCGATGTGCCCTGCCAGCCGTGGAGTGCCACAGAGGGAGTGCGCCGTTTGCAAAGCCTGAAGCCAGAGCATGTACTAAGCCCCCACTTGGATTTCGGTGGACACGACTCCTGTATCGTAGATATGCAAGGAATTGCTAGTTTGATATTCGCCAAGGCAATACTCTTTGACGATTCTGATGTGCTCGCCATTCTTAAGGCACTGCGGTGTATCGATACTTCTCTTAGCTACTTGCGCTTCGGAGCATCAGGCTCAAAGCCTCGGGACGGTCATCCAGGCGGAGAAGTCCTAGAGTACTCGCTGATAGATGCAGAAGGGGGAAAAGGCGTTTCGCGCAGTCAAAGTGGATTCATTCCCGCGGGAGGTAGATTTAGCGAACGCGTACCACTTTCCAAGAAGGGCCATCGGGAACTGATTGACCAGCGAAGTGTCTATTCGCATACCGCTTGGCTCTCACCTCAGAAACAAGGGGAGCAGAGGAATATTCTCCTCGAAATTGAAGCGCATGAAGAGAGAGCAAGTGTACTTGATATCCTCTCTCAAGCCGCGGCCACCCTCGGACTAGAGGCGTTTTCAATACAAATCAGCCTTGAGCACCAAAAAGAGTCGCCTCACTCGTCAATAGTTGTTGGACGCGTTCTGCGTAAGATCCCCGAGAGCGCGATGCTAACACTCAAAGACGCTCAGAAGGCCGGTGCGGAGGAACATTTTCCGCTCAGCGAAGGCCAACAGCTTATCGCCTTTGGCTCAAAATATGAAAGGAATGAGCCGGAGTGGGAGGCGTTCAGTGGAGGTAAACGTTACGAAGCACGCGGACATACGCATGCACTTATACTAGGCCCCTCCAGCCCTGTCGGTCAGCATCGGCTCTTTCATCTCCGCGATATCTTTCTCTCTAGAGGGCAGCGGTGCCAGATAATTATTACACCCGTCATCCGAGTGCTTCGAGTCGAGCCTGCGGTGCGCAAAGGGTTCAACATTTATAGTCTTGCAAGCGAGCGAATTCTTTATGCAGGCGATTCGAGGTGTCCGCGGTCATGAGCAGCGCCACAATCACAGAAACCAGCTCTATGCCAAACTCCTTCGAGGAGCGATTGAAATTGTTTCTCGCTGGGGTGAGAAGCGGTGAAACGTGGGCCATTTTCGATGTGGACAGAGTATTCCTTTCAAGAACTTCATGGCACTGGGCCTGTCTGAAGAGAGACCTTCTCATTCCCGAACATAGGGCAACGGAGTATAGATCGCTCCACCGCGCGACGTATGTCACTAAGACCCTCAGCAGCCAGGAGTTCAGGAAGGCAAGTCTTGCACTCCTACCAGCCACAGTGTCCCCAGAGATGGCAAAGGCCCACGCGAATCACATAAGCGTCCTAGGGGAGAATGAGCCTATAGGACCGCAGGTGCTGTACTCGGCGGGGAGAATCATCGCCAATGAGATTCCTCCCTATAAGGGAGCAGTTCGGTATCTGCGATATCTCTCTCGACTCTATGGTTCAGGTCTAAGGGTACTTTTTCTAAGTGCGGGTGCTGAACCCTTCATCGCGGGAGTTGTTCAGAGCGCTCTCGCAAAGTGCGGACTTACGGAGGTAAGGTACGAAGTGCTTGGGTCAGGAATTGGCTATTCGAGTGACGGGTGTCGGGAGGCCTGGCACTGTTTTGGGGAACATAAGCGACAGGTTGCACAACTGATGCTCGCGAAAGGAGCGATGATTGTTTTCGCTGCGGATGATGACCCCGCAAACCACGCACTTCTCAATCAAGTTAAGTTACATGGGGGAACCGTTTTTGCTCCTCGTCGAGAAGACGGGCAAAAGGGGTGGTATAAATTCCTACTCGGTGAGCTGGACCGCAAGCGTCTTATGACGATGCTTAAAACTGGCCATAGCGGTGTCGCACTTCCTCAAAACGAATGGTGCAAAGGCATGCGTGAAGTTCATGAGATGTTTGATGCCGTCTCTGATCCAATTGGGATCTGCTCGCTTCCCACGCAAGCGTTCAAGAACGCTCTTAGAGAGCTCACAGACCGTTTTTCTCTGAATGACCGTTTCTGTGGCTATCTTGAGGAGATGATCACGCGAACCCCTCGGCGGACGTATCTGAGAGGGAAGCTCTTCTACTATGGCCTCCCTCCTTATCTTTCCCTTTCCTCTGAATCAGTCCTTGAACGATTCGCTTTCTTATTCTCAATTAGCACAGAAGCCTTCGAACTTCTTTCAAAACTCGATTTACCCGCGTCTTGGTCGAAGCTGTCGAAGGCGGCCAGACTCATTTTGCTCATGGTTGTTGACCACTACAAGCATGCGCTCTTTAGCGCTCTCAATAGCGTGTCGCGTCAAGCTGTCCATTACAAGAATGAGAGTGCTGAGGCGCTGCGTGGGGACCTGCGTGCCTGGTGCGAGTCCGCTACCGATTTCTACTATCAATTACTATTGGGGCAACCTACTCCTCAAACGCTTCATAGACCAAAAGAGCTAGAGGAGGCTGTAGTCCGAATCGTTTTGAAAGAGCCCTTTCCGCATCAAGCCATGCGTGAGCTCGACGACAATTTTCAAATTGCCCGATCGGTGTTGCATGTTGCGGCTGCAATGCACACAAGTGGGGTACGGTACGCCTATGTGGCAACGCCTCTCTTTGGAAGCGTTGAACTCGGATACGCACTTCGTAGTGTACTTTCGCAGCTATACTCTCACGCAAAACCACCGGAGGTTGTCCCTTTTCCCTTAAGTATTCATAGAGACAAAGAGGCGATTATTTCGCTGCAAGCCAGCGAGCCAGAAAGCTGGCTCGACTATTTCCTGCCCAAGCCATTCGAGACACCGTTGAGAGCTGGTTCTCTCAAAGAGAAAAATGTTCTCTTGTTCGACAATAATGTTACGACCTTTCGCACGCTTACCCTTATCGCGAGCCAACTGGCACAGCGTACAGGAGCTGTTGTTCATACCGCCGCTGCAGCGGTTAACTATGAGAATCTAGTTTCATGGCTTCGCTCTGAGCCCTGCGAGGAACTCGCATCCGGCTGGGAATCGTCTCTCACTTATATGCCAGCTTCCGAGTATGTGACCGCTTTTAACACCTGGGGAACAAGTCAAAAGTCCGCACGGCTGGAGGGATTCTTCAAGCGAATCCAGCCATTGAACCACCACAAGCTATTGCCAGGCATAGACGGCGATCTCGGCACCTTAGGCATAGTGAAAGCCTGCCGGGTGCACAACCTAATTGACCTAACGACAGTGCTCAGGTGCGGCTTTAATGCAATCGGTCTTCATGCGGTCTACGACGATCAAAAAAAGTACCTGCAAGCTACGCGAACGAGAGCGCCAGTTATTGCGAATGGGGAGACCATATCCACGCTCCCTATTCCCGTTTATGAGCGGGCAGGCATTGCTGCTATGCTCTCTGCAACTCCTGATTGGGTAAAGAAGGTAGTGATCGTCGAGAGGCGCCATGAGATAGAAACGCTCCGAGAGATCCTTACGGCATACTCCCTCGATCCCAAAGACGTCATTCTCCAATTCCAGCATCGGGTGGATCGTAATTACCTCATACGAGTGAGAAACGAGCTTGGCAGCAGCATCATGGCTGCCATCGGGGGAAACCAGACTGATTTCAAAGACTATTTTCGCGCTTTAGAGGATGTCCTCGATGAAACCAGAGACTGTATTCTGGTGGATCTCTCCAAACATCAGCCCGATATACTGGCAGGCCACGGAACCTTCACGGAGGGCGCCTCGCTGTTTCGGCTTCGGTCAATATCGCGAATCTTAAAAGAATCCAGGGTCCGAATCGTGCTTGCAGATGATACCGCCCCAGAAGTGATGAAGCGGCACCTCGATATTCTCAAACAGGCAGGAGTGAAGCTCCATGGTATTGACATGCAGAATTGTCTTGAAGTCGAAACAAATGAAATAGGATTCGCCGCACTCGAATACCAACAGGGGAAATATCACGCATTGGTTAGAAAATGCCCTGTGCGCTGCGGGAAATGGAAGAGCGTCCTAGGGCAATGGCAGCGGGAGAATAGGTTTTCAGATATAAGATCGACCTCCGATTTAGTGACTAACGAACCTCTGAAAAACTACCCCTCTGCGTACTCAGCGTCCCCTGCGTTACTTAACAAATACTGCATAACGCGGGGCACGCAGAGGACACGGAGGAAAAACAGGACAGAGGAATATTGATTTCTAGGTATTTCAGAGTTTCCCTAAGGGGTAATTAGTATGACAAAGGCACTTCTATTCGATTTCTTCGGAACTCTCGTAGATTACAAAGATCGAACTGGCTCTATGCGATATGATGGCTCCTACCGGGCATTATGTCGGGCTGGTTTTACCGATGACTATGAGACGTATATCGCGAAGTGGGAACAAGCTTACTCCCTGCTCACCACACAGAGTGTCATTACTCTCAGAGAGTTTCACATGGGTGAGGTAGTGCGCCTGATTCTTGCACCCTATCAACCTGAGGTGCATGAAGAGCTTGTGAACGAAATTGTGATTCTTTTTCTCGATGAGTGGAATAAGGGCGTGACCTACAAAACCGGGACAGCTGAACTGCTCGCTCTGCTGGGAAAACAATTTCGGCTTGGACTGATTTCAAATACTCACTATGCGCCCTTGGTACTAGGGCATCTAAGAGCCATGAAGATACATGAGTCGTTCTCCGATATTCTCCTATCTGTCGAATATGGCAGGCGAAAGCCTGAAAGTTCAATTTTCCTCGAATCCCTAAGACGTCTTCAGGTACAGCCTCACGAAGGGTTGTATATCGGGGACTCCTACACTGATGATTACTGCGGTGCGCAAAATGCTAACATGCGCTGTCTTCTGATTGACCCCGGGAGAAAATATGACATCCCCCCCCAGAATAGAATTGAGTCCATTTTTGAGATTCCAATAAAACTTGTGGAGCATGCAAATGCAAGGTCCTAGATCTCTGAAAACATGGCTGCGAGAGAATTCAAAAATATTCTCAAAGAAGAAGTGTGGGATCATTTATCGCGAACACTCGCTCCTGGTTCTGGTAGTGAGTGGCCCAAACAAGAAGAGCCACTTTCATATCAATCCTTCAGATGAGTTCCTTTTTCAGGTGAAGGGTAAAATGGTATTGCATGTCTGGAAGCAGGGGAGAATAAAGAGGATTCCAATCCGGGAGGGAGAGTCATTCCTCATTCCAGCTGGGCTACCTCATTACCCCGAAAGGCCAGACCGATCACTCGGGATAGTCGTAGAACGGACGCGCTCTCCCGGAGAGAGGGAGGCCTTTGTTTGGTTCTGTCGCTGTTGTCAACAGCGCATACTCCGCGTCACAGTCAAAGGAGAAGATGCAGGCCGAGGACTCCTCAAAGCTGAGGCACAGGTGAAGCGACTCTTCCCCAAGCATCTTTGCAAACTGTGCTCACGTGTAAAAGGAAAGAGCGTGCGACTCTCCTGAGGGCTCTCCCGCCGTCACATCTTACTCAATCGAATTAGAGCACCATTACAGGTTAAAAAACTTCGACTTTATAGACTTCGCGAGGGAAAGTCTTTCAGAATCTGATGCCAGGATCCCACGCAGCGGAACGGAAACCTCCCTTCCTGAATTGCGTCGATGATGCGAGCTATTTCTGCCTCAGTAGATGCTCGAAGCGAGGCACTCAGGTTTGCTTGATCGTATTCGTCGACATCAAGCAGAGCGAGATACCAACCATGGTCGGCACGCGTAAGCTTTAGGTCGAGCTCCAAGTCCTGCCATTCCATACCTTTACTGTAGGGCGTGGGCTGAAGGTTAATATTAACATAACATTCAAGTGGTACGTGCTCAGGCGTGAGAGACATAGAGACAACATGTTGACCATTTTGGGGAACAAGCATGAGTTCGGGCGCAGGAAGATTCCAGCTCTTGCCTTTGGTATGGTGAATTACTTCAGCCTCGGGGCGATAATAGAGACGATAGCCATTACTAGTACCTACAGGGATTGCAGGTAGGCTGTATCGTGGCTTACCTCCTACATTGCAGTTCCTCAGAACCTGCATACCGGACTCCTCTGTGGTAGAAATTTGGATTATGGCTTCCTCAATGGTGGACAGCCTAATGAGGCCAGCGTTCGCAAGGTTGTCGTCGACAGATCCACTCATATGGGCGAGAAGACTCTGGCAACGATAAAACGTCTTGCCGCCAAAGGCTCGTTTTTCGGCGTTACTAGGCGGGGCAAATGCGCAGGTGCCCAAGAGCCACCCATCTCGAGAGAGGCACTCCCTCAGATGGGTCCATGCCTTGGGCGTGATATTACCCGGTGCAACTGGAGAGAGCTCCGACATACTTTCCTTGGAATTGTTATCGTGTGAAAGGTGCATGTTTCCTCCTAAATTGAACAGGCGTCGTATCCGCATCCACCAAGTGCAACGTCACAATAGAATCCAGAACACTCACCTTTCGTCAGAGTCTCAATTCGCCCACAGGCTGCGCACTCGGGGAGCTTCTCAAGAGCCTGAGTCGATAAGCATCCATCCCTAAATACGGTCACGCCCTTAAGGCCAAGCTCGATTGAACGGAGGAATAATGAGCGCACTTCAGAGACAGTGGCACTATGTGGGAGGTTTATTGTTTTACTTATGCCATTGTCTATAAAAGGCTGAATCGCATGGGCCATAAGGAGATGGTCGTGAGGAGTGATTTCATGTGCCGTAGGAAAGATGCGCTTTAACTGCACAAGTGCATCCCAATGCTTACGCGGAAGCGAAGCGGGGGTTGTTGTGAGGCCTTGAAGAGATCCATCAAACCCATACGAACTATCATTTCGACGGGTATCGAGTATCCAACGATCCAATGAATAGCCTAAAGCACGAAGCTTGGTTTTAAGGTGAGTAGCTACTTCTATATTCTTGCCTGCCGCATTCCTAAGATGAACGATTTTGAAATATGGCTCAATCGCAGGTGAGCAACCTGCAAGCATGGATAGATGGCCAGTTGGCGCAATCGTAGTGAGGGTGGCATGCCGTCTTGGTGCAACTCCGTTTCGAGAGTAAGAGGAAGACTCCCACGAGATAAATGAACCGCGCTCGGAGGCAAGCTCGGCTGACGCTTCTCGCGCCACTTCTTGAAGAGTCTTTGCAATGTGAGCTGCAAAAGACCGCCCTTCCTCCGAATCGTAAGGCAAGCCTAACTGGGAAAGCACATCTGCTAGCCCCATGAACCCGATTCCTATCTTTCGATTCGCCTCGGTAATTTGGCGGACCTCCTTGATACCAGGATCGCTCAAAGAGACGATGTCATCCATCATTCGAACAATGAGCGGAACGGAGCGCTTGAAGGAGGCATAGTCAAATCGAGCGCCAGAGATGAAAGCATTTAGGTTAATGCTTCCAAGATGACAAACTTCATACGGCAACAGAGGTTGTTCACCACATGGCGTAGTTGCGCGCAGGACCCCTACTCCAAGGCTCTTCGGATCAAGGGCATGGTTCGGATGAGTGGGATTATGTGCATTGATTGATGCAAAGTTGAGAATTCCAGGGTCTCCAGAGGCATGCGCATGTTCTGAGGCAAAATCTAGAATGGCCCGAGGGTCAAAGTAGAGCTGCGACCCTCGAAGCGCTCCGACTACGCGTCTCGCAGTTCGTGAATGCAGCTCTGTGCCTCTGAGCACGAGATCCGGAGCGGCAACCGACCGGCGAACTGCACGTTCCTCCATTCGAGTAAGATCGCCTTGAGTGAGATGCCGGGACTGCCCATCATAACCGAAGGAAACAGGAAGCAGTGTTTCGCTCTTAAGGGCTCTCACGAACGCATCATCGAGAGCTATCGAAATATTTACGTTCTGAAGTTTACGTGTCGCCTTTAGGCTTATGAATTCAAAAAGGTCTGGGTGTGCCGCAGTAAGACTACCCATGAATGCCGAGCGTTTTAAACCGGAGTAGGCAATCAAGCCGTCGGCGGCAAGAGCGATACTTGAGAACACCTCACAAGGGCCCGGAAAAGCTCTACTAGGGTTGAGATCTTCCCCAAGACGCGGGCACAAAACGCTCAAATCCAGCCCCACTCCTATGCCGTTCCTTAGGACCGCAAGAACTTGGGGAACTGTCCGCTCACATATCTCCTCCACAGTTTCACCAACGGGGAGCACCATGCAACCCGAAAGACTCCCCTGCCCGTGGATTGCATTGTAGAGGGCCGCGCTTGTAGGGAAGAAAATTCGGTGTGCAAGGAGATGAAAGTAGATCTCTTGCCACTTTCGAGCGTCGCTACCTTGGTAACAAGACGCATAGCGATGGGAAAGACGACGAAGCCACTCTTCAAGGCTGATGTGATGCCCTGAGAGGAATCGCTTAGTGATTAGATTGACTGCTCGAGAATCCCAAGAAGCCACATTCCCAGAAGCTGAAGCTACTTCGCTTTGTGAAACAATCGGCAAACCAAAAAGAGAATCGCTCATTCACTCGATGTATCACTATCGAGCTCTTCAAGACTCTTCGAGACTTCAGGCAAGAATTCAGAATCGAGAATTTAAAGGTGGACCAAGGGGGCATCTTGGAAGGTTTTCTGGTGTCAACTTAATTCCTTCGCGGATTAAAACCAGGGCGACTAAGATCGTCTAAGCTCCCCTCTCCGGACTCAATCAAGATGAGTGCGTTTAGTAGATTCATCTCGCAAAGCGCTGCTTTGGCATCAAACTCTACGCTCCCTGCGACAGCAACCGTCAAGATCGCACGCTCAGCCTGAATTCGAATCACGGTGCGTCCCGCGTCTTCGAAGACTTTCAGCATCTCAGGGACTCCAGGTCCAGAGGCATACGCTCTCCCGGAGCTAATTAACCCACCCGCCTGCCCAGGGACTCGATCAATATTATAGAGAATAGCGACGTTATTTGAATACGCCAGTACCACGAAACCGTCCGCAGGCCTCTGCGCACGAAAAGCTAAAGCTCTCGGTCCTTCAGCATCGAAAATATTCTTACATGCACTCATGACAGTTGGATTTGTGTTGGAAAGAGCCTGCATGACGCGTGTATGCTCCGCAATGGCTGCGGCAGCGCGGCTATTTTGCGGATCTCGAACCGAATGCCACATGGCCCAACTCGGCCCGGGCCCGGTCTGTCGCTGAGAGATAAATTCTGCATCCATAAGGATTTCCTTACTGTTATGGCCACATTTATTCAACTGTGGCTTATCACTCAGGCATACGAAGTACCGCTTGTTACAGCTAGGGAACCCCTGAAAAACCTTCATTCTTCAGACACCTCTGTGTACCTCCGTGTCCACTGCGGTGAATTTCTTCATGAAAATTTCACCACAGAGGACTCAGAGGTACACAGAGGTGAGTTTTTCAAAGATTCCCTAGTTATGGCCATCTTGAGCTCGATCGAGGGGACCTACTGCTCAGAATATCTGACTCGTAAACACACCTGACGAAAGAAGGTTTGCAGCAAGAGTGTAACCTAGGAGTCTGTCCCGCGGAAAGTTTTCACCACTACATGCGGTGGTGGCAACGGGACAGCCTACCTACGGATTGTGTCCAAATTGAAGATTTATGTTTCTAAGGGACACACTCCTAGCCGGCACTGCTCACAGCCCCGACGGGCTGTGAGCAGTGCCGGCTAACTAACGCCCGGATGGCGTTAGCAAATCGCTACCATCGGGAGCGATTTGGAGCCCCCTCGCAGTTCGACACTCTGTCGTGGCGAACGGAGAGGGGGCGATGTTGGAAATTGGCCCGGATGGCCGATTTCCAACGGTAATCTCATGGACCCGGAGGGATCCCGTGAGATATAAAGGCTAGCCTAGCGCCCGCTGGCCAAGATCCAAGCACCGGTCTACGAGGTAATAGGGCAATTTTAGCAACTTAATCTTTCTCACTTCCCGCGCGCTTGGCAGGCGCGCTTCAAAGTCTGCATGAAATGCCAACTTGCCCTTCGTCACCACTATCGCCAGATCCAGATCAGGCTCGGACAATGCCATGCTTTGCAAAGAGCGAGAGGTAGTGCTGCTGGACTTTACATCGACCCCACCAAAAAAGGGCGCGCGGAAGGCGAACTCAATTTCTGCCTTATTGCCAGACTTCCAATACAATAAATCCTCGCGAACTCCCAGCTGGTTCACCAGAGAGTTCCCCACTACAGTTTCCAAGAGAATTGCACGATCGCCCTCCTGAATCTTAGCGTTCATAAGGTCGCTACCCGCGAGCAGGTAGTTGGCGACACCACAATCAAACAAAAGATACTTAGAAAGATCTCCTTCGTCACCCCAAAGCCGGACTTTGTGCGCGACTCGCGCCGCCACCGTTTTGGAAACTAACCGCTTCGCATCAGATCTCCCCGCGTGACTAACCTGCAGATGCGTAAACCTAAGAGTATTTAAAGACAACTTTACTAAGCGCCTAAGCACATCCTCGTACTCGTAAAGTTTAGCCTTATCACCGAGTATCAGCTTTACGTTCTCTTCGATGCTAAGTACAAGGTCCCGCACCTCATAGCGCAACGTCTCGGCATTTCCCTCCCCCGAAAGATAGGACGCAACCAAGCGCGGCATACCACCCAATCTTAAGTACTCTTCAAAGGCGGCGAGCGCCTGCACATGCATGAACTCAGTGGCCTGGTGCAGCGAGCTATCTGCTCCCGCGATCGACACGTCGGCTTCCTGCAAAAATCCTTCTAGGGCTCGATCGTTTTTTGCACTGACATACTCAAGAAACGAAAGTGGATACAGGTCAAAGTAGGCCTTTCTTCCAGTGGCTGCATTTTCAGTGCTGAGATTCTCAAGGGCGGACCCCGTGAAAATGCATTTAAGTCCGTCAGAAAACTGTGCCAGCGTCTGTACGGCCTCCATCACTCGCGGATGCCTATCTACCTCATCAACGAACAACAGCACCTGCCGGTCGCGTTTCGCGAGCGACCCAACCTGCCGCTCTATATTAGCAATCAGCTCTTCTCCCTGGGGAGCAGCTCCAAAAAAGTCACGGCCAAAAAGCGTCTTACCCGACGCTGTAAACGACGTTGAGTAGAGAAGATTAACCTCAATCACCGGGTGGTCCTTGAGCTCGCCGAGAACTTCCCGAATTAAAGAAGTCTTCCCAACCTGCCGGGCACCTTGAACCATAAGCACCTGCCGAGACAAGTTAAGGATCTTTGCCTTAAGTGCCTGTTTTTGCTTACTTCTGTTTAGCCACATGCGAATTATGATGCCATTTGTAGCAGACAGGGTGCAATACTTAATATTAACTTATGCGCTTAATATGCAATTATCAATATTAACTATATCGCGGATCCGCTCGGCTATCCGTGTCTGTGATAGCGTTGTCTAGGATGCCTTCACACCGTGTCTTCTGATTCCTCGCGGCGCTTCTCATTAAGAGTTTCAAGCACTCTCTCTGCAACCGGCAAAGGCATCTTCCCCGCCATGCTCAGCTCTTCAGCTGAAAGTCCCTTCAATTTCTGCACCGAGCCATAGCGCTTAAGCAGCCGTCGCTTGCGCTCAGGTCCCACTCCTGGAATTCCATCCAAAATTGAAAGTAGCACTCTGCGTGCTCTCGTCTGGCGATGGAAAGTGATGACATAGCGATGGACCTCATCACGCATGCGCTGCACAAAATGCGTGACGGGCTTTGACTCGTCCATGACAAGAGGTTCTTCTTTGCCCTCGAGAAAAATCCGTTCTGGCTTCTTCTTGGCAGAAATAGAAGTCCCCTTGAAGGCCGAGCGTGCTTCACGTTCGGCGCGCATCTTCGCAAGTGAGACTATCTCTAGACTAAGCTTAAGCTCGTCTCGCGCCTGAAGCGCTTTCGCTAGCTGAGCTGCGCCGCCGTCAATGATAAGCAAATCAGGCAAATCTCCCTCAGCAAGACCGCGCTCGAGGCGCCTTCGGACCACTTCATAGATTGCCGCAAAGTCGTCGGGCTTGGATTGGAAAGAGAGCTTATAGCGCCGATAGGATTTCTTATCGGGCACACCATCGAAGAAAACTACGACTGCTCCTACGATATCTGACCCTTGGAAATTTGATATGTCGACGCACTCGATGCGTCTTGGAACTTGCTTAAGACTCAGCACCTTCGCGAGCTCTTTTGCTAGCTCTACGTTTCGTGAGTCCGCATCGAACGACGCCACGTAGTGCTGCCGCGCATTAAGCTGGGCAAGGCTTAACATTCTAAAACGAATACCACGCTGCGGAACTTCGAAGTGAACCACTCGGCCGCGGCGCTCTGAAAGAATTTCTTCAAGCATCGCGGCGTTAGGCAGCTCAAGAGGAAGCACCACCTCTTCCGGAATCTCTCGTCCTGAGCGATAAAACTGCTCAAGCGCCGACTCAAGTAGCGCATCATCTTCGATGGCAATATCCGAAAAAGTAAAATTAGTCGTCTCCGCAATCCGCCCTCGCCGAATTCTAACCACGGTGAGGACCGCAAGACGCTCCTCTCGGTAGAGTGCAAATACGTCCCGATCTTCCCCATGATGCGAGCCCACAGCCTGAGCATCTCGAACGCTCTCAAGAGTGGCGAGGCGATCGCGGAAAAGAGCGGCTTCCTCAAAACGCAAATCCTCCGCTGCCCGCTCCATCTGCCGCGTAATATCTTTGACCAGCCACTCTGTCTTACCCTCAAGGATGGCCATGGCTTGCTTTACCCACTGCCCATACTGGTCTCGGTCCACCGGCAAGACACAGGGTCCTGCGCAGCGCTTTATTTGATATTCGAGGCAGGGTCTCTGGCGGTTATAGAAAACGGTATTGTTGCACGTCCTAAGGGGCACCACGCGCTTTACAATTTCAAGCAGGTTTCGGAGCTCGTAACTAAAACTATAGGGACCAAAGTAGCGCGCTCCGTCATCTTCCACGCGCCTTACAAGTTCAAGCTTGGGCCATTCTGCGTTGGTATCAATGCGAATACTCAAATATGACTTATCGTCCTTGAGCCGAATATTATAACGCGGCTTAAATTTTGTTATGAGGTCTCGCTCCAGCACAAAGGCTTGGTTCTCGGTCTCCGTGCAAATGGTCTCGATCGTGCGAACTTTCCGGATGAGGTACTCAATTTGCGCCCTCCCATCTCCGCCCGTAAAATACGTTCGGACCCGTGCCCTAAGTTCTTTGGCTTTTCCGACGTAGATAACCACCCCTGCCTCATCCTTCATCAGGTAGACTCCTGGAAGCCTCGGGATGAGCTTGACGCGCTCGATGAAGGTAGCCGAAACAATGGAACTAGGGTCCAGAATGAGAGTTTGCGGTGACGGAGTATCTTCAATGCTCATGACTACGCCACCAATAAGCGCTCTTGAATGCCCTTAATGGCATCGCGTAACTCTGCGGCCCTCTCGAATTCACGCTTTTCTGCCGCCGCAAACATCTGCTTCTTTAAGTCCTCAAGAAGCACTTTTTGGGCCGCGGGCTCTGTCGGAATCTCAATCGAAGCGCCAAGCACCGACAGAGAACTCGTGGCCTCCGTCTCGGTTTCTGGCAAGAGAAGAATGGGAGCCGAACGCGCAGAGGTGGGGACAATGCCGTGATTTTTGTTAAAAGACGCCTGAATGGTCCGGCGCCTCTCTGTCTCCTCAATCGCGCCCTTCATAGAATCGGTCATCTTGTCGGCGTATAGGATCACGCGCCCCCTCAAATTACGCGCTGCACGTCCCATAGTTTGAATCAAAGAACGAGTTGATCGGAGAAAGCCTTCTTTATCGGCATCAAGGATTGCGACCAATGCCACCTCAACAAGGTCGAGACCTTCCCGCAGCAAGTTAATGCCAATCAGTACATCAAAGTCACCTTTTCTTAGTCCGCGCAGAATCTCAACCCGCTCTAGGGCATTAATGTCTGAGTGTAGATAACGGCTCTTGACCCCAATCTCCCTAAAGTAGCCGGAAAGATTTTCAGCCATTTTTTTGGTGAGTGTGGTGACGAGCACCCGGTCGCCGTCCGCAATGGTGCGCTTCACTTCTTCAAGTAAGTCATCAACTTGATGGGTTGCTGGCTTTACCGTTACGGGAGGATCAAGAAGTCCGGTAGGCCGATTCACTTGCTGAACGATATGCCCTTTGCTCGCTTCGATTTCGAAGGCGGCCGGAGTTGCTGACACAAACACGGTCTGCCCCACTCGGCCCCAAAATTCATCTCCATTCAGTGGCCGGTTATCAAGTGCCGAGGGAAGACGAAAACCGTAATCGACGAGGGTCGTCTTGCGGGACCTATCCCCCCGATACATCGCCCCAATCTGAGAAACCGTGACATGGCTTTCGTCGACAACAAGAAGCAGATCCTTAGGAAAATAATCCAGTAAGGTCGTGGGGGATTCCCCGGCTTTTCGGCCTGCCATATGGCGAGAGTAGTTCTCGATGCCCGGGCAAAATCCAATCTCGCTTAAAAGCTCAAGATCATAACGCGTGCGCTGCTCAAGACGCTGGGCCTCAAGCATTTTTCCATCGCACTCTAGTTCCTTGAGACGGTCCTCTAGCTCCTCACCAATACTTTTGATCGCTTTCTTTACCGACTCGCGCGCCGTCACGAAATGGCTCACGGGATAAACCGCGCAGGAAGGAACTTTACGAACCGTCTGGCCGGTAAGCCCATCGATTTCCCGAATTTCCTCGATTTCATCGCCGAAGAGACTAAGCCGCACGGCATGTTCATCATCGTCCGAAGGGAAAATATCAATCACGTCCCCTCGTACCCTAAAATTCCCGCGAGAGAACTCAGCGTCTGAGCGACGATACTGCATCGCCACAAGTTTCTGAATTATCTCCTCGCGCGCAAAGACTTGCCCTACTTCGGCAAAGAGCATCATATTGAAATAATCTTCAGGCGCTCCGAGCCCGTATATGCAGCTCACGCTCGCCACAATAATTGAATCTCGCGACTCTAAGAGCGCCTTGGTCGCGGAGTGGCGCATCTTGTCTATTTCTTCATTTATCGCCGCGTCTTTTTCAATGAAGGTATTCGTTGAGGGGACGTAAGCCTCTGGCTGATAATAGTCGTAGTAACTTACAAAATAACGCACGCGATTTTCGGGAAAGAACTCCCTAAATTCTGAATAGAGCTGAGCCGCTAACGTTTTGTTAGGAGCAATAACAAGCACGGGACGCTGTAGCTGCTGAATGACGTTCGCCATAGTGAACGTCTTTCCTGAGCCTGTGACTCCAAGCAGCGTTTGATACCGCACCCCGTCTTTGATGTTCTTGGTTAACGTGGCAATGGCGCCAGGCTGGTCTCCTCTAGGGGAGAACTCGGAGCGCAGCACAAAGGGAGCCTCACGCGGCTGGCAAAGCGGCCGACGTTCTGAGCGCGGTTCTGGTGAGGACGAAGACGACACGCTGAGCTGCTCCTGAAAGTGCGGTCGGTTAATCGGTAGCGGAAGTTCCTCAACAGTCTAGAGCCCCTAAGGCTTCTTGGGAAGGATTGGAGTGCGATCCGTTACTTCCATCGAGTTATTCCCTAAGTAACCTCTGATTCGCTACAACCTCTCGGACCAAGCGCTGACTCTGCTGCACAAGGTAGAGTGGCAACGAAAGCAGTGAAAACTGGACCTTTCGTTCCGTTAGGTCACCTGCGGGCGACGGCCGAAACTCCACCTGCTGCAAACTCGGTGGATTTAAATCAAACCGTACTGCAACTCTGGACTGCTTCTCCTGAACAAACTGCAAAAGCGACTTCATCCTGCCAGCCTCGCCTGCTTTAACCTCGATTGGCACCACTCGGCCATCGACACTCATCAAGAAATCTACCTCTGCATTGCTTTTTTTCCCTTCACGAAGCCAGTAATGGAGCGCGGGGCGTTGCTCTGAGGAACGCAATCCCGTCAGATGCTGCGCAACAAACTGCTCTGCAAGACGCCCCTCATTCGTGAATATCAGCTCAAGCATCCTTTCGGTGGGCAGCTCTGGTATATCGTTGAGATTACCCAACAATCCGCAATCAAGAAGGTAGGACTTAAAAACCGCCGGATCTTCCTCAAACGGCACACCGTTACCCGAGGCATGCGACACCTTCAGGGCGATTTGCGATTTGAACAGCAGGTCCAACAAATATTTCGTCTTGGCCGCACGTGCCTCAGGCAGTAATTTTGAAAATTTAACTTTATCCCCTACCACAGCGGGTAAACGGTCGAAAATGCTCTGGAGCTCTACCAGATCTTGCCGTTTACAATACTTGTTAAAATCCTCGCGATACGTATTGATGAGATTACTCTGCACCTTGCGAGTTGCCTGAAGATCCTTGGTGCGCACAAAAGAATCAACGGCTTCTGGCATTCCGCCGACAAGCAAGAATGAGCGTAGCAGCGCGCATAACCTGTTATGTGCGGTAGCCGGGAGCAAATCGCCTACGGAATAGCTATCCATCAGCGCGACGAGGTCTAGATCATTCATCGCTACCACAAACTCTCTGAACGAAAGTTGCTGAAGATAAAGATACTCCACTCGGCCAACGGGCATTGAGAGCTGCGCCTCCTCAAGCGCGAACTCAACTAGGGAGCCCGCAGCAATCACTGCGAGGTTCGGCAACTTTTCATAGAAGTAACGCAGCGACTGAATGGCGGACGGAATGGCCTGAATTTCATCCAGGAAAAGCACGCTGTTCCCATGCCCCGCCTCGCCTCCTCTCTTAAGGAAGAACCGAATCTCCTGAAGAATCCTCTCCGGATCTAGCGACAAGAATGCCGGGCGCAAAGACGATGCAAGCTCAAGGTTTACCTCCATAAGCGAGAGGCCCTGACTATCCGCAAAATTGCGCACGGCCGTTGACTTGCCAACCTGACGCGCCCCCCTCAGGAACAGTGGCTTACGAGGCTTAGCTTGATACCAGCCCTGCAGATGTTGGGTTGTTTCCCGTAACAGCATCGCGGCCTTTATAGATGAAAGCTGGCTGTATTGCAGCTTTAACAACCAATCTAGATGGCTATAATGACACAAACTATGCTTAAAAAGCCACCTATTTTGACAATTAGAGCCTGAGCGCGATGCAAGCCTAATGGTTTCAATATGTTGTGCGCGCCATGCAGAAAACGGTCATCCATTAGGCGTCTGAGGCCGTGAGATTCCAACCTCGCCCCACTCCGTTCGCCACGGCGGAGTGTTGCAATGCGAGGGTGCTCCACGGAGCCACTGCCGCCGGTACACAGAGGTGCGTTTTTAGAGGTTGCCCAAAAGAGAGGAACACAAGCCTGGATTAACGAGCCTGCTTCTCCCGCGTAGCTTGCACACGTTCCTTCGCAAGCTCGACCGCCACGACTTCAGGGAACTTGTTACGCTTTTCAGACTCAACAAGCACCTTCATTA
>JBIKWF010000191.1:0-4718 GCA_044356455.1 Bdellovibrionota bacterium | reverse complement strand
GCTAGTTATCCTGAACATTCGCAAACAAAATCCTGGTGAAACCTAGAAAGTTACAAATTTGCAGGCGAACACTCCGCGGTCTCCGTGTCTCCGCGACCTAACCCTTCTAACCCTAATCGACAAATCGTCAGAAAAGTTGCTTAGAAACCACACCAAAGTTAGGTTTACGGAAGAGAGCAAATTGATCCAGCGGATGCTCCCTGCCGTCGCACCGCTGCTCATAGCCGTTGGAAATCTCGCGGATCCGAATGGGTCCCGTGCGATGTAATGGCGAGTAGAGGCCCGCCGTTCAGATTCGTTGGCATGCTTAGCCACTGCACTGCATCTAATGGACAATAAAGTCCGGCTGAAGAGAGCTGCTTTCGGTACGACGTGGCAAGGGAATGAATACTAACGATTTAGAAGACGCGATCCAGGGTAGGGCACGGCGGCCAGAGCAAACGCAACATCGCTCTTCTTTCAGGTATCTTAATAGGCCATTCGCTAGATTCGCAACGTCATTTGGCCTCGCACTTTTCGCCATACTGCTTACGGCGCCACTTCTCTTCTTGAATTCATCAAATGCAAGTAAATCAAGCCCAAAGAGTGCTTCGCATGAAGCACCTTTGCTCGCACTTTGTGTTGGCGAGTTTGTGCAGTATGAGGCCAAGATCGAAAGCTCCTTTGTTCTAAACCAGAAATTTCTCGGCAAAAACTCTGAATTGCTTACCAAGAAATTTCTCATGGAAAGTGTTCGGCAACAGCTCAACTTCGCCCAGGGCTTTCTTATTAACAATTTTAATAGATCTCATCGAACTGCTGCCCTCTCGGCCGAAGACCCAGCCGTAGCCATCCTTTCTTTGGAAGAGACGCACTATTCGCGCGCCATGGCGTTCCAACCAGTGGGAGAGTTGCCGATACCCAATAAGTACCTCGAACAGGCCTATGCGGCAGGCAGAACCGAAGCGAGCGATCCCGCAGTACGTGTTCATTATAGCGCTCGGTTTAAGCTTGGCACATGTGGAGTTCCTATGGAGACAATCGTGTCACAACTCCCCCTGGACCCATGGTTGGCCTACTTCTCCGTGGGCCGCTCCGACCGCCAGGTATATCGTTGGAACCAAAAGAAAGCTGAGGTTTTCCCCTGCGCAACAAATGAATTGGCCGATTTTCCAGAGCCAACCTACCTCTGGTATTTCTGGTCGCCGCTTCGGCGCAGCTTGGAGCCAAATTTGCGCTGGCTCAATTGCGAAACGCTTTTACAAGATGTGCTTGTTACCACCCCGATAGTGCTCACCGCGCCACATTCGTCGTTCGCTCGTTCCCACCGGCATAAGGTATCCATGCCTCTGCAGCGCGTGCAGCGACCGCGCGAGGTCTCGCTCATCTTTGGTACGGCCGATCACAATATCAAACACTTTAGCTCGGGTGAGATTAACGGGCGCATCGCATTTGATCGAGTGACCGGACTACGAGTAGAAAACACAAGACAGCTAGAAAGGGGGCTCTACGAGTATCTGTTCTTTCTAGGAGCTCTTTCGGAGTTGATGCATATTGAGAATATGCAGCGCAGACTTAAGGATAACTCAATCGAGATTACTCTTTTGGGCCGTTTGGTTCAGAGTGGCCAGGCCGTTCGGCTAAGGACGTTCTTCGGACCAACAGACGTCTTTGCGGAGGAGCCTCCACAGCATTGGGACTTTGCCCAGCGTTCGTTACGGTCGGATGTCATTATCTATGCGGGACATTCTGGACTAGGGAGAAACATGAGTCTGCGAGAAATTCAGCGTAGCGCTCAAGCGACCAAGCGCACGGCTTCACATGTCTTGCGCCGTGCCCCACGTGCCCAAATGTTCGCCTATCTAAGCTGCTATTCCTACAGTTATTTCGGTAATGATATGCGCCGGCGCATTAAGCGCTCGAAGCAGAGACAATTGGATTTGATTCTTACCCTTTCGCCGTTCACCTCGGTAGGGAGGGGCGCGCTTGGTGTTCTTGAGGTTTTCGAAGCTGCCCTTACCAACCGTGAAGTCTCGCACCAGAACTCTTACCTTAAGAACTCGGATAAGGTAATCCAACTTCATTTTTGATTTTGTGCATTATGAAAACCCATTCAAATTGCTCTACCAATACTAGTGTCGACACAGAGCCCGAGTTTGTGCGGCACATTCAGGAGCACGTGCGTGCATCTCTCCTTGAGCGCGATAGTGGCAGAGTTTTTGATTGTGACGTACTTCGAGGCTTTGGCAAATTTGGGCTTTTTGATGCTCACGTACCATTAGCTGAGAAGGTGCGCCGCCTCTTTTTAATTGGTCACCACGGGCTAGACATTCCGATGGGGGTCGCTTTGGTGGCGCAACTAGTTGCCGCAGAAGCCTTATCCACCTTCGGAAGCTCGGATCTTCTGTGTGACGTCAGTAAAAGGGTGGCAAGTGCAGAGTCCATTGCCGCAATAGCCAACTCCGAGGTCGGCGCTGGAACGAGCCTGAGAAGTATGCAAGCCTCGGCATCATTTAACGGGGAAAGCTATCGGGTGGTAGCAAACAAGCGGGGAATAACCAATGTGCCAAGTGCGGATGTGGCGCTGATATCGGCATGGATTGATAGGGGTAATTCGCACCGCGATTTAGAAGTATTCTTGGCTACTCGGGAGCAGATGCAGCAACAATCTGATTCCATGGAGTTGAGTGGCTTCTTTACTGGTGCAACCGGTACTATTTCGGTCAATGACACCTTTGGTATTGCTACGCTCCTTGGTAGTGCACCACGCGCCGGATTCACTATTCTGAAAAGCTGCTTTGATAGCGAGCGTATACTCATTGGTGCTCTGGTTGCCGGGGCGCTGAAAGGTTTGTTGGATGAGGTTTTACGGCATCTCCAGCAGCGCGAGAGGACGAGTACGCCGCTCGCCCAGCATCAATACGTTCAAGAGAAGGTAGTTGGCTTAGCTTTAGCACAGACCACCTTGTCAGCTCTTGTGGATTCTACGGTCGCTGATTCTTCAGCAGCAAAACTCGCGGCCATAAAGATTGCAATCTGTGAAGACTCGTCCGCTGCCGCGCTCAGAGCCGTCGAGGTTTTTGGATATGACGGATACCGAGCTAATCAGATACCACAAAAGGTCCTCAGAGATTTGATGGCGCTCAAAATTTTGGGAGGGACGCAGGAACAGAGTAAAATAACTTTCTTTGAAGAGCTCTTCGAGAAACATAACCAGGCCGAGCTGAAAAATGAATGATCAAATAGCCCAACTCGCCCAATTAGGGCTGTTTCGCATTCCCGCTTCCCGCATGGCGGATCGCACCTTCGTCTCCGCAGGCCAGACATTTGATGATTTCTGCTCTACCAACTATCTCGGTTTCGACTTTGAACCACTCATTCGTCAGCTCGCGAACGAGCATTTTGATGAGTGGGGGATTCTCGCGCCTTGGTCGCGAATGGAGGTTGATTCCCCGCCCTATCTTGCCTTAGAGGAGAAAATCGCTGAATTACTCGGAGCAGAAAAAAGCTTGCTCGGGCCTTCAATTACGATGATTAATTTTAGTTGTTTACCAACAATTGCAGGTCGCGGCGTGATTCTCGCCGATCGAAAGCTCCACACCGTAGTCTGGGAGGCTTGCCGTTTAGCGCGCGATCACGGCGCCACTATTCACCGCTTTGCGCATCAGGATCTTGAGAACCTACACCGCTTGCTCGAGCAGAATCGGCATATTTCGCCCATAGTTATTGCGATAGATGGTGTTTACAGTGTCTCGGGTGCAATTGCTCCCCTTAAAGAAATTCAAGCCTTGGCCCGTCAGTATGAAGCATGGATCTATGTGGATGATGCACATGGCTTTGGCATTTTGGGGGGTGCGCCAGAAAAGGATAATGAGTGGGGCAGCGGGGGGCAGGGAATCGTCGCCCATTCGCAGGGTGACTACGCGCGGACATTTTACGTGAGCAGCCTTGGGAAGGCGCTTTGCGTACCGGTGGCATTCTGTGCCATTGCCACAGAGTGGCGAGGAGACTTAAGCGCTACTGCAACTCATTATCTCTTCTCCGCTCCGGTTTCACCACTTTTGGTTGGCGCAGCGAATGCAGCTCTGCAGCTTAATCATGAAAAGGGAGACGGTGCGCGCGCACGGATTCGTAATTTGGTGCAGCGTTTTCTTAGTGGAGCTCGCTCATCCGGACTCCCAGTGAGCAATAACAAACTCTTGCCGATGGTCTACCTGAATCTCGGAGAGTTTGATGCGTTGACTCACGTAGCACGCCAATTGATAGAAGCCGGAATAGTGGCGGGGTGGCGGGCTTATCCAGTGGTTCCGCCCGATCAATGTGGGCTACGTTTGGCGTTTAATGCAAACAATACGGAAGAGCAAGTTGACCGTTTGCTTGCGGTGTTACGGGGAGTATCGCTGTAGAGGTCGAGGTAAAGAGGGATAGACCACGGTTGTAGCGGTGGTCAGAAACATTTAAACCACTGTAAACAAAACTCCAGAGCCAAAACTAGATTGCTCAATCAGGTCAAGAGGGTAATTCGATTTTCCTCATCTCGGGTGCACAGAGCTTTCTTTCGGGGCCTCCTTAGCCGTCATTGCTCACAGCCCCGACGGGCTGTGAGCAATGACGGCTAGGAGTCTGTCCCGTAGGACGGGCCAGACTCCATAGGTACAGCGCTCCCCGAAGGTCGCGCGGGTGAAGTAATAGATTTTATAGTCTTACGCGCCTAATTTTTAGGCTTCTTTCCAATACAT
>JBIKWF010000190.1:0-4731 GCA_044356455.1 Bdellovibrionota bacterium | reverse complement strand
CAGTAAATGTTACCCTTGAGGAACCGTATGCGTTAATTGCGCACGTACGGGTCTGTGGGGGGCTTCGGCGGTCAGGGGGCTTCCCTCCCGCCGGGTCTACCCGGCGGTACACAGAGGTAAATTTTTCAGAGTTTCCATAAATTTCTGCAATCAAGGAGAGCGGTTGATATCCGCCGTTAGGGCAGGGCCCAACCCTTAGTCAATTCCTCAAGCCAGGCTACACACTCAGCCTCCCTCGGGTACCAGGGGCAGCGCAGGTTTTTCTCGGCGGGGAGCACCCATTTTCTGCCGTGCAGAAAAAGTTCCGAGCCATTTGGCGCAAACTGATGGCGTACTAATTCCCCGGCAATTTCGGGCCTTTTAGGGATGCGATAGGGGGATTGTCCAACCAGGTCCCAGCCAAAGGTAAATAAATCCTTATCCCCGTAACTTACGGTCTCATAAAAGTAATCGGCAAATTCATTCATGTGCATGGTCAGGAGCAGCGGAAGCCAGCAGCGTTCCTTATTGATAAGAAGTTGACCGCTTTCAGTTTCCGCATGCTCTCGCTTGGGGATGCCAAGCAGATCCCAGGCGCCGTCCTTGATGCTCCAGTACTGAGGAGTGGGGGAAATAAAATCTGGCCAGAATATCGCTCCCGTATCCCGGTATTCCGAATTGTCGAAGAGAAACGTAGGGTCTCTCAGAGCCAAATTGTCGGCATCAATAAAGAGGACTTCCTTAAAAGGGCTGTGAAGGATGCAGTAAGGTTTATTCGCCCAGCCTGAAATGTTTTTTCTTGGGAAGATTTTCCGAATCTCAAAACTATCGACGCATTCTACTCCATGAGCCGAAAAGGGGGGCTTGAGGGCGTTTGGAAGCTCTAAGGGACCTAAATGCCAAAGCTGGATGGGAAGGGAACACCCGAGGCTTCTCAGGCTGCGAATGGCAAGATAGGCGGCAGGGAGGTATTTGCCTCCTGCTGAGATCACAATGCCGCGCCCGTGAAAGGTCTGGGGGTAGGGCAATGGGCTGCGGCGTAGCTCCCAAAGTGCTGATAAATCGTAAGGTGCGCTCATATCTCGATACGGAGACTCTGAAGAACCAAAAGTTCGGCAATTTCTCGTCCCTTAGTGGTGGTTTATAAAAACAACCACTAAGACCACTAAGGGAGGTTTTCGGACGTTTTTTAGACAACCTCTGAAAACCCCCGATATTTTATTTTTTCTCCGTGTTCTCTGTGTCCTCTGTGGTTTTTCAACAGTTTAAATCAACCACAGAGGGCACAGAGTTCACAGAGCAGACTTTTTCAGAGGTTCCTTAGTTTCCCCTGTACCTAATTCATTGAGAGTGCGCGAGAGGGTAATCTCGGTAAAAAACGGGTATCAGGACCTTTTCTGTGGCCTTGAGGCTGCAGTAGAGTGGTCGGAAAGAGACTGTGGTCCGATACCAGCGGTGACGTGAGTAAGCCTATGAAACAGTACCTCGACCTCGTAAGGGACGTTCTTGAGAACGGGAAGCCGGAAGACGGAAGTTTTAGGTCGGACCGCACCGGCGTCGGGACCTATTCTGTGTTCGGGCGTCAGATTCGCTGTAACTTGCGGGATGGGTTCCCGCTTCTCACCACGAAGAAGGTCCACCTGCGCTCTATTATTCACGAGCTGCTGTGGTTTCTAAAGGGGGACACGAACACCAAGTATCTTACCGACAATAAAGTTACGATTTGGGATGAATGGGCGGACGCAAAAGGCGATTTGGGACCCATTTACGGTAAGCAGTGGAGACGGTGGCAGGGTCCTGATGGCGTTCCCGTGGATCAGATTTCTCGAGTGGTGGAAGGCATCAAGAAAAATCCGACAAGCCGCCGGCACCTGATTGTTTCTTACAATCCAGGAGAAATTCCGGTCAAGGCGCCGCCTGCTTGCCACACTCTTTTTCAGTTTTATGTGCAGAACGGACGCATTAGCCTGCAGCTCTATCAGCGTTCAGCGGATCTCATGCTTGGCGTGCCCTTTAACATCGCAAGTTATGCGCTTCTTCTCATGATGGTAGCCCAAGTTACTGGGCTTGAGGCGCATGAGTTTGTTCACACGTTTGGAGATCTGCACATTTATTCTAATCATGTGGACGGAGCGCTTGAGCAACTAAAGCGCGAGACTCGTCCTTTGCCGCAAATGAAACTAAACCCGTTGGTGAAGGATCTCTTTGCCTTCTCCTATGACGATTTTCAGCTCTCGGGGTACGACCCGCACCCCACGATTAAATTCGACATCGCGGTTTAGAGTCGCAGACGCAGCGCGCTAGGTAGGAAAGCTTCGTGAAAGCAATTACGGTAAAAGCGATAGTGGCGGCTGATGATGACTGGGTGATCGGTTATCAGAATAAATTGCCATGGCACGTGCCGGAAGATTTAAAGCGCTTTTCTCAGCTCACCAGGGGCAATACGGTGCTGATGGGGCGAGCGACGTTTGATTCGCTGCCGGCCAAGTTTAAGCCACTTCCCGGAAGGCTGAATGTCGTGATCTCCCGGAGCCTTTCTTCCCCCTCTGACAATTCGTTTCTTGTTTTCCGGTCCCCCGAGGAAGCTTTTAACGCTCTTCAGGGCGAAGGGCTGACTTTACCCTCGAATGTTGTTTGGGTCGTCGGAGGGGAGCAGATCTATAAGGCAACCAGACCTCTTTGGGAGGAGCTTTTTGTCACGAGAGTAAAGGGTAGCCATAAAGGCGACGCCCACTTTCCTGCGCCTGGACCTGAGTTCGAGCTTGTGGAGTCTGAGGATTATCCCACGCACTCTTTTCAGCGCTTTAGCCGCAAGGGGTAGCTAAGGAGCCTCTGAAAAAGTCCACTCTGTGAACTCAGTGCCCTCTGTGGTTGATTTAAATTGTTGAAAAACCACAGAGGACACAGAGATCACAGAGAGAAAAAATAGAAAATCGAGATTATTCAGAGGTTCCCTAAGTTAAGAGCCTCTATAAAAAGCTTCCAAGGCCTGGGTTGAAGCATAACTCGTCCCGTGAGATACCTATATCCTTACGAGTTCCGAGGCGCCCTTAGCTCAGCTGGATAGAGCATTTGGCTTCGAACCAAAGGGTCGGGGGTTCGACTCCCTCAGGGCGCGCTTTTTTCTGCATTTTCAGGAACTTATTGCCATTTTGTTTTCTTTATTTTTTGCAGGGTTCTCTCCATGTGCGGAATAGTTGGCTACGTTGGACCTCATGAAGCGCTGCCAATAATTCTCGCCGGATTGGAGAAACTTGAATACCGGGGCTACGACTCCTCGGGGGTGGCTATTTCCGGGGGAAGTGACGCCTCTGGTGCGGGAAAAGTATTTGTTGCGCGGGCACCAGGAAAGCTTTCGGAACTTCGTAAAGTCCTTGGCGGCCGTAAGGATTACCCAGCCTATGTTCCTGGTTCTGGGCTTCAGATTGGTATCGGCCATACGCGCTGGGCTACCCATGGGAAACCCACGGAGACCAACGCGCACCCTCACAGCGCCGGTTCAGTAAGTCTCATTCACAACGGAATTATTGAGAACTATTTAGAGCTGCGTAATCAGCTTGAGAAAGAGGGCTCTGTTTTTTCGTCAGAGACAGATACCGAAATTGCGGCCCATTTGCTCGATAAACATCTTAAGGCTGGACTTAAGCCTTTTGAAGCCTTGAAAGCCGTGTGCCACGAGGTTCGCGGGAGTTATGCCTTTGTTGCCATTGATGCTCGGCATCCCGATCGTTTGCTGGTGGCTAAAAATGCTACTCCTATTGTGGTTGGCCTAGGAGAAGGGGAGGCCATTGTTGCGAGTGATATACCGGCGGTGCTCGCTACCACTCGCCGCGTTATTTTTCTTGAGGATGGCGACATCGCAGAGATTGCGGTTGATGGACTAAGAATTGAGAACGAGGGCAAGAAAGTCACGCGTGAAGTACAAACCGTGACCTGGGACCCTGTGACTGCGCAGAAGGGCGGGTTCAAGCATTTCATGCGTAAAGAGATCGATGAGCAGTCTCGGGTGCTCGCCGACACTCTTCGAGGAAGGGTGCACCTTAAGCCCGCTTCCGTTGTTCTTAACGAGCTGGGGCTCACGCCCGAAATAATTCAACGTACTCAGCGATTGTTGCTTCTGGGATGTGGAACGGCGTGGCATGCGGGACTTGTGACGAAGTTCTTTGTCGAGAGCTTAGTGGGAATTCCGTGCGAGGTTGATTACTCCTCTGAGTTCCGTTACCGCAAAGCAATTTTTGATGAGAAGACGCTTGTGGTCGCGGTTTCTCAGTCTGGTGAAACTGCAGATACTCTCGCAGCGATTGAGATGGTGAACCGGGCAGGAGCTGCTTCGGGTCAAGCTTCTCCTGGCATTGCAACTCCTACGATGGCGATATGTAACGTGGTAGGATCTTCGTTGGCCCGCAAAGCAAAACATGTCCTTTTTACCTATGCGGGACCTGAAATCAGCGTCGCATCGACCAAGGCCTTTACCACTCAGCTCGTTTCCGGTCTTTTGTTTGCTGCGTATCTTGGTCAGGCCAAGGGAGTGCTTAAGGCAGAGACGCTGCTCCCGCTGCTTGATGCGCTCGTGAAGCTTCCAGGGGCGCTCGGCGATAGTCTTAGCTGCGAAGATGTGGTGATGCGCGTAGCTAAAGAATTCCACTCTGCGCAGGATTTTTTATTCTTAGGCAGGGGCATCTGCTATCCAATTGCGCTTGAGGGCGCATTGAAGCTGAAAGAAATTTCTTACATTCATGCGGAAGGATATCC